>NZ_JBFTPA010000011.1:0-227520 GCF_056398245.1 Paenibacillus sp. 01T47
CGCAAAGGCAACTGCTACGATAACGCCGTCATCGAGAGCTTTTTTGGCACAATGAAATCTGAATTTCTTTATTTAAATGAATTTGAAAGTATTGAACATTTTAAGCATGAGCTATCAAAATATATCGATTATTACAATCACAAGCGTATYAGGACAAAATTAAAAGGAATGAGTCCGGTACTGTACCGGACTCATTCCCAGAATATCGCCTAATAAAATAACCTGTCTAACTTTTTGGGGTCACTTCATCCATTCAAAATGGATGATTATGGTCTTTCTTATTTTACGCCTGCTGCTTGCAGCGATATTCTTCACGCTGTTCTGCACGAACACTTTCTTTTACCCTTGGGCAAGTATAACAATAATAGCCGCCATCAACTAAGTAATACAAGCAGCATGCTGCTTTCAGCCGAACCTGCTTATCTTTGTCTCCCAATGACTCTGTCATACGGAATTTCACATCAAGCGGATTTTTGCTTCTGCCGAAAACCTCGCCATCAAGCGATTTGACCATATTGAAATAGGTCACAATGCTTTGCTTTGCCTGTTCATCTACTTCGGCACTCAGCATTCTGTCATACCCATATTCAAGCGAGGTAGGAAGCTGGCTCCAAAGCATGCCTACTTTCAACGTTCCTACCTTTGCAATCATGTCAAATACAGGACGTATCGTATGTTCAAAAAAAGAGCTGATTTTATCCTTAATCCACATGTCTTGTTCATCTAAAGGTAGTGGAGCCGCTACAAATTCAGAGTTATGTAAGTAAAAGCTGACAGCAATATATTCATGATTGTTATATTCAGCCTTGTATATTTGAACCATTAAATTGTTAAGTGACAAATCCGGCGCTTGTTTTAAAACAGACAACGTATAGAGCAAGCCCAGCATAGGCCCGCGAAACCAACCTGCCATGTACACTTCCCCTACGGAAGGGTCCATGCCTTTAACTAGTGGTGTATAGAAAGCTAATAATTGCTTCAATTTGTTCTCATCCAACAGATCTATTGCAGGGCAGGTAAACAGAAGATTTTCTCGTTTATTTACCGTTAAATCATAGCTGTCCTCCAACATCGCAAACAACGCTTCATTCATTGATGTTCTCGTCCTTCCATAACATGAATGTACAATAATAAACGATACGATTTATTATACAACGGACGAAAATGATTATCAATTGCATTTCATTATCTCATTGTGACAGTTAACTCACCAAGCTGCTCGATTTCCACGGTTACCACATCACCTGATTTTAAATACACCCTTTGATCTCTCGGGTATCCGATTACTACCCCTTCTGGAGTTCCTGTTAATATGATATCGCCAGGTACGAGTGTCATATGCTTAGAAATATAACTAATGATAGATCGGCAAGAAAAAATCATATCTTCCGTATTCGAATGCTGCTTTTGAACACCGTTTACGCGGCAAGAAATAGTGAGCTTATCCGGATCATTTACTTCATCTGACGTTACGATATAAGGACCAATTGGTGCAAATCCGTCGCAGCTTTTGCCAAGCATCCACTGGGATGTACGGCGCTGCAGGTTCCTCGCTGACAAATCGTTAGCGCAGCTATAGCCAAAAACATAATCAAGCGCATCCGCTTCTTCGATGTTTTTTGCCGTTTTTCCTATAATGATCGCAAGCTCAGCTTCATAATCCACCTCATTGCTCGTAAGCGGCAGCTCCACCTCATCACCATGTGCACTCAGGGCATTGGCAAATTTATTAAACAAAATAGGGGTGGTCGGAATTTCAGCTTTCGTCTCCTCTGCATGCTTGCGGTAATTTAAACCGACGCAAACCATTTTTTGCGGGTTCGAAACGACCGGTGCGTAAGCGAAATTTGTATCTTCAAGCACATACATGTGGTTGTTATTTGCAACGACAGCCTCAATAACCGCTTGAAGTTCCGCTAATGCTGTTTTACCGCCTCTTATAACTTCTTCTATAGAAAGTGGAGCTGGAATATCCAGAGCTTGAGAGGCCATTTTAATATCAATAATTCCTAAGTCAACCTGCACGCCGAGTCTTAGTTGATCGGATTGCTTAAACTGCAATAACTTCATAAAAGATAACCCCCCTGCCATGAATTGGTGAACTATGTTTAGTTTAAGCCTCTCTTTTTTTAAAGTAAAGCGCATGAAAGTATACAGCATGGGTAAAATAGCGGCACGGCTTGTTTACAATCAATCATGGGGACTGATGCAAATGTGGAAAACACCACATAAAATGGGGAAGACTGTGGCGGGCATTGCTTTAATCGGTTTTATGCTGCTTAATCTATCAACCGATTCCTATGCTTTAGCTGCCGATAAGCAGCAAATAGCTCAGTTCAAACCTGCAAAAGAATCAAAAAAACGAAAAACGGCTGTCGTGTCTTGGGATAGGCTTCATAGGCAATTTCCCAATGCCTTTCTCCTTAATGGGCCTCGTAATAAGAAAAGAGTCGCGCTAACGTTTGATGATGTTCCCGATCCCAGATATACACCAGCTATTTTGGATATATTAGCGGAGCATGATGTTTGCGCTACTTTTTTTATTGTAGGGAACCGTGCTGCCAAATACCCTGCATTAGTAAAGCGGATACATAACGAAGGGCATGTCATAGGTAATCACTCTTATGACCATGCCATTTTTTCAAAGCTTACTTTAACGAAGTATCAGAAGCAAATTTGGCGAACGGACACCATAATAAAAAATATAGTCGGATATTCTCCTCATTTTATACGACCGCCATACGGTGAACTGCTGCCTCAGCAAGTAAGATGGAGCAAGCAGGCTGGATTTGCTATCGTCAACTGGGATGTGGATTCCATAGATTGGAAAAACAATCCTAGCAGCGCATTGGTGCTGCAAAATATAAAAAGAACACTTCAACCTGGATCGATTATTTTACAGCACGCAGGCGGAGGAGTCGGACAAAATTTATCCGGCACGGTTGCTGCACTCCCGAAGCTCATCCAATTGCTGGAAAGCAAAGGGTATGAGCTCGTTACATTGCCTGAGCTCGTCGGACAATCCGCAGCCCGTTGAGTTTTCTGTACAAAAAAAAGGCAATCCCTCATGAAGAGTGGATTGCCTTTTCCATCTATATTTTTATTCAAGAACGAATACTTTCACGTTTTGGATACCAAAAGACATGGCTTGGCTTGTTGAGCCTGGTACAAAAATATCAACGCGATTGCCTTTAATCGAACCGCCAATATCTGTTGCTGTTGCAATCATTCCGCCTTGCGGCAAACCATTATAGGAATACCCTGTCACATAAAGCTTTGTGCCAAGAGGTATCATTTTCGGATCTACGGCAATCGTACCAACCTGGAGCTTGTCTCCAAAGTAGTCGACTGCTCCCCACTTGCCATTCTCAGATGCTGCTGCTGTATAAGCCGTAGCTTGTACGAGAAGCGCTTTCGAGTAAGCGTATTCTTTTCCATTCATGGCTTTAACTGTTTTTGAGGAGTCGTCAGCTGCTGAATTCATCGTTGCTGGTTTCTTCTCTACAGAAGCTTCTGTGGAAGGTATAGTAAGCTTTAAACCTTTATATAGGTTAAGCGGATCGATTTTTGGATTAGCTTCCATTAGTGTATCCAAAGGTACACTGTACTGCTTGGATAGCTTCCAGAATGTATCATTGTCATTCGCTGTATGTGTTTTCGAAGCTGCACTTACTGTTCCTGCTGCCATCATAACCGATAATCCTACTACTGCTGCTGCTAATGTACGTTTTTTAAACATGGGGTAAATCCTCCTGTGCGTTCCCGAAGTTTCACAACTTCGATCACGTGATTATAAATATTGTTAAGGGCGGTTGTCCGCCCTTAACGTATTGCTGTTGTATAAGGTTTAAAGAAAGACTAGCCGATAAACATTTGAACCCATTCGCCGTTTACATAACCAACGCCGATTTTTGTAAAGTTGCCGCTAAGAATGTTTGCTTTGTGACCTGGGCTGTTCATCCAAGCAGTCATAACATCTTGTGGTGTTTTTTGACCAGAAGCAATGTTCTCACCAGCATAAGAATAAGTCACTCCGAAAGAACGCATCATATCAAAAGGAGATCCGTATGTCGGCGATGTGTGGCTGAAGTAGTTGTTAACGTCCATATCTCTTGCTTTCTCTGACGCTACTTTCGTAAGAAGCGTATCGCTCTTCAAAGCGGACAAGCCAACTTTAGCACGTTCCTTATTAACTAAGTCGACAACTTGTGATTGATAAGCACTCAAATTGGAAGCCCCTGTGTCGGTACCTGTTCCCGGTTTTGTTTCAGTTCCTGTACCAGTACCAGTTCCTGGTTTTGTTACTGTTCCAGTACCAGTTCCTGGTTTTGTTACTGTTCCAGTACCAGTTCCTGGTTTTGTTACTGTTCCAGTGCCTGTTCCTGGTTTTGTTACTGTTCCTGTGCCTGTTCCCGGCTTAGTTACTGTTCCAGTACCATTTCCTGGCTTAGTTACTGTTCCGGTGCCAGTTCCTGGCTTAGTTACTGTTCCAGTGCCTGTTCCCGGATTAGTTACTGTTCCAGTACCTGTTCCGGGTTTTGTTACTGTTCCTGTGTTACCGCCTGTCGTAGGCCATTGAATGAAGCTGCCATTCAAAAGCTTGCTAATATCTATTCCATATTTATCACCGATCTGTTTGATCGTATCTTGGCTAATGAGGCATGGTTGTTGAATCGTGGAGAAAGTTTTCACAGCCGGTGCTGCACCTGCCGTTGGAGCCGTAAAACCTGCGCCGATCACCGTTGCTGCGATTATGCCAGCGACACCTACACGTATTGGTTGCATCTTCATGAATGAATCCTCCTAATAAGATAAGTTTTTGTAAAAAAGCGTCTGACGACTGAAGCTTTTTCAGCTGCGCATTCGTTTTGTTTGCGCATCGTTCTTCCTGACGCCACTTATCTTACCATGGGGTTTTTGGTGTTACATGACACAAAAACTGGTAATCACGTGAAAATAGCTAGCAAAACAGCACCATTACTGCTTTATGAGAATATGCTCATCACCGTTTTTTGCTGCTTTTAGAGCTGCCCGCTAGCTTTTCGAAGCTCATTTGCAAGACGATGAATTTCATCTTTCTCCGCTTTGGTGGTTGCTGCAAACCATGCTGGAGAGAGCCAAGTAGAGATAATTTTGTTAGCATCTGCTGCGTTCATATCAACATCCCTCCAGTCGCGAACAAGCTCTAAGAAAGCCGCTTTGTTAACTGAACTTCCTGGACATGTTTTCACTGGATTCATTTCGCGATGAAATAAAATTTGACTCTCTGGCAGCTTCCACATCGCAGCAATTTGACTAGTCAGCTTTACGGCTGAAGCAAGCTGAGCACCTTCCAGCTTCTCAGCTCCAACATCAAAATTACCGATCATCTCGAACATAAACGGATGTATGCGGTCTGGATCAGGGTCGTTGTAGCCAACAGCAGAGGCCGGTGCGTCCAGAAGAGAACGCCCCTCCCATATATAGCCGTCAGGGTCGATCGTTGCGTGCTGGGCGATATCACCCCAATTTTGTGTAATCGCATGAAACCGCCACATCCCTTGAATGATTTTCATTTTATCCGCAGCTCTGCGATAATCCACAATAGTCGGCTTCCATGTTCCATGCACATGAATCTGCGAAAACTTCACTTTTGATACGAATGGTTTCAAATACTCAACATACTCCGCAAAAGTAAACCTTTGAAAATATTTGCGCTCTACGACCATTTCGTTTCGCATCCTCTCGATAAACAATTGCTATATTTTATGCGATACATGAATGAATCGAGACGGCAAACACATAAAAAAAGCAAGCCATGGATATATTCCACGACTTGCTTCTTGTTTTGATAAATCTATTTTTGCTTATCGAGTGCCGAGTTTGATGTTGCCCGTCTCAGACTCCATGCTTATTTTGATATCACCGCTGCCGATTACACCTTCAATATTATTTTCTGTTTCCTTGTTAACTGAGAAACCATCCCAATCCACCTTGCTGTTTCCGGTATCCTTCTTGATACGAATAGAAGCCGAAGCTGGCTGCTTATCTGCATTAACGATAATATTCCCGGTATCCGTCTTAATTGAAAGATCGCTGCGTAATTCGTCTGTTTCAACTCGTACATTTCCCGTCTCAGATTCTGCTTTTAGAATGCCTTTTCCGTCCGCAATATTAATGTTTCCAGTATCTGTTTTTAATTCAAGCTCCTGAGCCGTGTAATTCGTTAATTTTATATTGCCGGTTTCTGATTTTAATTTCATTTTGTCAGCTTCCATCTGATTCACTACAATGTTTCCTGTATCTGTTTCGATATCAACTGAGGTCCATAGCTTAGCAGGCACCTCAATCGTCAGCTTCAAGTTAACGATAGAAATACCGAATGTAAAACGATCCTTCGTATTTGCCTCAATATTAAGCGTATCCCCTTTAGGAGCTGCCGTTAGGATGACGTCTCCAGCAAGCTTTTCACTTACATCTCCTTCAAGTCTCACTTTAATATCATCTGCTGTGCCGGGAACGAAAGTGATATTAAACGTATCCGTCTCCGCATGGATCGAGCGAATGGACGATGCATCAATCGTTTTTTCCTGCAAAAAAGGTTCGCCCTGAAATTTCGTTACAAGTTCATCTTTATCGAATACAAAAAACGCGCAAAGTACTCCTATACCAAGCAAAATTAAAGCGAATGCGGCTAGTTTTTTCATTTGTTATTCCCCTTTACAATTCTTGTGTTGAATTTCAAATATTTTAAGGTCATTTTATAGAAGGAAGTTGTAAGTGCCTTTAAGCCGATGATGAGTAAAATCGTAATTGAGCTTGTAATCAAGCCTATCGTCAATGCCTGTGGCATAGTAAATGTGCCGTTCCATAAGCTCTCTACCATGATTCCGATACCGCCTACACCTATTCCCAAAGCTGACGCCCATAAAGCAACAATGACCGACGCCAGAGCCAGATAGGGTCCTAGAACGAATATAATATTGAATAAACCAAGGCTTGCTGTTGCAAATACAGCCTTAGAGAGCTTTCCAAAGCCCTTGTTCGTCTCTGCCTGATTAACTCGGTATCCAAGCAGCATCTCGTTCGCAATCATTCTTGGATCTCCCAGCTCGCTTGCTGCTTGCTCCTCGGTTTGACCATTCTCTACCGCTTGCTGAAAATGAAGATAATAATCGTACAGCCATTCCTTACGCTGCGGCTCTGGAATGACTTTGAGCATGCTCTCAAGCTCCAACATATATCGATCTCTTGTCGTCATGGTCTTAAACCTTCCTCTACAATTTCATTTACGGATTGCGTGAAACTTTCCCATTCTGCAATTAATTTGCGCATATGACTCCAGCCCTCTGCTGTTAATTGATAATATTTCCGAGGCGGGCCTTCAGTTGATTCCTTCAAATAGGTTGAGAAATAGCCGTCCTGTGTCAATCTGCTTAGTAATGGATATACGCTTCCGACTGCTACTTCAAACTTTTCGGAAATTTTAACAGCCAGCTCGTAGCCGTATCGATCTCCCCTTGTCGCAAGCACAAGAACGCATATTTCAAGCACGCCCTTTTTAAATTGAATGTTCATTTCGTGTCCTCCATCATTGAAGTTCTAATTCTTCGGTACTGTATGTGGAAAGATACTAAGCATAACTTACTATTAATCAATACAGTATAGCACTGTACAGCAATTCCGTCTTTTGTATAATTTACCACATGCTATTCTACAATGCAAGATAGTGTGCAAAAAAGAATACCTCCAACCTCACGGCTTGCGCACGTCGGTTGAAGGCATTCCTGTACATTACTTAGTTTACGCTAATGAATTTGCCTGTTGCTTGTGACTCAAATGCACACAAGATAACTTTCAAAGAAGCACGGCCATCTTCACCGCTTACAGCAGGTGTTGTGTTCGTAAGAATGCTTTCCAAGAAAGCATTGACTACGCCGCTTGTCTCTTGCTTATCGTTAGTCGAGATTGCGCCTACTTTATGCTTCTCTACTGTGCCGTTGCGCAGCTCCACGATTACTTGATCGTCAGGATGCGTACCGATTTTCATAACGCCGTTCTCGCACCACAAAATAGTGCTGTTGTCCTCACCCTTATAGTAAGTCCAGCTTGCTACAAGCGTGCCGATTGCACCGCTCTTCATACGAAGCAAGCAAGATGCGTTATCATCAACATCGGTATCCTTATCAAGCGTGCCAACAAATCCAGCTACTTCTGAAACTTCGTCGTCAAGCATCCAGCGAATAAGATCGGATTTATGAACGCCAAGATCGCCCATTGCGCCCATAATAGCTTCTGGCTTACGGAAGAACCAGCTTTCTGCGCCATCGATGCTCCAGCCATCTGGACCAGGGTGACCAAACGATGTGCGGAATGTAAGTACTTTGCCTAGAATGCCGGACTGCAATACTTGCTTCGCTTTAACATGCGGCGGCATGAAGCGTTGGTTATGGCCAACCATCAAGTGAACGCCGTTTTTCTTAGCTGCTTCAATCATCGCTTCCGCTTCTTCATCTGTTACAGCCATTGGCTTCTCAACTAGAACATGAGCACCCGCATTAGCTGCTGTAATAGACATGGAAGCATGCAATGCATTTGGCGTACATACGCTTACTGCATCAGGTTTGATTTCTGCAAGCATCGTTTCGAAATCAGCAAACGCTTTGCCGCCATGTAAATTCGCATAATGTTCTGCGCGCTCGATAATTGGATCTACGAATGCAACAAGCTCAACATTCTCATGAGCTGCATATTCCGGGATATGACGGTATTTCGAAATCGATCCGCAACCTATAACTGCTATACGTACTTTAGACATGAATATTTTCCCCTATCTATTATTAATTAGATTATTATTTGTTCAAAAAATTAGTTTTCAACCATTCCATGCTTTCTGCAACAGCTTCAATCGGAGGATTCGCACAAGTGTCCTGCTCAACAATAATCCATTCTACAGATGCTTTCGAGGCAGCATCAATAATAGGAAGAAGCGGCAAATCGCCACGGCCAAGCTCTACTGTATCGATTTGTTGACCCTTCTCACCAGCGCGGAAGTCCTTCAAATGAAGAAGCGGCAAACGTCCTGCGTATTTTGCAATGTAAGCAAGCGGGTCTACACCGGAGTATTGTACCCAGCCGATATCCATTTCAACTTGTAGATATTGCGGATCAATCCGCTCATACAAAGCGTCAAATACGATTTGGCCGTCGATTTCAACTTCAAATTCAAATTCATGGTTGTGGTAAGCGAAAGAAATGCCTGCTTCACGGAAACGCTTACCATACTCTTCAAATTTCACGAGATGTCCGCGCCATGCTTCTGTATCACGAGCATCTACCGGCAACCAAGGACATATAGCATATTTAGCTCCAATGGTTTGAAGATAAGCAATTTCCTCATCAAGATTGCCTTCAAGCAGATGCAAGCCGACGTGGCTTCCGATTGCTTTCAGATTCAATTCTTGAAGCAGGTCGCGCATGTCTTCAGCTTTGATATCGCCGTAACCTGCAAATTCTACGCCCTCATAACCCATTGCTGCAACCTTGCGAAGCGTGCCTTCAAAATCTTGTGCGGTAGCGTCTCTTAACGTGTACAATTGCAAACCAATATTCATTCGTGACATGTGAGCTGCACTCCCTTATATTTATTATTTGATGTATTTGATTTTGTTTTCTGATCTTTATTATATCGACAGTCCTATGCGAAAACCAGTTGTATTATTAGTCTTTTCTTATGCGATTTTGGTCAATGCTCGTACAATGGCCCTATAAAAGGGGCAGCTTCGGCCTAGCCTGTATACGGCTGGGACGAAGCTGCCTCTTATTTGTTTAGATATGAATCGTAAACGCCAGCTGCTTCGAGCCTGCAGCAATGTGCAGAACTGTATCCTTCACATCAGCTTTTACCCCTTCAACTGAACGAATTGGACCTAGCCCCTTCAGTTCCAACGAGAATGCTTTGCCGCTGCCCTCTAATTGAACAGTGATCGCTTCGCCTTGGCGTGTTGCCGAGATCGTCAATTCTGTATCGCCTTTGGTATTGCGCACAGCCGTTGCAGCTGTTTTTCCGTCTTCCAGATTATGAAGCTCAAACTGGACGCCATCCGCATAATCATAATCTGGTTTAACCTCATTCGCTCCAAGCGCAATAATGGAATTAGGACGAACGAATAATGGAAGGCTAAAGAAGTCATATTTCTCTTTGCGCCATGAGCCGCCTTCTACAATTTCTCCGGATAACAAATGCGTCCATTTTCCAGCTGGCAAATAATAAGTTACATGGCCCTGCTCGTTGAAAATAGGAGCTACCAGTATAGAGTCGCCCAGCATGTATTGGCGGTCCAGCATTTCGCTGGTCGGATCTTCAGGGAACTCAAGCACCATGGCACGCATCGAAGGCAAGCCCAGCTCAGTTGCTTGAACAGCTGTATTAAATAAGTAAGGCATGATCCGGCATTTCAGCTTCGTGAAGAAGCGAGTAACATCTACCGCTTCCGTATCGTATGCCCAAGGCACTCTATACGATTTGCTTCCATGCAGGCGGCTATGGCTGGACAGCAGACCAAAAGCTAACCAACGTTTGAATACATGCTCTGGCGCAGTATTCTCGAATCCGCCAATATCGTGGCTCCAGAAGCCAAAGCCCGACATCCCAAGCGACAAGCCGCCGCGCAAGCTCTCTGCCATGGACTCATAGTCTGCATAACAGTCGCCGCCCCAATGTACGGGGAATTTCTGGCCGCCTGCCGTAGCTGAACGGGCAAACAAAGCGGCTTCGTTACGGCCAAGCTTCTCTTCAAGCACTTCAAATACGACTTTGTTATAAAGCTGAGTATAGTAATTGTGCATTTTCATCGGATCCGAGCCGTCAAAATAAGCGACATCGGTCGGAATACGCTCACCGAAGTCGGTTTTAAAGCTGTCCACACCCATATCGACAAGCTCACGCAGATAACTTGCGTACCACTCGCATGCTGCTGGGTTTGTGAAATCAACGAGCGTCATGCCTGGCTGCCACAAATCCCATTGCCACACATCGCCGTTTGGCTTTTTCACCAAATAGCCATTTTGTTTGCCTTCCTCGAACAAGCGCGAGCGCTGAGCGATATAAGGATTGATCCACACGCAAATTTTAAGCCCTTTTTCTTTGAGCCGCGACAGCATCCCGACAGGGTCTGGGAATACCCGCTCATCCCATTTGAAATCCGTCCAATGAAACTCACGCATCCAGAAACAGTCGAAGTGAAACACATGCAATGGAAGATCACGTTCTGCCATGCCATCGACGAATGAATTAACTGTTGCTTCATCATAGTTAGTCGTAAATGAAGTGGTAAGCCATAAACCAAATGTCCATGCCGGCGGCAGCGCTGGCTTGCCAGTCAAATCTGTATATTTATGAAGAACATCCTTCATGCTCGGACCATCGATAATGAAATATTCGAGTGATTCTCCTGATACACTGAATTGTACCTTTTTTACTTTTTCCGAAGCGATCTCGAATGATACCAGCTCTGGATGATTGACGAATACACCATATCCCTTATTGGTCATGTAGAAAGGAATATTTTTGTACGATTGCTCCGAGCTTGTGCCCCCGTCTTTGTTCCAGAGATCTACTACTTGTCCGTTTCTTACGAAAGGCGTGAAGCGCTCGCCAAGGCCATATACCCACTCGCCAACACCAACATCCAATTCTTCGCGCATAAACGTATTGCCGTTGTCTTCTTTAATGTAGGCCATCGATTTTTGCGTACTTCCCGTAATCCGCTCGCCCGCACGATAGAAATCCACCGCCCATACGGCTCCTTTACGGATATGAACGCTAAGGCTGCCGCTTGTTAGAACAGCCCGCTCATCGTTTTCTTCAATTACAACATGGTCGCCAGTTTGCGAGGACAGCTCGAACACTGGGCCACGCTCCTGAACACCTGCATGATGCACAAGCTTAACGCCAATAATGCCTGGCAGCGGTGAATGAAAATGGACCGTTAACAACATCGTATCCAGCATATTAGAACGATTATAGATAGGTTGTGGCGAAGCATAAGCAGTTAGTTTGCCATCCTTTTGCTCGAAATCATGGACTTGTACAGCCCCTAATACTTTGTATTCATCACGAATGAGCCAGTTGCCGTCTGTAAATTTCATCGACTGAACCAACCTTCCTGTTTAGTTTTATTTGCAATCCTATATAATTGCATTATACTGATAATTAATCGAATAATTCTAACAGAATACTGCTCATCTATAGCACTATTTTGACGATATGCCTCTATGGAATGGCAACTAACTCGCATCAAGCACAGGAGGCCTCTCAAAATGGATCAAACAACTAGGCACGCCTTAAAAGAAGACCGGCTGCATGGCGATAATATGTTCCCGCTTGCCGCCTACTGGATTGAACATGAAGAGGCTGGCGTCCCCGTTCTGGATTGTCATTGGCATGCTGAAGCAGAGTTTTTTTATGTGCTTGAAGGTGAAGTGCTGTTCCAGGTTGATACCGATTATTTCATTGTAAAAACAGGCGAAGCTGTTTTTATAGACGGTGGCGACATTCATGCTGGACATGCACAAGGTGATACTGCCTGTTCTTTTTGCGCCATCGTGTTCGACACTCATTTGCTCGCCAGTGCCAGCTATGATGCCGTACAGGAACGATTTATTTCACCGCTTCAAGACAAGAAAAAGACGTTTCCTAGACATATTCAGCCAAAAACAGAATGGGAAATCGCGCTGCTTCAGCATTTGCAATGCATTATGAACGTATGTCAAAGTCAGAAGCCTGGTCATGAGACCGCGGTGAAGGGTCACTTTTATTTAATGCTTCATGAAATTGCCGCGCAAAGCAAGTTTTGCAACCGCAGTGAAACAAGCAATGCCGACTCTACAAAAATTGACAGACTGAAGACCGCTATTGTTTATATGCAAAATCATTTCCAGCGCCCTATACGGATCGCAGAAATTGCTGATCAAATTCCGATGAGCGAAGGTCAGTTTTGCCGCTTCTTCAAGACGATGACCAGACAAACGCCAATTGAGTATTTGAATGCTTATCGAATTAGACAAGCAACGGAGCTGCTTTTGAAGCCAGAGCTCAAAATAGCAGCTGTAGCGCTTGATGTCGGATTCGATCATATTAGTTATTTCGTCAAAGTTTTTCGCAAAATGATGAAATGCACGCCTTCCCAGTTCCGCAAAAAACAGCTTGAATCGTCGGATCGTCGTCCATAATAAGAAAAAACGTGTATGATTTGGTCATTTACTCAAAAGTTACAGCTTTGTAACCAAATACTCACCGAATTTTAAGAATTATTTAATAATTGTACGTTACACTATAAAAAAAAATCCTTCGCGGGATGGAGGTCCATACTATGAAAACGATGCTGATGTTCCAAAATAAAACGATACCTGTCTATTTAACAGATACAAATAAGCAAGCCATTGAGAAATTGACCGCAGTACTTAATCGTAAACTGACAACAGGCAAAAACGCACTTAAAACATGTATCAAATCGCTAATTAGCGTAGAAATTGTAGGCAGTGAGGCAACGCTTCATTCTTATTTCGAACGTGACACTCTAACCATTTCCCTATATTAATCTAGACTTCCCATATACCGAAATACGAAGAGGGTGTTCCTTTTGGTCTATACAGGCCATGAGGACACCCTCTTCTTTTATTTACAACGTTCAAACGCTTTAATTAGTAAACATTTGAGTTGTGTAATTAACTTTCGAATTATATAATGTTAGCAAACATAACGGAATGAGGATCAATCGATGAACATAGAGGTTAACAGCCGCAATATCAAATTTCTTGAATGCTTTGCATCGGACACAAGAGTGAAGATCATTGAATTATTAAATATTAAACCAATGAACATTAAAGAAATAGCTGAAGCGCTAGGCATTTCGTCAGCCATTGTGACTAAACATATTCAGAAGCTAGAAGAAGCATCCATTATTACGACAGAAAGTGTGCCCAGCACGAGAGGCCGCCAAAAGGTGTGCCATCTCACACTCGATTCTGCTACGCTGCAATTTCGTGTGAAGGAGCAAACCATTCAAAATAGGTATGCCGTATCCATCCCAATTGGTCAATATTCCTCTTATGAAGTAAAGCCTACTTGCGGACTGACATCGGACACCAAAATTATCGGCATGGTGGATGACCCGCGCTACTTCTCCGATCCTGAACATGTGAAGGCATGCCACCTGTGGTTCGGAAGCGGCTATATTGAATATCGCATTCCTAATTATTTAGTAGGAAAACAATCGGCAAAAAGCATTTCCATATCGCTTGAAATATGCTCGGAAGCACCGCACTACAACGAGAACTGGCCTTCCGATCTTTCCTTTTATATTAATGACATCTTGCTCGGCGTATGGACTTGTCCAGGAGACTTCGGTGCAGTAAAGGGTGTGTATACGCCTAGCTGGTGGGATTTGGGGACTCAGCATGGCTTGCTGAAACAAATAACCATCGACTCAGGAGGCTCCTTCATCGATGGCATTCGGATGTCTGATCGGACGATAACGGATCTTGATGTTGGCTTTGGCGACGACATCAGATTCCGTATATGTGCGCCGGAGACTGCAACCCACAGCGGAGGGTTAAGTATGTTCGGCAAACAATTCGGAAATTATGATCAGGACATTCAAGTTTACGTCGCATACTAGCAGCTAGTTCTGCATAACATTCGGTTTGATATGGATATCTTCACGGTATTCCTTTGGCGACATACCGGTTTCATTGCGAAACACACGGTTAAAATGGCGGATATTCGTGAAGCCCGTATGTTCAGCTATCGTCGCAATTTTATTATCGGTTTGAACCATTTGCCGCTTCGCTTCAAAGATTCGAATCTCAGTAAGCCGCTCAACGAAGGATTTCCCGGTTTGCTTCTTGAACAAGGTGCTGAAATATGCTGCATTTAAATAGACGGAATCAGCTACCTCTTTAAGCGTC
Source organism: Paenibacillus sp. 01T47 (assembly GCF_056398245.1). Taxonomy (NCBI): domain Bacteria; kingdom Bacillati; phylum Bacillota; class Bacilli; order Caryophanales; family Paenibacillaceae; genus Paenibacillus; species Paenibacillus sp. 01T47. The sequence continues at coordinate 14,950 of NZ_JBFTPA010000011.1, forward strand.
AGCGCCTTGGAATAATGCTGTTCAATATATCGAATCGATTTTTCAATTGGATCATGCTCAGGCTGCGCCGTACTCTCAGCGATACATACGGCTAAACGAACGAGCAGCTGTGAGCATGCATCCATAAGCTCTTCTCTGGAAGAGATCGAGCAAATATCAAATAGAACGGTTTTCATATCCTTCATGCCCAGCCACTGCTTCGTTAGCCGCAGCCGCCCTGCTGCCTCATAATAATGAATGAGCAGCTTGCATAGCTGCTGATGCACGGTTTCCGGTGTTTTGGCATCAAGGCAAAGCTCACTTACGAAAGTATGGGCTGCCGCCGCGACCTGTTCCAGCTTCCCCTCATTCATGGCCAGATCCAGCTTCTCCCACGACCATGTTTTCAGCTCGCCTTTGAAACGGTCATCCGTGCCTAAATCACTGTAGACCAACACTTTATCTCCGCCAACGATGAGCCTGTGAAGCAAAGCAATTTCCGCTTCGTTGTACGCATCGGATATCGATTTAAAGCCTTTTGCCACCTGGCCTATGCCGATCGTAACCGTCATATTTGACAAGCTTGTAATTTGTCTGCGAATCGTCTCGCCAATTTCCCGCACGGCAGCCATCGCTTGGTCGCTGTCCTCAATATTTAGCAGCGCCGCTACTTCTGTCTCCGACATGATGAAACAAAAGCCATTTGTTCTCCTGCTCAGCACTTCTTGCACGAGCTGTTGAATATATAATTGAAACAAAGAAGGATCAGCTTGATTATACCGCTCACTGCCGATTGAATTTTTGTCTAATTTCACAACCATGCATGTGAAGTAAGGTTGATGAAAGTCAATCCCAATGGTCCGAAGCAGCTCCAAATCCGCTTCATTTACGCTGCCCTTCAGAAGGCCGGTTAACAGATGTTCACTGACATGCTGCCTAATCCGGTGCTCATCACGATGGGGGTTGCTGACGGGAACCCCTTGTTTAAGCTGCACTTTCTCTTTAAGCATTTGAAGCACCTTATCCAGCTCTTCGCGCTCAATCGGCTTCATCATATAATCCTTCGCGCCTTGCCTCATCGATTGCTGAATATAGACAAAATCATCAAACCCGCTTATAACGACGCATAACACATGCGGAAAACGCTCCTTCATCATCTGCTGCAATTGAATGCCATCCATGCGAGGCATCCGAATATCCGTCAGAATAGCTTCTGGCTCAAGCTCCTCCACCAGCTGCAATGCTTCATAACCATCCCGCGCTTCACCAACGACCTCCCATTCCGGGTCGAGTTCTATTATCATTTTGCGCAAGCCTTTTCGAAATATCGATTCATCATCTACAATAACGATTCTAGGCATGAACATCCCCTTTCATTTGATCAGGCTTCTCAAATACAGCAGGAAAAGTCATCGTTACTTTCAAGCCTTGATATGGCATGCTCTCCAGCATTAAACCGTACGATTCACCATAATGAAGAACAATTCTGCGATGGACATTTAATAATCCATTGCCGGAGCTGCCTCCTAAATCCTTCGAATGCTGCAGCCGACGGCGAATATCCGCGAGCTGCTCCTCCGTCATTCCAATGCCATCGTCTTCAATGACAATACGCAGCACGTTTTCTTCAATTTTGCAGGTTAATGTAATTCGCCCATTGCCCACACCCTGATCGATGCCATGGTTAATGGCGTTCTCAACTATTGGTTGAATAATTAAGGGAATGACCGTACAGGTCAAAGAAGCTTCGTCTCGGTCTAATCGAAAATCGATCCGATCCTCATAGCGCATTTTTTGAATCGTCATGTAACCCAAGACATGTCCCAGCTCATCCTCAAGGTTGACATGCTCTTTCTGGCTGCTCAAGCTGTAACGCAGCAGTCTGCTTAAATTGTTCGTCATTTTGACAACCTCTTGATTGCCGTCGACTTCTGCATACATACTGATCGATCCAAGCGTATTATACAAAAAATGCGGATTGATTTTGCTTTGCAAAGCCGCAATCTGCGCATCCTTCTCACGAATCTCTGTCTCATAAAGCAAGTAACCAAGCTCGCTTAGCTTGGATACCATCGTATTGAACGCTTTGCCCAAATGGCCAACTTCATCCCATTGCTTGACGGGAAAGGATACGAGAAGATCGCCGCGTTCCACCTTGCGCATGAGCCTAATCAAACCCCGCAGCGGCTCTGTTATTCGAAACGCAAGGAATACCGACATAAGCATAGCAAGGCCCATACAGATGACACCAAACAGAATAATCGAATTCCGCATAATTAAACTGTCCTTCATCAGCTCCGACACCGGAACGACTCCAACTGTCGTCCAATTGGTGATCGATGACGTCACGTAAGAAACGAGCTGCCGCTCTCCGTTAAGTGCAGCATGTGTAACCCCTTCCGGCGCTTTATCCTTATAAAGGCCTCCCAAAGCCTCTTGCGGCATCGTTCGATTTTTACCGACAACGACTCCACCGTCTTGATCCATAATATATAAAGCTTCCTTCGTTCCGAGCGTAACCTGCGATATCATCTTATGAATGACCGTTGGATCTACATCAATAACGATATATCCAAGCTTTTTCCCGCTATCAAAGCTGCGCAGCTCCCTTGCAATTGAGAACACGGGGTATACCGTTCCGCTGGTAGACTGAATATTGTGGGTTGTAATAAAAATGGATTGTCCATTGCCGCCCTTCTCGTTTTGGAGCCACTGCGCATTCTCATCTAGTCGATACGTCGTGACATATTGGCTTTCTGGCAGTACAACATAGGATGCGCCGCTTTCCCCAAATAACGAGACGCCTACAATATCGATGCGGCCGTTCAGAAATACTTGGGAGACAAAGCTGTTTAATTGCTTAATCTCTTCCAGTGATAAAGCCTGACCCTGCTCTCGCTTGCTCTCTAGAAAAGCTGTAATTTGCTCATATTGATAGGGCATAAGCGTTAAACGATCTAACTCTGCCATATAAGTATCCAGATTTAGCGTCAGCTGTTTCATGGTCTGCAGTTGATAGTCGCCGACCTTCTGCTCAAGCGTCGAAGCAAACCGAGTGAAGGCGAAATACCCCATAACGCTGAGTGGAAGCACGATGAGTATAAAGTTTATGAGGATGAGCTTTCGTGCCAGCTCCTGATTTTTGAACCACCCAATCACCGCGAGTACCCGCTTCATAGCTATCTCCTTACTTCCTCAGCTCGATGTTCACCCTTTTCACGGCTGCTTGCAGCGTTTCCTCAGGCGTTTGCTCCGAATAATTCATTTTTTCAAATTCTTGAATTAAAATTTCAACGATCGACCATTGCCGGACATGGCGCGGCCAATAAGCTACATAGTTTGCGGAAGCTGCATAGGAGCTTCTGTAATTCAAGCTGTTAAACGGTTCGCTGGCAACGACCTTTGTCATGCTTGGCACATGGCCCGCTTCCGCCCACATCGCACCATTTTCTACACACCACTTGACAAAAGTAAGCGCCGCTCGCTTCTTCTCATCCGTCATCCCATGCTTGGTCGGTATGGCAATGGTGTGCGAATCCCCCCATACCGCAGCCCGGTCGAACAACGCAGGCATTGGAATTACGCCAAAGTCCAAATTTTTTGCTTTCTCAAATGCACCAGTTCCCCACATCCCTGTAATTAGCACCGCAGCTTTTCCATCATAAAAAAGCTTGAATGCATCGTTAATATCAGGCGGAATTAGCTCTTTCTTGTACAAATCATTCATATAGCTTAGCGCTTGCAGCGCCTGCGGATTGTTGAATACGGCAGCGCTTGCATCCTCATTATAGAAGCTGCCCCCGCCGTCTATTTGGTTATAAAGGCTCCACCAAAGCCATACGGAATCAATCCGAGTACTCGGCTGAGCCATCGGCGCAATGTCGGCTGGAATCGAAGACTTAAGCTTCTGCAGGAAAGCTTCAAATCCCGCAGCTCCTGCCCCTATTAATGGCTTATCCGCCTCATCAAGTAAACCTGCTTTACGCAAATAGGTTTTATTGTAAAACATAACAAGCGCATGCGTATCAAGCGGCACGGCGTAAGGGATTCCGTCATACATGGTAGAATCAAGTATATTGCGATTAAAGCCCGACCAGTCCAGCCCGATCTGCTTAGCAGGCTCTGTCAGATTCTCGATATAGCCGTTCTGGACGAACTGCGGCAAACTTGTCTGATGCAAAATCGCAAGCTCCGGCGCATTGCCAGACATTATCGCTGTTTTTAGCCTCGTGTAATAGTCATCCAATCGAGAGTTTACTTGCACAACGTTTATCGTCGGATTCTCTTCATTAAATCGTGTGACCATTTCCGTCATAAACTGATTGTCGCCGCCGCTAAACGGCGTCCAGTACTCAAGCCTTATAGCCTCAGGCTTCGTCTCTTCATTTTTCTGATTGGCTTCTTGCTCGGAGGCGCAGCTTGTCAAGGCAATGACCAGGAGACCGATTAGTGTATAGGAGACCCACTGCGCGCTCCATTTTTTTATATTCATGTTTAGCGCCTCCGTTGCCTGAGTTGTTAGTTAGTTTTTATCGGATACAACATCGATATAATCGATTTCAAGCGGCCCGGTTGCATTTCCAAATTGCAAAGTATTGTCATCCATCTTCAGCTTTACGCTTACGGTTATCTGCTGCACTGCATCTAACTCGCTTGCGGGAATGCTTATCTTTTGGACACGTCCGCCATTAACCTTCAGCTCCAGCATCTGCTTGCTTCCAGTCCCATTAGCTACACTTAAATGTAAAGCATATTTCCCATCCATCGGAACTCTAACATGATCCAATCGAATCGCGTCCTTATCACCCTCTGCCAATTGAACAGAACGGCCATTCGATTTTGTCGAGCTTTCAATAAGCTCACTTTCTGATGAGAACTGCGCGTACTCCGCTTCAAAACGTGGAATTTCAATCGCCGAGATCAGATTAGCTGCCTGGTTTCCTATAAAAGAAAGGTTGTTTTGCCCTTCGTTCAGCGCAATTGAAGCATATACATATCCCACTTCATTTGGCTTAGTAGGTGGAAGTATAATTTCTGCACCAACCGCATCATTCACATTGACCTGAATACGCTGCTCTGTTTCCGCATCGTTTGTGTAATGGACTAATAATGGGGCATTCGTATCAAGTGACGAGGATATCCCGCTGAAAGCTAAGTTATCTTTATCAGCAGCTGCTGCATGCTCTGCGCGTATTAATCCTGTGCCCGCTGGTACTTCAATTGGTGTAGCAAGCGATAATGGAGAACCAAAGACAGGCAAACCATCCTTCTGCCATTCAATCCGCTGGGCACGCGCCTTCCGATTATTCCAGCCGTCCCCTTGACCGCTTGTTGCATGATAGACGATCCAATCCTCGGTTCCGTCTGGCGAGGCAACAAACGTATTGTGACCAGGACCGTAAACCTCAGCGTCTCCATCCATTTGCATAAGCGGCTGCTCAGCTTTTGTCCATTTCACCGGATCAAGCGGATCTGCTCCCAGCTCTAGTGACAATAACCCAATGCTATAGAACGGTGTCCAGCTTCCCGCACCAGAATAGGCAATCCATACACGGCCGTCTTTTTTCAAAATCGCTTGGCCTTCATTAATGAACGGAGGTCCGCCTGCTCTCTCCCACTCCAAATCCGGCTCGCTAAGCAATACTCGCGGTCCGCTAATCGTGTATGGATTGCTCATCGGTGCAATGTACGTATTTTGTTGTACATTTAAATCGCCTTCCCAGCCCGACCATACAAAATACAGCTGCCCCTCATGCTCAAGCGCGAGGCCGTCAATAGCCCATTTGTTTGTCGAATCCGTCACTTGACCTTTAAACGCATAGCTCCCCATCGGATCGCTGGTCTCCGCTTCGAGCGCATACATGCGATGGTTTTCATTTTCACCGTTATCTGCTGCAAAATAGATATAAAACTTTCCTTGAATATATTGAATTTCCGGTGCCCACAAATTTGCTGAATACATCGTATCCACAGGCGGGTACCATACCACCTTCCGCTCTGCTTGATTGAAGTCGAGCGATCGCGATTTCATTATCATAATATCCGTTCCGTTATGCGTAAACGTCATATAATAAAATCCATTGACGTAAATGATGCTCGGATCTGGTGTGTCCATAGATGCTAACGTATTTTTGAACGTTCCGCCATGCCCATTATAAGCTCCCGCAGCCGTAGTGTCATGATTCATTTTATTCACGATCCAAGCCCCCAAAATAATAATAATTACCGCAATCATAGATGCGATCAGAGTTATACGCTTACGATTAAGTTTCATGCCATTCCCTCCGCTTACTCGCCAACATGGACAGAAAGAGACCTTATCGGTCTCTTCTCCTTGCCATATCGGTGTAATCATTGATTATTTCACTGCCGATTGTGTAATAGCTCTCACAAAGGAACGCTGTCCAAGAATGAACACAATAACAACTGGCAGCGTTGCGACTGTCGTCATCGCCATAAGCTTGCCGTAGCTTTGGGTATAGCTTCCTGTTGCCATCATCGCTATGCCCGCCGTGATCGTGCGCATCTCTGGTGATGTTGTCGCATAAAGCGGCCATACAAAATCGTTATAGATCCCCATAAAAGTGAAGATGGCTAATGTCACCATAATTGAAACGGCGGATGGCAATAAAATGCGAGCATAAATTTGCCACTTGTTCGCTCCGTCAATACGCGCTGCTTCTTCGATTTCCTTTGGAAAGGAAGCGAAAAACTGATAGAGCAAAAAGACGCCAAACGCTCCCGCTGTTGCCGGCAAAATCAGTGCGGGATACGTATTGATTAAATTGAGGGCATTAAATTCCAAATACATGGGCAGAAACGTGAGCACGCCAGGAATCATAAGTGAAGCGATAAATAAGGAAAGCATAATTCTGCGAAGCGGCAAATCGTTTAATCTCGCCAATGCGTAAGCCGCCATAGAATCGATAATGAGTACGAGAATGGTGCCAATGAGCCCAACCGACAAGGAGTTAACAATCCAGCGCGTAATGGGTACATTCATTAATTCACCGGTCAAGCCTTGTACGAAGTTATCGATCGTTGGTTTTATCGGAAAAAAGTTCATTTTCCCGGACAATGCTTCGAAATCATTTTTAAACGATGTTGAAATCATCCAAACGAGCGGGAGGAGGAAAAATACCGCAATAATTATGGCAAGCACGATAAGCCATAACTTTTTTGTCTTTACCATTTAAACCTCTCCCTTTCTGCCGCTCGTCAGCTTGAACTGTACGATGGATATAATAATAATGAGCAGTGCCATAACGATCGCCATCGCTGAAGCTGAACCTACTTCTTTGCGTAAAAAGGCTTGATCCAGCACATTGATGAGCAGCACCTTCGTCGTATCGCCGGGTCCGCCCCGTGTCAATAAATAAGGCTGCGCATAAATATTAAAGGAAGCAATCGTCGATGTAATCATAATGAACAGCATAACCGGACGAATCGACGGTAGCGTTATTTTCGTAAATTTATTCCATGCATTTGCCCCATCTATCGAAGCAGCTTCATAGAAATCCTCTGGCACTTCATTCAGTGCATTAATAAAAATAATCATATTGAACCCAATTGTCCACCAAAGCGTCGTCACAATAAGTGAGATCCACGCCCATGGCGTATCCGTTAGCCAAGGTATGCTGTTGATGCCAAGCTTCGCAAGCATACTATTAAGAAAACCGGCATTCGTATCGAACATCATCAGCCAAATGACCGCCATAACGGAAGCTGACAACGCGTACGGAAGAAAATAAAAGGTACGAAACAAACCGCGAATTTTGGCAGGAAGCGCATTAACAAGCATCGCTAATGACAACCCAACAATGATTAAGAGTGGAACGGAAAATATGACAAACTGAGCGGTTACCCACAACCCTCTAAAAAAAATATCGTTGAGATACGTGCCTGGCGTGAAAATTTTGATGTAGTTGGCAATTCCAACAAATTCATGTTCCTTTGATAGCAGCTCGAAATTTTGAAGGCTGATATATACGCCGTACAGAATCGGGAACAGCAAAAAAATACTGAATGCTGCTAAGTATGGCAGTACGAATAAAAAAGAAGTGAATCGTGATGCTAATGTCGTTTTCAAACGGAGTCCCCCTGACGCTTTCCATATTTTCTAGCACAAGCAATCGCAGCTTTAGAAGATGGAAACGGACTCTGCTATTCCCATCCTCCTCGCTGCTTACGATTATTTATTTTTTCATTGCTTGCTTCGATTTGGCTGCCGCATCATCAAGAGCCTTTTGTGCATCTTTTTTGCCAAGCAATGCATTGTTCAGCTCACCCCAGATTGGCTCAGAGATCGTGCCCCAGTTCAATACATTTGGCGCAAATTGTACATAAGAAAATGCCGATGCTACATTGTTTTGGAAAGTTAGCGCTTTAAACGCATCACTCTCAAGCATAGGTTTCGATGCCAGCGCTTGACCGGATTCCGCCCAGTCCATGGAATTTGTGGATACGTATTTCAAGAAATCGCCGATACCTGCTGTTTTGGCTGCATCCGTTACGCTTTTTGGAATAACGAAGCCATGGGAGCCTGCGAATACCGCTTGCTTCGCTTTACCGATTTGTGGAACAGGCGCAACGCCATAATTTAATCCTGCTTCATCAAATTGTGATTTCATCCACGGGCCGTTGAATTGGATCGCATTTTTTCCTTGCAGGAACAATGTGTTTTCGCCATCTTGTTGAACATTCCCAGGCGAAACGCCGTTATCCACCATGCCGCGCAGCCATTGAACCATTTCAACCGCTTCCGGAGAGTTGTAGGCTACGTCTGTTCCGTTCCAAAGCTCGCCGCCATTTTGCCATACTAGTGTTGGGAAAATGAACTGCTGCGGCCACAAGGTTGGAACGACGTAACCATAAACGCCTTTCTCTTTATCCGTCAGCTTCTGAACCGCATCATCAAATTCAGTACGGTTAGTAGGAGCTGCTGCAATGCCAGCTTTATCAAACAAATCTTTGTTGTAATACATCACAAGCGGGTGAATATCAAGCGGAATGGAATACCACTTGCCATCGAGTGTCGAATACGTCGTTGCTGCATCTGCAAAGTCCGCTTTATTGATGCCTGCGCCCGCTGCAATCTCATCGATCGGCTGCAATTGATCTTTGCTAGCGTAAGTTGGTACTTGATCAACGTGCATAATCATCATGTCCGGGCTTTCTTTGCCTGTGCTTAGAGCCACGTCCAATTGCTTGTAATATTCGCCGTTTGGCTGAATAACAAAATTCACTTTATATTGATCTTGCGAGCCGTTATATTTGTCTACGATTTTTTTCATGAACGGGCCATCCGAGCCAGAGAATGGTGACCAGAACAAAATTTCTGTCTTTTTGCCGCTGCCGGCGCTTTTACCGCCGTCTGCTGGTTTCTCTCCGCCATCCTTGTTGCCGCTGCAGCCAGCTGCAACCAGCGCAATGATTGTGACCATCAGAAGCAGCATTGAAAACTTATTGCGTGCTTTACTCATTTTTTTGTCCCCCTAAAAATGATATTGGATAGACGTGGTGTCTTCCGTGGTTTCATCATAAGCGGAGGGGCAGAGCAAACATATGCCGCATTTATAGATGATATGGACATATTTTTGGATAGCTGCAGTTACCGAATGTGTGTGCAACGCAAAAAAAAGCCAACCAGTACGCTCTGGTTGACCTAATAATAGGAAGGGACTTAGGAAGAACGATGATGTCCTCCCCTTATTATACTTATAGCTTACGAACCGAATAAGCCTTATTTAAAGCATTCTTAATGGATTAACATTCTAATGAACTCCAAAATCGTTATTTAGAAGAAAGCAGCTCATGATACCCTGTAAATCATAATATAACGTTACTACGGTTCGTTAAAATGAAAGAAAAGCAATTTTCTGCAGCATAAGCATAATACAGTTCGTTAGAGAAACCAGCGAGTAGACTAGTTTTGAGATCGCCTACTTCTCATGTGCATAGGTTGGTGAAACGACTAAATTAGCATTAACGCTGCAGGTGCTTCGCTCTTGGAGGGTGCATTAGTTGCTGCATTGCTATTTGTGTTATTCGAACCGCCGCAGGCCGATACGAAGAGAGATATCTATTGGGTTGTTGTCTGCTGCTCCTGCTGCCTTGGCTGTCTGCCGCCGCCAGCGCCTCCGCCAAAACCACCGAAACCTCCCATACGAACAGTAATGGATTCTGCAATCTGCGTATCGTCAGTTAGCATAATAGACAAAATATCATCGGCTTTTAGATCTGCCAGCGCTATTTCTTTCTCGACCATTTGTTCATTCTCGAAGGTGACTGTCATAATCTTAGTCGTATCTGTCACCTGAATGTCCACCGTCTCCTCTGAGAACATAGCGTCCATATTCATCCTGCCGCCGCCCTCAGGAGACGTTCCATCACCAGCGGGTGGTTGCGGAGCCTCACCTTCTGCTGGAAGTTCAGCGCCGTCTGGAGGCTGCTGCCCCTCGCCCGCTCCAGGCATATTGCCCGTTCCATCCCCTTGCGGCGGACCGACTTGTCCCATAGCCGATTTGTAGAGGGTAATCGTTTGGCCATCCACCGATTTCACTTTACCCATCAAATCCGCTTGAGCCCCCATCTGCCCCATGCCCGCTCTGGCTCCATTCCGCTGTACTTTGCCCTGAGCATCCACTTGCTGATCGGATGAAACCTGTTCGTCCTGAGCTCCGCAGCCTGCCAAAGCAGCAGCGATAACGACAGCGCTAAGCATCACTTTCCATTTGTTCATATCGTTCATCTCCTACGAATATGTAATGAATAGCTTCTATTCATAACATTCTAGCATTCGATTATGAACATGAGATGAACGTAAACTGAAGCGAAAATTAACCTTTTTGAGTGAGCGGGTTCCGCTTCCAATTGCCTGATATAAATAGAAACGTACCGATCCATCCGCATATAGAAGCAATAACCAGCAGCAATGACAGAGATACACTATGCGAAAGCGATGTGCTTAAAGTCGGCCCAATCGTTCCTCGAACGCCAAAAAGCATCAAATGCAGCCCGAAAACCATTGCTTCCCGGCCAGGCGCCAGTCGGAAGACAAATGCCAATATGCCGATATCCCAAATCGCTTCCCCGATTCCTTGTATCGCATTGCCGGTTATGACCGCGGCATAGCTGCCCCAAAGCCCATATAACATCGGCACTATAGCGTAAGCTGCAATGCCGCATAACAGCGTATATTTAATATCGATGCGATCGATCATCCAGCCCGCTATCCAGAACGTAAGCAGCAGCGCTGTAAAATAAGCGACACGAGCATAACCAATTTGCAAATTGGAAAGCTGAAGCACATCTACCTGTATAATTTGATACAACGGATTTGCAAACATATTGCCAAACCCGGTAAGTGTAGTCGCCGCTAAAAAAACAGCTAGCGTTCGATTTTCTCTAATAAGCTTCCACTGCTCCTGAAGCGGGAATCGGCTCGTTTTTTTCAGAGAAGCAGGTTTATCAGGTGCCTTCTGTACTGGCAGCTTCAGTGTATTAAATAGACTTATAGAAAGAAAACCCGCAATGGAAGCCGCAATGAGTGGTCCTGACGGCCCAAAGGCATCCGACCAGCTGCCAACAAAGTAAGCAAGCGGGATCATAATAATCCCCATTGCCACCCGGACATACCCCATTAGTCTTCCGCGCAAATCAGAAGGATACATGCGCGATACTAATGCCGCATATGCAGGAGCCTGAATGCCCATTAACAGCTGAAATACAAGCGCAGCCACTACATACAAGGATGGATAAGCGAAAAAAGCCGGCAACAGCAGCAGTAATCTGCCGATGGCATTAGGAATGACGACGAACGGCTTGGGGTTATTCGCTTTCTCAATCCAAGACGCCCAAAATGGTGAAAACAATAAACCAACGGCAGGTGCTGCTGACAATAATCCAACTTGAAAATTGCTTGCTCCTTGTTGAATCGCGAATGCTACATAGAACTGGTTCATGACGACATTAAATAAGCTGAAAAGACAGGATGCACCTAAATCGATGCGGGCATTTCTCCATACATTTGCAGTCATTGGCATACCGAACTTCATGATTCGCGAACTTTCCTTGGCCTCGGATTCCATTTGGGCAGCTACCTTCTTCTCTAGGTTGATGATATACGCACGGAGGACCCCTTGCGCCGCAAAGGATCCTCTCTCAAGCACTTCATTCGATTGGATATTACTACACTCCTCACTTTTTGTACAGCATTAGTTGATCAAAAAAGCATACGCTTCCAAAAGGCACTGATACGTTCGGTTCTTTCTAATATTCCTGTAGTATGATAGACTTTTTCTCAAAGGTTCACAGTCATTTTCATATCATTGGAGGGTATTACGTGAGTATTGCAGTAGGAATTGATATTGGTGGAACAAAAATAGCATTTGGCTTCGTAGACGAGCAAGGAAACGTTATTGCGAAAGGTTCATTAAAAACTAATCTGCAGATCACGCCCGCAGACATGCTTGCGCAGGTTGCAGACGCGGTAAAGCAGCTGGCCGAGCAAAATGGGCTATCACTAGAGACGCTTAAAGGAGTCGGAGTAGGTGCACCCGGACCACTTAATACGATCAAGGGTGAGCTGACTTGCCCTCCAAACTTAAAAAGCTGGTGGGGTTTCCCCGTTGTAGACGCATTGCAAGCCCATCTGCCGCTACCGATTAAGATGGAGAATGATGCCACCGCTGCTGCCCTTGCTGAGAAATGGGTCGGCGCTGCACAGGATTCCGAGCATTTCATCTTTATTACGATAAGCACAGGCATTGGCGCCGGCATCTTTATGCATGGCAAGCTGCTTACTGGATCAACAGGAAATGCCGGCGATGCTGGCTTTATGATTATGGATCAAGCCGGTACGCCATGGGAAGTCGTCGCTTCCGGTACAGCCGTTGCCCGTCAAGCGACGGAGCTGCTCGGCCGAGACGTTTCTTCCAAAGAAGCATTTGAGCTGGCGGCGCAAGGCGACCCCCAAATGTCCGAGCTCGTTAACCGTGTATTCAAAACAATCGGCATGGGCTGTGTATCGCTAATCAATATTCTTGATCCGAACAAAATCGTTATCGGCGGCGGCGTATCACAAGTAGGCGAACCACTTTTTGCAGCCGTTAGAGACTATGTATCCAAAAACGCGCTTAACCCATCAGGCAGGGAAACGGCTATCGTACCCGCCAAGCTTCAGCAGGACGCTGGACTAATCGGCGCTGCCGCATTAATTCAACAAGCTTACTAAGCGGTTGAAATTATAATATTGAAGGAGCTGCTGTTCGAGGCTATAAGCCTTGTACAGCAGCTCCTTTTTTGCGTGATGAATGAATAGAGTTATATTGGAACAGTTGGTTACTCCGTTACCTATTTTCATTTAAATAGTTTACAGCCTAATTGTAATGGACGTTTAGTCCATACCGCTGTTCGATAGCGTCATATCATACCCTATATAGTTTAATATTTAGGGAGGTATGAATGAGCTTGGGAAATCCACTCGCTACAAAGAAGAAAACAATTCGTATATGCCCAATAAAAAGAAAGAAAAAGCACAAAAAGATCATTAATTTCAAGAAGAAGCCTCATGCTGCCTATCAACATGACTCACAAGAATCTCGAGGGCTACAAGGTTCGCAGGGGTCTCCAGGACATCAAGGTACACAAGGTCTTCAAGGTCTTCAAGGTCTTCAAGGACTTCAAGGTGCTCAAGGACCTCAGGGACCTCAAGGTCTTCAAGGACCACAAGGTCCTCAAGGGCCCCAAGGCGAATCGGGATCTATTATCGTCCCTTCTGTTATCATTTTACCAGCTGCCCAAAGATTTTTTTATAAGATGACCTCAGATGCCGAATCCCAACTCACTATTCCAGCCGATGATTTTACAAACGATGAGGGAGCATTCATAACCGCATTTGTAGGCAATGATCCAAATAGCTATAGCAATCTCTATATTAATGGGATACTGCAAGCAGGCAGTTTGTATATCATTAATGAAAATAATTTGAACATTAATCTCGATAATCAAACTATTTATTCGGGAACGCCAATCATTCTCGAAACCGTTACATTCTCGGCTATCGTTGTTCCTTAGTTCAATCTATTAAACTCCGCGATTCAAACCTTCCCTTTTTCGAATACTAGCATAAGTTAGTAGAGAGAAGAGAGGTGATATATATGCCAATCACAAAACCATTCATGGCTGCCAGAAGATTTAGTGCCACAGCAGGGGACGGAACTGGAGTCGGTGCTGCGTATAATATTCTTGCAACAGCAACAACGAATGACACCGGTACAGCAGCAACAGCATTTCCAACTGCTCCCGCCTACTACAATCTATATATTAATGCACAGATTCAAACTGCAGACACATCAACGGTTACGACTACTGCTATTACTATTCCAGACGGTGATACACTCGATCCTTTGACTCCAATTGTAATCGAATTTGTAGTAAACTAACCTAATTTGTTGACTTGGTGCCGACAATACTTCTTTTTTTATTGTCGGCATTGTTTTTCATTAGAGGTTATTAATTCCTTACATAGCTTCTAATCATAAATAAGGAGTTGAATATGAATGCCGATCATTTACCCTATCTCTCCCCCAATAGGTTCGGGATATATTTATAATATCAGTGCTCAAACGGTTCCGGTGGAGGCAGATATTACTTTTGATACAAGTGTTATTTTCACACCCGGCATTACGCATTCCCCTGGAACCAGTCAGATTACTGTTTCCACCACTGGAAATTACGAAGTTACTTTTTCAGTGCCGGGAGTAGAACCAAATCAATTCGCCTTATTTTCAAATGGTACGCTAGTTACAGGATCCATATATGGTTCAGGAGCTGGTACTCAGCAAAATAATGGGCAGTCTATTATGGCTCTAGCGGCTGGAAGTATTCTCACACTGCGAAATCATAGTTCAACTGCTGCCGTTACGCTGCAAACTCTGACCGGTGGCACTCAAACAAATGTAAATGCTTCTGTTATAATCAAAAAATTAAGTTGATTTCTAATCCACAACCTCACGAGGATGTGGATTTTTCTTTCCTGCATAATTAGTTAACTTTATAATTATTGCTAATGGCATCGACAGTTTATTGCATTTGCCTATAACCATTATTTTCTTTATATATTAGACCAATAGAATATTTGGCTATATGATAGATTGAATCATACAAATGGTTTCCATATTGCGCAGTTATTGAGGAAAAAATAAATCAGTAACACAGGGAGGTTAACCACATGTCGATTTATGATTTTCAAGCGATCTCCATTTTCGGAGAAACAGTAAAGCTGTCATCCTACCATGGAAAAGTTATCTTGATCGTCAACACGGCAAGCAAATGCAGTTATTCACGTCAATTCAATGATCTGCAGGTGTTATACGAAAAATATCAGGAACAAGGATTCGAAATTCTCGCTTTTCCTTGCAACCAATTCAACGAGAAAGAGCCAGGCAGCAATTCTGAAGTGAAGCAATTTTGCGACATCAACTACAAAGTTACGTTCCCTCTGTTTGAGAAAACGCATGTGAGAGGAGCATCAGCTCTTCCATTATTTCAATATCTGACGCAGCAAGCTCCGTTCCAAGGCTTTGACACAGAGACTGCGAGCGGACAATGGATGCAGCATTTCCTGCAGGAGAAATACCCAGAAATATTTGCTGGGGACGGGATCAAGTGGAATTTTTCCAAGTTTTTAATTAATCGCGACGGATTTGTTCAAGAAAGATTCGAATCGACGATAGAGCCCATCGCTATTGAGCCTGCTATCATATCGCTTCTATGTACCTAAGGAGTAAGCCAGTGAGAACATATTCGAGTAGTCTAGGAGGATAAACGGATGGGGATAGAATGGTACGATCGAATTGCACGAAAAAATGGCGGATATCGAAGCAATGCGGTATTTACGATCGAAGGCATTTCAGCTGAGCAATTATTTGAAGAAAGATTAGTTGAAATGCTGCCTGCATTTGATACGGTTCTTGATGCGGGTTGCGGACACGGCGATTTTACACTAAAGATGTCACGTCATGCTAAGTCGATTGTTGGATTCGATAATTCAATTGAAAT
Source organism: Paenibacillus sp. 01T47 (assembly GCF_056398245.1). Lineage (NCBI taxonomy): Bacteria > Bacillati > Bacillota > Bacilli > Caryophanales > Paenibacillaceae > Paenibacillus > Paenibacillus sp. 01T47. Next base: position 30,991 of record NZ_JBFTPA010000011.1, read on the forward strand.
GATTAAGATTGCCAACTCCATGAAAGATGAGAGCCACGCTCATAATATATCGTTTATTTACGCGACTACAAAAACCGATTTGCCATTCACCGACGGACAATTTGATCTAATTTACGATAGGCGCGGACCAACGTCCATTTTGAATCACAGCAGAATACTACGCTCGGGAGGTACGATATTTGGTATACACTCAGGCGCACTAGAAATGGTCAAAGAAAGATTGCACAGTAATGGATTTATAAATATTCAAATTGAAGAGTTTAATCAAGCTGTTTTCTATTTTCCAGACACAAATGAATTTGCTAAGTTTCTCACAGGCATTCCCGGGAATCCTGACTATACTGATCCTTCATTAAGCAAGGATTTCGTCGCCAAAGTTGAAGAGAATCAAATCAATGGAAAACTAGGCGTAAAAGAATACAAATATATTTGGAAAGCTAACAAACCTTAAATTAATATCGAAGCGGGAGCCAATCCACTCCATTAAGCATCTCTGGCTCCTGCTTCTTTTCTATCATGATTCAACGCGGAGACCGTTCAAATACGTTTGGATGACAATTTTTAAACTTTCGTCGATAGCCTGCGGCATGCCAAATCCACCCTTTTGTTCAATCGAAGCGAATCCGTGCAGCAAGCTGCGCAATCCCCGTACACGGTGAATGGCCTTGTCATATCCAACAAGTTCATAATAGCTTAGCGTCTTAACGAGCAAATCCACAAGTTGCTCTCCAATTGCTGCATATTCTGCTTCATCCGCATCTGGCGAGCGCAGCGTCAGCTCATACACGCCTGGATGTTTTCTTGCAAAAGAAATGTAGGCAGAAGCAATAGCATGAACTGCTTCATCGCCTTCTTTATTTTGTAACGATTCATTTATCGCTGCAAGCAGCTTCTGTAAACCGTAGATAGCCAGCTGGATGCGCAAAGCGTTTAATCCATCCACATGGTTATATAATGAAGGAGAACGCACTCCAAGCTTCTTGGCAAGCGTCGCCAGCGTAACCTCTTCGATGCCTAGCTCATCTGCTATGGCAGCTGCTTCCTCTACGATAGTCGCCAAATCAAGCCCTCTTCTAGGTGACATAGAATCCCCCCCTCTCCTATTTATTTAACCAAAGAACGTTCCGCTGTGGCAATCGCCTTATCCAATAAACGTTTAGGCTGCAGCACCATGTTGCCATGGCCAGCAGCGAGCAACGATGGTTTCAAATCTCTTAACCTTCGAGCCGTCTCCAAACTCGTTTGTTTATCCCAAGTAGCCATTGCTGGAAAAGGAAACAGCAGCTTTATCTGTCCTGATACTGCAACGCCTGCTCTAGTTTGAAAAGCATCTCCTACGATGAGAATGTCATTCCTCGTATCTAGAAATGCCATTGAACCAGGCGTGTGTCCCGGTGCAGCTACCGCAAGCAAAGAGCCCACGCGATCACCATCCACGAGCAAAACATCAGGTTTTGTTCGAACGTTTTTAGGCAAACCGCCACGTATGGGCAAGCTGCTCTCATTAGGATCTAGCGTATGATCACCGCTAAGCAGTCTTGCATCTCTCTTGGATATAAACACCTGTGCATTTGGAAGCCTTTCTTTCAGCCCGTCGAGCGAACCAATGTGGTCCGCATGAGCATGAGTCAAAACAATACGGGTAATCGGCTTGCCAAGCTGTTCCGCTGCCCTCAGGATGGCATTGACGTTGTTTGGAAGTGCGGCATCCACTAATGTCAATCCTTCCGCCTCCTCTACCAAGTAACAATTTACTGGAAATACCTTCGGTAAATAGGTCAGCTGTACAACCGTTTTCTCGCGTGTCATTCTCATTTCAAATGGCCTCCTCAACAAAAACTAATGATATTAGTTTTATAATAAACTAATGCCATTAGTTTTAGCAAGCCTATTTTTAATTTTTCTGTTCGCTTTGAAGAAAAGCTTCAATTTCTGCTTTAGTGGGAATCGATGCTTGGGCACCTTCCTTCGTAACGGCTAGTGCTGCTGCTCCTGCAGCAAAGATCAAAGCCTGTTCAGCCTGGCATCCATCAGCGCTTGCAGCGGCGAATGCACCGAAGAAAGTATCGCCCGCTGCCGTCGTATCAACAGGTTTTACTTTGAACGCAGGAATCGTAGCTGTGTCGCCTTGCTTATTTTGATAGAAACAGCCTTTCTCCCCTAATGTAATAATGACGTTTTTTGTTCCTTTGCCCATGACTACTTCTGCTGCCGCTTGCGCTGAGGAAACATCGTTTACCGTTAAGCCCGTAACAACAGCCGCCTCGGTTTCATTTATAATAAGAGTATCAATAAGCGGAAAAACATGCTCAGGAATAGCCCTTGCCGGGGCAGGGTTATAAAATACTTTACTGCCGCTGCTGCTAGCACTATTCATGACGGATAGCGTCGTCTCCCACGGTATTTCATTTTGAAGCAGCACGGCATAAATATCCGACCACTCTCCATAACCCGCGGCTGCATCCTTGTCTGTCAGTTGACCATTCGCACCCTCAGATAAAACTATATGGTTTTCGCCTTCACCATTCACAGTAATAATAGCGAAACCTGATGTTCCTTGCTTGCGTAATACTTGACTAGTGGAAATTCCATTATCTTGTAAAGATGTGATCAATGTCTGAGCAAAAGGATCCTCGCCAACTGCGCCGATCATCACACATTCCGCACCTGCGCGAGCCGCTGCAACCGCTTGATTTGCCCCTTTGCCGCCCGGAAAAAACGAGGTAGCTGCACTGGAGATTGTTTCACCCGGGAGCGGGAATTTTTCGACCTGACTAACGATATCCATATTTATGCTTCCAACAACGAGTATTTTTTTCATCGTTTATTCATACCCTTCCCTAATTAACGATTCAGTTCATTCTTTTGAATGCATGTACCTATTTTAACAGAAGGAGTAGATCTTCACATGATTACCGCTTTTATTATCGGCTGCGAGATAGGATTTTGGTTATTTGTACTTATCGGCTTATTATGCCGCTATATTTTCCGTTTAAAAAAGCTTGGCGCTATATTTTTGATTGCAACACCTCTCATCGATTTGGCATTGGTTATTGCCACTATTTATGATCTCCGCGGCGGCGCAACAGCTACCTTCGCACATAGCTTGGCTGCAATATATATCGGGGTTTCCATCGCTTGGGGTCATCGAATGATCAAATGGGCTGATGAAAGGTTCGCTCATCGCTTTGCCGGCGGACCTGCTCCTGCTCGCAAGCCGAAATATGGCAAAGATCATGCTCGCTACGAGCGAAATGGCTGGCTGCATCACTTGCTCGCATGGGTGATAGGCGCCGCCATTTTGTATGGTATGATTTTAATGGTCGGCGATGCGGTGCGAACGGAGGTTTTATTTAACACGCTTCGTTTATGGTCGATCATACTCGTCATTGATTTTGCCATCAGCTTTAGCTATAGCCTATGGCCACGCGCCAAAAAAGCAGAATCCAATTAGGATTCTGCTTTTCTTTTACTAAATTATCGTGTGATTAGCTGCTCACGACGCGGACCTACCGATACGCTTGCAACTTTTACGCCAATAGCTTCTTCCACAAACTGAACGTATTGCTGCGCTGCCTCAGGCAACTGCTCAAAAGTTGTAACTTGCGAAATATCGCAGTTCCAGCCTGGCAAACGCTTAAGCACTGGCTTAGCGGAAGCAAGCGCTGCTGTCACTGGGAATGAGTCCTTAATGATTTGTCCACCCAATTCATAACCTATGCATACTGGAATTTCATCTAAGTATCCTAGAACATCAAGATTGGTCAGCGCAACCTCCGTAGCCCCTTGCAGCATGCAGCCATAACGCGTAGCCACCGCATCAAACCACCCCATTCGGCGCGGGCGCCCTGTATTCACGCCAAATTCTCCTGCGTCGCCCCCCAAACGGCGAAGCTCATCAGCCTCCGCACCTGTCAGCTCACTGACGAACGGTCCGGCTCCAACACAGCTGGAATATGCCTTAACTACCGCAATAATTCTCGTAATTGCATAGGGTGGAAGACCCGCGCCTACTGGCGCAAAGCCCGCCAGCGTAGACGATGATGTGGAGTAAGGATAGATGCCGTGATCCGGATCACGCAGCGCCCCAAGCTGTCCTTCCAGCAATATCGACTTTCCAGCTCGATACGCATCATTTAACAGCTTCGTTGTATCACAAACGAAAGGCCGCAGCTTCTCCGCTTGCTCGAGCAGCACGGTCAGAAGCTCCTCCACTTTGATCGGCTTTCTATTGTACAACTGCTCAAGCAGTACATTCTTGGCTGCCAAGGATTGCTCTAAACGCTGCAGCAATCGCTGCTCATCATACAGATCCGCAACTTGTACGCCAAGCTTCGCATATTTATCTGAATAAAATGGAGCAATGCCTCTTTTCGTCGATCCGAAGCCGTTTGAGCCAAGCCTTTCCTCCTCCAGCTCGTCAAATAAGCGGTGAATAGGCAGTACAACCTGTGCTCGTTCGGATATTCGAATTTGCGGCTCCGGTACTCCTCGTGCTATCAGCTCAGTCCTCTCCCGCAGCAGCACTTCAATATCAAGAGCAGTGCCTGGGCCGATGACGTTCGTAATCTCTGGATAAAAGACGCCAGACGGCAGCATATTCATCGCGAATTTACCGTAGCTGTTAATAATCGTATGCCCAGCATTGCTGCCTCCTTGATAACGTACGACAAATGAGGATTTGGCAGCTAACGCATCTGTCATTTTCCCCTTGCCTTCATCTCCCCAATTCGCTCCCACTATAGCGGTTACCGTCAATTCAATCGCCTCCTAATGTTGTTATTGCCCTTTAAAGTTTATTATAATGAATCATGTGACATTAAAATAATTGATATAACTAATAGCTCGTATTAGGTGGGATTATAACTTTGATCGTAAACATGGAGTGGTATCGCGTCTTTTATTGGACGGCTAAGACAGGAAGCTTATCGCGCGCTGCAGAACAGCTTTATATTACACAGCCAGCCGTCACGCATACGATTAAGCAATTAGAGGCAAAGCTAGGCGGCCAGCTTTTTTTCCGTATGGCCAAGGGGGTTAAGCTTACGACCGAAGGCGAGGTCCTCTTTCGATATATCGAGCAAGCGTATAGCTTTATTGAAACAGGGGAAAAAATGCTCGCAGAAATGCACAACCTGCAAAGCGGTGAAATTAGTATCGGTGCAAGCGACACGTTATGCAGGCATTATTTGATGCCGTATTTGGAGCAGTTTCATACGGAATATCCAGAGATTCGCATTCGTGTGACGAATCGAACGACCCCTGAAACCATCCAGCTTCTAAAGGAAGGGAAAATTGATTTCGGAATCGTACATATGCCTGCTTCGGACAGTCAGCTAGACTTTCGGTTAAGCGTGCCCTTGCAGGATATACTCGTCGGTGGTCCCGCGTATTCATCTCTTGGTGATGCCGCCATCGAGCTTGAGGATATTAGCAAGTACCCGTTATTGCTTCTAGAAAAAGGTGCAGGCACACGAGAGTTCCTTGACGAGTATGCCGCAGCGCATGGTACAAAGCTCACGCCAGAGCTTGAGCTTGGCAGCATGGATCTGCTTGCAAAGTTCGCACGAAGTGGCTTTGGGCTGGCCTTCCTCGTTCGCAGCTATGCTGCTGATGAGCTTGCTTCTGGCGAGCTCGTCGAAATTCCGCTGATCCCGCCCATCCCCGCACGCAGCATCGGTATCGCAACGCTTCGCGGTGTGCCGCAATCCGCAGCATCCAAACGATTTTTGGAGCTGCTGCCTTAGCCGCTTGGCAAAAAACGAAATGCATAAAAAAAACGTCCTATTCTAAATAGGACGTTCTGGTTCCATATCTTTTTTTCTAGCTGGAATCGTAATCGAAATGGATGTGCCCATTCCTCTTTTACTCACGATCCGCACGCCGTATTCTGCTCCAAAATGAAGCTTGATCCGCTCGTCCACATTCCGAACCCCGTAGCCCACATTCACTCTCTCAATAGGATCGGACATTTGGCGTAAAATCTCAGGATTAATACCAACGCCGTCATCAATGACTTGGAAGGTTATTAAATCCCCCTCCATCTTGCCTACGATTCGAATGTTAATCTGTGCTCCATACCAAGCATGCTCAAGCGCATTTTCGATAAAGGGCTGTAAAATAAGCTTTACGGTCGTAAATCTTAAAATATCAGGATCAATGTCAAACCAGATTTGCATACCGTCTTCGAATTTCGTCTTCTGAATATTGATATATGCATTAATCTGCTCCAGCTCATTCCGAATCGGAATAACGGTTCTACCTTCATTCAGAGATAGCCGGTAAAATTTCGCTAAATCAAGCACCATTCGCTGCAGCTTATCTACCTGTCCAAACTTAGCCAATCTACTGATCGAGGACAATGTGTTATATAAGAAATGCGGATTGATTTGCGCTTGCAGCGATTCCAGCTCCGCTTCCTTTTTCTTCATATTTGTCATATAGACTTCTTGAATTAATCCGTCAATATTATGACCCATATCGTTTAAAGCGAAGGAAATGCGCGTAAATTCATCCTTCCCTTTAAAATGAATCTTTTTCTTGAAATTCCCTTCTTGAAAGGCATCCAGCACACGAACGATTTTGATAACCTTACGGGAATAAAAGCGAGAAATATACAAGCCTGCAAGTGAAAATACTACAAAGCAAGCCAAGCAAATTAAGAAGGTCCAAAACTTTACCTTGTCCGTAGCCTTCTCCATTATATCGGTTGGAACGAGTGCGAGCAGCTTCCAATTCAGCTGTGGAATCTTTTCCTCTACGGCCCAATAGTTCGCCATTTCCGCTTCACTCAGCGATTCACCAATATTAAAATCGGTATCACCGGAGGAGAACATAATTCTTCCATTCTCGTTGAGTGCAAAAATTTTCGTTCCTTTACCGATTTTCTCAGAATCAACGCTCTCGAGCAGATCGGTAAGTCTCAGGCTAATACGAACGAAACCAATTTCCTCAAGCGTAATGGGATCATTCATATTAACAAGTCTTCTGAGCAAGGAAATATGCCCGAATTTTGTATCCCCTTCAACCTGCTTCCACTGCATGGTCTCGCCATACCGCTCTACGGGGTAATCTATATACCATGCCCTGTCCTTAATTCTAGTAATATGGTACAAATCAAATAATGGCCCCTCCGCGTTCAGCGGATCGGTATTATTATAATTGTGATAAATTTCCGGCAATGTATTGTTATGTAGATAGACTGCAAGGCGCATTTTATTGCTTGCTGCCTCCACCGTTGTTTGCATTTTTGGAAGGAGCTGCTTCGTCGTGGCTTCGTAGCTAACCCAGCCTTCTTCATAATGACGCAAATAGGATGCAAGATTACTGTCAAAATAAAGCATGCCGGATATACGTGACACATCCTCCATTTTGTACATAATATTGTCCTTCATCTGAGCCAGTGTACCAAGATTAATCTCGCGGGTTCGCTCTTGAATGGAGCTTGTAAAAATAACATTCGCTGCATAGCCAATTAGGATCACCGGCACCATGATAAACAAGCTGTAGGTGAGCATAATTTTGATCCCAAACGGAATATAACGATGCTCCTTCTTATGTTTGGTCATTTTCGTCTAAACTCCAACGGCGTCATACCGTACATTTCTTTAAATTGTTTGCTGAAATATGGCAAGTGACGATAGCCTACTTGATCGGCTATCTCATAAATTTTCATATTTGTTGTTTTGAGCAGCTCACACGATTTCTCCATGCGCAGCTGAATAAAATATTCGCTGAAGTTTTTACCTGTCTCCTCTTTAAAAATAAGGCCAAGGTAGTTCGGCGATAATGAAAATTGCTCCGCCAAATCACGCAATGTAATGTTATCATGTGTACGTTCTTTCATATAATCAATCATTTGTTTAATAAGCTTCCAATTTTTTTTGTGCTTGTTTGCCTGCAAAGTTTCGGATATTTCGTAAACCCTGCGTCTCAGCCACACATGAATATCGTTGATCGTCTCAAACTGCATAATGATATCGTAATTATTCAGCTCCATGCCAAGCAGCTGAAATACATTTTCATTCGTTCTTTGCAAATAATTATCAAGCTTCATTACGATATAAAGCGCATAGTTGCGCAGCGTAAACTTTGACTTTAAGTTTTTGGCAACCTGAAATAAGTCATCCAGCTCATCATGAATGCGAACGAGCTCATAACCCGACATCGCAACAAACAATGCTTCCAGCTTCGCATCGAGATGCTTGACATCCTCTTTCTCTGCCGGCCTAACCTCACCGTGACCAATGACCTTTCCTTTGCCGTAAAACATTTTCAAATCCAAAGCCTCTACGGCCTGACGGTAGGAGGCCGAGAATTCGTTGATCGAATCACATAATTCACCAACGCCTGCGGTAATGGAGAAGGTATGCTGTTCGTTGACTCGATTTACGATCTTTAGTGGCAAAACATCTTTATCCGATTGCTCAATGAGAATCGCAACCCGGAATTTGCTTATTTTACAAATATGCGAAATGCCAAACTCCTTACAGATCGATACCACTTGCTGAATCTCATCCTGCTCTGCCCGCGTCTCATCGTTCAGTTTCCAAGACAAATCATCCACTTCAATTACGGCTACTAAGCCGGGATAGAGAAAACGATTCATCTCATATTCTTGACTCAATACCTCAATGGTTTTTTCATCGCTCGTTCCTTCAAGCAATTGCAGCATATATTCATTTTTTACGATCGGAACCATTTGACCATATGTATTTTGCCGCTCTTGCTCATGGTCCAAAACATCTCGAACCTTAAGAAGGGAATCAATCAGCTCCTGATCATCCATCGGCTTTAAAACATAATTGACAGCATTAAGCGACAATGCCTGCTTAACATAGCTGAAATCCTGATATCCGCTTACGAAAATAATTTTAATATCCTTCGACATCTCGAGTGCGCGTCTAGCCAGCTCAAGCCCCGTCATATTAGGCATACGGACGTCAGTTACAAGAATATCTATTTTTTCCGTATCCAGCACTTTACAAGCATCAAATCCGTTCATCACACCCGCTACGATTTCCATACCGAGATCTGTCCAAGGAATAAAAGCACGCATACCTTCCAAATCCAGCTTTTCGTCGTCCGCCAGCAATACTTTATACATGATGTTATCAGCTCCAATTAGGCAAAGGCTTTACGTACATCGAACATTTCATCGTTCTATTAAAACGAAAAAACTCGGGTACACTAAATATCTTAGTATACCCGTCGTTTTTACGAAAAGCTATGGCTTATTCAGCTTTCATTTTTGCAAGGTTAGCTTGCCATTTTTCTGTTTTGAATGCTAGCAATTTATCATAACCAGCAGCTTGAGCATCTTTTTCGCCTTTATCAAGAACAGCTAGTACTTCAGCATCATTTTTCGCGAACAATGCTTTTGCTCTAACTTCTAGGAACAAGTCCTCGATACGTTGACGGATGATACCTTCTTCTGTATCCGGTTGTGGATCGATGTTAATGAATTCTGTTGCATTGGATTGCGTTTTCCACGTAATTTCACGTTGGTAACGAGTAGACCAGTTTTGTTGCTCAACTGGCAACGACTCTTCAAATTTAGCTTTTGTTGTATCTAGGAATACTGTGTTACCAACCCAGTTAAGGTTCGTTGTGATCGCTTGAAGCTTACCAAGACCGCCTGCATCAGAAGTGTATTTTTCTGTGAACTTCGGAGTTTCGCCGTCAGCTTCTACGCCATCCCAATAGATTCCTGGAGGTCCCCACATCAAAGCGCTTTGTCCTTCAGGACCAGTCAACCAGTCATAGAAAGCGAAGATTGCTTCTGGGTTTTTAGCGCTTTTCGTAATAACCGTTACGTTCCAGCCTAACATACCATACGTACCAGGGAATACTTTGTTTTTGTCAACGCCTTCTTTATGAATCGGCCAGATCATGAAATATCCAGCTTCTGGATCGTTTTTCGTAAGCTCAGCATGTGCTTGCATTGCAATTTCAGTCGGGCTTGCTGATGCAAATACTGCTACACGGCCAGTCATTACTTTTTCAGTAATTTGGTCAACTGTTTGTGTCATTGCATCTTGCGTAATCAATTTTTCACGGAACAGCTTGGAAGTGTATTGCATTGCTTCACGGTACTCAGGGTCAAGGAAGATCGAAGTCAGCTTGTCGCCGTTAGGTACAGCACGCATACCTGGGAACTTCTGATCGTTTTCTTTGAATGCAGAGTACAATACGTCAAGGCCTTGTCCATCTTTTGCTAAATGCGGCTCGTAAGGAACAACATTCGGATATTTTTCTTTAACCAGCTTCAAGTAGCTGTACAGATCATCTGTTGTTTCAAGCTTAGGTGAACCAAGCTCTGTGTAGATCTTTTTGTTTACAACATAACCAGAGTTGCCGTTTGGTTGTTTTGTATACCAGTTAGGGAATTGATAAAGCTTGCCATCTTCTGAACGAAGCATGTTGATGCCTTCATCGCCCAACCATTTTTTCAAGTTCGGATATTTATCAAGATAGTCGTCGAATGGAACAAGCAGATCAGCTGTGCGCAATTTCTCAACATCAACGCGCTCTAGCCAGATCGCATCAGGAAGCTCGCCAGTCGCGATCATCGTATTCAGCTTTTGTGGAGCCGCACCACCGGAGTGGATTGGTTTTACGTTTACTTTCTTTGTATCTCTAATCCAAGTACTCGTAATGTCGCCGCCCCATGCTGGCATAGTGTACCAGTCATAATGGCCATAAAGGGTGAAATCAAGCTGCTCCTTGCCAAGTTCATAAACCGATGCCGGCTTATTGCCGCTATTTTCCTCCGGCTTGCTTCCTGTTTCTCCGTTTTCTGTTTTACCGGAATTACCGCTACAGCCTGCCATTAAAGAAACGGCCATAAATGCAGAGACGATTGGGACGAGTAGTTTTCTTTTTTTCATCTGTTTATTATCCCCTTTCAAGCTCATTTTTATATGTTCAAAGCTTGCGCTCTAAACCACATGTCTTATTAAACTGCCTGCTACTCTTTCAATGATCCAACAAGAACACCTTTAACGAAATATTTCTGAACGAATGGATACACCATAATGATAGGAATCGTGGCAACCATCATCGTTGCCATAGACAACGATTTGCTCGTTACCGTTCTCATTTTGGCTAACTGCCCTTGCGCTGCAGAATCTAGCTGTGACATTTGATCCGATACGATATTAGAGTTCAAAATCTGCTTAAGCATCGTTTGTATAGGAAGCAGCTTCTCATTGGTGATGTAGATACTTGGACCAAACCAATCATTCCAATGAAAAACAGCCGTGAAAAGCGACAACGTTGCAATAACGGGACCAGAGAGTGGAACAACAATGCGGAAGAAGATACCCCAGTTGCCGCTTCCATCGATTTTCGCCGATTCCTCAAGCCCTGCAGGCAAGCCTTGGAAGAATGTGCGGAAGATGATCATGTTCCAAACGCTGACTAGTGTTGGAATAATGAATACCCAGAATGTATTCATTAAGTGAAGCTCACGAATGAGCAAGAAAGAAGGAATAAGTCCACCACTGAAGTACATCGTAATGATACACAAGATCATGTAAAACTTGCGGCCCATCAATTCTTTCTTCGAGAGGCCATAGGCGAATAATGCCGTTATAAATATGGATGCGATTGTACCGACAACCGTCCGACTGATCGAAACCAGAAACGCAGTTACCAATCGTTCATCCTTGAATACGATACCGTAGTTTTCTAAAGTCCAATCACGCGGCCAAAAGGTTACGCCCCCCATGGAGGTGTCTATTCCGCTGTTGAAGGATATGACAAGTGCATTCCAGAATGGATAAAAGGTCATAAAAGCTAGTAACGTTAGTAAGATGTAGATGGTCACCGTCATCACGCGGTCTCCAAAACTGAGCCTGATCACTGCATCATCCGCCTTTCCGGGCTAATTGTATAGTTTACCACAAGCTGCTGCCGGCCCTGCGTGCCAGAAAGTTCGCCATTGTCAAAAGTCCTACGCTGATAACGGCTTTGAACAATCCAACCGCTGTTGCGTATGAGTATCTAGAGCTTTGTATCCCGACTCGATAAACGTACGTATCGATAACATCTGACACGTCCCTGAGTACAGGGTTTACAGCAAGCAATAGAATGTCTTCGAAACCTGCATTGAGTAGATTACCAATCGCCAGAATCATGAAGATAAGGACAACCGGCATGATCGAAGGCAATGTGATCAAAAAGATTTGTTTGAATTTACTCGCACCATCCATAGATGCTGCTTCATACATGCTAGGATCAATACTTGCTATTGCTGCTAGATAGACGATAGAGCCAAATCCAATTTCCTTCCATACCCCAGTCGAAACGAGGATGGACCAGAATAATTCTGGAAGTGATAGAAAGTTGATCGGTTCATCGATAAAGTTCATTTTCTCAAGTACGATGTTAATGCTTCCATTGTCCGTGGACAGCATCGACATAATCAGTCCCGCAACGATTACCCATGACATAAAGTGAGGCAGGTAACTTACCGTTTGAACCAGCCGCTTAAACATTAAGTTTTTCACTTCGTTAAGCATAAGCGCCAGCAAAATCGGTGCCGGGAATCCAATGAAAAATTTCAACAAGCTGATAATAACCGTATTTCGCATGACCTTGAAAAACTCCGGGGAGCTGAAGAACATGTCAAAATGTTTTAATCCAACCCATTCGCTTGCCATAAAACCTTTGAAGATGCTGTAGTCTTGAAATGCCATCAATATACCGTACATTGGGATGTAACTAAACACGATGATTAGTAACAATGCCGGCAATACCATCATTTGAATGTCCCATTGTTTTACGAAACGCAGAAACGCATTTTTAGTTTTAGGTTTTGGTTTTTTTAATAGTTCTTCATTAACGGATAGTTGCGCCACTACTCAATCCCCCTTGCTCTAGTTGTTCTACTAGTATTCTATCGCGATCATAAACGCACTAATAGCTATCTGAACAACTAAAAATGATACTTTTCAATCATTGGAGTAAGCGCAATCATTAATAAGTATAAAAAAAGCAGATCGAGAAATCGTCTCGATCTGCTTTACATTTTTTTTCATTTTGCATCGCGCCTTCCGTAGCTGGCAGCAAAATGTTTCATTTTTTTATAGGCCGAAGGATCAAGCTTTTTAAGAGGATGAAATTGCGGATGATTGGAATTCACCTCAAGAACCCATAACTGCTGCTTCTGATCATATGCAAAGTCGATGCCAAGCTCGTGCATACCCGATCGTTTTTTACTTAATGTCCGTGATATTCGCAAGGCCACCTTGCTTAGTCTGCTGATCCGCTTATCAGTTACTTCAATAGAAAGTCCTTGCCTTTCTCCAAGTTTTTTCATCGAATAGATTGCTCCGCCTTGATAATAGTTCGTTACGATTTTATGGCGAGCTCCTACCTTTACCATTAAACCCGTACAAACCCACTTGCCTTCCGGCTTCCGCTGAACCATCGCTCGAATATCGTAGGGACATCCATCCACGCGATCTAATGATATTCCTTTTTGAATAATGAGCTTACTCGATTTCATTTTCTTTATTTGCGAATAAGCTTCGGAAACGGAATGATAAAATTTTTGTATTTGTTTTTTCTTAACGATTGAATAAAGCTCATAACCCGAATTCACCCGTTTCAGCTTAAATATGCCCAAACCGAGTGAGCCAATATCTGGCTTGACATAAACGGTGTTATGACGGTTTAGCATCATCTGCAAGTGCTCACGGCTGAATGATACCGTATTCGGTACATACCGCTTCAATTTTTTATTCGCACATAAGTATTTGCAGACCCGCAGTTTTCCTCTTATATTGCGACTTGCATACTTTTTCTTATACACAAAAGTTCACCTCAGCTTACTTTATGACAGGATGAACAAGTGCAACTGTACGAACGTTTATAGACAGCAAATATACTAATCCATTTTTCTTCCAACGGATTGGAACATTTTTCATATGATACACGTTATAATGGAGTTAATATAAGCGAAAGGTGAGCAGCAGAATAAAAACTAGGAATGATAGGAATGGTTGTAACTTGAAAGAACTCGTTTAACCCAAATAGACCCATTAGACACAAAGCTTGAGGTCACATTATTATTTATAAGTGTTATAAATCATGAAAAGCGGGGCAATGAAATGAAAATTTTTCAAAAAGTAGGCAATGAAGCACTTTTATACCGTATTATTTTAGCAGCTGTTGTTGTGTTTTTCATTGCAATAGGAACATTCATAACGTTTCAGCAAGGCAGCGATATGTATTTAGGCAATTTCGAAGAATATAATAACGATGATGTAAAATATATACGAAGTGCCGAGACATTACTTAATGAAGGTACATTTACTTATCACAAAGTAGAAGATTCGACTGTATTTATTATGCCTGCCCTTACGATGGTGTTGGCATTTTGTATGAAGATATTTGGATATTGGAACGGAATTACCGCATTCCGCATTCTTCAAGTTTTAATGATGGCAGGAACGATGATTCTTCTTTATCAAGTTTGTCGACGATTTTTCCATGAACGAATTGGTGTAATAGCAATCCTACTGTTCGCGCTATATGCACCTAACTATATGGCAGCAAATTTGATTTTAACGGAAGCGTTTGGGCAGTTATTTTTATGGCTCTTTATTTATACCGGAATTGTAGCTGTAGATAAAAAGAAGTTGAGTTGGTTCGCCATTGCGGCAGTATGTTTAAGTATCGGGATATATGCAAGGCCAAACTTTGCACTCCTTCCGGTCGTATTTTTAATCTATATGCTAGTTCGAGGATATAAAATAAAAGAGATTATTAAACCAGCTATTGTTGTATCTGCTGTAATATTAATTTGCATTTCCCCTTGGTGGATAAGAAATGCTGTCGTATTTGATAAGTTTATTCCGCTCACGCTCTCGTCCGGCAATCCATCTGTATTAGGAGCTATGATCGATTGGAGATATCCTGCTGGTGCAGAAGAGAAATTCAAAGAGGACTTTACGCGGTTAGGCGAGGCGAAAGATGCCATCGAATCCAATGAAATTCAAGCTGAGCTTGCCAAAAAAATTAGAAATTATGGATTTGAAACGGATCGCAATCGTTATATTAAACATTACACCGTTGATCGGGTAGTCGATATGGTCAAAGTACCTTATTATTGGAAGCCTGTACTTCATATTTCGAAACCCATCGTGGGCGTATATCACTACGTGCTGCTATTGCTCGGAGTAATTGGGTTGCTCATGACCGTTATTTTTAAAAGCAAACGTAAAGAACTATCTATATTGATAATAACCATTTTATATTTCATATTTACATCACTGCCATTTATTACGTTTGAACGATACGGTTACTTCATTATGGCGTTTATCACGATATATGCAGCCTATCTCATTCATGAGTTAGTTGAAGCTGTGCGTTCGAAGAAGAGAAGTTCTTTGAGACAACCAAACCATTAATGGGAGGAACCAACCTTTAAAGGCTTCTACCAAACCTTTAAAGGCTTCTACCGGACCTTCAAAGGCGTTTCGAACCCACCCAAACCCTCCCTTCCAAGGGAGGGCCCCAAGGGCTGCGCCCTCTGGACACCCGCAATTGGACTAAAGTTAATGCTAACCATGCGCTCTTTTGCTGCGTTTGCGTTGGAACGCTTTCGTCCCTTTGGGACACGCTTTACTTTGGGTGCAAAACCCGCTGATTACTTGTTAACCAAACTTCAAAAGCGTTTCGAACCCTCCCAATCCCTCCCTTCCAAGGGAGGGCCCCAAGGGCTGCGCCCTCTGGACACCCGCAATTGGACTAACGTCAGAGCTAGCTATGCACTTGTTTGCTGCGTTTGCGTTGGAACGCTTTCGTCCCTTTGGGACACGCTTTACTTTGGGTGCTAAACCCGCTGATTACTTAAATACAATACCAAACCTTCAAAAGCGTTTCGAACCTACCCAAACCCTCCCTTCCAAGGGAGGGCCCCAAGGGCTGCGCCCTCTGGACACCCGCTATTGGACTTACGTTAAAGCTAGCCGTGCACTCGTTTGCTGCGTTTGCGTTGGAACGCTTTTGTCCCTTTGGGACACTCTTTACTTTAGGTGCTAAACCCGCTGATTACTTGTTAACCAACCTTCAATTTCGTTTCGAACTCTCCCATACCCGCTCTTAGAGCATCATATTTCAAGATTACTTCTTTAAGGAACTGTATGATGCTTATTTGGCTGAAAACTACTTTGCTAAAGCTCTAACAAATCCTAGTGACGTTATCTCATGTTATTTGGGGTGATTTGTGTTACTTTTCCCGAAATAACGATCCTGGGGTTCGTTAAATTGTTAATCTAGGACGAAACGTTTGAATAAGAACTGCTCGGTTCGTTAGAATTAGCAATCGCGTTGCTCTGCCTAAACTTCATCAATAAAACATAGAAGGGGCTGTTCCAAGCGTAGATAAATCTACGTTTGGAACAGCCCCTCTGTTTTGGTGGGATGTGAGTGCATGTTGTGTTTACTCGATTACTCTTTTACTGAACCCATTACCAATCCTTTGACAAAAAACTTTTGGAGGAATGGATATACGATAAGTATCGGGAGAGCGCCGATGAAGATTTGGGCTGATTTCACTGTTTTTTGTGAGATTAGCGCTAAATCAGCTGGGTTCATGCTCATCGAGCTCATATCGCGCTGGATGATAACCGTTTGAAGGAATGTGGCCAGCGGATAACGCTTTGGATCTCCGATATAAAGCAGGCCGTCAAACCATGAATTCCAATGAAAGACCATGCTGAACAAAGCGAGCGTTGCAATGGCCGGCAACGAAACGGGTAGATAGATGCTGAACAATGTACGGAAATGTCCTGCTCCATCAATGAGCGCTGCTTCCTCCAGCTCCTTGGGTACTCCGCGGAAAAAGTTGAGCATAAGGATGGTTAAGAAGACATTAACCGCTCCTGGAAGCACGAGCACCCAAAAGTTGTCCATAAGGCCAATCTTTTGAATGACCATATAAAACGGGACAAGTCCCCCGTTGAAGAGCATCGTGAATACGAACAGCCAAGCATAAATATTTCTGCCGCGGAATGCGGTGTTTTCTTTGGATAGCGGATAAGCTGCCAAGAAGGCTAACAACAAAGTCAACAGCGTTCCGATTACCGTCCTCTGAACGGCGATCCACATCGAGTTTAGAAAGATCGGATTGCTTGTCGTTTTTCGGTAAGCATCCAACGTAAAATCGACCGGCCATAAACCGACGATATTGGCATCCGCTGCCGCCTTTGCACTTAGCGAAACGGCAAGCACATGCAGCAGCGGAATCACACATAGCAGGGCTAGAACGATCAATAGGATCGTATTAAACGTGTTGAAAACGCGATAGGATGGTGATTTATGATACATTCGGCAGGTCCTCCTTTGGCTAGCGTAAACGGCCATCGCGTCCTCAGACGGCTAACTCGTTTCGCGATCTTGCTTATATTTTTTAAAAAATTCTGTAATTGGCTAGTTTGTAAGCAAGGCGATAGGAGATAACGACTAAGACAAAGCTGATCACCGATTTAAACAATCCGATTGCCGTACCAAAGCCCATTTCGCCGCTTAAAATAGCTGTGCGGTATACAAACGTATCAATAATATCGCCCTTCGCGTAAACCAACGAATTATAAAGGTTGAAAATTTGATCGAAGCCCGCATTCAGCACGTTTCCGAGCGCCAGTGTACCGACTACAATAGCAATCGGAATCATCGACGGAACCGTAATATGAAGCGTCTGCTTCCAGCGGCTTGCGCCATCCACCTCTGCAGCCTCATAAAGTGATGGGTTTACGTTGGCAAGCGCTGCAAGGAATACAACGGTACCAAAACCAAACTCTTTCCACACATCAGAGAGGATAACGGTGAAGCGGAACCAGTCGCCATCGCCTAGGAAGAAGATCGGCTCGATCCCGAATATTCCTGTTAGGAGACGGTTCACCAGCCCGCCTTCCGTCGATAGAAGATCTGTAAGAATACCGCCCAAGATGACCCAAGATAAAAAATGCGGCAAATAGACTAACGTCTGTACAAAACGTTTGACAAGCTGTTTTCTAATTTCATTTAAAAGAATAGCGAATACGAATGGAGCAAAAAGATTCAGTACCATTTTGAAAATAGCGATGATTAGCGTGTTCCAGATCACCTGCAGGCTGTCTTGCCTCTCGAACAAATAGCGGAACTGATCCAGTCCAACCCATTCCGAGCCTGTCAGGCCTAGCCATGGTTTATAATCCTGAAAAGCCATTACAAGTCCACCCATTGGCAAATATGCGAAGATGATTAGAAAGACGAGGGATGGAAGCACCATAAGATGGAATGGCCATTGCTTTATGAGGTAATAAAACAGCGGTTTTCCTTTTGATTTGACAACAGATACCGAAATGTCTTCTTGTTGAATTGTTTGCTGCTGAGACATGTTTTGTTCCTCCCGCTGGATGAAATGCAGAACGCAATCAGCCTTTCACGGCACGTATGCATCGCGTTCCTTATATAAAAATTATATCAGCGACGGAAAAATTGAAGTAGCTAACAAACCCAACATTCATGGCACAAATGCAACCACTTTTGCGATCCAACATGTGAATTTAGCTTGCTGCATTACACAAAAAAATGCGGCCCCTCAGGGACCGCATTTCGTCAAGCTTATTTCGTTAAACTAGCATACCACTCATTAACTTCTTTCGTCATATCGTCGCCGCCGGATGACTTCCAGCTTTTCACGAATTCATCGAAAGCTTCAGCCGGTTTAGCGCCATAAATGATTTCGTTAAACGTTTGAGCTTCAATTTTTTTCAAATAGTCCATGCGTGATTTCATTGTTTTGGTAGGAGGTCCTACAAACATATCTTTCTTGGAAATCGCATCTTGCTCCATAACGACAGTTGCCGCAAGTGCCGTTTCCGGTCCGTACTGTGCAACAACTTCCTTCTCGCGATAAGTTTTTGCTTCTTTACCGTCAGCTAGGTTAAGCAATGCTTTAAACTGTGCATCAGGAATACGCGCACCGTCGCGTACAATGAAATAACGTAGTGGAGCTGTAATGGCACCGCCTGGAACATCATCCAAGTACAGCGGTTTGCCGCTAGCATCAAGAGCGTAATCATAACCTTCAAAAGCGCCTAGCTCGAACGGGCTTCCTTCTTGCGGGTCAGCTAGGTTGTCGAATAGATAGTTCTCGTAAGTGAAGAAAGCTTCAGGATTTTTCATATCCTTATTGATCAGAATAACGCCATTTACAAAGGAAGTGCCGTGACGCATTGCTTTACCGTCTTCACCAGTTGGAATCGCATAAGGCTTCCATACTGCGCCTTCAGCATTTTTTGCTGTATCGAGCAGCGGCCAGCCGCTCATCCAGTAAGGTCCAGGGATAATGCCTGCTGTTCCAGCTACAGCTGGTTCAGATGTTTTATTCTCATCCCACAGTGCTGCTTCTTTCGGAATATAACCTTTGTCGCGCCATTCTTTAAGCTTAATTAGGCCTTGCTTCATGCCTGCGTTCGTAGAACCGTATTCCAAAGTTCCATCCGCTGCCACATTCCATTGTGCAGGAAGTGTGCCATATGCGCCAAATACCCATGATGGATCACCCATCCAAGTGTTCATCGACGTTTTAAAGCCAACGCTTAGTGGAACAACTTTTTCTGGCGACAATCCTTGTGGATTATTGTTTTTAAAAGCTTCCATTACGGTTTCTAGCTCAGCAATCGTTTTTGGAGCTTTCAAATTAAGCTTATCCATCCAGTCTTGACGAATCCAGAGCACATAGTCGTTGTTGTAAGCATAATCAAGTAAAGGGATACCGATTCGTTTTCCATCACGCATGTAAGCATTCCATACGCTGGTATCAAGATTCATTGCCGCTTTCCATTTCTCGCCGGCATATTTATCGAACAGCTCGCCTGCGTCTTGGAACATGCCGGAGTCAATTAGATCTTGTGCCAGCAGCTTGTCGCCAACGACAGCAACATCCGGCATTTTTTGCCCTGAAGACATCGCAAGGCGCATTTTTGTTGCAAATGCTCCATTTGTATCTGTCACAGACCAAAGGGAATCTACTTTAATACCAAGCGTATCGAGTGCCCATTTTGTTGCCACGTTGTTTTCAATCGTTTCTCCCTCACGGAAGGTTAGCGCAGGGTCTACTCCCCATACAGTGGAAATCGTAACCGGCGGATCGTATTTCTCTTTGTAAGGGTTTTCCTCATTGCCCGCGGAAGTGTTGTCGCTTGGCTTATTCGACGGCTCTGCCTTGTTGCCGCTGTTCGAGCAGCCAATGATGGCTGATACGATTAGAAGCATACAAAGCATGAACGTGAACCGTTTCTTTGTTTTCATATTCATTGTAATCCCCCTCATGATTATGTTCTACATGCTTAATTATAGGCTTAGGGGCAATTTCAGCCTATGACACAAAGCGAACATATCAGCACCTTTTACAACCACTTTACTGTTCGCGAAACTCCTGAGGTGTCATACCATAATATTTTTTGAACGTTTTGCTAAAATATTGCGGATTCTGATAACCAAGCTCACTCGTTATTTCATATATTTTTTTGTTCGTATTTTTCAGCAAATAAAGCGCCCGCTCCATCTTCATTCCGATGATCCATTCACTTAAGCTTTCTCCCGTTTCCGCTTTAAATACTTTCGAGAGATAAACCGGATGAAGAAACACGCGATCAGCAATCGTTTTTACAGTCGTATCTAAGCTAAGGTTGTTCGCAACAATTTCCTGTACCTGCTTAACGATAAAGCTTTTGGAGCTTTCCTCTTTCACTGAAAGCACGCTTTGCAGCTTATGCAATACGCCAATTGACCAATCCTCCAGCCGATCAGGCGATAGTACAACCGTTTGATCCAAAATAAAATCGATACCCAGCTCATTGATTTGGGATACGTATTGGCCCTGTCTATGCGTAATATACATAAAAGCATTGGTAAGCGCTAAGTATACCTCGTATAGATGCTCTCTTGAGAATCTTGTATTTTTCAAATCGGCAAAAACATCTTTAATTTTCTGCTCTACCGCATCCCAGCGCTTCGACTCCAGCAAGGTTATCATCGTAGGCGGCTTATATAAGCTTTCCATTGATTTAACAAAAGTGTTGTCCTTGCCCGAGCGATCCTCCAAATAATGAATAGAGTGCTGCTCTTCATTTGCAATCATGAACATCGCTCCTAGGCCTGAACGATACGCAGTCGTAATCGCACTTGGAAACTCGAACCAATCCGTAACGACAATGGAGATATCTCCTTTGAGATAGTTGCTCACATTTGTACGAAGCTTCTTGGTTGCTTCGGCAAGTATCGTTTTACGTAAATTGCGGCTTTCCACACTAAATTCTGATTTCTCGCCAGCTTCCGTTTTAGGCTGCGCCATAATAAGCAAATATTCATGCGGCGCTTTGCAATGCCATACATGGAAATGCTGAGCAAACGACTCCTCCGCTATATTCCCTACGGCAAACTCCATAAGTGAGGAAGAGCTATAATCCAGATGTGAAAATTGTTTGCCCAGTTGGACGAGCATCATGACAGTTGGACGTTCTATCTCAAGAGAAATTTCGTATTGCGTCAGCTTCTCTTTAATCGTCTTTGGCGAAAGCTGTCTGCCTAATACCAAGTCGACCATAAAATTGGCGCGCAGCACCTTGAAATCAGATTTGCGATCATACAGCAGCTGTTGATATTTCTCTGCCTGCTCCCATTCATCCTTTAACGCTTCGATTGCTCCCGATATCGTTTTCACAAATTCATCGTCATTTACCGGCTTTAATATATAATCAAATGCTTGCAGCTGAACGGCCTTTTTGGCGTATTGAAAATCAGAATGCCCTGTAAGCAAAATGCATTTGATATTAGGCCAGCGCTGGCTGATCTCTTGAACAAGCTCAAGCCCGTTCATTTCCGGCATCGCAATATCGGTAACGACAATATCTATTGAGTTTTCTTCAAGAAGCTCCAGCGCTTCAAAGGCAGATGTCGCTTGATACACGCTTTTTACGCCAATCGAGAGCCAGGGAATAGTCTTCTCCAAGCTTCCCGTAACGTACGACTCATCATCAATCAATAAAATTTCAATCATTTGAAAACCCCTTTTTTTATCTAGCTTGGTGACCAAGTAATCGTGACTTTTAGACCTCCAAGATTTGAGGATGAGAAGCTAACCCCTGCTGATCCGCGAAATCTTAAGTGCATGCGCTGATGAACATTCCATAACCCGCAGCCCATTTGCTCATCCATTTGATTTTGCATTTTGTGCTGAAGGATAAGAATATCCTCCATGCTCATTCCCTTGCCGTCATCCTCTACGACAAGCCGTGCTCCTTCTTCATGCCACTCTCCCGTTATTTGAATAATAGATGCATCCGTCCATGCCTCAATACCATGAATAACTGCATTCTCAACGAGCGGCTGCAGCATCAGCGGCGGAATTTCAAGATGGCGCATATCCGCAGGCAAGCTGATCGAATACTGCAGTCGCGGCATGCGCATTTTTTGAATTTCCAAATAGCTGGTCACAAAATTAATTTCCTCTGACATCGTAACAAGATCGCGTTCCTGCCTTGTCGTATAACGGTAATAGTTGGACAAATGATGCGACATGGCAACGACTGCTTCATTCTTTTCAAGCTTGGCCATACTCGAGATGAACGAGAAGCAATTATAGAAGAAATGCGGATTGATTTGTGATTGCAGCTGTTTTAAACGTGCTTCCCGCACATGAATTTTTTCCAAATATACCGTTTCAAACAGCTCTTGAATTTGAGCGACCATTAAGTTGAAGCGCGTATAAAGAAAACCAAACTCGCTCCTGCCGCGCGGCTTCATTCGAACCGAATAATCACCATTTTTCAGCTTCTGAAACCCAACGATGAGATGCTTAATAGGAACCTGTACCTGCGCATATAAAAGATAAGCAGCGATGCAGCATAACAGCAATAAGCCTGCCAAAGATACATAAAATAATTGATTTGTCTTTTGAATAGGCCGAATGATTTCGGAAATCGGAATATAATCGATCAAATGCCAACCAATCGTTTCTGACTTCACGATATTGACCAAATATTTTTCCCCGCCCAAATCAATCGTCCGGCTTTCCAAGTCTTGAAGCGGCTGTTGCTTCAACAAATGGATCACGTTGTTCGTCAGTTCCTTATCTGCCGAGCGATTATAAATAACGCCGACGCCTTCCAAATAATAAAATGGCTCTCGGCGGCCATCGCTCTTGAACTTGTCCAGCATATCTTTAATGTTCGAGCTGTCAAACTGCACCTCAATGACCAGGTTCGAGCTGCTTGGGTCCAAGTAACTGGAATACGGTGTTACCGCATAACGAGAGAAAACAAATTCATTATTTTCAGCGGCCTTCACTTGCCAGCCAGGCTTTAATCTTTTTTTCAAATCGGCGTCGTCATAAAGCACAACGTCATTATCCGAAATATCTCTATGGAGAATCGGTGAATAGATATGAAGGCTGCTTC
The DNA here is from genome assembly GCF_056398245.1 of Paenibacillus sp. 01T47. Taxonomy (NCBI): domain Bacteria; kingdom Bacillati; phylum Bacillota; class Bacilli; order Caryophanales; family Paenibacillaceae; genus Paenibacillus; species Paenibacillus sp. 01T47. The sequence goes on from NZ_JBFTPA010000011.1 coordinate 54,450, forward strand.
GCCATTTCGATGAATTTTGCTGAATGGCCAGCTTCGTTTGAATTCTTTTGATCAAAGTAATCATACCCAGACTCAGCTCCGGCATTTCCGTAAAAATATCGCGAAGCGACGAAATATCAGGGTCCTGTATTAATAAGTCAGGCCAAAGGGCCATCGAATCGATGCTTGTATTGACTTGATTCTGAAAGAATAGGAGCTGATTCGTGTTCGACTTGTTAAGCTCCTCGCCAAGAATGTCGGTGCTAGTCTCATTGGAGTAGAAGTAGAGCATCATAATCGGAACCAGCATAATAATAATTAGAGCAACGATTTTAGTAAATAAATTAATTTTAGGCATATTGCTTTGCACCTCTGCTGGATGTCATTTGGGCTGCTGCTTAATAATCATTTTCTTCCTCTTCACCATACGTGGACATTCCATTCAATTCAACCCGTAAAATCGAAATGTATGTTATGTTTTTACAACCACTTTATTGCACAACATTTCTATTCTTTCAAAAAAAGAACCAGAATATCGGTTTTCACTCCGACATCCCGGTTCTTTCGTTTACGTTAATTGTTATATTTGTACGCAAGCATGGAGGGCAGCGCGTTTCCTTCAAAATCAAACAGCGTCGTGTTATCGACCACATTAGGAGTGTCCTTCTGCCAGCCTACGCCTGGTACATAAATCATGACGGGGTCCCAGTAGAGCACGCCAAGGCATCTTCCCCCATCTACCTGCTTAATGCCGTTCATCAGAGAATACATGAAATCACGTTGGCCTTCTGGCGTACTCTCATACGGCTCGGGCCCATTGTTCTCAAGCTGACCTCGCATGCCAGCACCCGTAACCGCGCTCCAGTTAAAACCCGCTTCCATGAGCAAAATATCCTTATCAAATCTGGCGACCAGCTTATTGCAAAAGGCTACTAGCTGCTGAACCGATGCCTGTGTCCAGAACGGATAATAAGATGGTCCGATAATGTCATAGGGAACGCCATACCGCTCGCAATTGCCAAAAAACTGCTCGTATTTCTCATCCTCAGTCGCGCCGTCCAAATGAATAACGACCTTGCTCGTTTCAGATACTTCCTTCACCGCTTGATAACCTGCCTTTAGAAGCTCAGCCAGCTGCGGCCAATTCGCAATAGCACCATCGGGATAACACATGCCGCCTTGTATTTCATTGCCAAGCGATACATACTCAGGAGCTGTTCCTTGTTCGACCAAACGCGTCATAAAGGCTCTTGTATATTGATATAAGGCTTCTCTCAGCTCCGCAAAAGAAAGTCCTTCCCAGCTATGGGGCTTGTGCTGAGCCAAACCATTTGTCCAGTAATCACTGTAATGGAAAGAGAATTGAATTTGGAATCCCCTATCCTTCGCTCTTTTTACTAAAGCGAGCGTTCTTTCCTCGTTCTGATAACCTCTAGCATCCAGCTGATTCGAAGGCCAGTAGTCTTTGTTTCCAGGATCATTATATAGTCGAATCCGAACAATGTTATGCCCGTAAGCTTTCAATATTTCAAGGCCGTCCATCGGTTCATGATGATCTTTATAAATACCGCCGTTTTCCTCAATCCGCGGCATCTCGGAGATGTCCCCGCCCTTCAGCAGCTCATAGGACTCATCACTTTTCACAAGCTCAAACGATTTCACCTTACACCAATTTCCGCCGTTCCCTTCGGTAAAGAGACCAATGGTGCACTTTCCATCCCTTACTTCTATGCCTCGTATAATAACAGGTATCCACTCCGATGATACTGGAAGGCTTGTTATCCGAGTCTCACCACTTACAGCCTCCGCGAAAATATAGCAGGTTTGTTGCCCTCCGCTGTTTTGCGTCAATGCTGTCAATGTATAATAGCCGTTCTCAAGCTTTTCAATAGTCCTAGACGCCGCTGAACAATAAGAAGCGGTATGTTGAAGCAGGAGATACTCAGTAGATGACTGATGATCCTGCTGGATGCCTTCAGCGTCTTGATTGCCGTTAGAAAACAAGCTCCAGTCAGCCCGTTGGTTTGTCTCAAAAGAAAAATGCATCATATACCTCCGATTTCATTCGTAATCATTCTTTGCTATCGTATCAAACCGATTCCATGCCATACAGGGCATATTCACAACATATTGGTTGCTATTTCAACCATACGTTTGATTAGGCATGATGAGCGAACGATCAAACGGTTTTTTAATACAAACAGGGCATATCCGTCTAAGGACATACCCTGTTTGGTGTCTAACTAATTAATGGACAGAATACATCATTTGAAACAATCTTTCTAAAATAACAGCAGCCTGTGCCCTTGTCGCACGGCCTTTCGGTGCAAATACACCCTGCCCAACTCCGTTGACTAAACCGGCTTGCTGCATCTGTTGAATAGTTTCAGCGGCATAATCAGCTATTTGCGCTTGATCAGCAAAAGCTTCGACGTTTGTTAGATTACTCAGCTTTACGTTGACTTCTTTTACAGCACGGTACATCATAACAGCCATTTCTTCACGGCTTATGACATCATGCACACCGAAGCTGCCGTCATCTTTGCCTTTCACAATACCGAGCTTTTGAGCGTTTATGATCGCTTCTGCATACCATGCTCCTTCTTTAACATCCGAGAAGCCTAGTCCATCTCCCTTAGCTGCTGTATCCAAAATCCCCATTAACATTTGCAGGAATTGTCCTCTTGTTACGGCATCTGTCGGCTTAAAGGTTTGATCCTCAAATCCGCTTATGATGCCTCTTGCCGCAAGGAACTCAATACTCTGCTGTGCCCATCCGGCCTTAGCTAGATCGGTAAATGAAACAGCCTTGTAAACCGCTGCATATTTGCTGAAATGCGATGGACTAAAAGTAACTGTCGCCTTCGCAGCATCATATATCGCGTTTTTCACTATTTCCAGCTTACCATCCTCATTGATGTAATAAATAACAATGTTATGAGGCTCTTCTCCTTTATGCAACGCATAAGGGAGTTCGATGATAACCTTGTTCTTATCAAAATGAGGAACTTTCACCCCATCGACGGTAAGATTAAAATCATAAACCGTATGGTCCCCTACAGCCTTCTTCACTTCATTGGATAAGGCTGAAGCATCCACTTTAGCAGCTGAAAATTGTATGTTGTTTGATGCTGGGTTAATCACATCCTTGAACAGGTCAGGTGCGAACGAAATCGTTGCAAAGCCAGTTTTGAAAATCACCGCTTGTAGTCCTTCATTTGCTAACTCTGTCATCTGCTTTGCAGACATATTCGCAATGATGCCTAAAGCTCCCGTTGTCGGCATCGTGGTTACTGTGATGGAATGATCCTTATCATTCTTCAGCCCTTGCCTCAAATCAACATTCACCGCCTGCACTGTTGGTGTAGGCTGCGGTGTCACCGGTGTGGCCGGTGTCGGTGTTGGCTCCACCGGCGTCGTTGGTGTTGGTTCTGGATCCACTGGTGTCGTCGGTGTTGGTTCTGGATCCACTGGTGTCGTCGGTGTTGGTGACGGTCCAGCTTCTGCCTCCAGCACAATCGTTACTCCAGATGTCACCTGCTTATCGGTAACAGCCACTTCAGTTACTGAGCTCGTGATATAGCCTGCTTTACTCACATCAATAGAATAACCCGATCCTTGCTGTATATCTGATAAGGTGAATTCACCTGCAGCACTCGAAACCGCCGCATATTCTACTCCTTTAATGACAGTTTTTACGGCAGCATCCGCCAGCTTGTTGCCCGCTGCATCCTGCACTTCACCGCTGATCGCACCGGTTCCTTCACCTAAAAAACCTAATGCAACCCCATCAACTAAAGCCCAGTTTCCTGCATTCGCGTTTGCGTAGAAGCCTAACGTCAGCTCCCCGCGCTCTACTTTCACAATCATGCTGAATTGTGTCATCGCATTCGTTTTCGGAATATTTAGATGTGCCAGTTCACCGTTTGAGTCCTTGGCGTACATATAATATTCCTTTTGCTCACCGCCATTATAGAACCAAGCTGAAACCGTATAATAACCGTTTGCAAGACCTGTAATCGTCTGATTAGCATCCGATTCATAGGCTCCCGCATGCCAAAGATTTAGTACATAACTTCCATCCTTAGGATTATCTTTCGAAGCAAAGATTGCATTTGCTGTTCCCGTAATGTTCCACCCTGGAAGAGTGTATTTATCGGCACCCTGCTGCTCAAAACCAGCATTTATTAACGATATTTTCGCAGCTAAAATGATGTTGCCTGCTTTTGTTGTCTGACGAGTCGTAACATCAACCGCTGAGGCCGAGCCGTTTAAATATCCTTCTTTGCTTGCCGAAACGGAGTAACCATTGCCGCCTAATACATCAGCAAGTACATATTGTCCCGCTGCATTCGTCTTTGCGGTATAGGTTTTCTCACCCTTAACTGCAATGACCGTCGCATCTTCAACAGGCGAGTATGAGCTGTCTAATACGATACCTGTTATCGCTCCAAGATTATTCAATAGCGTCAAATGAACATCACTAGTCGTTTCGCCAACTTTAACCGAAACAGGGGATGACTCTGCATTTAAATAACCTGATTTTATGGCAATGACCTTATAGTTGATTCCCGCAGGAATGTTTACTAGTCGATATTCACCAGCTGCATTGGTCCATGCGGAATACACTTTTCCTGCTGCCGCAACGCTAACCTGCACTTTATCGATTGGTGCTTTGTCACTTCCAAAGATCGTACCTGTTATCGTGCCTGAATTTAACGCTAAAGATAAATCAATCGACGAAGTCGTCGAACCAATTGCTATCGAAGCATGGGCAGCTCCCTCGCTAACATAACCTTCTTTAGCAGCCGTCACAGTCACATTTGTAGCAGCAGGCAAATCTGCAAGCGTATACTGACCTGAGCTATCCGTAACTACGCTGTATACAACGCCATCAATCATCGTACTTACCTTCGCATCAATAACCGCATTATCGTTTTGATCCTTAACGGTTCCCGTAATAGCGCCGCCGATCATTGCAATATTCTGATTCGACGTGAAAGTACCCGCTTCCAAGAGGTTAACGGAAATATTTCCGCCTTCATAGCCGCTTTTTGCAGCTGTAATTGCATAGGCTTTGCCGATTGGCAAATCCGGAATAAAATAGTTCCCAGCTGCATCCGATTTTGTCGTCAACATCGTACCATTTACATCAACAGCTATCGTCGCATGAGCGATGCCCTTGCCAAGCGCTCCTCGCACAACACCCGAAATATGTCCAAGCGTCGACCCTTCCGTATTTTGCTTGTAGGCATCATGAGCGGGCAATGCTTTGCCATCAAAATCAAACAAAGTCGTATTTGACACCACGTTCAAATCGGGCTGATCGTCAATCTCTTTAATTGCCCAGCCTACACCCGGCACAGCAATCATAATCGGGTCCCAATATAGATCGCCGATAACTCTGCCATTATCTACGCTCTTCAGACCGTTGAATAAATTAATCATAAATTCTTTTTGCCCTTGTGGAGAGCTCGTATCTGCTGGGTATGGTCCGTTATCGTTTAGCTGGCCAATTGTTCCATTTGGCAGCGTGGGATTCCAGTTATATCCAGTCTCCATAATCATAATATCTTTATCATATTTTTTGCTGAAATAATTACAAAACGCAACGATTTGTTCAATCGTATCATCTGTCCAGAACGGATAATAGGACGGTCCGATAATATCATAAGGGACCTCTCTAGCCTCTATCTCATCAAAAAAGTTTTCATATTTGCTCGTGTTGCCTGCGTCATCCAAATGCAGAATGACCTTTGAGGTCGGAGAAGCTTTCTTAACCTCTTCCGCTCCGGCTTTAAGGAATCTTGCTAGATTCGCCCAGCTCCCTCCAGATGCTCTGCCGTAAGGAAACAAAATACCCGATTGCATTTCATTGCCTAACGACACGAACTCCGGCGTCGTGCCTTGGTCTACCATTGCTTCCATAACGTCTAACGTATATGCACGCAAAAGCTCCTCCAGCTTAGTCACCTTTGCAGCATCGTCAGCCAAATCCTTAATCGCCGTTTGCCATGCGTTAGGGATATTATGCGTAGCGCCGTTCGTCCAGTAATCGCTATAGTGGAAGGACAATTGAATTTGCAATCCTGCAGCTTTTGCACGTTTGGCAAGTTTCAGAATGTCCGCCTTATCCATAATGCCTGCTGGACGGTAATAGCTGCCGTCGCCATGGCCTTTGCCCGGCTCATTATAGACGCGCAGACGTACGATATCGTGGCCGTTTTCTTTCAACAGCTGAAATAAATCCTTCTCATTCCCTTTGCTGTCGTAAAATTTGCCGCCTTGCGATTCTACATAAGTAAGCTCTGAGACATCGCCGCCTTTGAGAAATTTATACGGCTGGTCATCCTTCACCAGCTCGACAAAATCAAGCTTCGTCCAGTTGCCTGCTTTTGCATCTGAGAATAAACCGATCGTCGCTGTTCCATTCGTAACCTGAATGCCGCGCAAATACACCTTTGTCCAGGTGCTGCCGATCGGTACCGCAGCTCTCGCCTCCGAGGTGCCATGGTCACGGGCGAATATGTAGCTCGCATGCTGGCCTCCGCCATTTTGCGCCCATGCTGTCAGCGTGTAATACCCGTTCTCTAGTCCCGTAATCGTCTGGGAGGTAGTCACCTTATAATCGTGATCAGAATAATGCGTTAAGCCATAGCTGCTTAAATAGCCCGGTGCTTCCGTATAGGAAGCGTCCATATCGCCTTCCTCTGACCAGGAGCTGATGACCTGAGCTGGTTCTTCCGCTTCGAAGCCCCGATTGCCAATCGCTACGCCAATAGGCTCCAGCTGGGCTTCCTCTTCTTTAACCAGTGAAATCAGATCGACACCAAGCCATTTGTCTGCAGCTCCGTCTGCATAAAAGCCGATCGTAACCTGATTGTTTTCAATAACGACTGGTAAACTAATTTTGGTCCACGAGGATGAGCTGACCGGAATATTCACCTTCACCTCTGCTCTTCCCGTGTTTTTAGCGTACATATAGCTTTGTGTAAAGCCGTCGCCTCTTGCAACCCAAGCCGATAACGTATAGGTACCGTTCTCCAGACCCGTTGCGGTCTGAAACGTATCCGCTGTATAAGCGTTAGCGCTCCAGTAGTTCAGACGCTTCGTGCCGCCATTCTCAGGAGTCCAATCTTTAATAGAGATAGGTGTCTCGCTACCTTCTGGCCCAAAGCTCGTCTCCCATCCTGTTAAATCCTGCTCAAAGCTCGTATTTTCAAGAGCTCTTGCCGGAGCAGCTTCATCCAAGACGAGCGTAATCAAATCAACGCCCATAAAGTTGTTTGCATTGCCATCCGCATAAAAACCTAATGTCAGCTGGTTGTTTGCAACGACTAATGGCATGCTGATTTGTACCCATGTGCCGCTCTCCGGCACATTTACTTTTACTTCATCAAGTCCCGTGTCTTTGGCATACATATAGCTCTCATTAAATCCTGCTCCGCGCTCTACCCATGCGGATAACGTGTAGGAACCATTTTTCAAGCCAGTAATGGTCTGATGCGTGTTAGCCGTATAAGCTGACGCGCTCCAATAATCCAATCGTTTGGTACCGCCTCCGGTTGGAATCCAGCTTCCCTGAATCGTAATCGGCGTCGTTCCTTCAGCCGGTGTAAACGATGTATTCCACGAAGCAAGATCACTCTCAAAGCTTTCGTTTGGCACAATAATCGGCGTGCCTGCTGCATAAACTACAGGCCTATGAACACCTGTAAACATCCCCAATACGATACAAAACATAACAAAAATACTAATGCCCTTTTTACTGCTTCTTCTACTCAATTGGTTCACCCCTTCATCCCTGTTATCGATCCCCTGCGTCAAACACGAACCAAATAAAGCGCTGTCATTTATGGCAATGAAAATCGCTTTATGAGAATTACCTCTTTAACTTTAAAGGATTTGAAGTATACTACAAGCAGTACAAATGCAATATTTATGCAGGTTTGATAGCCTTTTCTATACAAAAAAACAGCATTTTGAGTTTTCACTCTCAAAATGCCGTTAGCTGGCCTTTACAAAAAGAAATCCCCAACGCTGAGGCGAAGGGGATTTCCGGTTATTGACCTAATAATATTTTTGCATAAGGTGAATCGATAGGCATCATAATGACTGGCTCGTTTTTCAACGTCGTCGCATAGCTCTCCAACGTCCGATAGAAATTGTAGAACTGCGGGTCGCTGCCGTATGCTTTGTTATAAATAACGGCTGCTTCACGCTCGCCCTCAGCGACGATTTTTTTGGCATCAGCCTGCGCTTGCGCTAATAGCTCCGTAGCTGTACGATCCGCTTTGGAAGTAATTTTTCGCGACTCCTCATCACCTTCGGACAAGTAGCGTGCTGCGATCGATTGACGATCTGAGATCATCCGGTTGTATACGCTTTGCTTGTTTTCTTCCGGCAAATCGGTACGTTTAATGCGAACATCAATAACCTCAATACCATAATTATCACGAGTCAACGCCGACACAACATCCTTCGTAATCTCATCGTTAATATTGCCGCGCGCTGTGTTCTCACTAATGATATTATCGTAATTAACCTCTGATAACTTACGGCGAACAGAGTTGTACACGGCCTCATCGATCCGCTGTATACCGCCGCTGACCGACTGCACCGTTCTTAAAAACTGAGATGCATTCGTGATGCGCCACACCGTATAGTTGTCTACTACGATCGGCTTCTGATCCTTCGTTAGAATCGTCGTCGGCGTGCTTTCATATGTCATTTGATATTTCGGCAGCGTCGACACGTTTTCAATAAACGGAAGCTTAAATTTAAGGCCCGGCTCTGGCACAGCTCTCATCGCTTCACCAAATCGAAGCACAACCTTATATTCGCCTTCCTTCACGATATACATCGAGCCTGAGCCCAATATGACAACAACCAGCACAACAATAATTGTTAACCATTGGTTTCTTTTCATTGTGCGTCACCTCCTTGCGGAGCTTCTGCGACTGGCGGCGGCGTTGTTACCGGCGGAGTCGTCGTGCTGCCGCTTCCGCTGCGCAGCAATTCATTTAGTGGCAAATAATTTACGGTATCGCTGTTCGAATTCGTAATAAAGATTTTCGCGTTCGGCAATATTTTTTCAAGCGTCTCCAACACCAAACGACTTTGGGTAACATTCGGATTTTTTTTGTACTCGCCGAATATCGCATTAAACTTGGCAACGTCACCCTCGGCGTTCAGAATCCGAGATTTCTTCTGTCCTTCGGCATTTTCAAGAAGCGCTTGCGCCTCACCGCGCGCTTTCGGAATACGGTCATTCTCGTACTTCGCAGCGTTATTAATTTTTGTGTTTTTCTCCTCGCGTGCATTCGTTACCTCACGGAAGGCCTCAGCCACTTGACCGCTTGGCGGCTCGATATCCTGGAACTTGATATCAATGATTTGTATGCCCGTTTTGTACTTGGACTGCAGCTCAATCAGCTTCTCCCGAACCTTGTCTTGGATGACTGTCTTACCGTCAGTAATGGCGTAATCAAGCTTCTCCGAGCCGATTACTGCACGAATCGAGGAGCTTGCTGCATTCCGCAGAAACTGCTCCGCATCGGAAATATTGTATAAGTAATCATGAATGTTGCTTATCTTCCATTGTACGACTGCATCCGCGGAAACGATGTTTTCATCACCCGTGATCATCATCGCTTCATCATCATTTGGAATGGCTTCAGAGCCCACTTGACGATAACCGATATGAATCCGCTGTGTCAGCTCCGCTTTTACAATTTTGACATCTTGAATCGGATAAGGCCATTTGAAATGCAAACCTGCTGAAGTTTCATTCGAATACTTGCCAAAGGTTAAAATGGCTGCCCGTTCCTGCTCCTGTACTGTGTAAAAGGAGGTTGTTCCTAAATAAATGACGATAACTGCGGCGACGATACCGAATACGATTTTTTTAACCGTACTTGGCTTTAGCTCTGGCGGCCTTCGACCGCTCATACTGTGATTCTCGCCTAGGTTCTGATTTTGATCTGTAAAGCTCAAAGAAATCTCCCCTTCCAAGCATCTTTTATATGGCTATAGGGGATAATACGCGAAAACGATGAAAAAGTAACCGATTTTGTCATATTTTTCTTAGCTTTCGTATTAAATAGCTCATTTCCTGCATTTTACTTGCTATTAATCCATTTTAGTCGCTATTGCGCCTGTACATAGAGCAGCAGCTTAGACTCCGATGGTGCCAGCTCAATGTGATGTCCGTCGCCCTCTGTCACGGCTTGCCCCTCCTGTCCACTCCACAAATCCCGAACGACTAACCCCTTAGAGGAATCTATGCCCATTCTTGCAAATGATGCGTGCAACAAGCTTTCCTTCTCTACTTCAAAATTAAAAGCAGCCACGTAAGTCCCTTCCTCTGCTCGCAACATGAACAGATTTTCACTTTTGTTCCCGCTGCTGCACTCAACGGGACGGAAGGTTACACCTCGTTTAGCTAACGCCATGATTTCTGGATTTGTCATCCATTCCTTGGCCCGCCGAGCTGCCTCCTCCATTCGGTAATCATCGCCGAGCAGAAGCGAGGTACCCGCAATCACCGCACTGTTCAAACGGCTTCTCCCTTCATGCTCGCTAATCGCACGCTGGTTGTCGCTTTTGTAGAGGACAACATGGTCGGGGTCGTTGAAACGATACAAGCTATCGTTAATCCACCAGCCATACGTTAACGCGTTAAGCATATATTCGGTATCATTGATCGTTCCGAATGCATCGCAGGATACACGGCGGCTGTGTGCATAGCCATGCGGAAATAACGGAGCAATAGACAGATTAATTAAGAACGGTCTGCCAATTTTCTCAGGATTCAGTGTCTCACGTACACAAGCCATACCTTTGTTGTACGCCTGTATTCCTGTTCTTATATCGGGGTCATAGAATACGCCTTCCATTGCGCCATGCGTCAGAAAATCCAGCTTAACATAATCAAAGCCCTGCTCTACAAAGCTCTCCAGCCTTTTTCTAATTCGCTCCAGCGCGACTGGATGCGATGGATCTATCGCAAATGCGCCATCCAGCTTCGGCAGCGGCTGTCCAGCTGTATCCTTGATCAAGATCTCACGGTAAAGCACTGCTCCATCTGTTCCTTCTACCGGCGTATCCGGATCGTTGCCCCAGAAAGCGAATGGCGTATAATAAGTGCCCGGCTTTTGACCGTTCGCTTTTACCCGTCTTAGTGCGTCCTTTAGCTGCTCTTCCGATAAATTGTCCCAGAAGGAGTCGAAGTTGACATAAAGGCTTCCCTGATCGTCAGCAAAGCTGTTTTGCTGCAATTGTTTGGAGAAGAAATCAGATGTATACGTATACACATCATAATCAAGCTTGCCCATGACGGCTGACCAGCTGTTCCAGCCCATCGGTACGCCGCCTTCCCAAGGAAGTGCTGGTGTCAATACGGCATTCGCCTTGCCATACACTTCAAGCCCATCGCGGTAATCCGAGAACGCACCTACAAAAATCGTCGGAGAAACAATGCTTTTACCGCGAATTGTTCCGTGTGCAACTGTATCTCTCGTCTGCATATCAGCGGCTCCGCCATAAACGCGCAGCCTGCCCAGATCCTCAGGGAACGTCCCTTCTACAACAATGCCTGTTTTCCAAGTATCATGTGTGACTGATCCAATAACAAATCCGTTTCTGCTTTGCGCACGATAAATGGCGGTTGTCTCATAGCTGTGTACGCTGCAAGGAATAGCATGTGAGGCAAAACGAACCCATTTGTCATTATCGAATGGAACGAATAACGCCCTGATTTCCTCGCTGGCACCTGCTTCTGCCCCAAATCGTGCAATACTTCCATCATTTAAATATGCGGCTAGCGGCGTGATTTCATTCGTCTCCCATTCGAGCTCGCTTTCCACTTCAAGCTCCATTAACAAATAAGGCAGCTGCTCGTACATACGGAAATGCTGACGCATGAATGGCTTGCCAAGCTCTTCATGCTCAAAGCTCCAGTGCACCCCTTTGCCAAATCCATCCTCAATGGCGTGGGTAGACGTTTCGTTTACAACATGCTTGCTGTAAAAAGTAGAGCGAAGCTGCTCCAAACCATAACGCGCTTCGGCATAAAGGCCAACCAGCGCCGCGCCGCTGCCCCACTTCAGCGATACATGACCATCCGTCAAATTTACGGTTGCCTGAATGACTCCATTATCAACAACATATTCCTCCATGCGCTGCTCCAGCTCGAATTGCCCAATCTTCATCGCTCATCCGCTCCTCTTTTATAATGGAAGAAGGCCGGCAGCGCCGGCCTCCATCATGCTTGCATTATGTTTATTTCCAAAGTTCAACACGATTTTTGTAATTGGTTGTATAAATCGCTTCAACCTTTGCATCTCCAGCAGCCTTCATGTCACTAAGCATTTTATCAAAAATGCTGTTTGCTTCTTCAGGAGACTTCGCCATAATCGCTTTCGTCAGCCCCTGCTTCACAATATCATTAACCTTCTGCTCATTCAGTGCTTCAGGCGTTCCTCCCTGCGGCCCAAGGCCATCGAAGAGTACGGAGTCATACACCGAGTCAGACAAGTTTTTGAGTGCCATCTTATCAACAGCGCCACGTTCGAAGCGGCCCGCTAAGTCATAAGGTGTGCCGTCGGAACCATTGCCGTTTTTGATAAACCAAGTCCATTTGCGAATGCCTGATTCCTTTGTATAGGCATTCCAATCGTCTTTAAAGCTTTGCAGCACTTCTGGACGCGGCGTATGCTTGCCATCCTTCATATCCCAGTGCTGGCCTTCAATTCCCCACATCAACAAATATTGTCCTTCTTCGCTCGCTAGGAAGTTCATAAATTTCATCGTGCGTTCCGGGTTTTTATTTTTCTTCGTAATCGTAATCGCATCCCAGCCAAGTGAGCTGCGTCCGCCGTATGTCGTTTTTGCAGGATCTACGCCATCTGCTACAACCTTGTAAGGGAACAGCTGTGATTCTTCACCACGATCCTTCTTCAGAATCGTGTTTGCACCTCCAGCATCCCAATACGCGCCTGTTGAAGCAAATACAGAACCAGTCGCCAATTTTTGTTCCCAAGCCTGCTTTTTGTTAATCGCCCATTCCTTATCGATCAGGCCTGTCCTGTACAAATCATTCATGTACATAATCATTTTGCGGTATTGCGGGTCTTTCACATCAAACTTCAGCTCACCATTCTCATCATAGAAAGGCAGCATGCCGAACATACCTTTGAAAGTGCCTAGTGTACCGCCAAAGTTTTCTCCATCCATCGATAGAGCAATCGTTTCTTTACCGTCCATCGTAGGATATTTCGCTTTAAAATCAAGCAATAGCTGCTTGAATTCAGTTTCCGTGAAAGGCACTCCGCCTTCTGCTTTATCAGGAGCCAGCTCCTTCAAAATATCTTTACGCATATTGAAGCCAAATACGGGCTCATTCTCAAACCCATACCAGTTGGAAAGGTAATAGTTTTTACCGTCTTTATAGCGCGTTTTGTTAAGTACATCGCCATACATTTTTGCTACATCTGGGCCGTTTTTTTCAATCAAATCATTTAGTGGAATGATAGCACCCGACTCAATGTATTTGTTAACCAAATCACTGCTTCTCTCAAACATGATGAGATCCGGCAGATCATCACTTGCAAGCATCAGATTCAGCTTCTCCGCTGGATTGCCGGTTGGCTGCTGAATTTCTACTGTAATTCCTGTCCGCTTCGTAATTTCTGCCGCTACTGCGTTGCTGAATTTATCTCCCGTATTTTTATCGAAAAAGGTTATGGTCAGTGGTTCGTTAGACTTGTCATTTCCAGCGCTATTCTCGCCAGCACTCGAGTTTCCGTTTTCTTTAGCATTATTGGAGCCGCAAGCTGATAATACGGAAATGACAACGATCATGCTTAAAAATAATACGATCCATTTTTTAGTACGCATAGTATAAATCCCCCTCTTAAGTGATTCTATTATAGTACATTTTTATCCCTATTTAAGCGTGATCGGCATCACCTCCAACAAAGTTCTCGCTTCATTAGCTTTTTACTGCACCAAGGGTCATGCCTTTAACAAAATATTTCTGTAAAAATGGATAAACCATTAATATTGGAAGCGTTGCTACCATAGTTGCCGCCATCCGAATCGTATCCGGAGACACGGCCAGTCGTTTCGAAGCATCAGCGAGCTGCTGCGCGTCGCCAACCATGGAGCTGGTTTGATACTGGTTCAAGATTTTTACAAGCACGGCCTGAAGCGTCTTAAGATCAGAATTATACGTGAACACGTAGGAATCGAACCAAGCGTTCCAGTGGCCAATGGCCGTAAACATGCCGATCGTCGCGAGCACTGGTGTCGTTAGCGGCAATATAATTTTGAAGAAAATTTGCATGTAATTAGCGCCGTCTATTTTTGCTGATTCATCCAGCTCCTGCGGAAGCTGCTGCATGAAGGTTCGTACAATAATCATATAAAAGACGTTCATCATGCCCGGTAAAATAAACACCATAAAGCTGTCAATGAGATGCAAGCTTTTGAGCACCATATAATAAGGAATGAGTCCGCCGCCAAAATACATCGTGAACACAAAATACAGTGACCAGAACCGATTTCCAACGAGCTCGCGTTTACTTAGTGAATAGGAAAGCATACTAATGACAATAACCGCGAGTGGCGTTCCGATTAGCGTCCGCAGCACCGTAACTTTAATGGCCGTCCAAATCTCGCTATCGGATAAAATTTGCTTATAGCTGGCTAGGCTGAAATCTCTTGGCCACAAATACAGATTTCCTCGCAGCGTATCTTCAGCACTATTGAACGAAATGATAAATATGTTCCAGAAAGGATAAAAGGTTACGATAAAAACCGCGATGATGAATAAGTAGACGATCGACATAAACAGAAAATCATTTTTAAATTTTGCCATGAAGTGTTCTCCTTTTCTTGTTTGTCCTAGAACAACGACTGTTCATTCATTTTTTTGGCCATCTTATTGACGCTTAGAACAAGGATAAACGCGACGACCGATTTGAATAATCCAACAGCTGCTCCGTAAGAGAACATTCCGTTTTGCAAACCATATTTGTACGTGTACGTGTCAATAACTTCCGAATATTGGAGCACCGTATTATTTTGCATCAAAAATTGCTGATCAAAACCTGCGTTCAATATTCCGCCTACCGCTAAAATGGCAAGTATGATAATGGTCGGTTTAATAGACGGCAGCGTGATGTGCAGCATTTGCTTTAATCGGCTTGCCCCGTCTACCTTCGCCACCTCGTACAGCTCCGGGTTAATAGCTGAGATAGCGGCCAAATACATAATGGCGTTAAAGCCCATGTCCTTCCATGTGTTGGAGAAAGCGATAATCCACCAGAACAGCGGACCATTTTGCATGAACTGAATCGGCTCATCGATGATGCCAAGCCCCGTCAACAAATTGTTGATGACACCGCTTGAAGAAAGTACCGTGATAATAATATTTGCGGCAATGACCCACGAAATAAAATGAGGCATGTAAGATACTGTTTGAAACGTCCGTTTGAACCAGCCATTGCGCATTTCATTAATCATTAAGGCAAGAATAATCGGCATTGGGAAACCGAATAACAGAGATAGAAAGCTTTGTGCCAGCGTATTGCGCATTACTCTGACGAAATCGCCATTCGTAAAGAAGTAGTTAAACCACTCCAGCCCTACAAACTCTGTTGTAAAAAACTGTCCAAAAAACGATCCTCCGCCTGGCGAGTAATTAATGAAAGCCATGTATAAGCCAAACATGGGAACGTAAGAAAATATGAGTGTGACGATTAAAGCCGGAAGCATGAGCACAAATAATAGCCGCTGTTCCTTCAATCTGTCCCATACATTTGAATTTCCAATGCTGCGCTTCTTTTTGGGTGGAACAGATTTACTTGATTCCGCTTTCATTATGGATTCCATTTAATAACCTCCTGCCAATCTTGCGTTGCTTAGTGACTTCATTATAGGTCGGCCGCCCTGCCCATTCTATACAAGCATTTACCGATTTGTAACGCAAAACGACACACTTCCATATGCTCCATTGTTGAAATGCGGTATTGCAGATAAACTAAATAAACATTCAAAAACAGATACATGATAAAAGGTGGGAACAAGCATGTACAGCATTTTGATAGTGGATGATGAAGCCATTGAGCTCGAAACGATGGAGCATTACGTGCCATGGGACAAAATCGGCATTACGGTCACGGGGACGGCGCGAAATGGAAAGGAAGCGCTTAGCAAGCTGGCTGAGTTAAAGCCTGACATTATTTTGACAGATGTCCGTATGCCCATTATGGACGGGCTGGAATTCGGAAGAAGAGCAAAGCAAATCGATAAGAACGTAAAAATCATATTTTTGAGCGGACATAACGAGTTTCAATATATTAAGGCAGCGCTGAACATTGAGGCGACTGGCTACTTGTTAAAACCGATAGATATGGAGGAACTGATTGCGTTAATTGAGAAGGTAAAGAAAAAATGCGAGGAGGAACAGTTATCAGATCAGGGCGGAGAATGGCTGCGTGAAAAATGGATGACCCGTATTATACGCGAGCCGAATGAAGAGATGCGAAAGGATTGGATTCGGAAATGGGAGCTTAGCTCATCTGATTTCAGTGCAGGCAGGGAGTTTGCAGCCTTTTATGCAACGATAGATGCGCCGGCAGACTATCCGATTTCGGCGCAGCCAGCAAGCGAAGCCTCTCCCGATAGAGTGGAGCTATTGCGGACTATTGCCCGGCAGTACCTCGATTCCTTTATTGTTGTTGAAAGCGAGCCACATGCTTTATTCGTTCTCTTTCAATGGCGAAATGAGCAGAGAGCCGCAAAAGCTACAATGGATTTCTGGGAGAAGTTCCGAGAGGAGCTCTCCCTCTCCTTCGGCGCACAAATTACGATAGGATTATCCTCGCCGCATACCGGGTTTCATCTTATTTGGGATGCGTACTTGCAGGCGCGAGCTTGCAATGAAGAGAAGTTTTTCAAGCTCGGCGGAGCCGTCATAACGCCGGATGATTTATTGCCTACCAAACAAACGGATGATGATGGCGAGCAGCTTGCAGCTCGGCTTGCTTCCGCCTTGCAGTCTGGAGACGCCAAGCAGGTAACCATGCAATTAGAAGCGCTCTTCTCAACGATTCGCGTGGAACGTATTCATCGAAATTTCACTATCCGAGCCATTATTCGACTAATGGCTGCATTAGAGCAGCATTTCTCCATGCTGCTTGCAGGCTCGCTCAAGGACTTGCTGCTTGTGGACCATTGGAAGGAAATTTCATCGATGAGTTCATCTTCACAGATTCAAGCTTATGTCATGCACTTCTGCGAAGAAATAAGAAAGGCTTTAAGCGAAAGAGATGTTGACCGTAATCAAGCCGTAGCCGACCAAATCGTTAAGCTTATTAGCGAAAGGTATCATTTGCCGCTTACAGTCGAGGAGATTGCCAAGGAGGTCTACTTATCACCCAACTATATTCGAAGCATTTTTAAAGAAAAAATGGGTGAGACGATTCTTGATTATATAACGAAGGTTCGTATGAACCGGGCAGCTGACTTGTTAAAGGACAAATCCCTTAAGGTGCGTGAGGTCGCTCACAGCGTCGGGTATGAGAACGTCTCTTATTTTTGCTCCATCTTCCATAGGCACAAAGGCAGTACACCTAATGAGTTTCGGAAAATGTATCTATAGGCTGGAGTGAGAGCGCATGAAAAAGGTAACCGGCTGGCTGACGAGGCCTTTTAACAATTTGCGGCTAAGAGAAAAGCTGTTTGTCATGTTTTTACTCGGGGCCATTATTCCTTTAGTGTTTTTTGTTCTATATTCTTATCAGACGATTAAGAGCGAGCTTTCTGACCAAATGTACACGAACTCCGTTGCGTCTGTTGCTCAAATCAATTCAAATTTAGAAAATAAGCTGGATACGTACACAAAGCTTTCAGCAACTCTTTATTTAAACAATTCGCTGCGCGCTTACTTAACGAATAACTATACAGAGGAGCCCTCTCTGTTTGTTGATGCCTATCAATACATTAATAACACCTTTTCGAATATGCTGACTACAAATCCAGATATTCATTCCATGTCTATTTATATTAATAACGATTCGCTACCAGCTGACGGCATTTACATTAAACGAATGGATGATGCGTTCAAACGGTCGACTACGTACCGCTCATTGCTTAACAGCTACGGAAATGTTCGGTTTGTAGCAACGCCCCCTGTTGTTGACCAGCCCTCCATGTTTACGCTGACACGCATGCTTAATATTAGCAATCTAGACAATGCCTATGGAATTTTGACCATCAACATTTTGGAATCGGATATTTTCCGTTTGATGGAGAAAGAAACATCAGAGAAAACGATATTAATCGTTAATGATAGCGGCCTTATTATGTCCGCTAAGGACAAAAACATGTTAAATCGTCCGCTTAATCAATTTGTGAAGGAGAAATTTCCGAGCGCCAGAGAAGGAAGATTCGACAGCAGCTTTAATGGAGAAAAAATGCTAGTCGTCTATAATACGACCAAATTCGGTTGGAAAAGCATCTCGCTGGTCCCTTACAGCAGCTTCCTTACCAAAGCGAATAAAACAGCTAAGCGGATTTTAATTTTTGCATTAATCAGCTTTGGGCTTATGACGCTGTTCATCTACGCCACAGCCAGACAATTTACGAAACGCGTCGATTATTTAGTCGGCATGATCCGGCGCATCGAAAGAGAGGAGTTCGATCTCTTCGACATGAGGCCGCTTGGACGCGATGAAATTGGCCAAATCGGAAATGTGCTGCGGAAGATGGCGCAGCGGCTCAGCAATTTAATTTCCGACGTATACAAGAAAGAAATCGATAAGCGAGAAGCCGAGATGAATGTTCTGCAAGCGCAAATTAATCCGCATTTTTTGTACAATACACTCGCCTCCATATCATCGCTTGCCATTCGAAATTCTGATCAGCGAATGAACAAAATGGTTACGGATCTAGCAAAGTTTTACCGAATTTCGCTCAACAAAGGGAAAAACAAACTTTCAATCCATGAAGAAATTCAGCTTACCCGCTACTACGTTGCCATCCAGCAGGTGAGATTCGGCGAACTCATTCGCGTGCATTATCAAATCGAGGAATCCGTACTGCCCTGCCCAATCGTAAAGCTAACGCTGCAGCCATTCGTTGAAAACGCGATGAACCATGCCATTTGGGACGACACACTCGGAATTAACATTATGATAAAGGCTTATCGCGACGGCCATGACATCATTCTCAAAGTTATCGATGACGGCATGGGCATGCATATGCGCGGCCATAGCGGAGAAGAGCTGCCGGTCAGCAGCGACAACTTGTCTGGTTATGGCATTCGAAACGTCGACAATCGAATTAAACTTTTGTACGGCGAATCATATGGCGTCTCTATTTACAGCAGGCTCGGAATTGGCACGACGGTAACGATAAGAATTCCTGGACGTTAAAATGCTAGACAATAAAAAACCCCTCAAGCACTATTGCTTGAGGGGGTTTTCGGTTTCACAGCCATAGCTGCTTAGTCATGATTCTTGCTGCTGGTTTATTTTACGGTGATTTTGTAAAGCTTCGATTGCGCGCCATTCAAGTCCACCTTAAGTTGACCTGCTGCCTGACTGGATGCATTCGTCCATAGGTCCGTAATTTTTACTTTGGAGGTCGATGGAATGCCAACACGCGCAAAATCTACCGTTTTCGACACAGGGGCATTCGTATAGTTAAATACAGCAAGATAATAATCTTTCCCTTCTTGCATGATGAATGTATCCGCAGCCCCTGTACCTGTGTTGCCCTCGACAGGCTTGAAAGCCTGGCCTTTAAGTGCAACCTCATTCACTTGCTTGTTAGTGAGCAGCTTCTTCATCAATTCTTGTGCTGCCGGATTGCTGACATCGTCTGAGCTTAGAAATACAGTACCGGAAATAGCCGCTGAATTGACCCGAGACTGTGCGGCATCAAACGAACCGCCCTTCACAAGCGTCATATAATCTGGATCGGTATACGGATAGATCGTTCCGTTCTGCCACCAGCCATAGGTAAGATTGTTTAGCTGATATTCCGTGCGGCTCAGTGAGCCGTCAATATCACATGAGATCCGTCTTGCGTGGGCGTATTGACTCGGAAATAAAGGAGCAATAGAGGCGCTGATGAACATTTTTCCGCCAAGCACCTTATTGATATGAGCCATGCCTTGATTGTAAGCCTGAATGCCCGTTTGAACATTAGGGTCATAATGTTTGCCCTCGAAGGAGCCATGGCTTAGGAAATCGATTTTAATATACTCATATCCGTAATCAAGAAACCGTTTGAAATAATATTCGATCCGCTGCTTAGAGCCGGGATGAATCGGATCGATCGCGTAGGCGCCGTCTACTTTCGGCAGCGGGCTACCGCTTTGATCCCGCAAAATAATATCTCCATACGTGTATTTCCCATCTGTACCCTCTACAACCTGACTCATGTTATCGCCCCAATAAACAAAAGGGCCATAATAAATGCCGGCTTTTTGCCCGTTTTTGTTAATAACCTTGACTACTTGCTTCAGCTGCTCCTCAGACAGATTATCCCAATAGGAGTCCAAATTAATATAAACATTGCCTTTGTTCGAGAAGGAATTTTTCTGCAAATTTTTCTTGAAGAAATCAGACACTGCGACTACTTTATCGTAGCTTAAATCGCTTTCGTAAGCGCCCCAGCTGTTCCAGCCCACAGGCACACCCTTTGGCACACCGTGCTTAAATGCAAGCGGCGGAGCAACTGCAGCGTTCGCTTGACCGAAGCTCTCAAGGCCCTGGCGGTAGTCGGAATAGTAACCAACGAGAATTTGCGGTGAAGTAATCGTCGTTCCCGTTACCTTTCCATGTGGAATCGTATCATGCGTCGAGGTAGGGGAAGAGAAACCGCCGTATACCTTGAGCTTGTTTAAACGATTATCAGAACCGCTCCAATAGATTCCTGTTTTCCATTTATCATGTGTGACTGAACCAATAACCAATCCATTTCGGCTAGTATTATCATAAATAGCTGTCAATTCTGAGCTGACATAGTTATTGTTGTTCAGACTTGTATTCATCGTCCGCGCTTGGTATCTAGACCACGCGTCATTATCGAACGGAGCGACCAGCACCCTATTATCCGAGTAGCTTCCAATATCGATTCCACCCTTGGCATTAAGTACAAGAGGAGCCATATCATTCGTACTGAGCGTGTCTTTACCCGTTACTTGTTGACTAATTAGAAAATAAGGCAAACGCTCATAGATTTGATAAATTTGCTTCATCGTCGGCAGGCCGGACTCACGATTCTCAATCGTTACCCGAATGCCTTTGCCATGACCGTCATTTATTTTCTCAATTTTTTTCATGGAGAACAAATGCTCAGCGTAGTCTTTGCTGTCGAGCTGCTTGTCCAATTGGATACTGCTGTACAACCCTTTGGCGATCGTCTTGTTGTTCCATTCGAACGCTGAAAGTCCAGACTCTGTGTTATAAATGATTTTGTAGACGCCGTTTGTTAAAGTGACGCCTGACTTATGCTGCTCCACTTTAATCGAGCCAAATTTGCTGGAATCGATTTGGTTGCCAATATTGCCGATCCCATCCACATCACCTGGATTCTCACCTGGTGCCTGCGAGCTGATGATTTCGATTTTATCAATATCCGGCGACCATCCGCCATTATCGTCAAATAAAATAGTATTGCTGCCCGCTTGCAACTGTACCTCAATACTGAACACGCCAACCGTATCCCAATTCGCAGTCGCAGGCGGGGAATAGGTCTCTTTCTCGCTATTGTTCACACGAATGGAAAATGACCGAGGATCGCCGGAAATATAGCTCACCTTTAAGGTATATATCCCCTCTGCTGGAGCAGCAACCTTTTGGAAAAACAGCGTTGATCCGCCCCAAATGTCGCCTACCTTTTTTCCACCGGAGCATTTCGTTTCCGCTTTGCAGGATTTTACAGCAGAATTGCCGGCTAGCTTATTGTCCGGTCCTTCCGCTTCATACACTTGTCCGCTTCCAGCAGGCGGTTCATTCGGATCTGTGCCCGGACCTGCATTCAGTAATTTCAGCTCGATCTTGTCGATATCCGGCGCGTATCCGCCTTCATCATCGAAACGAATGACGTTCTCGCCTTGACGAAGCTCCAGCTGGATCTCGTAAGTCCCTCGCGTGCTCCAATCTGCCGTTTTCGGCAAATCATAATGATCGGTTCCGCCGCCGTTCACACTGACGGCTAGTGATCTCGGATCGCCCGATATGTAATGCACCGTCATCGTATAGATCCCTTTAGTATCCACATTCACTGCGTTGAATTGCAAAGCAGAGCCGCCCCACAGACTGCCTACAAGCTTATTGCCTGAGCAGCCAACCGCAAGCTCGCAGTCCTTAACCTCTGCTTTACCGCTAAGCTGATTAACGGCTGCCTCAGCCTCATAGGATTGGCTGTTTACAGCAGCACCCGGCGTCTGAGCCTCAGCAACTATCGTATTCGCACCGACCGCCGTTTGGAATAACACAAGCAATGCAAAAATAATGGACCAACCTTTCTTGAATTTAAAACTACTCAACATTATTTCCTCCTCTTACTCGTTTAATATAAAGCGCTTTCTTTTTAAGTTTAAGGGTGAATCTCATGTTGAACTATCCAAGAATGTTATGATTCATACTGCAAACCCACTGACTTTAGAAAAATATAATATCGGATGGCAAAAAAAATATCCCAAAAGCAGAATACACTGCTCCTGAGACATTTTTTTTGCAATCACTATATTTATTTGCTCGCTTTAAGCATTTCCCCAATAGCTCCAATGCTGCCAAGTGTATCGATTGCCCGTGTTGGAATGAACACTTTATTCGCAGCTCCCTGAGCAATATCGGATAATGCCTCGAGCGAGCGGTATGTCAGCACATTCTCATCTAGTCCCGCAGAGCGTATAAGCTCAATTCGATTTTTCTCAGCTTCAGCGATGGATTGAATCGCCTTCGCTTCACCAAGCGCTTCCAGCTCCTGCGCATGGCGTTGACCCTCGGCTTGACGGATTCTAGCTTCCTTATCGCCTTCAGCCTTCAATATTTTACTTTGCTTGTCACCCTCTGCCCGCAAGATCATATCCTGCTTCGCCGCCTCTGCATCAAGCACCATTGCTCGTTTGCTTCGCTCCGCCTTCATTTGCTTATCCATTGCATCTTGGATGTCCGCTGGCGGCTGAATATCAATAACCTCTACCCGCTCGATACGCACGCCCCACTTCTCTGTCGCTTCATCCAGCGCGATCCGAATGTCGGTCGATATTTTCTCACGGCCTGATAAGGTTTCATCAAGCTCCATTTTACCGATAATTTGCCTCATTGTAGCTGTGCTTATATTTCGCACCCCGTATACATAATCAGATATGCCATATGTAGCCTGTTCTGGGCCGGTCACTTGATAAAAAATAATCGTATCGATTTTGACCTGTACGTTGTCCTTCGTTATGACCGTTTGCGGCGGAACGTTCGCCTGCTGAATACGCAAATCATGATACGTTCGTACATGATCAATAATCGGAATTAGAATATTAACTCCCGGCGTAAGCAGCCGGTTAAACTTTCCTAGGCGCTCGACAACGCCTATCCTTTGCTGCGGTACGATTTTGATCGATAATGATACAAAAACGACAACGATAACCAATAAAATAATAGCAATAATATAACCCATATCTAGTTAGCCTCCCCATTTCTCAACTTGAAGCACTGCACTGCCGCGACTGACAACCCTAACTGTATCACCCTTCAATAACCGTTCATTCGATGCTGCACTCCACGTTTCATTTCCCACCTTGACGATACCGGGAACATCTGCCGCAATATCCTCAAGCACAATTCCTTGTTTGCCGACGAGCTCGTCCACGGCATCCTTAAAACCTTTTGAGGAATGGAAACGACGAGTAATTGGACCTGTGAAGATAGTCAAGATAAGGACAATGATACACCCAGCCACCATCTCCACGACAAATGAGCCCGGCCAAAACCAATCAATGACAGCAGCGACTATAGCACCAATCGCAAGCCAAAGCAAATAAAATGTAAGCGTCAGCATTTCCACGACGATCAGTATGCCAGCGAGAATAAGATATATCACCCACAATTCCATCCTTTCACCTCCCCTTCTTCATTAATGTATTCGTATATGACCAGCGTATGATAAGAAAACACTTGTCAAACCCCGCTTCACTATGTAGAATCAACAAGGGTCAAAAATAGACAACCTATTAAATTGAAGGAGCTTATTCTCATGAAAAAAGCAATTGGGGTTCATGAAAGACCGCCTGCCCTGCAAAGCGCACTGCTAAGCTTGCAGCATTTATTTGCTATGTTCGGCTCTACCGTGCTCGTACCGAATATACTCGGTGTTGATCCGGCAATTTGTTTGCTTATGAACGGAATCGGAACACTTCTTTATCTCTGGATATGCAACAATAAGATTCCAGCATATCTCGGTTCCAGCTTTGCATTCCTCGCTCCAGCAGGCGCCGTAATCGGCGATCAAGTGGGCGGAGGCAGCTATGCCGCTGCATTAGGCGGATTTATTATTTCAGGCGTTATCTTTACGATTGTCGCTCTCATCATTCAAGCAGCAGGCACCGGCTGGATCAATGTTGTATTTCCTCCAGCAGCGATGGGGGCAATCGTCGCGATTATCGGTTTAGAGCTCATTCCAGTTGCTGCTCGGATGGCAGGCTGGATTATTCCGACTGATGCCGATCCTGCCGTCGTATGGAGCCCGGATCCAAAGATCGTAATCCTATCTACCGTCACCCTTGCCGTAACGGTGTTAGGTTCCGTCTTATTCCGCGGATTCATGCGCATTATTCCGATTCTGATCGGTATTACTACAGGTTATGTACTCGCTCATTTCATGGGCTTCACTGATTTCAGCAAGCTCGCTGAGAATAGCTTTGTTCAATTGCCGCATTTCACTTTCCCTGAGTTCCACTGGTCGGCGATTATTGCGATTGCACCTGCGTCGCTTGTCGTCATTGCCGAGCATATTGGGCATTTGGTTGTTACGGGCAATATCGTAGACAAAGATCTATCGAAGGACCCAGGTCTGCACCGCTCCATGCTGGGCAACGGTATTTCCACCATTCTATCAGGTTTTGTAGGCTCTACGCCGAACACGACCTACGGCGAGAACATTGGTGTTCTAGCGATCACAAAGGTTTACTCCACCTTTGTCATTGGCGGCGCGGCTGTCATTGCGATCGTCCTTTCATTCTCTGGTAAATTCTCTGCACTTATTTCCGGAATTCCAACGCCAGTTATGGGCGGTGTATCCTTGCTGCTGTTCGGTGTTATCGCTGCTTCCGGCTTCCGGATGCTCGTTGAGTCCAAAGTGGATTACAGCAAACCGACCAACCTGTTTTTGACAACCGTCGTTCTTGTGACTGGACTTAGCGGCGTAAAGCTTACAATCGGGGACTTCTCGCTTACTGGGATGGCGCTTGCAACCGTAGTAGCTATTATACTTAGTCTATTGTTCAAAGTATTTGACGTACTTAAGCTATCCAACGACCACGAATCATCAGGTCACTAAACAATAAAGACGGGGCCTCCTAGGAGGCTCCTTTTTATTTATGATTCTATTATTTTCTTGAATTTATTTCTGCTAGAAACTCATTTCCACCAAAAATTCCCCAAGCTGCTCTTCGGATATCACTCTTATGCCGTTTCTTCTAAGCAGAGCAGTCGTAACCCCATTTCCAGTCCTCTTATTGCCTTTAAACTCCCCATTATAAATCATGGCGCTGCCGCAAGAAGGGCTGTATTCCTTAAGTACAATCACTTCCGCATTTACTTCCTTCGCTTTTTTTAGCGTAATGTGTGCACCTTCCATATACATCGCCGTTACGTCCCTGCCCGATTTCTCTACTACTCTAGCTGTACCGTTTAACACATCATCGCCGTCGCCGCCAACAATTTCGGCTGACTCTCTTGGAGTAGAGAAACCGCCCAGCAATTCAGGACATACAGCAACGGCTTTCTTTTGCTGCACCAATTGTTGAATGATTTCATTTACACTATGCGTTGCATTATATCTTACCTCATACCCTGCTAAACAAGAGCTTACTAGGATCATAATCTGCACCTCTTTAAGAAAAATCATGATGTTCATTCATCTATTACTTTTATTGTACCATAGAAGCTGAGCAAGCTAATCTTAAGGAATCGTTACGATCCGCAAAAAAGTGCCTGCTTGCTTCCTTAATAGCATCAAGGTACATTTAACTCATATACAAATAGCCGAGCATTTGAACGATATAAAAAATTTAAAGGAGCTGCTTCCCTATGTCGGATCAAGCGATGCAAGCAATAAGAGTATATCAATATGGCAATGAAGAGGTGCTGCAGCTTGAGAGCATCCCCGTTCCTGTTCCAAAAGATAATGAGGTTCTCATACGTGTTCATTATGCGGGAATTGTCCCTGTCGATTACAAAATCCGAAATGGCTGGATGCATGCCAGATTTCCGCAAACCTTTCCGTATATCCCAGGCACAATCATGTCCGGTGTCATAGACACTGTCGGTTCCGCTGTAAGCGAGTTTAAAGCAGGTGACCGCGTGTTTGGTTCGGTAAAAGGAGCTTATGCAGAGTATGCGATTGCTGAGCCAAAAGAGCTGGTGCATATGCCAGACAGACTCTCGCTGAAAGAGGCTGCTACCATTAGAGGCGGAGCTGACACCGCTTGGAAAGCTTTATTTTCAGAAGGAGAGCTAGGCGCAGGACAGACCGTACTTATCCATGCTGCTGCTGGCGGTGTGGGGCATTTCGCAGTGCAGTTGGCCAAGTGGAAAGACGCGACTGTCATCGGAACGGCATCCACAGGAAATATAGACTATATTCAGTCGCTTGGTGCAGACCAAGTCATTGATTATACGACTACAGCTTTTGAGAGCGTAGTTCATGATGTTGATCTTGTCGTTGATGCAGTCGGCGGAACTACAGAAGATCGTTCATGGTCTGTTATTAAACAAGGCGGCAAATTGGTCGCACTAACGCAGCTTCCCTCCAAAGAAAAAGCCAAGGAATTTAATGTAACAGCTACATTCAACACAAAGTTCCCGACACATGCTAACCTTGAACAGCTTGCTCAACTCATTGCAGATGGAACGATCAAAGCAGAGATCAACACTGTCTATTCTCTAGCAGATGTAAAACAAGCGCATAAACAATGCGAGGGAAAACGAGGGCGAGGCAGAATATTGCTAGAGTTATTTACTATAAAATAAAATGACCAAAGAGCCCTAGGACACATCCTTTGGGCTCTTTTTTTGGGCGCGCCTAAATCTTTGAAGCAAACCGCTACCGCTCTACATAACATAGGAGAAAAGGAGTGAGTCCCCCATGCCCGACTACCGTATTATCATCGATCTTTCCGATCGTCAGCTCTATCTGCTGGACGGCGACGTCGTCACTCAAGCTTTTCCCGTTGGCATCGGCAAAATGGTAACTCAAACGCCTACAGGTGAATTTACGATTATTAATAAGCAGCCCAATCCCGGCGGACCGTTCGGCGCCTTTTGGATGGGGCTCTCAAAGCCGCATTATGGCATCCATGGCACAAACGATCCTTCTTCCATCGGACATATCGTCTCACACGGCTGCATCCGAATGTTTAACGATGATGTACTCGCCTTGTCCAAAATAGTGCCTATTGGCACGCGTGTTACCATTCGCCCTTAGCCTAGCAGCCAGCTTTAGCTTTCAGCTTCATCTTGCTTCATCGCTTCGTACTCCGTGAACGGGTCTGCAATATCGATGTGATGCGCCTCCGTGTCACTAACTCCCACATAGAGCTCCGCTCGGTTGTTAGCCTTGCGAACCAGTCCACCACTGAAGATTACATCAACTAAATTCGGGCGTTTAGCCGGGCCCTCAGGGAAGTCGCTTCTTGTTGCTATGATTTTGACCGGTGACTTCTCTCTCGTCCAAGGATTGAGAACAAATGACATCGCATGATAATGAAGATTGGAATCCTCATCCGTATAAGAGATGTGGCCTAATACGCCGAGATACCCATTTTTGAGCAAATGAATTTCATTTGCCCCTCCCCATTCATCCTTTAGAAATTGATCACGAAACAATGGAGCTTTAATAATAGCTGTTTCCGACAACTCCTCAAAGGAATCAATGATGCTAAAGCCGATTACAGCTCTCGTGCCTTCAATCCCAAATGGTCTCGAAAAAATACCGATCTTCCCATCAGATAATTGTGTTAAGCGAATATCCTTCATGTTCCAAGGGCCTGTTGCAGCACGTACAAGCTCATGCAAATTTTTCCCTCGGTAAAGCACAGTTTTCCAGCCTATGATCGACCTCGATGTTTCAGAGTCAAAATAAAGATGCACACCGCCGAAGATCCATTCGCCGTTAATTTTCGTAATAAAGGGATCCTGCAGCTGAAACTTAGGCAAATCCAGCTTCGGAGTCCATATCCCATCTTTGCATGTAAAGAAGATAATCTCGGATTCCTCCGAATGGCGATCTTCCACACGGCCGGCAATATACAGCTCCCCCTCATTCAAGAATGGAGCAGTAATATTGTAAACATCGCGGTCCCCAACGCCAGCAAAATAAAGCTTCGTGCCTTGTTTTTGAGCAGGCTCATATTCTAGCAGCATCTCTTTGCATGTTTTCGTTATCCATTCCAGCTTCATCATGGGGTTCATTTGAATGTAAGCCTTTCTTAGGCGTATTCGTGCATTCCCTTATCCTTCAAAATTCTAACGATTTCCTTTACCTCTTGCGCCTTGTCTTTGGCACATATCAGCAGCGCATCCTTGGTATCCGCAATAATCAGACCATCAATTCCAATTGTAGTAATGAGCCGGTCATCGCCGTAGATGATGGAGTTCTGTGTGTCGATGCCTACATAGTTCGCTTTGACAATGTTTCCATGCTCATCTGGAGGAAATATCGCGCCGAGCGCATCCCAGCTTCCAATATCATTCCATCCAAAATCGCCTTCAATAACGACAACCTCGTCACTGCGCTCTAAAATACCATAGTCGATTGAAATGTTTTGCAGCAAAGGATAAATCTCATTAATCATTTCCTCTTCGCGCTCCGTGCCCATGTACGCAATTAAAGGGAGCATTGTTTTAAAGAGCCTCGGAAGAAACCTTTTGAAATTATCAATGATGCAGGAGGTTTTCCAAATAAACATACCGCTGTTCCACAAATAATGACCGGATTGAAGATAGGATTGCGCTTTTGCAAAATTAGGTTTTTCGACAAATTCGGCTGCCTCATAAACATGACAAGGCTCCTTAATGAAAGAGTCTTTCTTGCAAGAAATATAACCATAGCCAGTTGAAGGAAAGGTAGGCTTGATGCCAATCGTAACAATCTTGTTTGTCTCCATAGCCACGATGCAAGCATCATTCAATGTTTTCTTAAAGTTATCCGATTCGGTAATATGATGATCGGATGGAAATACGACCATAAGAGAATCACCATGGTTTTTCTCAATAAATAAAGCCGCAAGGAGTATGCTCGCTGCCGTATTTTTGGCAACAGGCTCTACCAGAATGTTAACGTGCTGAACACTCTTATGCATGATCCTCTCGAGCAGCACCGCTTGGGTGCGATTCGTTACTACGATCGTGTTTTCCATCGGAATAACACCGTTAAAGCGTTCAATCGTATCATTGAGCATAATGTCGGTACCGCTTATATTGATCAGCTGCTTTGGCAGCTCCTGCCGGGATAAAGGCCAAAAACGTGTTCCGCCTCCGCCTGCGAGAATCGTAGCAAATTTATTCATTGTGCATCACCTCATGAGCCATGCAGTATGAAACAATGTTTTCCGAGCCTTGATTTAAATTCAGGCCGCTTGCATGTATGCCATCGTAACAGCCGCCGGTCTCTGCATCTATTAACGATTCATGACGGGAGTTCCGCCCATGAAACCATTCATAGCATAAGGAAGCTTGCTCGCGATAGGTTTCCTTCCCTAACGTCTTGTACGCTTCTAAGCAGGCTAACAGCATCTCGCAAGCTTCTATCGGCTGCTCGTCATATAACGCTGCTTCTCCGCCTCTATCAAGCCAGCCATGACTGCCCACGGGTTTGAAATAACCTTCTTTTGCAAAAGTAATTAAAGCTAGAAAGTCCAAGCTTTCTTTAGCGGTTTGTCTGAATGCTTCTATATGCGAAAAATGTGATGCTTTGAAAAGCGCCCAAGGCAGCATCGCATTGCCATAAGTAATACGATCCTCAAACCACTGCCAGCCCTCTCCTTTATTGCTTTGATACTGCGTATGCAGACTCATCGCTAATTCCTCAATTAACGAAACGATTTGAGCCTCTGGAAGAAAGGCTGGATCATCGCTTTCCATATTCGGATATGGGAACTTATAACGGAGCGCGTTCTCGGTCTGCATCATGGAAGTTAAGCCGATAATTGCATAAGCCATCGCTCTTGGCGATCTCAAGCTCCGCACATGCGGCAGCGCTTGATTGATCATATATTTACATGTATTTTGCACATTATGCGGGACGGATGGCTCCGAAAGTGTAAATCCAAGCGCCCACAAACAGCGCCCCAGACAATCCTCAGAGCCTGTTTTTTCTATGAACAAACGGTTGTAGTCCATAAAGTTTCGAAAGCTGCCGTCTTCATTTTGAGCATGATGAATAAAGGCCAAATACGTATTTATAAGGTACAAGGATTCCTTATCTCTAATGCGCTTATTGAGCATAACTGCCGCAATCAAAGCCCTTGCATTATCATCGGAAGTATAACCTTTGGAACGGTCGGGAATACCGAATTTAGTATGCTGGAAGATGCCTGTATCATCTGTTAATGAGCGTAAATAATCGGTTGATAACGGCTTGATCATACTTACTCCCATTAAACCGCACTTCCTTTTAACACATAATGATGTGCCATCGTTTCACGGAAAAGTACCGCGTAAGATTTGGCGACTTCATTCCACATCATTGTACTGCCTAAAGCGAGCGTCTTGCTCTCCATTTCCGCTTTTAGATTCGGATCGTCCAATATCGTTACAATATGATTTTCTAATGATGCGGAATTGTGGAAATCTGCGAGCAATCCTCTTCCGTCAGCCAGCATCTCAACAGCGTAGCGGTACGGAGTCGAAATAATCACCCTGCCGTAACCAATTCCGAATGCTAGTGTTCCACTTACAGCTTGATCCTTGCCAAGATAAGGCGTCATATAAATATCCGACAATACAAGAGATTGAACAACCTCCTCTTGCGTTAGATGCTTATCAACAAACGTAACATGCTGCTGAAGGCCTAGCTTTTCCACTAGATCTGTCAGCTTCGTCCTGTACACTTCTCCAACCTCTTGTTTCACAACAGGATGCGTTTTGCCTAAAATCATATAAAGTGCTTCCGGGTGCTTCTTCACTACGCCGTTCATGGCCTCTATGGCATATTCAATCCCTTTGCCTGGGCTTAAAAAACCGAATGTTGAAATGATTTGCCGATTCGTATACCCGAACCTTTCTTTAAGCTCATTTCTAGATTCGGTCACAACTACCGGAACCCCATGATGGAACATCTCTATCTTTTCAAGCGTTATGCCGTAAACCTCATGCAAATCCTGTATTTTAGTATGGGCCATCGTAATGACCTTATAGCTTAAATCCGCCAGCTGCTTCATAATTAAACGCTGTTTCTCGCTCGGTTCGGACAATACGGTATGAAAAATAACGATAAACGGGATTTTGAGCTTCG
This sequence comes from Paenibacillus sp. 01T47, assembly GCF_056398245.1. Taxonomy (NCBI): domain Bacteria; kingdom Bacillati; phylum Bacillota; class Bacilli; order Caryophanales; family Paenibacillaceae; genus Paenibacillus; species Paenibacillus sp. 01T47. The sequence continues at coordinate 86,181 of NZ_JBFTPA010000011.1, forward strand.
CTGCCAATTCCAAAACGTATTCTCCGCTTTCCCCGCCGTAAATGCCGAACTCATGCTGAATGACTAACATATCGATATTGGATTGATTAAGATCAATGGCTATTTTGCTATAATCTGCACGATTGTGCTGTCCAATCTGAGCCATCACCTGATTACCGTACGCATAGGACTTGTTGTTGTTAACCGCAATCATGCGTGGTGCATTAAAATCTTGCATTTGTTCGATCTCATTCATCAGATCCTGAGAAAAAGTAGCTAATCCGCATTCTCTAGGCAAGCTCGTTCCCAAAAATGCTATATTCCGCTTGATTAAAACTTTTTTCAATGAAATCACTCCCTTATTTTTAAAATATTTACAAATGACAATAAAAAAAAGAAATAAAGATGTCTTTATTTCCGAGATTAAACGATATGCTTTTGGTTTTTAGCTATCCCAGTGTTACCACATAACAGCTTTCAGTTGCTGCCATTTCTTGCAATTCCGCTCCTATCTGCTGTTTAAACCTTAACACGACCATATTTTCTTGTCAATCGAGCCGGATTTGTACTGATTTGACAAGTAGAGAACTTGTGATAAAATTAACATATGACAAGAAAATATGGTCGTTAGCGGGCTGATTAGACATTCTATTGCTAATCGGTCTTTTTTATTGTCGGTTTGACAGTACCCCATTCGATTAGGAGGCAACAAATGATGAGCAATACTATCCAGTTAAACGAACGGGTCGATTTAAGCAAATCTAAGATTAATCTATTAAGAAAGCAAGGACAGGTACCAGCTATTGTATACGGCAAGGATGTCGGCAGCATTTCTGTTATCGTCGCTGAGAAAGAAATATTATCAGTCATAAAGCACAACCCGCGCGCTATTTTAAATGCAGCTATTCCGGAAAAAGGGAATAAGCCAGTATTAATTCAAAATATACAAAGAGATCCGCTGAGCAATAAAATTGTTCACGTTGATTTCTATCAATTGAATATGAATGTGAGTTTAGATTCGAAAGTAACGATTCATTTCTCCGGAGAACCAGCAGGTGTCAAAGAAGGCGGAATGCTTCAAGTTGAGATGTACGAAGTAGAGGTTCGCTGCATGCCAGACAATCTGCTCAGCGCATTCGAGGTAGATATTAGCGGCCTTAAAATAGGAGATCATTTACTAGTGTCTGATCTCTCCTTCCATGAAGGCATCGAAGTTTTGTCCGATCCTGGTGCGATGTTAGTTAAAATCTCGCAAGCACAAGCCGAAGAAGTAGTCGCTTCCGCATAATTATCATATAAATAGTAAAGGGAACCCTATACAAAATGTACAGGGTTCCCTTTTATTTATCCGGATCTATATCTTTATCGTCATGAACGACTACAATAAACTGTCCAGGACTTACATCAAAATATTTGCATAACCTCCATAACAGATCCCGCGGATACTGAACCATCTCATCCTTATACATCTTCCGAACAGAATCAAAATGATAGTCAATATCTTTGGCAAGCTGCCTAATCGATAGGTTTGGATCTTTAGCTCTCATGATTTCTTTTAAATTACTATGAACCCCCGGCATGTGAACACCCCCACTTCGATAAATATATAACGGTCTAAATATATAATCAACCATTCCAACCTCTAGTATTCCCACTTTTTAAATATGACGATAAGTAGTGCTTCTTTTTTTGTTAGAACACAMAAAAAAAACGGCTCTATCTCTAGAGCCGTACGATTTATATACTTTGGTGCGGTAGACAGGATTTGAACCTGCACGTCCATTGGACACTACCCCCTCAAGATAGCGTGTCTGCCGTTCCACCACTACCGCACATTGTAAATTGTACGATCCTTCACTCACATCTTCTTATCAAAGAAAATGGTGAGCCATGAAGGACTCGAACCTTCGACACCCTGATTAAAAGTCAGGTGCTCTACCAACTGAGCTAATGGCTCTCGTGTGATTGCAACGAGCTCCATAGAGCTGGTACACTTTGAGGATTAATGGTGACCCGTAGGGGACTCGAACCCCTGTTACCTCCGTGAAAGGGAGGTGTCTTAACCACTTGACCAACGGGCCGTCTGGAACTAAGAGAACAAATATGCTTGAGACAACAAAAATGATTATATCAGCTTATCATCAGAAGTTCAAGCATTTTTTCTCAAGTTTTTTAAATATAATTTTAGCCTTACGATTCAATCGTTTCAGCCTTAAATACATTGTCTAACTTGTCTTCAGGCGTAAGTCTTTTCTTAAGTGGCACCTTAACGTCTCTTCCCAATTCTTTGAAGAAGGTTTCAACGTCACATTCGATTTTGTCTACAAATACCGATAATTTGCCTCTTTCGATAATCGCTTCATTGCCTTCTGCTGGTACAGTTACTTCGATTGAGTATTTTTTCATTAAGGTATTGCTGTACCGTGCGAAAATCTCAAGCAATTCCTCGTTGTTAAATTTGCTAATCGCTGCTTGTCCCTTGTTCGTAAAGTTTAAGTTTATTTTCATGTTTACAGCTCCTCATCTCTAATGATGCATCTGTTTTCACGGCTCGAGCAACTTATAACGAAAAAACCACTCTCTAGTCAGATTTATGATCTGAATATAAAGTGGCATCATCTATCAGAAAAGTGCATGCAAAATGACACCTTCTAAGTTCACCTATATACATCGGCAAAGAGTAAGTTATGGTGCGGTAGACAGGATTTGAACCTGCACGTCCATGGGACACTACCCCCTCAAGATAGCGTGTCTGCCGTTCCACCACTACCGCACATTTATAAGTCGAACGTTCATCGCTCGCATCTTCTTAATCAAGAAAATGGTGAGCCATGAAGGACTCGAACCTTCGACACCCTGATTAAAAGTCAGGTGCTCTACCAACTGAGCTAATGGCTCTCGCTGTAATTGTAAACGAGCTCCGAAGAGCTAGTACATTTTTTTGTGTGAATAATTGGTGACCCGTAGGGGACTCGAACCCCTGTTACCTCCGTGAAAGGGAGGTGTCTTAACCACTTGACCAACGGGCCATACAGAACAATTCAAATGAGATTTCCACGATGCTGCAACCACTGTGGCAAATAAAAAAGACCGGATGAACGGTCTTCCCGTTGCAAACACTTGTGAGAAAAATGTGGCGGAGAGAGAGGGATTCGAACCCTCGCACCACTTACGCAGTCTAACCCCTTAGCAGAGGGTCCCCTTGAGCCACTTGGGTATCTCTCCAAATCTGGCTCCCCGAACAGGACTCGAACCTGTGACAACTCGATTAACAGTCGAGTGCTCTACCAACTGAGCTATCAGGGAAAAGTAAAAGTGACAAGTAATAATATATCATGTACTACTTTGATTGTCAATCACTTTTAACACTAATTTTCCGCGACATTTTCCACAAGCGTATTTAGCCGGATCAATCTTCCTTTTGCGCAGATACTCCATCCCGCATTTGGTACAAATAAGCTTGTACCGAAATGGCTGCTGCTTACGCTGCGCGCGTTCAGGCAAGGACTGACAATAGCGTGAGCCGCCTACCTGAGCCAGCAGCTGTTTGAATTCAATATCACGATGCTGGTATCCCCGCTTCAATATATGCAAGTGATAATGGCAAAGCTCATGCTTAATAATTTTCTCGGTTTCTTCATGCCCGAAAGCCGAAAGCTGATGAGGACTGATCTCAATATTATGGGACCTTGTAAAGTAGCGTCCTCCTGTTGCTTTAAGTCGGCTGTTGAATGTGGCTTGATGTAAAAACGGACGATTAAAAAAGGTTATCGAAATATGCTCAACCCATTGCTGCAGCGCCTCATTATTCATTCATTATTCTCCCCCAACTACTTGAATTTTAAAGCTGGCATAGGCTACACTGTCAAGTAGGAATTATTAAATGTGCAGAAAATTTACAGTATATGTACGGTAACAAACTAAAGGGGAGATCAATAATTATTATGGCAACTATGCGCTACGTCCTATTGAAACAAAATGACATCATCTTTTTCGTGGAAATGCCTGAATCGCACGCTTATCAGCTAAGCGCGCTTAACCTCCGGCTTCATAAAGAAATTGACAAGCTAACAGCAGAGCATGTTCCAGTATTGCCTTATGCTGTAGCAGAGTGCAACGATGTTGAGCTTCACGACAATTCCATTAATATCGTCTCAGGTCTGGATTACATCAACAGCCTTGAGAAGGATTTTGCCGGCGTACAAGAGAAGTCCTATCCGCTTATTTCGCTTTTAACAGAAATTCGCGCCCTGCAAGCTCAGCTTGAACAGTGGTACGAAGAGTATGAAGAAGAACAGAGTATATAGGTAGGACCTGCACGGACACACGCCCTTCCCCATATTGTAGTATTACAACAAGTTAGGCCTGGGGAAGGAGAACGATAGGTATGCCACAGTGGCTGTGCAATCAAATGATGCGTGCATTTCAAAAGAAAGACCGCAGACAAATTAAGCTGCTTAATGACTGCTGGTATTTTTACCGCAACAAACAAGGTTCAAAGGAAGAAGGCACCGGAACCGAATTCACCGAATTTCAGTAATCGATCACTGCCCAACCACATAACCGTATAGGGCTGCTGCCATACTTTTAAGGGATTAGCTCGTTTAAACGGTGAAATAAAGCAGAATGTAATGGCGAACTCCTAATTACTTATCGTTAGAATAACAAAAGCGACCCCCACTATCTGAGGGTCGCTTTTTGTTATTGTTTGGTTATCGATAAATTAAAATTTGTTAAAAAATGTAACATCATCAACCGATAGACGAGTTGTTTCACGGCCTTCTACTGCTGCTTTGCCGATTGGAAGCATCAACGTCGGCAAATAACGATCCGAAATATTAAACAGTTCCATCACTTGATCACGGTTATATCCGCCCATAGGAACGGAATCATACCCTTTAGCACGAGCTGTCAGCATAAGCTGCATCGCCACTAGGCCTGTGTCAAATACAACGATTTCTTTCAAGCGCTCTGCTGGCAAAGCTGAGTACATTTTCGTAGAATTCGCAATAAAGTTGTTGCCCACTTCTTCAGTCATGAAACCTGCTTCAATCGCAGATCCATAAATTTTTTCGGACAACGTGTACATTTCCAAATCAGCTAGAACAATAACAATCGCTGATGCAGCAGCTACCTGCTTTTGGTTAAATGCGATGGGAAGCAGCTTTTGCTTCAGTTCAGGATCAGTTACAACGAGAAAACGCCAAGGCTGCATATTCGATGAAGATGGCGCTTTGATCGCAGTTGCAAGAATGTCTCTGATTTCTTCCTCAGAAATTACTGCACTGCTGTCGTATTCACGTACAGAACGACGGCTATTTAAAACATCAAAGAAAGTTGCATTCAATTGTTCATTCGTTTGAGTTTCTTGTGAATTGCTTTGAGTTGTTGTCATATGGTTCCCTCCAAAGGAAAATTTTTATCTGTGCAAGATTCTACTCAGTTAATCTCGCGAATATACTGTGCTTCGCAGGGCACAGTTAATGAAAGATAAACTGTATCATTTATATACACAGTATAGGTCGTGTCGATACTTTTGTCAATCGACTAACTTTAGTAAATTTAATTACTTTTTAAGAAGAATTAGGCAATGTCTTTTGAGCAAGCTGCGCAATTGTAAACTGCTGCAGTGTTTCGATCGTATTCTGTTCAATCTCATTTGCAATATCCATGAATGCTGACTTCATATTCATTCCAGCATCATGCAGGCTGATTGTATCCAGCATGCCGCTGCAGAGAGGTTCTCCTACTTTGAGAGCAATGTACACCTCAGCGAGCGATATCGCCTCTGGAGGGCGTTTCAGCCTATAACCTCCATCACGGCCTTCTCTTGTTTCAATTAATTGCCCAGCAGCCAGCTTAGCCAGCACTTTCCGCAATTGTGTTGCTTCCGAGTTCAAGCAGCCGGCAATAGCCGCACTTGGATAACATTCTGATTTGTGCGATAAAATAACGAGTGCCTGCAAAGCGAGTCCAAACCATTTTGAATGGGCTGATCCGCTTGCCTTTTCTGTCTTCATAGTCATCTCACTCCTTTTGTAGGGTAGTAGGCGATGCCCATGCACTTGTTAAATTATAAAGGGCTTGCCTCCTAACAGGCAAGCCCTTTATATATGGAAACCGTTAGTTAGGCTTGCGCATCGTCAAGCTTACTCGGCCTTTTTTCGAATCGACACTAAGCACCCATACCGTAACCGTGTCACCGACAGATACAACATCCATCGGACGTTTAACGAATTTATCGCTAAGCTGTGAAATATGAACGAGCCCATCATTTTTGATGCCGATATCGACAAACGCACCAAAATCGATGACATTCCGCACTGTCCCGTGAAGTTCCATTCCTGGAGCCAGATCCTCGATATTGAGTACATCAGTATGGAAAATCGGAGGAGGAAGCTCTTCACGCGGGTCGCGACCCGGACGAAGCAAGCTATCCATGATGTCCCGCAAAGTAGGTACGCCCACGCCAAGCGTTGGCGCGATACGATCTGCGTCTAGCTCGGCAAGCTTTGTTCTTAGCTCCTCTGAGCCTAACTGCTTAAGGCTAAGGTCCATCTCACTAAACAGCTTGTCTACAACCTCATAAGATTCCGGATGAATCGGCGTGCTGTCTAGAGGATTGACTGGTTCAGCAATTCTCAAGAAACCAATACATTGCTCATAGGATTTTGCGCCAAGACGCGGTACCTTCTGCAGCTGGTTTCGTTTAATGAAGCGTCCGTTTTCATCACGATATTTCACGATATTTTTAGCGATGGTAGCATTAATGCCCGCCACGTAGGATAACAAGGATGCTGATGCTGTGTTCACATCGACGCCAACATGGTTAACCGCTGACTCTACTACACCGCCAAGCGTCTCATCAAGGCGCTTTTGACTAACGTCATGCTGATATTGTCCAACTCCGATTGCTTTAGGCTCGATTTTAACGAGTTCTGCAAGCGGGTCTTGCAATCTGCGGGCAATCGACACTGCGCTGCGCTCTGCGACGTCTAACGCCGGAAACTCCTCCTGAGCGAGCTTAGAAGCCGAATACACGCTTGCGCCTGCTTCGTTGACAATTATGTACTTAAGCTCAGCGCCGTCCGCTCCGGCCGCTTTGCGCTTGCCTATTAAGTCAGCAATAAATTGTTCCGTCTCACGTGAGGCTGTTCCGTTGCCTATAACGATCAATTCTACTTTGTATTTATCAATTAAACCATTGATGAGCTTCTCAGCTTCAGCCACTTTGTTGTTCGGAGGAGTTGGATAAGATACCGCGACCTCCAGCAGCTTGCCAATATCATCAATGACTGCGAGTTTGCACCCGGTACGGAAAGCCGGATCAACTCCGAGCACGATATTGCCGCGAACGGGCGGTTGAAGCAGCAGATTGCGCAAGTTTTCAGAGAAAATGGAAATGGCATGCTCCTCTGCCTTTTCTGTCAGCTCGCCACGAACCTCACGCTCAATAGATGGCGAGATAAGACGCTTATAAGAGTCTTCAATGACCGATACAAGCACATCGCGTACAGATTGCGCAGTCCCGTTTCTAAGCAGCTTTCTCTGGATATGCTCATGAATGCGTTCCGTAGGAACATCAAAGGCAACACGCAGCACATCCTCGCGTTCAGCACGATTAATCGCAAGAACACGATGTGGAGGAAGCTTTCGAACCGGCTCCTGATAGCTGTAATACATTTCGTATACCGTTTCCTCAGCAGCATTTTTTGCTTCTGTCTTGATTAGCGCTTGATCAAATGTGAATTTGCGAACCCAAGCGCGAATAGATGCATCATCGGCAATATTTTCTGCAATGATGTCCGAAGCTCCATTTAAAGCATCCTGAGCAGTCGGTACACCTTTTTCCTCGTTCACATAACGGGCAGCTTCAACAAGCGGATCACCGCTACGCGGCTGTGACCACAGCCATTCTGATAGCGGCTCCAGTCCTCTTTCCTTCGCGACGCTCGCACGAGTCTTCCGCTTTTGCCGATATGGCCGATATAGATCTTCTATTTCTTGCAGCTTAACCGATTGGGTAATCGAAGCGCGCAGCTCTTCAGTCAGCTTGCCTTGCTCATCAATTAGACGAATAACCTCGCGTTTTCGCTCTTCCAGGTTCCGCATATATTGCAGCTTCTCTTCGATTGCTCTTAGATCATTCTCATCCAGCTCACCCGTCATCTCTTTCCGATAACGCGCGATAAATGGAATGGTGTTGCCCTCATCGAGCAAGCCTACTGCAGATTTCACTTTTGTGACCGGGATCGATAACTGTGCAGCTATTCCAGTAATAATTCGCTGACTTTCGGCAGCTTTCTGTTCCACTGTCAATTTCGATTTTCCCGCGTTCTCTTCTACATCATCTGTAAAATGCTGTACCTTTGTATCCGCCAAACGTCATGCCCCTTCCTCATGCTTCATGCACCCGTATATGGGTTGTTCGCCATTTCAAAACCAATCGTCGTACGTCCGCCATGTCCTGGATATACAATGACTTCTGGGTTTAGTTTGTACAGCTTCAAGCGAATGGAGTCATATAAATCACGTTCACGTCCACCCGGAAGGTCCGTTCGACCAACTGACATTTTGAAGAGCACATCGCCTGAGAACAGATGGTTGCCATGCAGGAAGCTTACGCTGCCGGGAGAATGCCCCGGTGTATGCATGACTCGGAAAGATAATCCAAGCAGCGATAAGGTTTGACCTTCGGCGAGCGCATATTCAGCGGGGCCCGTTGAGAGCGGAGGCGTTACATCCTGCCATCTCATTGAACCATTTTTACGCGGATCCGTTAGCCAGTCTGCCTCCAAGTCATGTATGTACACAGGACAGTCAGCGAGCTTTCGCACTTCATCCACTCCGCCCATATGATCGAAATGAGCGTGAGTCAATAGAATTGCTTCCACCTTCACACCTTTTAGGCGCTCAATCAGTTTGCGTGGATTCATTCCTGGATCAATCACGATGCCGCGTTCCTGTGCCTCTTCACCATTTACCGTTGCAGGCTCCTTCACCGTGATGAGATAAGCATTCGTTTGCAGGGGACCTAATGTAAAAGTTTCAATCTTCATATTCTCACTCATATTCGTTTAAAATGACTCCAACAAAGTGCGGAGCTCTTTCACAATAACGGATTGATATTCAGTTCCTTCTCCATAACGACGGCCAATTTCCTGTCTTGTAATCGCCAGCTTCTCTTGATAGTCGGCTGCTTCACGGTCTGGATTTTCTTTTTTGAACGCGAGCATAGCTTCCTGAACATGAGTAGGACGCGGTCCCCACTTACCTAGCACTGCTCCGCCTGTATCCGCAACAATAACGACAGGTACAGAACGGCCGCCAAGTGTCAAAAATTGATCCATCGTGTCGAGATGCTCTTCCATAATGAGCACGTCAATCGGCACGCCGCTGTTCTCAAGCGCTTTGAATACAACAGGAATATTGCGTACAACATCGCCACACCAATCAGCCATCAGGATCAATACACGAAGATCATCACGATTGTTAAGCGAATCGAAATATTCCTTGTCGCTCTCATCGGTCCATACGAACTTTTCCGACCAATCCAAAAACTGCTCTTTATTTTTGGTCATGCCGTCAATAAATTGTTGCGGGCTAATTCCTTTGCCCAGTTTATCTGCAATGCTTTTGCTCATATGAATCCCTCTTTCGTCTATTTAATGGTTGCTCATCAGAAAAAAATGCAAGGTTGACTGTTCTATTATACCGATTTGCGGCGTGAGCGTACAAATTTGAAAAGGACATAAATAATAAGGAGTGCAATTGCGATAAGAATAGCAGGCTGTACATAAGGCGCAGCTTTCTCATCGATTTTATCCCAGTTCTCGCCAAGTGATTTGCCCAGATAAATAAACAATATAGACCATGGCAGAGATGCAAGTGCAGTCAGCAATGTAAATAATCCAAAATTCATTCTTGCCATACCCGCTGGAATTGAAATAACCTGTCTCATTACCGGGACAAAACGTGCAGTGAACACGATGCCTACGCCATACTTGTTAAACCAATTTTCAGAAATATCTACATGTTTTTGTTTGATCTTTATATATTTACCGTATTTCTCGACGATTGGCCGTCCGCCATATCTGCCAATCCAATATAAAATCCAGTTTTGTCCAATTGCACCTAACGTACCGAACAACACTGCCCCCCAGAAGGAAATATCCCCTTTGTATACGAGATAACCTCCAAAGCCGAGCACAATTTCACTTGGTATAACTTCAATCAATAGTCCGATCAAAATACCAAAGTACCCTAGACTCTCTACCCATTGCAATACATTGTCCAATACTTCATGAATAAAATCCATTCCTGTTCTCAATCCGCCTTCCTGCATAAAATATGGCTTTCGCTTGCTTTTGCTGCGCTGAAGCTATTCTAACATACGATACAGACAACCTTCCACTTTTGTCATGTGCTGACAAGCCCCTGCATAGACTAGCCTTAAATGATACGAATGGATGAGGTGAGCGTTTCATGTCAAAGGTCTTTATTGTAAGTAAACGACAAATTCAACTGTTTATTGTAGTTGCAGTCCTTATCGTATTCACCGGCGTTTACTTAAGCTGGGACAGATCAAAAGAGGTAGATGGACAACCGTCAGAGCCGCGAATTTTCCAGATTGTTACGGTTGAATACAAGTCACAAACCGCTGACGGCAAAGAGCATGAAATGTATCGCTGGGATCCGGGTCAAATTGTTGTCCAAAAGGATGAACTAACTGAGCTGCATATTAGTGGTGTAAGTGGAGCAAGCCATCCCTTTGTCATTGAAGGCCTTGGCATTAAGGGAGAAGTACTAAAAGGCAAAACGACGGTTGTACGATTCACTGCCAAAAAAGAGGGGACTTATCCTATTTTATGCTTGACCCATACTGATATGCGCCACGGTGGACCAATGGTTGGATATATCACAGTAGATTAGCAGGCAAACAGCTGTAACGAGTGACCTCCTTCTCCCCGGGCGCATACATATGGGGTAGAGAGGAGTCGGTCTATAATGAAAGCTAACGCGCCAAAACATACAGCCGGCTTACCGACTGCGCGTAAAATCCGCAGAGCCTGCAGCAACGAGCTATACCGCACCGTGAAGCGCATGAAACTTTGGGTGTCCAAAGAGAAAATGGAGCAAGCTGAAAAACTTTATTTTAAAAAGGTTATTGTCAACCTGATCTGGGTTCACGAAAATAAAGACAATCGGAAGATCCAATGCGACTGGTGGGAAGAGAATGTCAGCGCTGAAATTGCCGAGTTATGGGAAGTCGATCGCAATCAGCTTTGTATCGCGTTTAGAGAAGCTTTTGGCGGTTAAGATGGTTATTGGATAAACAAAAAAGAGGCTTTCCCATTTATTATTGGGATTGCCTCTTTTTCTGTGCAGCTGCTTGTTGCTTAGCTTGTAACGATTAACCTTCTTCCTTCAATCGGTCACAGGATACCGTTTTTGTGTTCACAGGATTGTTGCCGACCATAACGGTTGCCATCCCATTCACCTCATCGACATTTTCAATCCAGACCGAATCCTCATCCAGATGAACTTTAACTGTCTGTTCTGATTCGTATATTTGCTTCGCTCGTGCTACGTCCATACTGCCTACCCCTCCTTTTTTATAAATTCATTAAACAATTGCTATCTGGATTCACGTTCCATCGTATCTGTTGTTGATTCGTCAATAAGGCCGTTTTGCAGCGTTACATTGCCGCCGCCCAATCCTTCATTTACCATTCTGTCGATATCCATAAAATAATCCTCTCGACCCTCATGCTTCGGATCTGCCGCCTCTTGTTTTTGCTCGTCGTTTGTATCTGTCATAGTTATACCCTCCCATTTGTTTTGGCGAATACGTATACCGTGTAGACTGATTTCGCATTCGCGGCGGTAATAACAAGGTTTATCCACCTTCGAAAAATATGCCCGAAAACGCAGTCAAGCATGCATCGTTCACAGCAGCGGCGATAACATGCGCAGTAATGCTTCTGCTGCCTTTTGTCGATTCGGGCGATTCATAAAGGTCTTTTTGTCCAATTCTCGGCTATGCTTCAAATCCTCCATAAAATCCGTTTCCAGCTTCTTAATCGTCCCTTCGTCAAAAAGCACTGCGTTCAGTTCAAAATTACTTAGCATGCTGCGCATATCTACATTTGCTGTTCCAACAGTGGCCAGCATATGATCTACAATCATCACCTTCGAGTGAATAAATCCTTTCTCATAACGATAAATCTTAACTCCCGCATCCAGCATCTCTTGCATATAGGATAGTGTGGCAAGCAGCACAAGCTTGGAGTCCGCAATGCCCGGTATAATCAACTTCACATCTACTCCGCTGAGTGCAGCAGTTCTGAGGCCCATAAGCAGGCTGGAATCTGGTATAAAATAAGGTGTCGTTATATATATCCTAGTCAAAGCCGCTGTTATCGCAGCAAACATGACCTCGTCAATCTTATGAGCATGCTGTCCCGGTTTACTTGAGACCATCAGCACCCTTTCATTTCCTAGGCAATGATGCGGCGTCATATACGCTTTACCATCCAGCTCTTCTTTTGCCGCGAAGGCCCAGTCGTTCATGAACAGCTCCTGCAGGTAATAAACGGAGTCCCCTTTTAAACGCAAATGAGTATCCCGCCAGAAGCCCAGCTTAGGGTCCTTTCCTAAGTATTCATCACCGATATTGATACCTCCGATAAAACCTACGGTCCCATCTACTACAACGATTTTGCGATGATTGCGATAATTTAATTTTCTGTCAAAAAAGGCGATGCGCGGCGGTAAAAAGCAGCTTGTCCGAACTCCTGCACGATGAAGCTCTTCGATATACTTATCACTTAAATGCAGGCTTCCTATCCCATCATAAACGACTCGAACCTGGACTCCTTCTCTCGCCTTACTCGTTAACACCTGCAAAAAACGTTGGCCAATTTCATCATCTCTAATCGTGTAATAATCCATATGTATATGATGGGTCGCTCGTCTCAGCTCTCTCAATATCTCCTCGTATGTGTCATCACCGTTATTCAGAACGAATGCTTCATTATTACGGGTAATCGGAAACGGTGCTAAGCCAGTAAGCATGGCAAACAGTTTCTTTTGTGTCTCAACCTGCTCATTTTCCATATCCGCTGCCTCTGTAACCTGCTGGGATAATTGATTCGCATAGCGTATAGTCTCCTGCTTAAATCGTTCCAAACGCCTGCCCCTGACAAAGTCTTTCCCAAGCACGATATAGGCTATAAAACCTATGAACGGGAACATAAATGTAATGAGAAGCCATGCAGTCAACTGTGCTTGACGGCGATGCTCCATCACAAATACCGCAGCGAGCTGAATAATATATACGAATAATATTGCCGACAGCCAAATGAACCCCATAGTTAAAATAACACCTCATTTTCTCCTTACCGTGCAGAATCTTACAAGTCCCTCTAGTTTGAACGCATGCTTGCATACCTATTCTTATAAAATCTTATAACATGAAAAAAAGCCCACCGATTATTGCTAATCGGACGAGCTTTAAAATTTGAAGTATTGCAGATTAATGATTAGTTCTGATGATTGGATTATTGCTTCATTGTCACGCCAGCATTATTATTTTCGATATGAGTAAGGATAAGGCGATGCATGCTAAGCCTTCTTGTTATAAACTGCGGCAGTAGACGGTAATTCATACCCAGCTTATAACCGATCAGCTTAGCTGCTGATTCAGCGATCAGCTTGGGAATCAGATGCCATTTGCCGGTTCGATTGAGCTCATTCAGCTGCAGCTTAACGAGCTTTGAGCCCGCCTTGCCAACCGCGCTGTAAGGCGTGATCCATGTATTGCATCGCATAGATATTCCATTATCGAAGTAACGCTTGAATTGCTGCTTTATCGAATAGTCATGCGAATGGAACACTAGAGCCTCTGCGCAGTAAGCAACCTTATAGCCAGTCAAGATGCATTTGGCAGCCATAAACAAGTCCTCATTAAAGATGACAGGCTCCTGAAACCGTCCCATCGTCTCAAACGTCTCACGCCAAATCGCTGAGCATACGTTGGAGCAAAAAAATGTTTTAATTCCAAGCTCTTCAATATCCTCATATGCTTTCAATTGGGACTGTGCCGGATAGTTATGTTCCCTTGCCAGTCGTTCCAGCACATTAGCTTCTGGTCTCGGCAACTGCCTTGCATAGGCATACGCCACATTATTTCCAGATAAAAGTGGGCGAGTCAGCTCTTCAATGAGCTTATCGTTGCATGGGAGAGCATCCTGCGTCATAAAAAGCAAAATATCGCCGCGTGCTTGCATCGCTGCAACGTTCCGCGTACCACCGTGATCGAAGTCTCGGCGTTCAACGCGCATCACTTGGGCGCCAGCCTTGAGTGCTCGCTTCTGCGTCCCATCGTCCGAGCAGGAATCCATGATGATGATTTCATATGGAGGAAGCGACTGATGCTTCAATCGCTCTAATAGCTCTTCCAGCTCTGGCCCTGCATTTAATGTAGGAATAATAATCGATACTCGGCATGCTGAATCGCTGTTAGTAAGCATTTTTGTTAATCAAGCCCTTCAGTACCGTTTTGAAAATAATTTTGATATCAAAGAAAAAAGTCCAGTTTTCAATATAAAAAATATCAAACATAATACGGTCTTGTATGGAAGTGTCGCCTCTTAAGCCATTGGTTTGTGCCCAGCCTGTTATCCCAGGTCTAATCTGATGCTTAACCATATATTTTGGAATTTCCTCTTTGAACTGATTCACGAAATAGGGACGTTCTGGCCGCGGACCAACCACGCTCATATGGCCGAGCAGGACGTTAAAAAACTGCGGCAGCTCATCCAGACTCGTGCGACGAAGGAAGCTGCCAAACTTGGTACGCCTTGGATCGTTCTCTACCGTCCACTGTGTATCTGATACTTTATCCGTCGATACACGCATCGAGCGGAATTTAAACATATGGAACGTTTTGCGATCGAGCCCCATCCGCTCCTGCTTAAACAATACGGGTCCAGGCGATGTCAGCTTAAGCCCTATGACAGCGAACAACATGATTGGAGACGTTATAACAATCGCTACTAATGAGAAGGCGATATCAAACCAGCGCTTTAATATCCGATTGCTCAGCTCATCGAGCGGAATATCCCTTACATTAATAAGCGGGATGCCTGCAAAATTATCAAAAAATGGCCTGGCCGGCAGCAGATCAAAGAAATCAGGAATGATTAGCGTCTTCACGCCCGTTCGTTCACACATTTCAATAATTTCCGCATACTTCGCATGCGCTTCAAGCGGCAGTGCAATGATGACTTCATCAATAGGCATCATATCCAGCTTTTGCTTCAAAGCGTCAAGCCTTCCGATAATCGGCTTCATATACTGATGCTCAGGCGCATGCTCATCTTGATAATCATCCAAAAAGCCGACTACCTCATAACCAAGATCCGGGTGCTGCTGCAAATTCGTATAGAAACTGCGTCCCACAGAACCCGCCCCAACGATAAGCACAAAACGTTTATTAAAGCCTTTGCGACGAAATGAAGCGAGGATCGATTTGACCCAGTATCGGTATGACGCAATGGCGATAAAATTCATGAAAAAGAAAATGGCTAGAAATTCACGAGAGATATGTACTTCACGGGTAAAGAAGAACAAGCTAAGTAAACCTAAAAAGCTAATCGTTTGAATCTGCAAAATACGAAGCACTTCGTAGGAATAATTTTTGTGTCGTTTGGGTGAATAAAACTGAAAGTAAAAACCGATCAGCACTGCTGAAAAGGAATAAATCGTTCCCCATAGTAGATAAGTTGAGAACGATACCGAGTTAAAGCTAGGCAGCAGACCGCTATAAAATTTAAGCCAATAAGCGGCCATAAAGACGAGCAATGTGCAGGATAAATCCGCCAGCATATATAATTGCGTCAAAAACCGTTGGTTTTGCCTTAACATTCGCCGTATTCACCCGCATTCTCTTAAATTTCGACTCTATCTGCATTGTACCAAAAATAGGATAGGAGGAGAACCGCATATTTTCCCATTTAAAATTAATTTAATGTTTAGTGTGTCGTTTATGAACTGTCTTTTCCTGAATCCATTTACGTTTTTGAAGCATGTTCGGAAGCGATTTGAAAATAGTTGACCAGCATCGTAACAATCCTGGCTCACGTAAAACAATATAACCAAGCTTCACCGCTTCCGTTGCCAGAATTAACGGCCCTATTAATAGAGAGTGCCAACCGATAGGTTCATTTTTTATAAGGGTGAAAAAACGGTTCTGATAGGAATGCTGACGTACAAACAGCGGAACGCTGCTCCTGCTTCCCTTTTTCCAGCCTCGATGGTGTACTGCGTTTGCTTCAGGTATGTAAAATGAGGTCCAGCCAAGCTTCTGCGCTCGCCATGCTACATCTACGTCTTCCTTATAGGCAAAAAAGCGTTCATCAAAAAATTCGCCAGCATATTCGATATCACGAATCATAGCCTTTCGATATACCGCTGCTGCACCAGATACGCCAAATACGGCTCTTTTTGTACTCCAGTCCGCTGCTCGGTCGCCTGCGGCTAGATCATATGCATTTCGAGTTCGTTTCATTCCAAGTCCTGCACTATCCATTACTTCTATATTAGACGCAAAAACAAGCCGTCCGGTTGCACTTCCAACCTCCGGCTTTTGTTCCATATAACCAATAATTTCTTTTAAATAATTCGGGTCTAGCGTAACATCCGGATTCAACACAAGAACATAATCGGAGGATGTCTCACGTATAGCCTGATTTTGGCCGCCGGCAAACCCATTATTGATCGTGTTCGTTATGAAATGGACATGCTCTGCAAAAGGTTTCACTTGATCAGCCGTTCCATCAATTGACGCATTGTCGATGACGACAATGCGTTCAACAGGGAAGCTTTGTTTTAAAACAGCATGCAAACAGTTCTGAATGTCTTTCGCACTGTTATAAGTTACTATACAAACGCTTACTGTTGGCATTACATATATCACTCACTGTCTTTGAGATAGTGGTTAAGCGCTTCTCTCCACGGCCGCAGCATGTTAAGCCCATTACTGCGGATAGCAGTATGATCCATAACTGAATATGCTGGTCTCGGTGCTGGTCGTGGAAAATCTGCTGTCGTACAAGGCTCAATAAGAATAGTTTTACCGCTGTCTTCAAATATAGCATTTGCGAACTCAAACCAAGAGCAAACTCCGCTATTGGATGCATGATAAATACCATAATAATCAGTTTGCACTAGCTCAAGCAAAAAAGCTGCAAGATCATAGGTGTAGGTAGGCGATCCGATTTGATCTGCAACTACTTTAAGCTTATCTCGCTCTCCAGCCATTTTCAGCATCGTCTTCACAAAGTTATTGCCATACTTCCCGTACACCCATGAGGTCCGAACAATATAGAAGCGATCATGTAGTGTCTGAACGGCTTGTTCACCAGCATATTTCGATTTACCATACACCGTTTGAGGATTAATCTGATCATATTCGTTGTAAGGGACACTGCTGTTCCCATCAAAAACATAATCGGTGCTTATATAACAAAGCTTTGCACCGATCTCACGAGCAGCTACCGCAACATTGCGTGTTGCAGCTGCATTCACACGAAAAGCCTCGTCCGGCTCGGACTCGGCTTTATCTACAGCAGTATAGGCGGCGCAGTGTATGACAACATCAGGACGATGCAGTGCAAATAAATTCCGGCAGGCTGGGAGACTCGTAATATCAAGCTCACTACGGCTTAATCCAATAATTTCAGCCGTATCCGTCGTCCATTGTGACAATTCTCGGCCAAGCTGCCCATTCGCACCAGTAACTACGATTTTTAAAGTAGCCATATTATTCTTTCGCCTCCAGGCGATCCTTGTACTGGGTGTCATAATATTGTTGATAAGAGCCTGATGCAACCTGCTCCATCCACTCTGTATTGCTGAGGTACCATCGAATCGTTTCCTTGATTCCGTCCTCATAGTTAAATTTCGGCTGCCAGCCTAATTCATTACGAATCTTGTCAGCATCAATTGCATATCTGCGATCATGACCAAGACGATCCTTCACGTAGGTAATCAGCGACTCAGGCTTGCCAAGCTCTTCAAGAATTGTACGAACTACCTGCAAATTGTTCCGCTCGTTACGTCCACCAACGTTGTATACTTCACCATTAACACCTTTATGCAGTACGAGATCTATTGCGCTGCAGTGATCCTCTACATAAAGCCAATCACGAACATTAAGGCCGTCCCCGTATACAGGAAGCGGCTTATCTTGAAGCGCATTCTGAATCATCAATGGAATAAGCTTCTCTGGAAACTGATATGGACCATAGTTATTAGAGCAGCGTGTTATGTTGACGTTTAGTCCAAACGTTTCATGATAAGCTCTAACGAGCAGATCCGCCCCGGCCTTGCTCGCCGAATATGGACTATTTGGCGCAATCGGCGTATCTTCCGTGAAAAGCCCCGTCTCACCCAGCGTTCCGTACACTTCATCCGTAGAAACTTGAACGAATTTAGTTACGTTATATTGCTTTGTAAGATCAAGCAGCGTCTGAGTACCAAGAATGTTTGTCTGCACGAAAATCTCTGGATGCAAAATGCTGCGATCCACATGAGATTCTGCTGCAAAGTTAATAACAGCGTCGATGCCTTGTTGGAATAACGGCTCCAATTCGCTTCGCTTCGCAATATCTGCTTTCACAAATGAGTAGTTAGAATGCTGCTCAATCGTACGCAGGTTTTCAAGGTTGCCAGCATATGTTAGCGCATCAACATTAATGATTTCATAATTTGGATAGTTCTTAATCATATACAATACAAAATTGCTGCCTATAAAGCCGGCACCGCCGGTAACTAGTAATTTCACGAGTCTAACTCACCCTTCATATACAAAGTTGATTTCCGCATCGGCAAGCACCGGATGCTTGCCATCCTTATCCGATAAAATCGGAGTAGATGTCGGCCAATCGATTGCTAGTGCCGGATCGTTCCAGGCGATGCCACGGTCGTGTTCGGGGGAATATAGGGCATCAACTTTGTATTGAACTTCACAATTGTGAGTTAGAGTGCAAAAACCATGAGCGAATCCTTGTGGAACCAAAAGTTGAAGTTTATTGTCTGCAGATAATTCAAAGCCTTGCCATTGTCCAAAAGTAGGTGAGCCGTGTCTTATATCGATGACAACATCATAGATCCTACCCGCAGAAACTCTTACAAGCTTTGTTTGTGCCTTTGGTCCAAGCTGATAATGCATACCTCTTAGAACATGCAATTCTACTGAAAGGGAATGATTATCTTGTATAAAGTCATAATTAAGCCCAAGCTCAGCAAATGTTTTAGCATTATAGCTCTCCATAAAGAAGCCACGATGATCACCAAACACTGCGGGTTCTAGCAATTTCACTCCAGGAAGATCAGTCTCTCTTACTATCAATATCAATCACCGCCTATTACAATTTGAATCTTCCAAATTCGTCACCGTAAATGAGGTCCTTTGAAAGTTCATTCGCCTTGCTATATGATACATGAGTCCCTGCGTCCGTCCACCAGTTACTTAATACATCATATGACAGCTCATTGGAAGTGATATAGGCATTGTTAACATCAGTAATCTCTAATTCTCCCCGGTTCGACGGCTTTAAGGAACGAATAATATCAAATACACGACTATCGTACATATATATTCCGGTTACAGCATAATTACTTTTAGGGTTCTTGGGTTTCTCCTCAATCGATACAATCTTTTCTCCTGCAAGCTCCGGCACACCATACCGCTGTGGATCTGGCACCTCTTGTATGAGAATTTTTGCTCCAGACTGTTGTTCTTCAAACCCTTCAACAAATGATACGATTGAATTACTAAAGACATTATCACCTAAAATGACAACCATTCGATCGTTGTTGACGAATCGTTCTGCCATACCTAACGCCTGTGCTATCCCACCTGCTTCATCCTGAACCTTATAAGTAAAAGAAAGCCCAAACTCTTTACCACTTCCTAAAAGGTTCACAACATCACCCATATGTTCTTTCCCTGTTACTATAAGTATGTCTTCAATAGCTGCTTCTTTTAACTTAGCTATTGCGTGGAAGATCATAGGGTAACGTCCAACTGGAAGTAAGTGCTTGTTTGTTACTTTCGTCAAGGGAAATAGGCGTGAACCAGTTCCACCTGCTAGAATGATTCCTTTCAATTATTCCCCTCCCTATTCTATTGTTCAACATCGTATTTTCTTAACAAGAGATTACCTAGGGTCCGTAACAATAACATATTCCCTTTTATTGGACTAATTTTTGTTGGGATTTTACCTTTCGGATATACTCTGCTAACTGGTATTTCAATGACTTTCATTCCAATTTTAGGAGATATGTATGATAAAAAAGCTAGAAGTTCATAAGTTTCAAAGATTTCTCTAAAAGGTTTGACTCTTTGATCTAAAAGAAGCTTCCTTGAATGTCCTCTAAATCCATTTGTTGTATCTGTATATTTAAACCCTGAAATAAGTGATAGATAAGGAGCGTGAATTAATTTTATCGCTAGTTTTCTACTAAGTGGAGTGTTTACCTCACTCCCTCCAGGAACATACCTTGAACCTTGAATAAAGTCATAGCCTTTTTTTAATTGTTCGATAAACAACGGTATTGAATCAATACTATCTTTGTTATTGCCATCTACAGTAATAATCCCATCGTAGCCTTGTTCCAAAGCATATGCAAATCCCATTCTTAATTGAGCACTTAATTTCCCTTTATCTCTCTTCGTTAGGATTGATCTAATTCCGTTACTTATCAGGAAGTCATCTTCTAAAGAACCATCTGTACTTCCTCCGTCTAAAATAATAACATCTATTATATTCGTAAAAGATTTTATTTTAGTTAGTTGTTTCTGAATCTTTTCTCCTTCGTTAATGACAGGGATACATACACAATATGAGTTTTTTCTATTTGAAAATTCTTTCACATCGTGTTTAGGAACTATCCAATCTGACCGATTCGCCATTACTTACAAATCCTCACCCTCATATTTGAGTATAGTGTCTATTTACATATTCCAATGCTTGTAATAAAGCCTCGCTATTGTCTCTAAGAATACCGTTTTTCATTTCAATAGACACCCATCCCTGATAGTTGTAATCATGTAGGACTTCTGCAATGGCTTCATGTCCTTGATTATAACTCCCTGGTATATTAAGAAAAGGATCACTGATGTGAAAGTGTCCCGAATAGGGAAGACACTCTGGAATTAATAGTTCTGGTTTTTCCTCATTTAACAACATTGTACCTGTATCTAAATGAAGCTTCACTCCATCACTTTTTACATTTTTAACAAAATCTAATCCTTCTAAAGTTGTTGTTATAAAATCGCAACCGTATTTTACAGGATTAGGTTCAATACAAAGATGTACGCCTAGCTGAGTCGCCCGTTCTCCCAATAATCTAAAAAAATCGATAGCTTCTCCATATCTTTCTTCACGATCAGAACCGCCAATAAGACGATTCTTTGGAGATCCAAACACTACAGCTTTTATTCCTAACTTACTTGCTAGAGTTAAAATAGATACTAAATAATTCATTGTCTCTTTCTTTACATCACCAAAAATGGACAACTGATTTTTGTTAAACAATAAAGATTGCATTGCAATGGGAGTAAATCCTTGATTTACCCAAAATTCTTTATAATTTGCTATTTCAGTTTCTTTCGCTGTTGCCGGTTCATCCCAATGCTTTGTTGGAGCAATTTCAATACCTTTAACTCCAAACTTCTTAAGTAATGGAATCATTTTATCGTTTTCATGAGAGTCCCAAGCTATATTGGATATCGCTAGTTTCATTCTATTCCCCTTTCATTTGCAACAAATTGTTCTATTTGTAAAAAAACCTCTTCCTTAGTACTTAAATATGGTCCTGATTGTCCAAATAAACCTGCATACTTACTTCGCATATCATAATTAACAGGTGCTTTACCGTTATCATTTGTGTATACACTTTTAAAACAATTTTGAGCGATCTCTTCCGCTGACACCGGTTCTGTTGCAAAATTGATGATTGGACGATCATTACTTATAACAATACTCAAATCTTTCCACAATCGTGACATATCATAGAATTGAAACACACTTTTATAATGAGTCAAATGCAGACAATTATCATGAATCAAATCATAAATAAAATTTTTCTTAAGCCCATTCCCAAAAAGCCCTGGTAAACGAATAATACTACTTCCTTCAAACTTGTCTTGTACAAAATTCTCTAAGACAAAACGATGTTTACCATATGGCTCCAACGTTTCTTCAAATATCTTTGTATCTTCATCAACTGAAAGTGGTCTTTGATATACATCTACTGTAGATATTAATACAAACTTATTGGCTGTTATTGTATTCAAATGTGACATTAACCCTTTAAGATTAGCAAGATCTTCTTCTGGCTGCTGATTTGCCTTCCACTTTACAGCCGGAGCACCTGCACAAACAATAAGATCATAATTCTTCCCTCTAATCTCGTCGATATTCTTAGAATTATAACAATCATCAAATGTTGTTTGTGATAAAAGAGTTGTGCCTACAAAACCTGTAAATCCAATAAGTGCTGTTTTCATATTTACCCCTCCTGTTTAGATACTGCTACCTCAAGTTCACTGTTAATAAAATCCACGTTTCTTATTTTCGATTTAATTACTTCTGTTGAGTTAGTCGTATACGCTGGCCGATCTTGTATCTCTATCAGAATTCTTGATATGTATTCTCCTAGCATCCCAACAATAAAAAACAGCCCTGTAAACCCTGCACTTATTAAAATCATTAATGTAGTCCATCCTTGTACTACATACGCGTTGAATATGTAGTTATACAAGGCATAGCCCCCCATAAACATACTAAATACAAAGAAGATTATAGATAAATAATGAGCAAACTTAAGACCTAAATTCGAAAAAGAGACAATAATATCAAATGCTGTACCTATATTTTCACTATTAAACTTTTTAACTTGAGCAGCAACATTATTATTCGGTGCATAAAGAATACTTTTCTTGGAATATCCAGTATATGAATATAACGCCTTTCTATATCGCACTTTTTCTTTTAAATTTAGCATAGCATTTAGTGCTCTTCTTGAGACCAGACGTGCAGTTTCTGTGGTAAGGTCAAGATTCAAATAAGAAATTTTATTTATTAATTTATAAAACATCTTTGATGTCCAGGATGGATTTAAGGAAGGTGTTAGCACAACAATGTCTGATCCTTTTAATGCAGTTTGATACATTTCAACAATTTTTTCAAAATTGAAATCTATACTTGAGCCTTCTAATTCATAAACAAAGTCTCCCATAGATTTTATTAAACCTGCCATCATTGCCTTCTCGATACCATGTTTACGTGCAAGATTTAGTACAATGAGAGTGGACTCTATATTTTCCGAAGCAGACCTAATCTCTTGCAATGTTAAATCGTTGCTCGCGTCATTAATTACAATTATTTCATAGTTGTAGAATGTCTTACTCATGGTCTTATCAATATTAAGCAATGCTTTTTTAATTAAATCTTGTTCATTATGAACATATAACACTACAGACACAAATACCTGTTCTTTCACAGCAAGACATCCTCCAAATCATAAATTGTGTTAAACTTACCAGACAAAACAGAAATAAAAGATGGCTTGTTTGATGATGTTTTTATTACTGTTGGTCTTGAGTCATCAAGCTCAGCAGAGTTCAATATTGTTTTGACCGAGAACAATGATTTTTCATAATTAAACTGTAACCTTGAACTTAAATATTTTTGAGCTTGTTGTTTCATTCTCATCCATGCAGTATCAGGACTCATAAAACAAGAATTACAGTTTTGTAAAGAGAACTCAGAACAATCTACTCTATGATTTTGACAAGAAAACTTTGGAAACTGCCCACTTGCAGTTTCATGTGGTGTATAACTAACCGATGTAAGAGAATGATATCCTGAAAAACCGAAAGGCATTATTGAGAAAAACGGACCATCCATTACTGTTATTCCTATATTATTAAGTTCTTTGTTCGCTTTTGTTAAGATAACCTCACACAACTCATATTTTGTTTTGAATGCAGCTAAATTAAACACATCTAAAATCTGATTTATGCTTGCATAAGTTGCATTTAAAACTTTCGGAGTTAATACTGTTAATTCATCATTTATAACAATATAGTAATTATTGTTGTCACTATCAACATTTTTCACTTGAGTATTGAAATACATATCGACATTATTGTAGGTCTTTAATATTTCAAAAAATCTTTCTTTAATTTTTTTAGCATCATAAGTGTATTCAACCGTTTCGAATGCAGCTTCAACTATACCTTCATTAAAGTACTTCGCAGCGTTAATCTCATCTGCTGGAATTCCAACATGCATACAAAACTTTAAAAATTGTTCCGCATTAGTTAATGAATCATACTTAGATATTGCATATATTTTTTTAAATTGACTGTGAATACCAAAACTAAACTCTCTATTAAATCGTTGATAATAATGTGCTGATTTAGATGCTGTCGAGACACTTCTTGGGTAGTGATACCCATTATGAACTCTAGCTTGATTAATATAACTTGCCCTTTGTAAGGGTTCAGAATCCATCTCAATTAATGCAACATGAAGTCCTTTCTCACCTAAATATTTTGCAGCGTATAATCCATAAATACCAGCACCGATTATAACATAATCATATTTAATACTTTTCATAAGAACCCCTCTTGTTTATAAAAAAAGAATTATTGTACCAGCTATAAGTAGAAGCAACCCTAAAATCTTCATTGCCGTTAGAGGTTCATTAAATAAAATGACAGATATCAGCACAACCCCTACAGTTGTGAGAGCTTGAGATACTGGAGAGATCCTACTAAGTTCCCCTCTAGATAGTGCCATAATATAAAATAAAAAACTAATACCATAAAAAATTGCTCCACCCCAGATCTGTGGAGAAGCAATTATCTTAGTGAAAAATTGAATACTTAAAGCATCTACTTTTATTTGTAATACTGCCTGCTTTAAAAATGATTGAGCTAATAAGTTAAATATCAACGCAAGAATAAGCAATACATATGTCATTATTAATTCCCTCAATTATCTTAGTATTTCATCATTTTTGCATTTTCTAATCTTAATAAAAGATAAGCCAATTATAATAGGTGCTATTAAAGTAACAGAATAAAAATATCTTGCATCCTGCGCTGGTGTTGATATTAATAAGCCAGCAGCCTCAAATAATACAGGTGAAATCACTATAATCGCTTTCAGATCTTTGTTCCTATTCATGAATACAAATCCAAACAATAAGATTATAAATAGAAACATTGCAGGTCTCCAAAATAACCAGTTAATATTATGCTTTTCAGTAGCATTTACAATTTTCAAAATACTATTTTTAAAATCAGGAATAACATTCGTTTGAATTAATCCAAAATCATTAGTTATAATTTCTCTTGGGACAGTATAAAGGTAACCGTCTGGTGGCTGACTTATTCTCCATACAAGGGATGTTATAGATCTCCAATCATCAAATGCAATAGACGGGTTACTTATTACAAGCATCATCCAATTTTTTATAAATAATATTTTATCATCTATTATATTTTGCGGATTCATACTTGGATGAAATAATAGATAATTCGCAGAGTATTTCGAATAGACATAGACATTATCCTCTCCTTTCCATTTTTCAATTGGTAAAATTTCCTCGAAATACTTTTTGGCATTAGAATCTAATTGAACATTTTTATGAAGCATGGTTCCAACTTGATGTAGTTGAAAAGCTAAGGTAAAGTGCGGAGGTGCTGGTACTACATTTAATAACTGAAAGATTGGTCCTTTGACCAAAATAATACTAATAAATACGATAGAGATAATCAGAATATTTTTTTTGAATTGTTTCAAATATAAAGCTAATAGAACAATAGATACACCAATTACTGTGACAATTCCGTTATGCCTTAACAAACCTACATTAATTAGAACAAAAACAAAGAATATTAAATTCCTTTTTACATAAAACCATGCATAGTTACTTTTATATACTTTAAATAACATAACAACAAGAATTAGAGACATAACCGCAAAAGGAATATCTTTCCATAAAGTAATAGACATCATTCCATTTACAGGATTAAAAGCAATTATAATCATTAATAGCAAGCACAGACGTCTATCTAATCCCAACTTCTCTAGGTAATATAATATGTATCCAAATGTTAATGACATAAATAATATCTGGAATATAGACACAATCGCTGGTGACGACCATATACTATAAAATATCCATAGCAATAACGTATGATAAGTAGGATGCCAGTTGTTAAACACACCTCCATGAGTTTGTGCCCATTGATCCATAGAGTCTGGACTCATATTTGCAGGATAAAACGAAATGAAATATATTGAATAAACAGTTAGAATAGGAATAACATAAAAGAGGATTCTTTTTCTATTAACATATTCCACTTTTGAAATAATCGAATATCGTTCTAATATCAAAAAAAGCACAAAAAACATTTGTGATAAGGCAATAATATCAATTAAATAACTAAACATAATAAAAATATATGAAGGATTAACATCGTATTGAAATTTATTGGTAATTCCTTCGCTATTATATAAATCAACAATTTCAGATTTTCCATTAGTAAATACTTCCACTTTCCCTGACCAAGCATGATTAACAAATTCAATTTTTATATTTTTTTTAATTTTTCCTTCCCATTTTATTGTTTCACCATTTTGATAAGAAAAAGGTACTATATTGTCTTTTAATATCCACCCTTCACTAAAAGCTACATTGTTCCAATCCACTTTGTTATCATCAATATAAAGTCCATTGACCCACACCTCATTACCAGAAGAAGAAGCATTTTTCTCACCAAGCACTTTTATTTCTAAAGATGTATTCTGCGCTAAAGACAAATGTTTTATTGGCACGGAAATAATGAGAAGTGTGCTAAATAACAAGCTGGCTAAAATCAAAATTATTACACTTTTTTTATCCATTACTTTTAATCTAGAAATTGTATATCTAAACATGTAAAATCCAATTGTCATTAGTAACAAAGAAATCAGAAAATAAATAAATATGCTATACTCCGTTTTCCCCTTCAAGTCCACATAAAACAAATTGAAAAGAAAAAAGTTCATAATACATGCTATTATAATACCTGTAATAATAGTTTGAATTTTCTTCATTTATTACCTCTCTATTTCGCTACTTTTCTTGTAGCATTTGATTTATTAATTATGTAATTTATACCTTGCTCAAGAGTAAATAATGATCTCCATGTTGTCGCACTTGTAATCATTGTATTATCAAGATAGCTATGATCGATATCACCTTCACGACCAGATATGTACTCTGGACTTATATTTATATTTAAATATTTTGTGATAATCTCAAATAATTCATTAATACTGGTAGGTTGCCCCGTACTTACATTGAAAATTTGGTCATGTCCTTGATTCAAAACAGTGAGATTTGCACTAACTATATCCTTTACAAATATAAAATCTCTCGACTGCTTCCCCGTCCCATGAATAGTTATACCACAACCAGAATTTAAAGCCTCTAAGAAGACAGAAACAACTCCTCCTTCACCTTTACCGTCCTGACGATCACCATAAACATTTGCATATCTAAGTATAGTGAATTTCATTTTATTATTAGCACAAAAAACTCGAATATAATGCTCCGGTGTATATTTTGAAATACCATAATATGAAATCGGAAGTTGTATATGCTCTTCGTTTATAGGCAGATATTGTGGATTTCCATAAACTGCTGCAGATGAGGCATATACTATTTTTTTTACATTTGCTTTTTTACAGTGTTCAAGAAGAGTGAGAGTGTTTATAATATTACAATTGGCATCCGCCAATGGATCATTCATTGACTGCATTACACTAACTTGAGCAGCATGATGATAAACTACTTCTGGTTGAAAGTTATTCAGTGCTTCTTTAGACAGTTCGGAAGTTATATCTGTATGTACAAACAGTGCATCACGATTTAAATTCTCCAAAATTCCAGTAGATAGATTATCGATTACAAGTACTTCATGTCCATTCTCAATTAATGAATCTACCAAATGAGATCCAATAAAACCACAGCCACCAGTGACAGCTACTCTCATTTTTTTCAACCCCTAAATTTGTTTATGTATCTTTTCAATCGCTTATTTATTATTAGTGAAAGAAATAATATTATTAATGATAGTACTATAGTAAATGTAGAAATAATTAAAATACGAGATAACATATTGATTTTTTTACCAATTGGCTGTATTAGAACTTCTTTTTTTCCACTTTCGGGAGAGTATAAATCCACTTTTTGTTCGGTATTATTGTGCGAAACTAGAACCTTACCAGACCAAGCATGCGTTCCAAATTCTAAATGAATACTCTTTTTTGCTGATATTTTTAATATCAAAGGTTCACCAGTTCCTTGGGATACTATTGCTTTGTCTTTCACTATCCAATTACCTTGCAAATCTAGGGTACTTAAAACGAAAATTTGTCCATCAATTTCCAGCTGAGTAAGCCAAACCTCAGAACCTTTTGAGTCTGGATTCATTTCTCCTATTGCATTGACAGTAATATGGGTAATACCATATTCATTATTCATATCAACTGGTATTTTCAATATCACTATTGAACTTATTAATAAACAAGACATAGCTATTATTATTTTTATTTTCTTATTAAATAAGACAAGCTTCATCCTGTTTTTTTTCAGTAAGTAAGTTATGGTTACTAAACCAAACAAGAATAAATAAGAATAGATAAAAATATGTTTAAAGACAGACTCATTATGCATTTCAATGAATAGTTTTGAATATGAATAAGAAAAAGAAATTGACAATAAAATCACTGCTATTTTTTTCAACAATGTAATCACATTCCTAACTCCGCTATTTAAACCATTTATTTACTTTCAATTTAATCAACCATTTAATTATTAATCTCCCTTTTTTTGAGTTTGCCATACGGATAAGTTCATATTTAAGATTGTTTGCACTTGTAATTTCCCCTTCTTCAGAGACGTATCCAACTTGAGGGTATGATATTGTAGGATTATTCCACAAATAACCTGGTCCGTTTGCATAATTCAGATTGAATAATTCCTTGCCGTATTTCTCATAGCTTTCATTATGGAAACTACTGATTTTTGAGTACAATTCATTCACTATTTTACGGTTAAATTTCCTAGACATCGACTCACTTCTGATACGATAAAATACAAGCTGTTCGGGAATACTTACTCCCGCGCAACCATTTTCACACATAGATATCCATGATTCGTAATCCTCCATACCTCTATCCATTTCGAGTTTATTCAACCCATATTTCAAAAAGTCTTCTCTTCGAATAACAGCGAATGCACTTAGCATATTAGACATTAATAAGTAAGGAAACTCTGTATTAAATGTCACCCAAACATCATCTTTTAAACCGAAGAATTTAACCCAGGAGTATACAAAAGAAATATTTTCATAATAATTTAAAATTTGAATGCATCTAGTATAATAACTAGGATGAATAATGTCATCTGCATCAAGAAACGCTATATATTTACCAGTAGCAGCCTGTGCACCTATGTTACGTGCATTTGCTAAACCCTGATTTTCAATATCGATTACTTTTACTACACTATTAAAATTTCTAAGATCATTTAATACCTTTAAACTTTCTGAGTCATTGCTTCCATCGTTAACAATAATAATCTCAATCGTTGAATATGTACTCTTTAAAACACATTCAATTGTCTCAGTTAATAAGCATCCAAGGTTATAAAATGGAATAATGACTGTTAAAAGTTCGCATTCGTTGTTATCCATACTAGATATTGTCCTTAAAGGCATGCTGCTACTAACAGGAAACCTAGATGAATGTGCTTGTTTCTCCTTGATGATTTCCATTAATCTTGCTTCCCAATCAAAAATTACAGAATTATTTGGATTAACATAAATAACTTCTTTATATCCATTTTGATTCAATGTATCTAATATTACTTTATCCCACGCTATATTAGCATGTGAATATGAAATACATTGTTTTCCCATTTGCCTATGCCAATATTGTGGAAATCGATATTCTATTTGATTTAATAGTGTCTTATTGTGTAAAGTCACAACGAATACATTATGAAGTTGCTTGTTTAGTGTCCAGATGTGCTGCAAAATAAAGTATGGTAGTACCTCGTCCTGATGAATAAATAAAACAATTGGATCGGACCTAACTAAATCCGTATTTTTCTCACCTAGTACCTTTATAATTAAATTAGACAATGAGAATGATCGAGCAAAGCCTTCTCCTAATTGAATATTTACTGGAACCTGATCTTCTGAAAATCTATATATTGATTTGCTTTTCAACCAATCACCAATATCTGTTACTGATGAATGACAAAAAACCTTGGTCACATGACTATCTAACCATTCAACCAAAGTTTCCGGCATCATATTTTTATCTTCAGAATTTGCTGACTCTACATACCAAACTTCCATTATTTTTCATACCAACTTCCTACACCAGAATGCTATCTTTTAGATCTAAGTTTTTTTACGACAACATAAAATTTTCTTAGAACATTTACAGCTATTCTTCCTTTTAATCCATCCATACCATCAGTTCTATTTTTTAACTTATGATAGAAACTTTTAAAATTATTTTTAATATATATTTCTTTGATCTCACTTTCAGCAACCGATGCTTGTCTTATAAGTGGATAAAGAATATTCGGGTTCCAAGTCTTGTTTTTAGTAGATCTGTGCAGCTTATAGACCGATTGCTCCTTATTTATATTAAGGAATTTTGAACTAATCTCAATGTATGCCCTTGGAATAACATATCCTTTTTTATTTATCAACTCCATCTCACCCAAGTTGCCCATTCGATTGTCAAAGACATCTCTAAGATTAGCCAATGAATCATCAATACTTACAATTGATCTAGTCAATCTTGAATAAGGATAATAATTATGATTTTCATACAAATCAAACTGTGAAATATTAGAATTTCCGCTGTAATAGCATCCTACAAAACGAAGATCAGAAGACTTTGAGTAAATTCTTTTTGCAACAGAAATGAATAATGGATCAATAACATCACCTTCGTAACAGGTTAGAACATATGGCATGAGCGACATTAAATGATCAGTACTTCCATCGAAACGTTTGGCGAATCTAATTTCTCCAAGAAACAAAACGGGAATTCCTGGTGGATCTAATGATAAAATGTAACATTTTTCTTGATCTACATCAGGATGATTTAAAAGTGAAAGATAATTACTAATATCATTTCCTTCATCTTTTAATAAAACAATAGAGCATTTCCAATCATAGTTATTAACTTTATCTGCATTCAAATCATCATTATTTTCCTCAAAAATAGATTCATATGTTCTATTAAATGTGCCATTGTTTATAACAGAATAAGGATAACTAAGTTTACTTCTTAGCTCACTACTTAAAAACAGTGTTTCCATTTTCGAAACAAGATCAAGTGAAGTATTATTGTAGACCAAAGAATTCTTTTCATGATGAAAGTAATCATTAAACGCTGGTATGTTATTAGATATGATAGGTATGCCCAATGAATATAACTCATGAATACTATAACAAAAAGACTCAATACGATTAGGAAAAACCGCAAATCTGACGTTTTGAATAACCTTCTCTAGTTCCTTATGATTCAATTGTCCTGTGAATACAAATCGATTTCTAAGCTCTTCTGGAATTCGTGCTAACAATTGATTACGATAGGGCTGACCTGATAAGTCCATACCGTCATAACCAACTATATAAAATAAAGATTGGTTACTTACATTCTTCAACATAAACATAACCGCAGCATCTACAAGGATGTCAACACCCTTTAATTGAAATACACGTCCATAAAATAAAACATCTTGTTGTTTTTCATTAACACTGTATTCTATATCATTCCAAGGTATTACGGGTGGAGGAGAGACAATTAAATTTTCTAGTCTAACACCGTAACGCTCCATATAAAGGTTGCTCCATGCCTTAGAAGGCACCATTACAAAATCAGCATTTTGTATCGAGCTTTTCTCCATTTGATACATTTCAAGTTTATGTATATTTAATTCATTAGGTATCTGTTCCATATCCATGAGATCAATGGTGCAATGTGCCCTAATAGTTAAAATTATTTGAGCAAATTCACCTTCAAAACGCTTTGCACGTACAGAAAAATAACCAATACCAACATAGTCAAAAAATTCAACATAGTTAATTAAATACAGTGAAGTTAACTTTACCAATCCTCTATAAAAACGATAGCTTTTTTGCAAAAAAACATTATCATATCCTTCACCGCAGCCAGACTCGTCCAATAATAACTGCGAAAGACAAACTATTGTAAGATTGTTAAAGTTGGGTAGATCTTGTTTGTAATTATTTTCATAAAGATCACATTCATGCTTGGGCATATCTAATAATAAGATAATATGATTATTGTTGTTTTTTAATAATTCTTGTATCGCATAATGAATAAACACACCGCAGCCACCTGCATTTATAGGTGCAAGTTCGTAAGAAACAAATACATATGTTTTAATCATTTTTCAACGCTCTCCTCCAAGAAACGTCTCTATACTCTGCTTCGCTAGTCTATTATTTTCCACTTTCCATTCTTGATATAACCGAATTATTTCATCTTTGTTTTGAAGAGCAACCTGGATTTTCTTAGATATTTCTACCGGGTCATCAGGATAACTAACAATTAGATAATCTGCAAGTGGACTTCCTTGAAAGTAATGATGATTTGGACCTGTAAGGCATGGAACCCCCATGTCTAAACTTTCCAAGACAAGCAAAGGAGCACATTCGGAAAATGTTACATACAGATTAATATCATTAGTCATCATTTGGTTTAATAACTCTTCCCTCGGCACAGCATTCTCAATACCCTTAAAATCAATATTTAATTGCTGAGCAAACTCTTTCATCCTTGAAGTGTATGGAATTGCATTTACTTGAACATTATCAATTAGCGCAGCTGCCGCTATTTGAGTAAAAGCATTTTTATTCCACGTATTTCCAGATGCATAAACACCAATCCTAACAATCTTATCTTCAACTTGAATAGATTTACGTAGTATTTTTTTATCTAGATTAACTGTATTTAGTATAAAAAAACTTGGAAATCCTTTCTGTTCATATAAAGTTGCCATACTCTGTTTAGCAAAACCCCATGCGTCAATTATACCCTCATTTACAAGTTGAATTATTTCTTGATACCTATACCAAGAGTAATCCTCATACATATGTGTTGTATTTCCATGCCAAAATATTTTTAATGATAAGTTTGGATTTAATTCCTTCAACATTTTAGCAAGTTGAAAATAACCAATTGCAAAACCACTAAAGGTAATACTAAGGGGTTTTCTATTATTGATTAGTGAAGCAATATATTTAATTTCTTTGCTATCATGCAGTTCTTTGACCGGCACTACGAATGAAAACAGTTCATTTGTAGAATTGGTGACCCCAAGCCACTCTGGCTGATGAATAGAAATGTTTTTTTCATAAGGAACTGCTGACAATAGTCCAATCAATTCTTTATACTTTATTTCATCATTTTTAGATTCTTGGATCATATTCTGAGGTATTATGTCTACAGAAACTACATCATTTTTCTTTAATTTTCTTATAATATGAAGTGTTTTGCGCAAAGGTTTTGTTAAACGATAGATACGATCCATATTTCTAAGTTTATTTATTATTCTCCAAGCAAGAGATGACTCAATCTCGTGTAGCCGGGATTCAAGATAAATGACTCGAGAACGTAATACTAGATTTTCCTCTTTATACTGAGTTTCTTCTGTAATCTTATTTTGCAAAATAACAGTTTTTTCGTTATTCTCATCAATTAAATTATTAATTTTTAATTCTTGCTCTAAAATACGTTTATTGATAGCTTCTTTCTCTTTCGTATTCTGTATGTCTCTTTCTTGAAACTCATTTAATTCAGATGTCATTTGAAACTCTTTTTCAATACGCATCTTTAATTCTTGTGTACGCCAGCCTACTTCACCTTCAAACTTTAAAATATTAGGTCTAATCCTTTGATCCATTAGCTTAAGCCTTGAAAACATAACCTGATTTTCCAGATGACCTTTAGGCCATATATCTGTAAGTTGTGTATAATATAAGTCCTGTTCATCTGCTACTTTAGTCATCAACGTGCATGATTGTCCTATTAATTCATATTCTTTTATAATTGAATGCTGCCAACAGCCGTTATGATCAGGAAATTGCAGAGTAGAGTTTGGTATGAAATTGTTCTCAAAATGGAGAATACCATGCTTTGAGACACGCACCAATTCCGCTAGTATCCCACTTAAATGTTCCGGTTGTATATGAATTAGCACTGAAACTGTATATACAAAATCAAAGTAATTATCAGGAAATGGTAACTTCGACCTCGGTTCGATCAATGTTATCCTGTTAATTAAATCTTGACGGCTTTGAAAACGTTCCTTTAAACTCTCCAGCATAGTTGGGCTTTGATCAACACCATAAAATTCAACATTAGGGATCATATCTAAATATTCTGCATGCCTACCGAAACCCACACCAAACTCCAAAACCTTTGTTTGTTTTGGCATATTTGAAAAAATACTGGTCAAAACAACTTCTTGAATACCATATAATGGTTGCATGGCTCTTCTTTTATCAACTTCATTTGCCCAATCAAACCCATTTTCTTGCCACCATGCTTCATTTTCATATATATTATTAGTCATAAAATACTCACCCTTATAATTTTATTTCAATTGGAATATACACCTTATAATGCACTGGACGATCCAGCTTCCGGATAACCTCAAATGCTGTAATACCATCAATTTGCTCATACAAATAGGTATCAGAATAATCACGATTTGTAACTTCATTAACTGCTACAGATATAGAGTAACTTCCTTGTCGCAAAGATACTGGAAATTTAAACCTAATTTGTTTTTTTTCTTTTGGTATTACTGAAATCAATGTAACATTCTCATCGAACATAGTAGTTCCAAATAAATCAACTCCAGTAATATCTCTAACCAAAAAAGAAACATTTATATTTTCTGCAACAATATCTGAAGTTATTTCACAAACAAGTGTAGCTTGTTCTCCAAACTCGTACACTTTTGTTAACTCATTTTTTTCATTACTCATATAGGCACTTAAAAATCTAATTTCGCCTGTTCCATATTTAAAAGCACTTGTATCACTATCTTTAAGAGCATTTGTTTCTTCAACGAAATGCTCATTATTTATTGGTTTAGTATCCTCGACATTTTCGTTCATTTCTTCTCTAACCATTGCTAAGTATCGATTAGTTATTCTCTCCGCTGTTCCTTGTTCAATCATCTTCCCTTTTTTAAGCAAAATCGCTGAATTGCACATTGATTTAATCGAATCTACTGAATGACTTACAAATAATAGTGTGACTCCCTTTTCTTTTAACTGCCTCATTTTAGAAACACATTTCGCTTGAAATGCAACATCGCCTACTGCTAATATTTCATCTATTATTAATATATCCGGTTCCATATTAATAGCAACAGAAAAAGCAAGTCTTGCGAACATACCACTTGAGTAAGTCTTTACTGGTTGATCAATATGATCTCCAATATCCGCAAATTTTTCAATTTCTGAAAATTTGTTTTGTATTGCCTCTCTACTAATTCCGTAAATGGCTGCATTTAAATAAACATTCTCTCGACCGGAAAACTCAGGATTAAATCCTGAACCTAACTCAAGTAATGCTACAACCTTTCCAACTATCTCAATAGAACCTGAAGTAGGAGTTACAGTGCCAGCAAGTATTTGAAGTAGCGTTGATTTACCGGAACCATTTTTGCCTACAATCCCAACGGTATCGCCACGTTTCACTTCAAATGAAATGCTATCTAATGCATGAAACTCTTCAAATCTGCCTGCTCCTTTTTTATCAAAAAAATCCAACAATCTCGCAGCTGGTGAATCATACATTTTATATGACTTACTTATGTCTTTTATCTTTAGAACTGTTTCATCAGATAACATCAGAAAATCCCTTCCTTAAAAAATTAAAAACTGTTAATCCCACTATTAAAAACGAAATAGCTATTATACATGTTACAAAGTAACTAGTAAGTGAAAATAACTGTCCATTAATAAAGATATCACGATACATTTTGATTATCGGACTTAAAGGATTAATTTCAAGATACACTCTAAATCTTTCTGGAATTAGCGATGTTGAATAAAATATAGGAGACATATAAAAGAGAATATTTATGATAAGTCCGACAATATACACTAAATCTCTCAGATAAATTCCTAATGCTGAAACAATTAAAGATACTCCTAAAGTCAAAATGATTGTAGGAAACAGAACCAATGGAGCAAATATTAATACACCATTAGGTGTATCCAAAAAAACAATCTTGCCAATTACTAAAAGTAATATTGAAAATGAACTATTAATCGCCGTGGATAATACAATGCTTGCTGGTAAAATTTCCAACTTAATTACTACTTTTTTAATGTAGTTAGCACTTTGAGTTAACACACTTACAGAACGGTTAACTGATTCAGAGAAAATCGTAAATGGTATTAAACCAGAAAAAATCATTAAAGTGTATAATAAATCACTTTTCTCTGATATATTTTCCCATCTTGATTTAAATACAACAACAAATATAAAGCTATACACAGCTAGCATTAATAATGGTGAGATCATTGCCCAAATTACGCCTAAAAATGACCCTTTATATCTTTGTTGAAAATCTCTTTTTGTAAATTCATACAAAAGCGTCCTAGCTTGATATAATGATAATAAATAGTTTTGAATTAATTGAAATCTCTTAGCAAACATAAATTACCTCATATACATTTATTGTTATTAAAATTCACTGAAAAACTATTATTTTGATCATTTCATACGCATATTTACATACAATCATCATAAACGAACAAATTTTGAGTGATAAAGATCAATTATATAATCAAGTAACCCTTCTCCAAGATCATCATGTTTTAAGCCCATCTCAATTGTAGTTTTAATAAATCCCAGCTTTTCGCCTACATCATAACGTTTGCCTTCAAAATGATATGCAAATACCTGTTCAATTTTCCCAAGCTTATCTATAGCATCAGTTAATTGGATCTCACCGCCGGCCCCTACTTTTTGACTAGATAAAATTTCAAAAATTGCAGGTGTTAGAATATATCTCCCCATTATTGCTAAGTTAGATGGTGCTTTCTCTATAGATGGCTTTTCCACCATGTTTTTAACGGAATAAAATCTTTCCATAATATATTCAGTTTCAACAATACCATAGCGACTTACTTCATTATATGGTACTGGCTGCACACCAATAATTGAAGATTCATTTTGTTCAAATAGATTTATCATCTGTTTTAGACAAGGAACCTCTGCTTGAACAATATCATCACCAAGTAGAACTGCAAATGGCTCATCTCCAATAAATTTACGAGCACACCAAATAGCATGTCCAAGCCCCTTTGGTTCTTTCTGTCTAATATAATGGATATCTGCCATATTAGAAGACCTTTGTACTTCATCTAGTAATGCAAATTTCCCTTTTTCACGAAGATTATTTTCCAATTCAAAACTGCTATCGAAATGATCCTCAATTGCTCTTTTTCCTTTGCCTGTTACAATAATTATATCTTCAATTCCTGAAGCAACAGCTTCTTCAACTATGTACTGTATGGTTGGTTTATCAACAATTGGAAGCATTTCTTTTGGCATAGCTTTTGTTGCTGGTAGGAATCTGGTTCCTAAACCTGCTGCCGGTATAATAGCTTTTCTTATCTTCATCTCTTTTCAAATCCTCCAATAAAATCTACTCCACCTTCGTTATCTTACCAAAATTCCACCTATAATCATACCTTAATCTGGGCCCCTGACCGAATAAATTGTAGAATTTTTCCGATTCCCTCTCTATTTCGACAAAACCTCATATTCTACAAATTTGTAAACTACATACAAATCGCTTCTCCTAATATAGTAATCTACTCCCCCATTTGTTAAAATACAAATAAAGCTAAATGTTTTATATCTACATAACGATGGATGAGGAGTACATACGAATGAGTGCACGGAACAAATCAAAAAGGAATACGAACACTTTAAATGCTGATTTTGCGCTTTTGAGGTGGATTGGGGCTATTGGAATCGCTCTATTTCTAGTCATCTTCCCCTATGAGAGAGCATTGTTTAACGGCTACGAATTAAGCTTTGAAGGCCCTATTTATGGGGCACTCATCTTCGGTTACGTGATGCTTGCCTTTACTGCATTTTATGTGTATCGCAACTCACAGATGAACAGTTATCGCGGAATTTTGTCGATTGCCGTCATGCTGCTTCCCTTCATTTATTGGTTGTCATCATTACAGGCGGTTTCAACCTATTATGCGAAGTTTATGACTCTCGTATTTTTCCTACTTGCTGCTTTATTCATAGGCGCTCTGTATTTTGCAGAAAATAAGCTAACCCGCAAAACGATTGAATACGCGGTTATGCTCTCTTCTTATTTAATCGTTCTATTTGGTTTACTCAACCTTTTTGGTCAACTCTATTATAAGGATGCGCTATGGCTTGCACATGACGGCTACCGCCTTTCGTCGGTATTCCAATACTCAAACTCATACGCCGGCTTCCTAGTCGCTTTATTTCTAGTTAGTTTGTATTATGCAGTTCACTGCGTGCGTCCATCTGCAAGAATCATTCATGCTGCCATGCTTGTACCGATTTGGATTTCATTCATGCTCACTTATTCACGCGGTGCAATTGTTATTATTCCAGTTATGCTGCTTATTGTGCTGCCTTTCTTACGCTTAACGAAGCAAATTACATACATCGTGTTTATGGGCGTATCTGTAATGGTTTCCATGGCTGTCCTTGGAAAACTAACAACGATTGCTGATAAAATAGCTATACTAGTTCAACCGACTGAAACAAAAGCACCAAGTACAATCTCCTTGTTCAGTTCACTGCCTATGCAGGGTTGGGGATTACTTGTGCTCGGCCTACTCATTGTTACTGGCCTTATCATGCTTTATCATGCCAAAGCTGCTGCTTTCCTAGAAACGAAGCTTACCAAGCTTTCTTCTTACAAATGGTCTTTTGCGGCTGTGCCTGTCATTACAATCGTGCTTACTGCTGTAGCAGCGGTCAGCCTTCTTGGCAGCAGTGCTATTCGCGGCTTGCTTCCTGACAAAATTGCTGCACGCTTTGAAAATATTAACCTCCAACAGCACAGCGTTTTGGAACGTTTAACCTTTTACAAAGACGGTCTTCGTGTAGCTGAGGATTACCCGCTGCTTGGAGGAGGCGGCGGCGCTTGGCAAGCCATGTTTGAGCAATATCAGAATAACCCTTATTGGAGCAGACAAGCACATAGCTTCTTTGTACAAGTTCTTGTGGAGAGCGGTTGGCTTGGTCTATTAGCAGTCGTCGGACTGCTCGCGTTTGTATATTTTTTATACATCCGATCCTTTATTCGTTATCCCGAGCTTAGAGGCAGCCATTTTGTCTTTTTCATTTTTTCTTTGGCGCTGCTAGTCCACAGTGTGATCGATTTTGATATGAGCTATATTTATATTATCTCTCTCGTCTTTATTTCTCTCGGTTGTATGCTTGCTCCATATAGCCACAAGCTAATAATCGAACGCATGAATGGCAAGCTTAATAAATCTTGGCCAAAAATCGCATATCCAGCGGTTATGGCGTTATTGTCTATATTCCTTCTAGTCATTTCCATTCGAGAAACTAACGCAACTAGTAACTATAATAAAGCTATCGATTTGGCAGTTGGGCAGCAAACTTCTTTAGAACAACTTCTGCCTATACTTGATCGTGCCATTAAGTCTTCACCAACACAGCCTTATTATAAGCTAACGAAAGCTGACTGGCTGGAGCAGGCTTATAAGCAAACGAACACCGCTACATTCCTTGACCAAGCTCTTAGTACTGTAAAAGAAGGCAGAAAATATGATCCTTATAATCGAAGCCTTCTAATGTCGGAATATCGTTTTCTGCAAGAAAAAGGGCTTTTTGAAGAGTCGCTAGCAACGATTAATGAAGGCGTCAAAAAATTCCCTTGGGATATCAATCTATATGAAGCTGCGATAACCTCATACGCCAAAGCAAATCAAACTGCACTAACTGACAAGGATGAAGCTAAAGCAAATCAATATGCTCAGCAGGTTGTCGATCTCTCTAACGAAGTTAAAAGAAGAATCGGTCAGCTAGCTTCACTTCCAGCCGAGCAGCAGCAAGGCCGTACATTTGCAATGACACCAGGTATAGAGGAAGCAGTTGCCCAAATCGAGCTTGCTTCGGCACAATAAAGTGTTGTGATGATCTCGTATTACAAAGACTGCCCGCTTGCACAATTCATGTGCGACGGGCAGTCTTTCTCGTTTCATACAAGTTTCACGCAAGTTTCTTGTATGTTTCACACAAGTTTTATGGCATGTTTTACTTCGTTTAAGAATAAATAGCAATAGAACGTTCTGATCGTTTATAGCCAATCTTAAGTAGGAAGGAGAAGTCTATTGAAACGAGTCCAGAAGCCAAAATGGTCTTTTGTCGTGCTGCGCGGCGCTGACAAAACCGTTAAACAGTTTCACGTTTCAAAGCGATCGGTCTTTGCCGCTCCAACGGCGGTAGTAATAGCAGTTACGGGCTGTATTGCGGGGCTTCAAATAAAGTCGGCCTATGAAATGAACCAACTGGAAGAACAGATGTCACAACAAGACGAACTATTTGCACAAACCGTTTCCGATAAAAACGAAGCTATTGTCTCGCTGCAGCAAGAAATAATCGGATTGTCAGAGCAAGCAAATGAAATGAAAGAGAAAATCGATGATCTGCAGCAGCTCGAACTAAAGCTGAAGCAATTTATCGCAAACTATGGCAGTAAACTTGAAACCTCTACCTATCTGACGCCAATAGACAAAAGTGAGACAACTGTAAAAATTCTTTCCGATACTTCCTCAACAGGAAATCGGAGCTTTAACGATTCGAAGCAAAGCAAACAGTTTGTTTTGCTCGCACAGGAAACAGGACTTCATCTCGCCGATTTGCAGCGGATGGTCGAGACGATGGAGGATTCATTAACGTTGACGCTGCAGCTCGCACAAGCGACGCG
Organism: Paenibacillus sp. 01T47; assembly: GCF_056398245.1. Lineage (NCBI taxonomy): Bacteria > Bacillati > Bacillota > Bacilli > Caryophanales > Paenibacillaceae > Paenibacillus > Paenibacillus sp. 01T47. The sequence goes on from NZ_JBFTPA010000011.1 coordinate 127,338, forward strand.
AGTCTCCGTCGATGCTTATCCTTCCGGCTGGCCGACACGCTCCAAAATGCTGACCTCTGGATTTGGTTATCGAAGAGATCCTTTTACCGGACGAACGGCTTTCCACGCTGGACTAGACATCACTGGCAAGCTAGGAGATCCCATATTTAGCGCAGCAGACGGCACTGTATCGGACACTGGCTTCAATAACTCACTGGGCAAGTATATTATCATTGATCATCTCGGAGGCCTGCAAAGCGCCTATATGCACTTAAAGGAAATCGAAGCGAAAGAAGGCGACACCGTCGTTCGAGGCGAAAAGATCGGTTTGCTCGGATCGAGCGGCAGAAGCACTGGTCCGCATTTGCATTTCCAAATTATGCAGAAAAACGAGCCTGTTAACCCTTTACCATTTTTGTCATTAATAAAGGAGGATTAATGTTTATGTTCAAGGACCATAAGCGGCTGGCAGCCACTGATACATTAATTGGCCAAGGCACGATAAGCGAGGGCCGGCTAATTTGTGAAGCAAGTCTTCGCATTGAAGGGGAGCACCGAGGCGATATCGAATGCAAAGCTGACGTCATCATTGGAGAATGTGGCCTTGCTCGCTCGAATATTACGGCGCGCGATATTACCATTGCAGGAAAGGTGTTCGGAGATATCGTCACCAAGGGGAGGCTAATCATTACTTCCTCCGGCACGTTAACGGGGGCAATTACAACCCAAACACTTATCATTCAAGATGGCGGCAAGCTGAATGGCAACTGCTACATGGAGCAAGCAGCTGACAGCAAAAATCGTGTGCCAGTAGAATCCGATCCACCACAAATCATCGGTAAAGAAGCAGTAATTAAAGAATCCAAAGAGAAATCTCGCCAAGCAGGATAGTACAGCAAAAAAGCCGTTCTACACGTGCATGTCTTCCGAAGAAGCAGCATGTATAGAAACGGCTTTTTTAATTCATCTAAAGTCTAAGCTGCAACATCGCGTTTCTTAAAGGTATACCATGTAATGGCGATGAATAGAGCATAATAAACACCGAGCACCACAAGCGAAAAGCCTAAGGTCATGCCCTCTCTCATCGGATTTCCATCCAAGTATTGCGTTAGATTCAAATGAATAAACAATAGATAATCGATCCAATTGTAATCGAGCATCGCAATTAAACCAATAAAGCTGTTCACGCCTAGAAGAAGAAACAATGCCATACCAATCGCTAAACCGCTGCTGCGGAATACAGTAGAGAGCATGAACGCAAGCGTTACGGTAACAACAAGCGAAATTAACGTTAAGCCATAATACTTAAGCATATACGAAAATGGATTCGTTCCTTCATCTCCAACGAAGGTTGGCTTTATATCTGGCGACGCATTAATGCCGAAGCAAATCCAGTTCACGAATATCGTCGTAGCAAACAGTACAATAGCAAGCAAAAGAGCGAATATCATGATCGAAATATATTTAGACAACAATATTTTCGAGCGTGACCATGGTCTGATAAGCAGAAGCTTGATGGTGCCACTCGTAAATTCCTCAGCAACGCCGCCAGCAGCGATTACTACGGTAAAGATCGTAACGAGCAGAAACAAAATGGAGGATTCCATAAAAGCAACATCCCACATCGAAGCATCTCTACCGCCGAATATTACCCATAAAATAGAAATAGCCAAAACTAACAAAACCAATATACCGGTCATCACCCATGTGCGAGGACGACGGTAAATTTTCATATTCTCATTTTGAATAAGCGGCAAAAAATTACCCAATTCGTTCCCCTCCTGTCACTTCTAAAAATTGGTCTTCAAGTGTCTTAACCTGTACGCGAATGCCATAAACCTTGATTCCAGCATGAACGAGAGAAGCATTAATGGCAGCTGTGTTTTCCTTATCCGTCTCAACCGCTATGGCATCTTTGCCTTCAAGCACCGCGGAAAAGCCAGATGTGAACAACACATCCATCGCAGCCTGCTGACTGTCCACTTCAATAACAACACGGTTATGTACTTTGGCTGCATGCTCGCCCTTAATGGTTCGCACGTCTATGAGCTTGCCATTTTGAATGATCGCGACACGATCACACATAAGCTCCATTTCAGATAATAAGTGGCTCGATACAAATACAGCAATACCTTCTTCTTTGGAAAGCATGCGCAAATAATCACGAAGCTCTCTTATCCCTGCCGGATCCAAGCCATTCGTAGGTTCATCCAATATAAGCAGCTGAGGTTTATGCAAAATAGCCTGTGCTACGCCAAGCCGCTGCCGCATGCCGAGCGAATAGGTTTTCACCTTATCCCGAATTCGCCCTTCAAGACCAACAAGCTTAACAACCTCATGAACACGATGCTCTGTAATGCCTGGAATCATTCGTGCATAATGAATTAAATTATCATAGCCGCTCAAGTATTTGTACATTTCAGGATTCTCAACAATCGCTCCAACATGGCGAATTGCCTTTTCGTATTCCTTTGTAATGCTATGTCCTCCAATAGTGATTTCACCATCTGTGAGCGACATTAAGCCAACCATCATTCGAATCGTAGTGGTTTTACCCGAGCCGTTGGGACCAAGGAAACCAAATACTTCCCCAAGTGGGATATCAAGCGTTAAGCGATCAATAATCGTTCTGCCGCCGATTTTTTTGGTTACATTTTTTAATTTAACAATAGGCTGATCCATATTTGTGCTCCTCCTTCAAAAATCCAAATCCTATTCATTATAAACGATTAAGGAAACAATTGGTAGTTTACAAAAAAATACACCTCCACTCTACAGTTAAACTGTAGGGCAGAGGCTCTCATTATCATTTGTGCGATAGGGCTGTATAACATGTTCGGCAACTTTCGCATCTGCACGAAGGAACATTTTATAGTCATAGTTACTGGTCTTACCCGGCGATCCTACTATAGCATCCAGCCTATCCTGCTCCACGCTGCATGTTAAGCAATAACCCATTGGATGTACCACTCGGAAAAATCCTGTTCGAAACAAAATATCTGCTTCAGGACTTAAAAGCATCTCCCCGCAACTAACACAATAAAAACGGTCCTTTGAACATATCATTCGATAGATCGCTCCCTCTCTCTTTCGTAATGATTGTATCAACCTCAACATTAAAAACGGCATTAAGCGTTAAATGGCAGAAGTTCTATCATAACGTCGATTTGCAATCCATCCCAAACATGCTTTAACAGCATATTATACACTATTTAATTGACTAGTGATTTCATCCCATGTCGTTCCAAGCCGTATAATGTCATCCTCATTAATCTGTTTGCCTGTTTGAACCTCAATTAGCTCAACGTCCGTAATTGCCCGCAGGCTGTGCCTCGTTCTCTCCGGAATCGATACGGTATCGCCTGGCTCAACGTGACGGTACAGATCATCCAGAATAAGCACTCCCTCTCCTGAGATAATGGTCCACGCTTCTCTTCGCTTAAAATGCATTTGATAGCTTATATTTTGGCCAGCTGCAACAAAAACCCGCTTTGTAACACAATGAGTTCCTGATGACAAGACAACGCAATCAACAATTTTGGAATGCCCCCATCGGCGCTCCTCATACTTTGGACGCTCATTCATGAGCTTAAGCTTCGCATCCAGCTCATTACTCGCATTTTTGCTAGTAACCAAAATGCCGTCGGGACTTGCCGCAACAATCACATTCGTAAGCCCAATAATGGAGATAGGAATGTCCAGCTCATTGATGAGCTGGGATTGCTCGCTGTCATCCGATATTTCGCCCATGCCTAGTCGTTCAAAGGCCAGCTCCTCGGATAATGTTTTCCATGTGCCAAGATCTTTCCACTCACCGTCGTAGCAAATAACTGAACGAGAGGTTTCTTTTTGCGATACTTCAATTTCGAAACTTGATTTAGGAATTTTCGTATACTGTTTATATAGTTCATCATAATGGATAGGCAGCCTGCGATTCATGAGCAAAGTAATCATATAATCAAGCTTGAAAGCGTAAATACCGCTATTCCATAACGCTCCGCCTTTTATTAATTGATTAGCTTCAGCCTCATACGGTTTCTCTTTGAATGAATGTACTCTACGTTCATAGCTGTCATCATCATTGCTGTGCCGATTGGCTTCTGGAACGATATATCCATATTGCTCTGAAGGATAACTCGGCTTAGTCCCAACCATTAGCAGCTCAGATTTGCTTTCTCTGATCAGCTTTGGAAGTCCTCTTATACATGAGAAAAAATCACAGCTTACATAAGCATCAACTGGTATGACAATGACCGTTTCATTTAAAGATACGCCCGCGATTGAATACAAATAAGCAGCGGATAACGCTATCGCAGGAAACGTGTCACGCTGCTCAGGCTCAATGATAAGCGGTGCTTTTACACCAACCTGTCTTTGTAAAATCTCCACCTGCTCACGGCAAGTCGAAATGCGAGTATGCTCCTGCAAATCCGACTCTTCCAACTGGCGCCATATACGCTGCAGCATTGATTCCATGCCGCCGTTTGGACTCTCCAGTACAGTTAAATATTGTTTTGCTCGACTACTATTCGACAAAGGCCATAATCTCTTTCCAGATCCGCCTGATAACAAAATAATTTTCAAGGCATGTCCCCCTTCTAAGTTGTTATTGAATTCTACTTCCTATCAGATCGTTAACTACTGTAATACAGCCGTTTTGTATTCAATAATCTGCTGTATAAATAATGAATTTTTTTCTGCTGTGGCTGACTTTCTAATATTTCTTGGTTCATGACACCAATAATAAGAGAGCGAAGTGTATTCGAGCATTCAAATAACACGCCATGAGCGAATTGATTATCTTGTTTCAAATTCCAAACGATCCGACCGCGAATCATAATCTGCACATTCGAAATCGTCATTCGAAATTCAACAAGATAATTGGATTGAATCGGTAATTGCAAGCCGGATAAGAAGCATAAACCATTTTGGCTTAAATTAAGTAGAAGTACTGTAGTCGTAGATGGCGTCAACAATTGTCCATCTTTACTAATTAGCCGCAGCTCTGCCTTAACGCCCTCTGTGAAGCGTAGCCTAATGTGGTTGCGCGAGGCATCATTTGAATTCATCGCCATGCTTAATTCCTCCATCATACCTAATAGCAATAACAATCCTTGTTACAGCTCAAATACTGGACTCCATTTTTATTAATGCCTATTCCTCTAGCAAGAAATCTATTTCAAGTACAGTGACGGCTGCGTCCCAAGCTCCCTCTCCGCTATCCATCTCTACTTTATCTCTTAACCTCTGACCAACTACATATAAATTACTAATAATGATAGATATATTAACATCATTATACCCGAGTCCGCGGATGGAATATGTCGGTTAATGGGCGCGGCTTTCTTCTAATTTGGTGGCATTTTGTCGAAAAACAAAAGGGACTGTCGTCTGAAGTAATGAAGCTACTTCAGGGACAGTCCCTTTACTCGTATATACGATTTATAAAATAAGTCTGAATTACTTGCCGCCTGCGCGTGCAAGCTCTTTCTTGTTCGCTTCGAACGCTGCAAGAAGTGCTGCTTCGCCCACTAAGCCTGTATCTTCAACCTTGCGGATCTGTTCAAGCATACGCTTGTAGTCCTTAGGAATAACTTTAACGAATTTCGAAAGCGACGCTTCCCAATCATTCAATAGACGGGTACCAATCGCACTCTCTGTATACTTAACATGTGATTCAATCAAACCACGAAGTTCAGCAACATCTACAGAGTCCTCTAGGCGCTCCAGCAATACCATCTCCAAATTGCAATGATTGTAGAAATCGCCTTTCTCATCATAGATATAAGCGACTCCGCCAGACATACCTGCCGCAAAGTTACGACCTGTGAGGCCAAGAATAACGACGCGTCCGCCTGTCATATACTCACAGCCATGATCGCCGACACCTTCTACAACTACATTTGCGCCGCTGTTCCGAACAGCGAAGCGTTCGCCAGCTGCACCGCGGATATAGGCTTGACCGCTAGTAGCACCATACAGCGCTGTGTTACCGATAATAACATTGTCCTCTGCCACAAAAGTTGCCTTTGGTGACGGTGCTACAATGATTTTACCGCCGGATAGACCTTTTCCTACATAGTCATTCGAATCGCCTTCGATTGACAACGTGATTCCTTTTGGCACGAATGCACCAAAGCTTTGGCCAGCCGTTCCGACAAAATGGTAAGAAATCGTATCTTCCGGCAAACCTGCTGCACCGTATTTACGCGTAACTTCGCTACCAAGAATCGTACCAACAACACGGTTCGTGTTCAAAATAGGGAATGTTCCGCGCACGCGCTCGCCATTCTCAATCGCAGCCTTTGCAAGTGGAACGAGCTGCTGCATATCAAGCGACAATTCAAGGCCATGGTTTTGCTCTTGAACATTGTAGCGAACTGCATCCTGTGGTAGATCAGCTTCGTACAGCAAGCCAGAGAGATCAATACCTTTTGCTTTGTAATGCTCAAGAAGCTGCTTCGTTTCCAAAATATCGACGCGTCCAACCATTTCTTGAATGGTACGGAAACCGAGCTCTGCCATAATCTCACGCAGCTCTTCAGCAATGAAGCGCAGGTAGTTAACAACATGGCTAGGATCGCCCATAAATTTTTTGCGAAGCTCAGGATTTTGTGTTGCTACGCCTACTGGACAAGTATCCAATTGGCATACACGCATCATGATGCAGCCTAGCACGATAAGCGGAGCCGTCGAGAAGCCATATTCTTCTGCTCCAAGCAGTACAGCAATCGCAACGTCACGGCCATTCATCATTTTGCCATCTGTCTCAAGAACGACACGGTCACGCAATTTATTTAGCATTAGCGTTTGATGTGTTTCTGCAAGACCAAGCTCCCACGGCAAACCTGCGTGACGAATCGAGCCCATTGGAGAAGCTCCAGTTCCGCCATCATAACCGCTGACCATAATAACATCTGCGCGGCCTTTCGCAACGCCAGTCGCAATCGTACCAACGCCAACACCAGATACCAGCTTTACATTGATTCTTGCACGTGGATTAGCATTTTTCAAGTCATGAACAAGCTCTGCCAAATCCTCAATAGAATAAATATCGTGATGCGGCGGCGGCGAGATCAGTCCTACGCCAGGCGTGGAACCACGAACCTCAGCTACCCAAGGATATACTTTAAGGCCAGGCAGTTGACCGCCCTCACCAGGCTTAGCGCCTTGAGCCATTTTAATTTGAATCTCATCTGCATTAACCAAGTAGTTGCTCGTTACGCCAAAACGTCCCGATGCTACTTGTTTAATCGCGCTGCGTCTTGAGTCGCCATTCGCATCTGGTATAAAGCGTGCTGGATCTTCTCCACCCTCGCCCGTATTCGATTTGCCGCCTAGGCGGTTCATCGCGATAGCCAGACTCTCATGGGCTTCTTTACTGATTGAACCAAATGACATCGCACCTGTTTTGAAGCGTTTTACGATGGATTCAAGCGATTCAACTTCCTCAAGCGGAACGGCTTGACGGCCTTCCTTAAACTTGAGCAAAGAACGAAGCGTAAGATGTTTTTTGTCCTCGCCCTGTACAAGCGCAGAGAACTTTTTGTAAAGCTTGTAGTCATTTGCACGAGAAGCCATCTGTAGCGTATGAATCGTTTGCGGTGTAAACAAATGGTCTTCGCCATCTTTACGCCACTGGTAATCACCGCCAGAGTCAAGCTCTTTCTCTCCGCCTTCTTGCTCAGCGAAAGCGCGGTTATGGTGCTTCAACGTCTCTTCAGCAATAACATCTAGACCGATGCCGCCGATGCGGGACGGTGTCCATGTGAAGTACTCGTTGATCACATCTTCTTTCAAGCCGAGCGCTTCAAAGATTTGAGCGCCACGGTAGGATTGAATAGTCGAGATACCCATTTTGGACAATATTTTAATAACGCCTTTAGTGGCTGCTTTAATATAATTTTTCACTGCTTTATCATGCGATACGCCGCGAAGCATGCCTTGCTTAATCATGTCGTCAAGCGATTCAAATGCAAGATAAGGGTTAACTGCGCTTACGCCGTAACCAAGCAGCAATGCATAGTGATGCACTTCACGAGGTTCGCCGGATTCCAGCAAAATAGCAACCTTTGTCCGTGTACCTTGGCGAATAAGATGATGATGCAGTGCCGCTACTGCCAGCAAAGCTGGAATTGCAGCATTTTCCTTGTCGACGCCACGATCGGATAGAATAAGCAGATTATGTCCCTTCGCAATAACACGATCAGCCGCTTCACACATTTGTGTAAGCGCAGCGCGCAAGCCCGTCTCACCCTCATTTGCAGGGAAGAAGATCGGGAGTGTAATGGAACGAAAGCCAGGACGGCGCACATGGCGCAGCTTGGCGAATTGCTCATTAGACAAAATAGGCGTATCCAATTTGATGTGTCGGCAGCTCTCTGGCTCTGGATTAAGCAGATTGCGTTCTGGACCAATCGTTGTACCTGTCGCAGTAATAATCTCCTCACGAATCGCATCAATAGGCGGATTCGTAACTTGTGCAAACAACTGCTTGAAGTAATTGTACAAACGCTGCGGACGCTCTGACAACACCGCCAGCGGTGCATCATAACCCATTGAAGCGATAGGCTCCATGCCGCTGCCAGCCATCGGCTCAAGCACTTTGCGAATGTCCTCAAATGTGTATCCGAACGCTTGCTGTCTCATTTGAACAGTAGCATGGTTTGGTTCTGGCAGCTCAGGAGCTTCCGGCAAATCTTCCAAATCAACAAGATGCTCATTCAGCCATTCGCGATATGGATGCTCGGTCTCGATTTCCGCTTTCACTTCTTCATCAGAAATGATGCGGCCTTGCTCTGTATCTACTAGCAGCATGCGTCCTGGACGCAAGCGGTCTTTGTACAAAATATCCTCTGGCGGAATCTCAACGGTTCCAGCCTCGGAGCCGAGAATAATATGATCGTCCTTCGTTACGTAATAACGAGCTGGACGAAGACCATTGCGGTCAAGCACCGCACCGATTTTTACGCCGTCAGTGAAACCAAGCGCAGCTGGGCCATCCCATGGCTCCATCAATGTGCTGTGGTATTCATAAAATGCTTTGCGCTCGTCGCTCATGCTCTCATGATTGGACCAAGGCTCTGGCACCATCATCATTGCAGCATGTGCCATCGAACGACCGGACAAGAATAGGAACTCCAGCGTGTTGTCGAACATTGCTGTATCCGATCCATCTGGGTTAATAACAGGTTTGATTTTCTCGATATCATCACCGAACAATTCAGAGGCAAACAAGGTTTGACGGGCATGCATCCAGTTCACATTGCCGCGAAGGGTATTAATTTCTCCGTTATGAATCATATAATGGAAAGGATGAGCGCGTTCCCAGCTTGGGAATGTATTCGTACTAAAACGGGAATGTACAAGCGCCATTGCCGAAACAACGGATTCATCGTTCAGCTCGGTATAGAACGAACGCACCTGCTCAGTCGTAAGCATTCCTTTATATACGATTTTTCTAGAGGATAGGCTTGAGAAGTAAAACATATTGCCGCCTTCTTTGCCGGCATAACGAATCGCAAGCTCAGCGCGCTTACGAATAACATATAATTTGCGTTCAAATGCCATATTGTCCTTGAGGCTGTCGTTCATGCCGATAAACAATTGACGAACATAAGGCTTAACAGCTAATGCGGATTCACCCAGTTTCTTATCATCCGTTGGAACCGTACGCCAACCGATAACCGATTGGTTCTCCTCTTGAACGATCGTTTCCACTTCACGCTCAATTGCACGGCGAGCTTCTTCATCCTGCGGCATAAAAATCATACCTACGGCATAGTGTCCTTCGGCGGGAAGTACAATTTCTTGCTTTTTTAATTCAGCCGCAAAAAATGTATGAGGAATTTGAAGTAAAATACCTGCTCCATCTCCCGTATTCGGTTCGCTGCCTTGACCACCGCGATGCTCCATATTCTCGAGCAGCATCAGCGCTTGGCGAATGACCTTGTGTGACTTGATTCCCTTGATGTTGGCCACAAAGCCCATGCCGCATGCGTCTTTCTCAAACTGCGGATCATAGAGCCCCTGCTTCGGCGGCAATCCCAAAATATGTTCTTTCATTGTGAGCAACCTTTCTATGAGAAGATTTTTGGGTAAGCGTGAACGTGTTGAAATTAAGCACCGATGAATACGCATTACGCTTCATTTTTGGCTTGTTTTATCATAGAATGGTAGTCAGCGAGGCACACCGGCCTGCTCCTTGACATTCCTAAGCTAAACGGAAACGTCTCTTATAGAGCGTTAACGTTTAATTGACCACACCCGGCCTTTACCGCGTCATAGCGATTATCCTGTTATTTTATCATTAGGCCAAAGCGGAATCAATTTAATATTTTCATAATAGTTTGCACTATTTTACTACAAATTCAATTATTGAAGATGGTTTTGAAGGCGTTAGCTTCGATTCTCTGCGGAGTATCATCATAGCATACCCTGCAGTTTTTATTTCCTTTTATTTTAACAGAGGAGTGTGTACTTATTGTATAGCAAGTTTAGGAAAGCGGCGTTTCGCGCTGCATCGTCAGTATTGATCGCTATCGTGCTTACAACCGGTATTTTCTCTCCACTAAGTATAAGCACTGCCGGGAATAACGCTCCTACTGCTCATGCTGCCTCTGTAGTTGACAAAAAGAAAGTTGATCACACTTACCGCATCGTCGCGGTTGGTGATTCATTAACTGCCGGCTACGAATATGGCTTTACCGAACAATCCATTCCATATGGCTTCGTAGAGCATGTATACGAACAAGCTTTATTCCATGGACTTCGTGCAGAGTACATCAATTATGGGGTGCTAGGGCTCCAAACATCAGGATTAAAGCGATGGATTGAAGCCGTTGTGAGCGGTGCCAGCGTAAAAAGCTCTGATATTCAGAGTGGACTGCCCGATCCACGCGCAGAGCGAATTTTTGCTGAAACGTCGCTGCTCCGCTCTGCCTTAAGTGAAGCTGATCTAATCGTAATGACAATAGGCGGCAACGACTTGTATGCTGTTCTCGACAAGCTAAATAAGGGTGCCGATCATGCCGAGACGACTGCTGTGTTGGACAAGGCTTTGGACACTTACGAGACGGAGCTTGAGGCAGCTCTAAGATTGCTGCTGTCTCAGCAGCCAAATGCCCAAATCATTATCGCAGATCAATATCTGCCAATACCTCCTCCATTAAAGGTAGGATCGCTCATCTTTCCTCTTTACCCTGAGGCTGACCGGTTGTTTCTGAAGGATAGCATCAAGCAGCTGCGGGAACGCTTAAATCAGATAATCGAACGGCTTGTGAAAGAAGGATTTAATGTTAAAATCGCAAATGTCTCCTCTTCCTTCATAGATAATGAGCTAAGCTATACATCAATTGCAAAAGGGGACATACATCCTAGCAGGGCGGGTTATGCTGCAATGGGGAAATCCTTTTCGAAGGCCATTTGGGGAGATTATCGTATCGTTAAGCCAAGAGCAAAGGATAGTGAGGCTGCGCTTACTATTGTCATTAATGGAAAAGAAATGATTAGCGCAAATAAACCAATGGTTGTTCAAAATCGCACCTTCGTACCGCTTCGGAGCATTGCAGACGCATTAGGCGCTACCACCAAATGGAACGCCGCTGCGCAGACGGCAACTATAAAAGTTGCCGATCGAGCGGTGGATATAACGGTAGGACAATCCTCTTTCCGTGAAAACGGTACAGTTAAAGCACTAAATGCACCGCCTGCTTTTATCCATACCGTTGGCAAAGCAAGCACGTTATATGTTCCGCTTGCCGCATTATCAGAAGGATTGCAATTCCAAGTGATTTATCGCGATACTCTAAAAACCGTCTTCATTAATAAATAATATAAAGCTATTTATATTCCTTTAAGAGCTGCTGCATTTGCTCCAAGCCTTTAGCCGCCCAGCGCTGCAGTCGATCCAATGAAGCAATTTCGGCTTCTGCGGCAGCTCTTAAAGAATCGTTATACTCTGGAATAATGCCTGTATGCCGCTTTACGTCACGCAGCAAAACATTTGTTTTTTCTGTAAAGCTTAGTGCACGACGCTCATGAAACATAGGCACGTCTGGATTATAAGGATTATGCAGGTCTCCTTGCTCAGGATGCTTTAACACAGCTAATACCTTTACGAGAGCACGAGGCCCGTTAATTTCAACAAGCTCACCTAGATAATGACCGGAGCGGATTTCAGCTCTAACGTTATCCCCTATTTTCAAACTATCGTCAACCTGGTTATTTCGTTCCATATCGAACCATCCTCACTTTATTATGTTATATTTGCTTGTAAAATATATGTAAATATAGTTGACTACTTAGTTACATATAATAATAATGTGTACATCTTCATTCTAGGATAATTTATCCACCACATTATTCGCAACCCTAGCGGATAAAACTTGTGTTAGTCGCACTTGCATCGTAATATGGAATTAGAAAAGTAGGTGGAATGAATGCGTAAGAAAAGAGTGCTTCTGCTCTCTGAAGGCTTTGGCTCTGGTCATACCCAAGCTGCCTATGCGCTCGCTGTCGGACTCAAGCAATTAAGTCCGGGGATTCAGACCCGCGTCATCGAGTTAGGAAATTTCCTTAATCCGGTGCTTGGTCCGTGGATTATATCTGCATATCGCAAAACGGTAAGCAAACAACCAAAGATGGTCGGTCTTATGTACCGCAGCAACTATAAGAAGTCGCTTAACCGCTTTACACAGCTTGCGCTTCATCGTGTGTTTTATACCCAAACGTCACAGGTCATATCCCAGCTGAAGCCAGAACTAATCGTATGCACCCATCCTGTACCGAATGCTGTCGTTGCTCGGCTCAAACGTCTAGGACTAGACATACGGTTATATACGCTTATTACAGACTATGATGCACATGGGTCATGGGTAAACCAAGAAGTCAATAAATACCTCGTTTCAAGCGAGCTTGTGAAAGAGCGGCTCATGGAAAAAGGGGTTACAACAGACCGAATTGAAGTAACAGGAATCCCTGTTCACCCCAACTTCTGGCATACATACGAGAAAGAAGAGATTAGAGAGCAATTTGATTTAAAAAACATGCCGACCGTACTCATAATGGGCGGCGGTTGGGGAATTTTATACGAGGACAATGCCCTTGAATATATGACCAAATGGCGGGAAAACACACAACTCATTTACTGCGTTGGCTCAAACGAGAAGATGAAGGAAAAAATGCTTGCCGATCCCCTTTTTCAGCATCCTAACATTCGTATACTTGGCTTCACTCGCGAGGTGAACAAGCTGATGGATGTCTCCGATCTTCTAATTACGAAACCTGGAGGCATGACCTGCACAGAAGGAATGAGCAAAGGAATTCCAATGCTGTTTTATGAGCCGATTCCTGGACAAGAAGAAGAGAACTGCGAATATTTCATCAATAACGGATTTGGAGAAATGCTCGATTCGAACGATACTGTCGATAAGTGGTTCAAGCTTATTCATGAGCCTTACGCTTCAGGCCAGTTTAGAGACAGCCTGCTTACCAAACGCAATCAACAATACGACCCCACGAGTTGTCCGAACGCCGTCCTGCGACTGATGCAGTGACGGTTTTCTTTTTAAAATAAGAATGAAGCATAAATTGTATGCCCTTATCCAAATAGTATAACTGATGAAGGGAGCTGTTTATAATGAGTTCGAAGATGACAGACGGAAAAACGATTATTTTGAGGTTGGAAATTGATACGAATCTTGCGCAGTTTGGCCGAGCAGCTACAGCAATCGAACAAGCCAAAGGCGATATTATCGCCATAGACGTCATACATACAGACAAAAACAAAAGCTTGCGCGATTTAACTGTGAAAATATCGGAGCATGGCGCAGCAGAACGGCTTACGACAGCGCTGAAATCATTAGAAGGCATTCGGCTCGTTCATATATCCGACCGTACCTTCCTGCTTCATCTTGGAGGTAAAATTTCAATTCAGCCCAAAACGCCGATCCAAAACCGCGATGACTTGTCCCGTGTCTATACGCCGGATGTGGCTAGAGTATGCCAAGCAATCGCCGAAGAACCGTCCAAAGCATATACGCTCACCATAAAAAGAAATATGGTTGCCGTCGTTTCCGACGGAAGCGCGGTGCTTGGCCTCGGCAATATCGGTCCGTATGCAGCTATGCCTGTCATGGAAGGCAAAGCAATGCTGTTCAAGCAATTTGCCGATGTCGATGCGTTCCCGATCTGCCTCGACACGCAGGATACCGAAACCATCATTGCAACGATCAAAAATATTGCGCCTGCCTTTGGCGGCATTAATTTAGAGGATATTTCCTCCCCTCGCTGCTTTGAAATTGAACAAAGGTTAAAGCAGGAGCTTGATATTCCTGTCTTTCATGATGATCAGCATGGTACTGCGGTCGTATTATACGCGGGGCTGCTAAATGCGCTGAAGCTGACAAATCGAAGCCTCCAAGAGGCTCGCATCGTTATTTGCGGAATCGGGGCAGCAGGAACCGCTTGTACAAAAATGCTGATCGCCGGAGGAGCAAAACATATTATCGGTGTGGACCGGGCTGGGATATTGTCCGCTGACTGTGTTTATGACAACCCTATGTGGCAGTGGTATGCTAATCATACGAATGAAGAGCGCATCACAGGCGGTTTAGCTGAAGCGCTAAACGGCGCTGATGTTTTTATAGGCGTTTCGGCCGGCGGCATATTGACGCGAGAGCATATTACAACGATGGCAAAAGATCCAATCGTTTTCGCAATGGCGAATCCAGAGCCTGAAATACGCCCTGAACTAGCTGAGGATATCGTCGCTGTTTTTGCTACGGGGAGATCGGATTATCCTAATCAGATTAACAATGTTCTCTGCTTTCCGGGAATTTTCCGTGGAGCGCTCGATAGCCGGGCTGCCACAATTAATGAAGAGATGAAGCTTGCGGCAGCAGAAGCCATTGCCTCCGTTATCAGTGATGAAGAACTGAGCCCTATGTATATAGTTCCTAGCGTCTTCAACACGAGAGTCGTTGAGGAAGTACGGCGACGCGTCATACAGGCTGCTCAGCAAAGCGGTGTCTCTCGCCGTCAAATTCGGGAGTAGCTGCTGCCATTCTATTCTTTGTAGTAATCTCCGCTCGTTTACGGCCCCCGTAACGAGCTTTTTTTTATTTTTAGCAACGTGAATTTTTCTAAATCATCAATAATCATAAGAATTGAAAATGCTGGGAGAGAATATTCTGAAAAAGACGTTGAAACCTGTAAGCAGGTTATCACGTATTCGTTCTTAAGCACTTGGTCTAGAGGAACTAGAGAAGCGGAGATGAAACACATGACAAGTATCATCTTCTTAAGCGAAAAAATTATGCTATAATTAAAATATCAAGCGCTAAAGCGCTTTTTCAACAAGCTGCAGCATATGTTAGCATAAGTGGAATTTACACACGGTATATTTCGTAAAAGCAGGCTTTATGTGCAGGTTAGTTGATGGAAAGGGAGCCTGGTAATGTTTCAAGCCGTAGTCGATTTTTTAAAGGATTTCGGTCCACTCGGATTGTTTATTCATTCGTTTCTAGACGCAGTTATATTTCCCATTCCTGCTTTTTTTCTTCAAGTTTCATTGAGCATACTCAATCCATCTACAGCATTATGGCTGGCCACTGTGGGCTATATCGCCTGCCTCCTAGGTACACCTGTCGGGTATTATTTGGGAAAGATTATGGGCAAATCCGTTCTATATAAATTTCTAAAAAAAGAATGGATCGATGCCGCTACGGATAAGTTTCAGAAAAATGGCGAAGCAGCCATTCTTATCGGCTCTTTCACACCTATTCCATTCAAAGTATTTACAATATTGTCTGGTTGCTTAAATTTCCCTCTTTGGAGATTAATCGGGTACGCAGCAATTGGCCGGGGCTTAAAGTTCTATATTGTTGGATCATTATTTTATTTCTACGGACGCGCTGCGGAAAGCATGGTTAAGGATGTTTCCTTGTATATCTTTTTAGGAGCCGTGCCTATTCTCATTGTTTATCTTTTTCTTCGCAAGAGACGTAACAAGAAGAAAGCGCTCGAGGACAAAGAAGTTGAAGCAGTCCAGAACGAACAAATTAAACATAACGATAATGCGAAAATTCAAATAGATTCATAAGCAATTTCATACAGATGTAAAAAAGCCAGTTAGGAATAAATCCTAACTGGCTTTTTTGAGGTTATAACGCGCTTCCACCGAACAGTATACGATACTCCCAATGGGTACCTTCAATACTGCTGACGGTAACACCGCCCCCCTCTTTCGAATACGTATGCAATACTTTGCCGTCTCCCAAATAAATCCCGTCATGAGTAATCGTAGCTTTAGATTTATCAATTCCATTATAGGCTGATGCCTTCGTTCCTTTATAGGACATAAAGAATACGATATCACCGCGTTTCAACTGCTTCCAGTTGGTCGTAATAGAACCTTTATCCTTTACGTACTGACCTTGCTGACGAGAGTCAGCCGGGAGCTTCAGAGAGACGCCATCAAGAAAGGCTTGTCTCACGAAATCGGAGCAATCAAAAGTTGTCGTCGTGTTGCGATCAGAACTGTATTCATAAGGGGTGCCTAAATACTTCATCCCTGCAGCTATGATTTTCTCAACCTGCTTATCTTTTGATACATCAGGATTCGTAACTGTTCCACCGCCATTGCCGCCCGTGTTCCCCCCAGTATTCCCACCAGGAATAGTCCCAGTTACTTTCAAGTAGGAAGAATCTGTGCTTACATAGCCGCGAATACCGTTGCCATCCTTCACTTCATACCAATAGCTGTTTGTCTTTTCTACGATAGTTACCTGCTCACCTTTCTTCAAATATCGAATGCGTTCACCCGATGTCGATGCCGCCTTTCGGAAAGAAACAGAAGATAGAGCGACTGCATTGCCGTCTTGTGCAGGAACCGAGGTTTGAAGCTCAATATACTGTGATGAGGTCGATATGTAACCTTGTTTACCCGAAGAATCTGCTACTTTATACCAATATGAATTAACCTTATTCATCACCGTAATTTGTTCGCCTTTCTTTAAACTGCGAATAATGGATGCTGATGTCGAAGGTGATGTGCGCATATTTACGCTCGATTGTACCTCTGCTGCTTGTGTTGTCTGAGCCGCCAGCGCTGCTGGAACTGAAAGTGAACTAAACAATAATGCTGCCGTTAACGTTGCTGTTGCCATCCTTTTTTTCATGCTGTGTTGCAATCCTTACGCCTCCTTGGTGTGTAAACAGTTTAAGTTTCACGGTTCTGCTTCATTGTAAATTCGATTAGATTAGACAAGTATCGACCAAAAAGCCTATTTAACCCCTCTTCGTAATAGGTTTTAAGAACCATAAAATCGTCGTATGTACACAAAAAAAAGACATCCCAATTAAGAGGATGCCTTAGTACCTATATGCACTTGAAATTTACTCCATCACTGCAACTAAATTGTATGATTTTCATGTGAAGAGTAGGTCTTTTGGCAGAATCAGCCTTTCATGCCATTTGAACCATAAATTTTGATTTTGAACTCATTTGGCAACAATTACCGATTGGATTTAATGATTTTCCGGCTTACTTGCCCCTGTATTCTCGATTAGCTCATCGGGCTCAACGTGAACATGTATGCTCATTATGTTATGCTTCCTACTCATTCGACGCTCGATTTCGTCACTTATTTGATGGCTTTCGATCAATGTAAGCTCGGGATCAACCTGAACGATTACATCGACAAGTACATGACTGCCATGTACTCTAGCTTTAATATCCTTAATCGATTTAACACCTTTCGTTTTGGCAATTGTTGAACTTAGAGAGGACAGCTCATTCTCATCAAAGCCGTCCGTAAGCGCATGCGTAGAGCTATAAAAAATTTCCCAAGCCGTTTTACATATTATAATACCTACAGCTATTGCCGCTACAGGATCAAGCCATGGCAAGCCAAATTGTGATCCTATAATACCGATAGCTGCCCCTATGCTCACAAGAGCATCTGACAAGTTATCCTTAGCTGCCGCTAATAAAGCTTGATTGTTAATTCGGAGGGCCAGCCTTCGATTATATATATAAACCCCGCCCATACATGCCGCAGCAAATAAAGCAATCCATGCTGTCATTAGATTAGGTATATGATGATTAGCAGCAAACAATGATTTTACCGCACTGATCAATACTTGGATGCCCACCGTCGCCATAATGAACGAAGCGATAAGTGCTGCAATGGTCTCCGCTCGAAAATGTCCGTATGGATGATCCTTATCCGGCGGCTTCTGTGAAATTCGCAATCCAATCAGTACGGCTACTGACGCAACAATATCCGTAAGGTTGTTATAGCCGTCTGCAACGAGTGCTCCAGATACGAACCAGTAGCCTGCTCCGAGTTTGATGGCGGATAATCCCAAATAAGCGCCTATACTGACCCAAGCACCCTTCTCGCCTTGTTTAATCTCATCATACTGATTCAGCTTAAATACCCCCCAAGCAATAAAAGTATGTATTTTTGCACCCATGCAACAATCCAGTGTATCGATTCGAACGATCATATCCTAATTAACTTACCCGTTATTATAAGAAAAAAACAGCCGGTATAAGAACCGACTGCTTTAAAAAGCGACTATTTAGTTAATTTCATAAATCTTATAAATTTCATCAAGCATTAGATTAGCTGCAATGACGCCGCCGGCTGTATTCCAGATCGCATCGCTCACTCTAATCGCTTTATTATTTTTTACAACTTGAAGGCTTTGCCACAAAGGATCCTTCAACATTTCTTCTTCCATCTTCGTTCCTTTGCCATCACCCGTTTCATAAGTGAAGTAGAACAACATGTCAGCATCTACTTCCGGCAAACGTTCTTTCGTAATTTCCTCAACGAATGTATCTTTATATTTTTGATTGTCTGGACGTGTAATTCCAAGCTTCGAGAATGCAATCCCTGTAAAAGTATCCTCTAAGTAAATGCGCGTTTTGCCCGCCATAAACCGAACGACTGATACCTTCTGGTTGAGCTTGTCGCCAGCTTTACTTTTAAAGTCTGCTGCACGGTTGTCATAGTCGGCAATGATTTTTTCGCCATCAGCTTTCTTGCCGATCGCATCAGCATATAGCATGAAATTAGACTGCCAAGCACCACGAAGCGTTTCAGAAAACACAGTAGGTGCAATAACCTTAAGCTGATCATAAACTTTCTCTTGGCGCAATTTATTACCAATAATAAGATCAGGTTTTAGGCTTGCAATCAGCTCGATGTTAGGCTGACTCTCTTCACCTACAACGGTAACACCTTCCATATCCGCTTTTATGTGGTCATACCATGGGTCGCCTGTCCAAGATTTCACCGCGCCTACCGGTTTAATGCCAAGTGCCAGCAACGCTTCTGTTCCTTCGTTAGATAATACGACGATACGAGTTGGATTGCCTTCTATTTTGGTCTCGCCCATTGCATGCGTAATTACTCTCGTGTCTTCTGTCTTTGACGCGTTTGTTCCTTCTGTCGCCGATGAATTGCCTTCGTTATTTTTTGAACCGGATTGGCCGCATCCCGAAACAATTACGGCTAGTGCAAGCAATAGGGCGGATGCTGTCCAAGTAAATTTCTTCTTTAATACATAAGACATTTTTTTCTCCCCTTCATGTTGAAAATCATTCTCAGTTTTATTACAAACGAAACTATACCAGCCATATAAAACAAAGTCAATAACTGTTGATAATGATTTTCAACTTCATTGACACTATGTACATGATCCCCTAAAATGTTTTAGTAGTCCTAAATCATGAATACCCTTCACAATTGACATCAAGGAAAGAGGAAATTATGAGTACATTATTACATACACGAGCCCAGAAAATAATAGGGCTGATAACCGGCTTGCTCCTCTTTGCTGCTGGTATCGTTTGCAGCATAGCATTTGGAGTAACGAATATTAGCTGGCGCACGATTTTAGCTTCATTTACCGCATTTGATGGCTCTCAGGAGCAGCTCATCATTCAAACGGCAAGAGTGCCGCGCGCGTTTATCGCAGCCGCAGTCGGAGCGAGTCTAGCTGTAGCAGGCTCACTCATGCAGGGAATTACCCGCAATCAGCTTGCTTCTCCGAGCATATTCGGCGTGAATTCAGGAGCCGCTTTCTTCATCGTCATCGGCTCTGCCTTTTTCGGAGCTAGCGGCATGACGACTTTTGCAACTCTGGCGTTTGTAGGAGCAGCCTTTACAGTGACTCTCGTTTACTCGCTTGGCTCGATCGGCAACGATGGTTTGACTCCGCTGAAGGTTACGCTTGCTGGCGCTGCTATGACTGCTTTCTTCTCTTCGCTCACGCTGGGCGTATTGCTTACAAGCGGCCAGACATTTGATCAGGTGCTTTATTGGTTTGTCGGCTCCGTCTCAGGACGCGACATGAACATCTTTACAGCCGCTGCTCCATATATGGGTATTGCCTTGATAGCGGCCATCGTGCTTGCAAGACATATGAACGTGCTGGCGCTTGGAGAAGACGTTGCTGTAGGATTAGGTCAAAAAACCGTCTATATCAAATTAGCAGCTGGAATTATTATCGTTCTGCTCGCAGGCGGCTCGGTCTCTATGGCTGGCCCTATTGCTTTCGTTGGCATTATTATTCCTCATCTAATGCGTTATTTAGTTGGCATTGACTACCGTTGGGTTATTCCATACTGCGCGGTGTTTGGCGGCATATTGCTGCTTGCTGCTGATATCGGATCAAGATATATTTCATTTCCGAAGGAAGTTCCCGTGGGAATCATGACAGCGATTATTGGTGTTCCTTTCTTCGTGTTTATCGCTAGAAGAGGAGGCCAATCCTAATATGAATAAATGGATCACACTCAGGGGCCGCAAACACTCCTTTCAACTTGACCGCCGAACATTAATGGTGATTGTTATGTTGCTAATTGCCAATTTAGCAGCAGTCGTCATTTGTGTTGGGCTTGGCAGCAAAACCATTAATCCTATCGATGTTTTACTTACTTTTGTGGGACAAGGTGATTCGTCAGATGCGATGATTATTTTTTCACTTCGTCTGCCACGCGTGTTGATTGCTGTAATGGTAGGCTCAGCACTCGCTGTTTCAGGGGCGCTGCTGCAAGGTATTGTGCGCAATCCTTTGACATCTCCCGATATTATCGGCATTACGGGCGGAGCCTCACTTGGCACCGTTATATTCATTTTGTATTTTTCGCATATAAGCATCCGGTTCATGCCGATCAGTGCTGTTATTGGAGCTTTTGCCGTCGCGTTCCTCATTTATTTATTTGCTTACCGAAAAGGAATCACGCCGCTCAGGCTCGTCCTAATTGGTATCGGAATGGCTACCGCATTAACTGCGGTTACCTACATGCTTATCCTTACGTCATCCTTCACGCCTACTGCGGTAGCCGTCAAAGCCTTTACTTTTATGACTGGCAGCATCTACGGCGTATCATGGGACAGAGACTTTTGGACTTTGCTTCCATGGCTTGTCGTTTTGTTTCCAATTGCGCTTATCTATGCTCGGCATCTTAATGTCCAGGAGCTTGGCGATGAGGTTGCTACAAGCGTTGGCAGCTCCGTCCAAATCAAAAGAACGATACTGCTCATCATCAGCGTTGCGCTCGCAGGTGTTGCGGTTGCTATAGGTGGTGCCATTAATTTCATCGGGCTTATGGCGCCACATATTGCCCGGAAGCTTGTTGGCCCGTCTTATGGAGGCGTAATACCTGTGTCCGCTTTAATAGGGTCGCTTGTATTGCTGCTCTCTGACCTTATCGCAAGAACTGCGTTCCTTCCGCTAGATATTCCAGCAGGTGTCTTCACTGCAGCGATAGGCGCACCGTTCTTTATCTATTTATTGTATCGCCATCGCAACCGATCATAACGCACTGCGCGTTTATAATTAAACAATAATAAGCAAAGGGGAGAGATTATCGTGTCCTCCATTCAAGCGAAAAATCTTACGTTATCCTACGGACAAAAAGCGATTTTCAATAATCTTGATTTGCTGATCCCTCCCGGCAAGATCACAGTATTCATTGGCAGCAACGGCTGCGGCAAGTCAACGCTGCTCCGTTCCCTTGCCCGCCTTTTAAAGCCGCAAGAAGGCTCTATTCTTATTGATGGCCATGAGATTGCCAAACTCTCTAGCAAGGAAATCGCAAGGCGCCTAGCGATCTTGCCTCAAGGTCCAATTGCACCGGAAGGCTTAACCGTCCATCAGCTCGTCAAGCAAGGCCGTTATCCTTATCAAAGCTGGCTGCAGCAATGGTCGCATGAAGACGAGAAGATGGTCAAAAAAGCACTTGAAGTGACGCATATGGACGAACTGTCCTCGCGCTCACTGGACTCGCTATCCGGCGGTCAACGTCAACGTGCTTGGATAGCAATGACGCTAGCCCAAAACACACCGACTATTTTGCTTGATGAGCCGACAACTTATTTGGATATGGCCCATCAGATCGAAATTCTTGATTTGCTTTTTGATTTAAACGAGCAGGAGAATCGTACGATTGTGATGGTGCTGCACGACATTAACCTAGCTTGCCGATATGCTGATCACATTGTAGCTGTGAAAGACGGCCAAATACATGCGCAGGGCAAACCGGAAGCCATTATGAACGAACAGCTTATACGCACCGTGTTTGATATGGAATGCCAAATCACAGCAGATCCCATATTTGGCACTCCCCTTTGCATCCCTTACGGGAAAGGCCGCAAGCTGCCATTAAAGCAAGAAAGCGTGCGTTAAGCACATAATAAAAAAAATGGTGGGGCAGGGTTTATTCTGCTCCACCATTTCTTTATAATCGCACGCTCACGCGGAATTAGGTGATTACTTCATAGATTCGCGCTTCAAATGGCCTCAGCTCGATGCTTCGCCCTTCGTCATTCCAAGTGCTTAATGTATTCTCATACGTACCAAGCACCAGCTTCAGCTTCAAAGCTTCCTCTCCAAAAAACGAATCCGAGAACGTAAAAGTTTGGGCCTCTTCTCCGTGATTCAAAAGCACAACCCATTCGGTTCCTTCCAGCTCTCGTACATAAACATATAGATTAGGATCATCTTCACTTATATCGGTAAAGTCGCCATAAACCATGACTGGATTGCTCTTTCTAAGCGCAATGAGCTTCCGATAAAAAGCTAATACTGAATTTGGATCTTTTTCCGCTTGTTCTACATTAATTTCTTCATAATTTGGATTAACCTTAATCCATGGCTCGGCGCTGCCAAAACCTGCATTAAGCTCCGTATTCCATTGCATTGGCGTTCTGGAGTTATCACGGCTAAGCGCCTGCAATGAACGAAACACTGCGGCAGGATCTTGGCCTTTGCCGACTTCCTCCACATATCTGTTAATCATCGCAATATCTTTATAATCGCCGATCGTTTCATACCTTACGCCTGTCATACCGATTTCTTCGCCTTGATAAATGTATGGAATGCCTGGAAGCGTATGGACCATCGTAGCAAGCAGCTTAGCTGATTCTTCGCGGAATTCCTTGTCATTCCCATAACGGGATACTTGCCGCGTATGATCATGGTTATTTAGAAACTGCGAGCCAAACCCTCGGCCAGCCAAAGCCTCCGCCCACTGCTTCTGGATCCGCTTGTAACGAACCATATCCCATTCCGGCATTTCATCCGCAACTTCAAAATGGAACAGCGTATTCAGCTCCATACGCTCCTCTTCAACGAACAAAGGACCTGTCTCCGGTGTTGCGAACGCGATTTCGCCAACGGTCATCATATCATAATGCCGGAAAACCTCACGGTTCATTTCCTGCAAATAATCATGCAGTCCCGGATTATGTGTTAAATACCTGATGTCATGTGGATCTTCTACATCGCTGAAGCTGTTTGGCTTAGCCAGCAATGCCAGAGCGTCGAGCCGAAGCCCATCTACTCCTTTATCCAGCCAGAAACGCAGCATGTTGTAGATTTCCATTCTCATTTCTTTGTTTGCCCAGTTTAAATCCGGCTGCTCGATCGCAAAGGAATGCATATAATATTGCTTTGTCGTCTCATCAAATTCCCAGCTTGAAGGGTTAAAATAAGAACGCCAGTTGGTAGGCGGCTCGCCCTCTCTACCATCCTGCCAAATATACCAATCTCGCTTCGGATTATTGATCGAGGAACGAGATTCGATGAACCAAGGATGATGATTCGATGTATGATTAACGACGACGTCCATCATCAGCTTCATGCCTCTTGCATGCGTCTCCGCAACGAGCTGATCAAAGTCTTCCATCGTACCTGCCTTTTTCATTACCGTATAATAGTCGGACACATCGTAACCATTGTCCTTGTCTGGGGATTCATTAAATGGATTAATCCAGACCATTGTCACACCTAACGATTGAATATAATCCAGCTTTTCAATAACACCTCGAAGATCACCAATACCATCCCCGTTTGTATCTTTAAAGCTGCGCCAATAAACCTGATAAACAACTGATTCCTTCCACCAAGCCGGTTTTATCTGCACTCTAATCTCTCCTTCTCTCTATACAAACAAATGGCGCACGAGGGGACACCGTGTCCAGACGCTGCGCCATTCTTTTGCTGCTGTTAACCTTTGATGGAGCCGCCAAGCATCCCGCGAACAAAGTATTTTTGAAGTGCAAAAAATACGGTGAGCGGCATGAGCATCGAAACAAATGCTGCTGCTGTAAGCAAATGCCAGTCATTTCCTCTGGAGCCTACCATGTTTGCAATATTCATTGACAATACTTGCACTTCAGGCTGGCTTCCGAGAAATATAAGGGATATCAAATAATCATTCCATACCCATAAAAATTGGAATATGCTGATCGATGCTAGCGCAGGGACGGATAGCGGCAGGATGAGCCTGCTGAAAATTGTAAAATTCGTTGCCCCGTCCATAAATGCCGATTCGAACAAATCCTTGGGCAGCTGACTAATTGATGTGTACATAAAATATGTGATCAATGGCAAACCAAACGCCGTATGTGCAAGCCAGATCCCAAAGTATGTGCCGTTCAGTCCAAGCGATGTATAATCGCGCAAAATCGGAATGAGCGCTACCTGTAAAGGCACGACAAGCAAAGCGATAACAATGACAAACAATGTCTTTCTTCCTGGGAACTTTAGCCAAGCAAAAGCATAAGCTGCAAAGGATGCGATGAAAATCGGAATTACGGTAGCTGGTACTGTAACCGCAATCGTATTCCAGAAGGAACGCGACATACCGCTGCCCTTCTCTGTCTTGGTCGTACCATCTGGCATCGTGATGGAATATGTTTTTCCACCCAGCACCGTCTCATAGTTCTGAGTCGTAAAATTAGATATGATCGTCCACTGCTTATCCTGTACGTTCAGAAGTCTAGCTCTCCGGTTTTCCCAGATCAATCGTTCGCCGTTAAGCTCCACACCCGCACGCAGCTGATCATCGGTAAACGTTGTTCCATTCACCTTAATTGGCTCACGAAGATCGGTGTCCTTGGGCAGCTGAATTTGCTCTGTTGTGCTCCAATCTCGATGAGGCAGTATATTCCACCAGCCAGTAGATAATATATCTGCTGCAGGCCGGAAAGAGGAAACGAGCAGACCGAGCGTCGGGATAGTCCAAATGAGACATATGACAGCTAGCAATGTATTCACGAGCCACTTGGACTTACGGGATTTTTTGTTCCTGCTCATATTAGAACCCTCCTTCTCTACGGAACTGCCGCAGATTGATTATGATGACTGGAATGACAGCAACGAGAAGCACAATGGCTAAGGTTGAACCATAACCTGCATTTTGGTACATAAACAGCTGGCGATAGAACTGTGTTGCCACAACGTCCGTCTCATATTGTCCGCCTGTCATGATCATAACAACGTCGAAGATTTTGAGTGTAAACACAATAATCGTTGTTGTAACGGATAACAAAGTTCCCGCAATGTAAGGAATCATGATTTTGAAAAAAATGCGAACCTCGCCTGCGCCATCCATACGAGCGGCCTCCAGCATATCCTCTGGGATGCTCTTAATCGCAGCTGAGAATATAACCATCGCAAAACCTGTTTGCATCCAAATGAGAATAACGATAAGAAACAGGTTATTCCACGGCTGAATCATACTGAGCCATGCCTGCGGTTCCCCGCCAAATTTCACGACGATCGCATTCAGCAGTCCAATTTGCTCCTGGCCTGGCTGATAGTAATAAATAAATTTCCAGATAACACCTGCCGCTACGAACGAGATCGCCATCGGCATAAATATGAGACCCTTAGCCAGCTTCTCGAAGCTGCTTCGATCAGCAAGTATCGCAATTAAAAGACCTAAGCCAACACAAGCCAGTGTGCCAAAGAACACCCAAAGCAAGTTGTTGCGCAGCGCCATGATGAGCAGGCGGTCCGTAAATACAGCTACATAGTTGGCGAAACCGACAAAATTGACCGAGCCGGCATCAAAAAAGCTTAAGTATAGCGTCCGCAATGTCGGAAAGACAAGCAGCCAACCAAGCAGCAGCACCGCTGGGCCAACAAATACAAAAGGCAATATTCTCCGCTTCCATTGATCCGGATACTTTTCAACTACCCAGTTAAACGAATAGTAAATCGAATAAATACCAACTGCTCCCCATATGACTGCAAACACCGCATTGAGGATAGGCGGAAGGTTGGAGTCGCGAAAAAGTATAAATATGCCCCCGTGAATGACAATATTGATAACTGGCACGAGTATGGATAACAACAGTAGCCGCAGAGCATTGCCTTTCCTAGCCTGTAATTCCATATGAATCCTCCTCCAAGGTTTGCGAAGCAAACCTTTCTTCGTAAGCGTAAACTTAGGTTTGCGTAGCAAACCTATCTTCGTAAGCATAAACTTAGGTTTGCGAAGCAAACCTTTCTTCGTAAGCGTAAACTTAGGTTTGCGTAGCAAACCTTTCTTCATAAAAGCCACAATTATCTGAGCTGATTATAGAGGGGCTTTCCCCTTGCGGCGAGAAGCCCCCGAATCACTCAAGCAGCAGTCAATTATTTTTTCCAGCCAGCTTGAATTTCTTTTAGTGCTGTATCCAAATCTACTGTTCCACTTACCCAGTCTGTCATACCTTTCCAGAATGTACCTGCGCCAACTGCGCCTGGCATAAGGTCAGAACCGTCAAAACGAATCGTTTCTGCTGTTTTCACGAATTCTGCCATTCTGCGTTCTTGATCGTTCGGGTACCATGATGGATCAGCATCATTCATAGGAGCTGTTACGCCGCCTGTTTGAATCCAAGCTTTGAGCGACTCGCCCGTTGTGAAGAATTCCATTACAGCGCGAACCTCTGGACGATCATTAAACATAGCATAAATATCTCCTGAGATTAGAGCTGGTTGACCATATTTCTCATCAATGGCTGGAAGTGGGAACCAATCGTAATCATCAGCTGTCAAGCCTTCTGGGAAGAAGCTTGTAATAAAGCCGGCTTGACGGTGTAGCCATGCTTTTGGCGGATTATCGAATAGCGGCTTAACTGCATCACCAAACGATGTTGTAGCGATCGATTTTTTTCCTCCGTACACATAGTCCTCGTTGAACCAGATTTCAGCCATTTTTTCTGCTGCATTTTTGACTACAGGGTCTGTGAATGGAAGCTCACCCGATACCCATTTGTCATAATTTTCAGGCGTAGTCGTGCGGAGCATAATATCCTCCATCCAGTCTGTAGCCGGCCAGCCAGTCGCTGTACCGCTCTCGATGCCGATGCTCCAAGCTGGATCGCCGTCTTTCGCGATTTGATCAGTCAGCGCCATAAGCTCTGTCCATGTTTTTGGAACGGTATAACCTGCTTCTGCAAATGCTTTTTTGTTGTACCACACTAAGCTTTTTACGCTGCTGCGTGCCCAGATGCCGGACATTACGTCTCCGCCAGTACCTTTCATCGTAGCCATGTCGAGCCAGCTTTGGTTGTATTGTTTCTTCAAATACTCATCGCTAAGGAATGATTTTACATCAATTACCTTACCAGAGTTCACAAAGCCCTTCAGCAAACCCGGCTGCGGGAAATCCGCAATATCAGGAGCGTTTCCGCCGTTTACACGTACCGAAATCGTTGCTTCGAACTCTTTAGAGCCTTCATACGCGATGTCGATTCCAGTCTTATCTTCGAACGCTTTAATGCTTTCGTTAAATTTCACTTCATCCGCATCCGTAAACGGACCGAACATCGTAACCTTTTTACCTTTAAAATCGCCGTTTAATGCTTTAGCCAGCGCGCTGTCGCCCGCCCCTGCTCCTGCATTCGTTCCGCCCTCTGCTGGCTTCTCTGTCGGCTGGTTCGTTGTATTATTATTTTTCCCTCCGCAAGCCGTAATCGTCATCACAAGCGCTAGCGTTAGAATAAAGACAGTCGATGCTTTTTTTGTTTTTCTCGTGTACATAGACCTCATCCTTTCATGTTTAAGTAATCAGTAATTAAATTACACTTACTCGGCCCTTTTGAAACGTTAAATTAACGTCAGATAACAAGTTGTTGCCTCACCTCCTTTAAAGTGCCAATGTAGGTTGTTTTTATGCTCAACAGGTATCGAAAACAAAATCTTTTAAATAGATAACGCTTCCATTGCTCTGAAAAGCTTTTCAGAGAGGTGTTAAAGCGAAAGACCAAAGCCAAAATTTAGAGGCAAAGCCGTTTCGCTATTAATATTCGAATCTAAGTATTATCGTTTCACGCCTATGATGAATAGGACTTGGTTGACTCCCGTACAATTAAATGATGTGGAAGCTTTTCTCTGAGCACTTCAACTTTCCCCGTTGTAATCAGCTCATGCAGCTTCTCAACGGATCGATACCCAATATCATAGGTTGGCTGGTCTATCGTTGTTAGCTTAGGTATAAACATATGAGCCATTCGGATATTGTCAAAACCTACGACAGACATTTGCTCAGGTACGGATTTGCCATTGTCGCGCAAATATGAAATCGCACCCATCGCGAATTCATCCGAAGCTGCAAAAACGGCCGTTAATTCGGGACAACGAGTGAACAGTCGTTCAGCTGCATCATAAGCATGCTCAAATCGATGTATAGCAAATTCAATGCAATTCTCGTTTTCTGAGAGGTTATATTCCTGAAGCGCCTTCTTAAAGCCCGTATATCGCGGCTCACCGGAGATTGTGATTCCTAAAGGAAAACCAATCATACCTATGCGGCGATGTCCTGCTTCAATTAAATGTTTGACCGCATCATACGCACCCTGCTCATCATCAATATCAACAGACGGAATATCATACTCCGGAGCATTGGTAGAAGCTAGAACGAATGGCAGACGATAGCGCTGCATCTCTTCGTAATATTCTTCATGCAATGAATCACTCGTAAATATGATGCCATCTACCTGCTTCTCAAAAAAGCTTTGCACATAAGCGATCGTCCGCTGCTTGTCGCGGTCTGTATTACAGATCATCAGACTATGGTTCAGCATAACAGCCGCATCCTGCATTCCGCGTATTAAGCCGGCATAATACGGATTTTCTATATCCGGAATCATAACGCCAAGCGTGTCTGATTTTTTGTAAATCAGCCCTCTGGCAAATCCATTCGGCTGGTATTGAAGCGCCTCAATAGCTTCCAGCACCTTGATACGTTTCTCTTCCACTACGGTTTCCGGCGCATTCATGACCCGGGATACGGTGCTTATGGACACGTTAGCGTATTTTGCTACATCGCGTATAGTCGATTTCATAATGGCACGCCTTTCTTGATGAGTAAGAATGATGTAACATGCGCTAGTTTGAATTTTATTATAATGAGTCAAGTTTCACATTTATGAAAGTGCTTACTGAAAAGCTTTTCTGAAAACCTTTTCAAACGTAGTATAACTCCCTTTTGCGCATAAATCAACCTAAAATTTTGCATGTTTGTCCATTTTATTTATGCCAATTGTTGCATAACTTTAGATAAGACGGCTGCTTTCGAGCTTAAACGGTATCTTTTACAATAGACAATAATGTGAAGCTTCATGCTGGTTATCTTAAGCAAGTGGCTAGACATTTAAACTAAATTTCATAACCTTATCTAGACAAAAAAAAAGCGTCAATCAGCGAGACTATCCTCACTGATTGACGTTCTATAGTAATTAAACAGCGTACATACGTTCACGAAGCGCTTTAACCTCAGCACTTTCAAGGTACTCGTCATAAGTCATCATCCGGTCGATTACACCGTTCGGCGTAATTTCAACGATGCGGTTAGCGATCGTTTGTACGAACTGATGGTCATGCGAAGTGAACAAAACCGTACAATCCGTATCTGTCAAACCATTATTCAGAGCCGTAATGGATTCAAGATCCAAGTGATTCGTTGGCTCATCCAAAATAAATACGTTCGCGCCCTCAAGCATCATCTTGGAGAGCATGCAGCGAACTTTCTCGCCTCCGGACAACACGCTTGCTTTCTTCATTGCATCATCGCCCGAGAAGAGCATACGGCCAAGGAATCCGCGAATAAAAGTTTCATCCGGATCTTTCGAATATTGACGAAGCCATTCCACAAGGTTCAAATCAACACCATCAAAATATGGTGAGTTGTCTTTCGGGAAATAAGCCTGCGATGTTGTTACACCCCATGAGTAGCTGCCAGCATCCGCTTCAACTTCACCAACAAGCAATTGGAAAAGCAAAGTCTTAGGCAAGCTGTTCGGTCCAACAAATGCAACTTTATCGCCTTTATTAAGAGCGATCGTCAGATTGTCGATCACTTTCTCGCCGTCGATCGTTTTGGTCAAGCCATCAACAAGCAGGAGCTGCTTGCCCGCTTCACGCTCACCTTTGAAGAGGATAAACGGATATTTACGGTTAGATGGACGAATATCATCAAGCGAAATTTTCTCAAGAAGCTTCTGTCTCGAAGTTGCTTGTTTCGCTTTCGATTTGTTCGCACTAAAGCGTTGAATAAACGCCTGCAATTCCTTGATCTTGTCTTCCTTCTTCTTGTTCTCACCGCGCATCAACTGCAAAGCAAGTTGGCTGGATTCGTACCAGAAGTCATAGTTGCCGACATACATTTGGATTTTGCCAAAGTCGATATCCGCAATATGTGTACATACCGTATTCAGGAAGTGCCTATCATGGCTGACTACGACAACAGTTCCTTGGTAATCGGCAAGAAAATCTTCCAACCAGCGAATGGACTCAATGTCCAAGTGGTTGGTAGGCTCATCGAGCAATAGAATGTTCGGTGTGCCAAACAATGCTTGAGCCAGCAATACACGGACTTTCTCATTGCCGCTTAGCTCAGCCATTTTCTTATCATGCAGGTCAGGAGTAATACCAAGTCCATTTAGCATCTCTGCTGCTTCAGACTCAGCTTCCCAGCCGTTCATGTCTGCGAAGTCAGCTTCAAGCTCACCTGCACGCATACCGTCTTCATCAGTGAAGTCTGCTTTTGCATACAAAGCGTCCTTCTCCTTCATTACTTCATAAAGACGCTTGTGACCCATCATTACCGTCTCAAGTACAACGGACTCGTCGTATTCATAATGGTTCTGCTTTAGAACGGCTAGCCGTTCACCCGGCGTTATATGCACTTCTCCGTGCGATTGCTCAACTTCACCGGATAATATTTTCAAAAAGGTCGATTTGCCCGCGCCGTTAGCGCCGATCAAGCCATAACAGTTGCCTGGCGTGAACTTAATGCTAACATCTTCAAAAAGCGCCCGCTTCCCGTAACGGAGCGTTATGCCACTTGTACTAATCATTCGTTTAATCCCGTCCTTCACTACAAAATCACTTTATCTTGATCTATTATACCACAGTATGCAAGGAAACCGAACCTTCTTTTGCCTTTGCCTTAGCATTTGGATAGACAATCCAGCAACGAGGATTACTTTTAATTCATAGATCTCACGATAAAAAAACCTTCCTCCATGCGACTTTGATACAGTTGTCGCATTAGGGAAGGTTTTTAGCAATACACTCTGAAGCAGTGATGTCTTTTTTTAAAAGATTAATCCCACTTCAGCTTAACTTCATTGCCCGTGCGGGATGACTCATATATTGCGTCAAGAATACGGTTATTTGTGTAGCCCGAAAGTGCAGACGTAATCGGCTGCCTGCCTTCGCGAATGCAATCGACAAAATGACGGCTCATTAGAATCCGATCCTCTTCGCCCTCTAGCGGAGTGATGTCGCTTTCAACGACTTCATTGTTCTCATGCGTAACATACTTCCCATTATTGCCAATGATCGCTACGCCGCCCTCTGTTCCCATCAAATGAATAAATGGATCTTCCGGCAGGAAGGCTGAATGTGCTGCCCAGCTTACCTCAAGCGACAAGGTTGCTCCATTATCAAGTTTAATAAGCGCCGAGGCAAGGTCCTCAACGTCATAGTACCCGTCCCAATTTGGCGTACCCCATGTTCCTGTACCAAGACGGTTAGGACCAAATTCTGCATAAGTCGAGCCGTATACGGAAACAGGCTTCGGATTGCCCATGAGATAAAGCGAAAGATCGAGCATATGAACTCCGATGTCAATCAGCGGGCCGCCGCCTGCTTGGTCTTTGCGAGTGAACCATGAGCCCCAGCCGGGAATGCCCTTTTTGCGGAACCAGCCTGCCTTTGCGTTATAGATGTGGCCTACATCGCCGTTATCAATTCGCTGCTTAAGTGCGCGGCTTAGTCCAGTCCAGCGCATTTGATGCGACATCATTAGTATTTTACCTGATTTCTCAGCTTCCTCTACGATTAGCCGCGCTGCTTCGGAATCAATGGCCATCGGTTTCTCCAGTAGAACATGCTTGCCTTGCTTCAGTGCTTCAATAGCAAGCTCGGCATGAAATTGGTTAGGCACACCAATAACAACTGCATCGATCGATGAGTCTTCAAGCAGCGATTGCGGGCTTGGATGTACCGTTTCAATACCGTACTCAGCAGCACGCTGCTCAGCAAGCGGAAGGTAAGCGTCCGTTACAGCAACAACATCGATACCTTCGACTTTATTGAATGTCTGCATATGTATACTACCGATTGCACCTGCACCGATAACGCCTAGACGAATGTTTGCATGAATCATTCCTTGCTCCTCCTTATAGGTACCTTGCTTCGTAAGATAAGCTTAGATTTGCGCATGCAAACCTAAGCCCCCTAAAATTATTCCACTATGCATACTTATACTTAGCAAGTATAACGGTTTCTCTTACCGTCGTCATTGCTCGAATTTGGCAAACCTTTGTCCTCGTTTGTTATTTCCCGGACATACGCCAAGTCTCGCCATGCGGCAGAACTAGAATTCGCTCGTCAGAAATACATCGTTTTCTGCGTTCAGCCTCCAAGCGATCAAGCGCTTCACGAGGCGTATCATCCGCAAGCTTAAACGCACCATAGTGCATAGGAATAAACCACTTGGCATCCAAATCATCGAAGGCTTGGAGCGCTTGCTCCGGCGTAATATGCTGCGGCGCCATGAACCATTCCGGCTCATAAGCTCCAATCGGCAATAACGCTACATCAACCGGGAAGCGGCGGCCGATCTCCTTGAAGCCTTGAAAATAACCGCTGTCCCCCGCGAAATAAATAGTCGGAAAATCAGATATGACTGGCCGCTCGACGGAAGCTGTACCACTAAAAAACGGACAACTCCGAGCAGCTGCCGGCTCGGACGCGCTTGCGATTTGCGCTCGCGACTCTGCAGCTGATTCCATTCCGTCACCGGCCTCAAAAGTATCACGAA
Organism: Paenibacillus sp. 01T47; assembly: GCF_056398245.1. Classification (NCBI taxonomy): domain Bacteria; kingdom Bacillati; phylum Bacillota; class Bacilli; order Caryophanales; family Paenibacillaceae; genus Paenibacillus; species Paenibacillus sp. 01T47. The sequence goes on from NZ_JBFTPA010000011.1 coordinate 160,945, forward strand.
CATGACTTACAAGCTTCTCGCTGCGTGATGCTGGACGCTCAATGACAAAGCCTCCCCAATGCGAACTATTCGTATCCCATGGATTGCGGCGAGTCGAATGCTGTGAAGGCACAAAAGTGAATTTTACGCCGTTATACATAACGGATTCCCACCAGTGGAGCTCCTTAATTCTAAGAAAGCCCTTCTTGCGAAGCTTGGCACCTAGTCCTGCAGGCACAAGCAATTGTCTAGCGCCAACCAGTCTGCGCAGCGAATTTATATTTAAATGATCATAATGAGAATGCGATATTAGCACGATATCAATAGGCGGAACGTCCTCTACCTTGATACCCGGCGCTGAAAGTCTTTTTTGAAATGCCATTTGAGTCGACCACACAGGGTCTGTAATAATGTTCAATCCGCCGAACTGAATAAAAAAAGTGGAATGCCCTACCCAAGTAATAGAAGGCCATTTTCGGTTATTCTCCAAGTATGCGATGTCAGGTTCAACATTCGGAACGGTGAATGAATAATCTTTCATTCTCAGCTTGCGAATGCGTTCCTGACGCCATCTTTTGAATTGCTTCATTGAAGTGTGCTGCTCGATAGGATCTATATTAGCAAATCGTTTTAACTTCAACCGTCCATCCCTCCTTCGCATTCATTTCTTGTTTTATTAAGATACCAAGCCAGCGGTACTCAATGCAAATATGTTATTTATGCGAAATCATCCACGCACTCGTATGACAGTCTATCCAGAAATGTGAATTAGAGACAATCTCTCGTTTCATCGTTCGCATCCTAACATAAAATCAGTTACACTTGGTTATAAAGCATTTACACATAAGATTACGCTTTCGACGCAGCATTTGTTACATAAATGAAGCAGATGAGCGTCTAAATATCAATTAGCCCAGGAGGTTTCCTTATGAAACTAATTTCAATAGAACCAACGCCGAGTCCCAATTCCATGAAGCTGAACGTCGATGAGATGCTCCCTCGCGGACGCAGACTCACCTACAAAGCGAATGAAGCAAGCGACGCTCCTGAGCTGCTTCAGCAGCTTTTGCAAATAAACGGAGTGAAAAGCTTATTCCGTACAGCTGACTTTATTGCGCTTGACCGCAAGCCTGGAGCAGATTGGGCAGCTATACTCGCTGAAGCAGGACAATTGCTGCAGAAGGTTGCTGATGGCGACAACGGCGAGAACAGCGGGAAAGGACCTTCAACAAGCTTTGGCGAAGCACAGGTGCTCGTTCAAATGTATCGCGGCATTCCGATGCAGGTGCGCGTAAGAATGGGAGACATTGAGGCACGTTCAGCGCTCCCGCCACAGTTTGGCGAGGCGGTTAACCTTGCCGCTGGCTCTGGCATGATTCGCGAGCGCAAGCTGGAGGAGTTTGGCGTTCGCTACGGAGAGCCCGAGGAAATTGCAGCTGAAATTGTACGCGAGCTGGAAGCTTCCTATTCGAGTGAGAGATTGGACACTCTTGTGCAAGCAGCTATTGAGCAAGGGAATGCTGGTGCTGAAGGAGAAGCTCCAGCTGTCGTAAGGCCAGCTCCGCTAACTTTTGAACAAGCGCAAGAGCAGTTCGCCTCACCGGATTGGCAGGTTCGTTACGCAGCATTGGAGCGATACGTTTCCGCTATAGAAGGTTTGCCTCTGCTTGCACAAGCGATAAAGGATGAGAACACATCCATTCGTCGTCTTGCCGTTATCTATCTTGGCGATCTGCGAGCGCCTGAAGCGCTGCCGTATTTGTTTATGGCGCTGCGTGATTCCTCAACTTCCGTTAGAAGGACGGCTGGCGACACGCTGTCTGATCTTGGTGATCCCGCTGCGGTTGGACCGATGATTGAATCGCTCCGTGACAAAAACAAGCTTGTCCGCTGGCGCGCGGCACGCTTCCTCTATGAAGCAGGAGATGAATCTGCGATCGATGCGCTGCGTGAAGCTGCTAACGATAATGAATTTGAAATTCAGCTTCAAGCCAAAATGGCGCTTGAACGGATTGAACGCGGTGAAGAAGCCGCCGGCTCTGTATGGCAGCAAATGACCGCGGCGAGAAAAAATGAGCAATAATTGATTTACTCCAATAGGAAAGGGGGTGCAGAAATGCACCCCCTTTCCTATTTGAACAAAATGAGGTGCAGCCCTCTGCACCTCATCCTATTATTTCGTATATTCCAGCTGAAGATTAACAAGAAGTGATTGATCTCCAGCATAAGGCTCATAGCTTGCCCGATAGCCAACTGCTACGTTTATACGTTTGAAGGCAGCCTTTAAAGCTGCTGGGAATTGATCACCTTGCTCATATCTGAATGACAGGCTCCCTGCCTTGGAATCAAGCGCCGATTGTATAACTTGATTCAGCTGCGCTGAGCTTGATACCGTATATTCCGGTTCAAGCCAGTGCAAGCCAAGTGCGATCTTCAGCCTGCTGAAGCGGCTGCGCTCCGCCTTTCCCCCTTGCTTCTCCAACTCACGAATCGTATCCGCATAGGAGACGTTTGCAGCAGGATAAGTTCTAGTCCACTGGTGATCAACGCGCAGTTCCTCATCCGTTCTCAAATAATAGTTATAACGAATCGTACTCTCGCTTGGCGAAACTTTTTGTGCCGTGATTTGGCTTCCTGCTGATGCTGCTGCGACCGGATCATCCCAGGTTAGATCCAAATGGTACCAAACACCGTCTACCTGCACCATATTCCATGCATGCTCGCCCGTATTCACAGTACCCTCTGCGATTAAAACCGTCAGTCCCGCTTGCTTCAGCATTTTATAGCCTAGCAATGAGTATCCTTGACACACGGTTTCTCCGAGTGTCACCGCATCGTAAGCAGTGTAATGCTTCAATGTTTTATCATACTCCACATGGCTAACGACCCAATCGTGAATGGCTTTTATTTTCTCATGCTCATTCATTCCCGGCTCTATTATAGATTGGAGCGCCTTTGCAACGGTGCGATCTACAACTGCCGTTTGTTCCAGTGTCTCGCGGTATCTGGCTTCCAGAGCAATCGTCGATTTATTTCCCCAGCTGCGAATGGTGTAGATGTAGGATTCAAGAATGTAGGCTGAATAATCATCATGCTTTAAAGCAGCACGAATGATCTCTGTCATTTTCTTCGATAGTTCCTGCTTGTCCCCCGTGTATGTCACTGAAAACCGCTCGGACCTGGCTTTGAAATGTTTAGCAAGCTCGAGCTCCAAGCGCTCCATCTTATTCGTTTCATCCAAGGCGGCCACCTCCTCCGACTCTGCTGCCGCCGGAAATAAATCCAGCTTGAGGTCAAGACAAAATGCAGCTACTACGATAACGACAACCACCAACAATTTAGAAGCTACTCTACGCATTCGAACCTCCTTAACAATAAGTGAAAGAAAGCAACCATTTATCGGAAACTTCTTCACATTTATATTTTCAACTAGAAGGGATGCCCGCTTATAAGCTAGCAGCCTTGTAATCAAACTGTAATATTTCTCTCATCTTGGTTTCATCTTATGCTTATATAATAAATTCATGACCCCCCTTTATTATATATTCTCTCTTGAAGCCTGCAGCCTCGTGCCGCGGGCTTCCTTTTTGATAGAAGCATACTCCATGGATTCCAGCAAAAAAGGGATAACCTTCTCCCAAAAGCTAGAATCTTGCTCGGAAGTGCTATGTCCTTTGGTCGATACGAACAGTGTTTGAATCAGATGATCTGGCAATTGCTCTTTCAGCTGCTTCAGATCCTCCGCACTAATAAACTCATCACCATTCGAATGAACCATCATAATCGGTGTACGGCCAATGTCGGAGCTGCCGGCATGTTTAGCTATTACAGCAGGAATGCTGGCCTCTTTAAACTGCGACCACGATATGCGTGAACGAATAAGCCATATCATCGGAATCAGATAGGCTAGCGGGAAAAGCGGCAGTTTTTTGCGTCGCAATTCCGATTTCATCATCGTACCGAAATGGACGGGCATTGAATCCGTTACGACCGCTCTCACCTTCATACCTTGATCAAGGGCAAGCAGCGCTCCAAATCCGCCAAGGGAATGACCTAGTATAGCAATTCGGTCTGGATCCATACCTGGCAAACTTTTGGCTGTATCAAGAGCAGCGAGCACATCATCCCGAAACATGAGCGCGGAAGGCGCAGAAATCGAATCGCTGTTGCCGTGGCTGCGTGCATCATACATCAATATAGCGAACCCTGCTTCATAAATCGGACGCGTATACCTAAGCACTCTCGTCCGATTCGATCCCCAGCCATGCGCAATAATAATTAGAGGTGCAAGTCCGTTCTTTAACAATTCGTTGGAAGCAGGCTGAAGCAGCCAGCCTTCCAGCTTAGAGCCATGATTAGTGAACGTTAAGGATTGCCACTGCGTGTCGACAAGAGGAGTCTCCGCATTCATAATCTTTCGTGGCTTCTGGCTGCGCGCGCCCATTTGCCAGATTAGCGCTGCAAGCAGCAAAACAATAATAAAGAAGATGATAACGATCCATAAGACAACGTCCATGAGATAACCTCCTTGCTCTATAACTTGCTTACGATATCTACGAATTGCCGTGCTCGTTCCGTTACTTGAGCGAATTTCCCTTCGCGAACCCATTCCAAATTAAAGAGCTTGCTGCCCATTCCAACAGCATTTGCTCCTGCCTTAAAGTAATCTGCAATATTATGTAAATCCACTCCGCCAGTAGCAATCATCGGAATATCGTTTAAAGGTCCGCGAATTTCCTGCAAGTAACCTATGCCGAGCGTGCCCATTGGAAAAATTTTTACAGCATCCGCTCCTGCCTTCCAAGCTTTCACAATTTCAGTCGGTGTCATAACACCGGGCCATACAGAGAGGCCGTGCTCGCGGCCATATGCAATAACTTCCTCATCTAGGTTAGGCGATATGAGATATTGGGCACCTGCCGCCACAGCCTCCTTAGCAAGGTCTACATCCGTTACTGTGCCGGCACCTACTGCAGCTTTTCCATCAAACTTCGAACGCCAACGCTCTATCATAGCCGCTGCTCCGCCCGTGTTCATTGTAATTTCCATCATATGAATGCCGCCGTCTATTAAAGCCTGCGCTGTATCATCTGCATGCCGATCTTCAATTCCTCGTAAAATGGCTACGATTTTGTGCTGCAAGAGCAGCTCCAGCATATTGCTCATTTGCTTCTCCTCCGACTCTTATAATCATTTATTCCCAAAATTGCTTTAAAATGCGCAAAAATAAATTCGGAAACGGCAGCGTGTCCATATCTTCCTTTGAAATCCATCGGTAAGTGCCCGACTGCTCATTATGTTCCTCAGTAGAAACATCTATAGCTGCCGCCTTTTGATTCCCTTCATAAGAGGACGCTGCCTCCGCAGCAATAGCTGCGTTGTCCGATGCAGCTGCGATGTCTGCGTCTAAAGCTGAATAAGACGTTTCACCCAAATCGGCTAAATAAAAACGCATTTTCCAATGAATATGACTAAAAATATGATCAGCATCTGTAAACCAGCTGCGCGGACGAATAAGAAGTCCTGTGTCCTCATCAAGCATGCGGCTGATCATCTCGGCGAGCTCGCCCTGCTCCTTCGGCGCTGTTTCATCCAGCCAGTTCACCTTATCCGGCGGCAGCAGCAAATGAGGAAGCTCCCACATTTGGGCGAGAAGGCCTGTAGCTGGACGCTGCCTTACAAGCACTTTGCCGGCATTTTCTCCGCTGCCAACAACGATCACTGCCGCCCTAAACTCTGGACGAGGAGGCTTCGCCTTCGTCTTGATCGGCAATTCCATTTCTCTGCCTGCTAGTCTCGCCTCACAATGCTCCATTACAGGGCAAGGTAAACAGCTTGGCGATTTCGGCGTACACACGAGAGCACCCAGCTCCATCAGCGCTTGATTGAAGTCGCCAGCGGCGCCTTCTGGAATCAGCGAAGCAGCCAGCTTCTCAATGCCTACTCGCGTAGAAGCTTTTGCGATATCATCCTCCAAACAAAAATATCGCGAGAGCACACGCATCACATTACCATCAACTGCCGGCTCTGGACGATTAAATGCGATGCTCATAATAGCTCCGCTAGTATAAGGGCCAACGCCCTTCAATCCAGCAACGGACGCTTTATCATCTGGGACGATTCCCCCATAACGCTGAGCGACCTCTTTGGCACCTGCTTGCAAATTGCGGGCACGCGAGTAGTAGCCGAGTCCTTCCCAGCTTTTGAGCACTTCCTCCTCAGGAGCTTCAGCAAGCGCTCGTACTGTGGGGAATTTACTCATAAATTGGTTGTAATAGGGAATGACAGTGTCTACCCTCGTCTGCTGCAGCATAATTTCAGATACCCATACCCGGTAAGGATCTTTATTAATCCTCCATGGCAAATCGCGTTTGATAAGCCGATACCAATTTAGCAGCTCTGTACTAAAATACGTCTTTACATCTATTTCTCCCATTAGCTTTTCTCCTCGTTCATTCTTGTTGTAAGCGTCTTTCGATTGTTTCCGGTATTTTTTCCAATCCGTCTATACTGAACCGGCGTGATGCCTGTATATCTTTTGAACAGCCGAGATAAATAATGATTTTGCATGCCAACCTGCTTCGCAACAACGGCTACAGGAAGCTCCGTTTCCATAAGCAGCTGCTTAGCGATCGCGATGCGGCGATTCGTCACATATTGGATCGGCGAACAGCCCATGATGTTTTTGAAGGATGTAATGAAATAGTTTGGATGAAGAAAAGCAAACTTTGCTAGCTCCTCAATTTGTATATTCTGATGCAAATTTGCTTCAATATAGGCGAGCACTTCATTCCATTTTACCTCAAAATCCGATTGCTGGAATGTTGTTCTCTGCACATGGCTTTCTTCTAAATAATAGGCAAGCAGCTCCAGCAGCACCGACTTTAACCGCAGCTCTCGTGTAATCGATTTACGATGCTGATATTCGTTCATTTTTATAAAAAGGTTTTTCATCATTTCTTTGTCTTTCACATAAACAAATGGCGGAAGCTGCAGCGCATTTATAACTTGAAAATCGCTAAGCTCCAAACGGAAATGGCACCAATATAGCCCCAGCTTCTCATTTCCCTCTGTTCCAAAAGATTGTTTTGTACCCGCCGGCAAAAAATAAAGAGTACCCGGCTGTACGAAATAAGTGTCATTTTGTATGTTAAGCCGGGCTTCTCCCTTGACTGTATAACCGAAACGGAAAAAATCCGGCTCGGTTTTTTGCTCGAACCAGCCCGGTTCAAATTCGTTATAGGCAGTCATAATAACCTCGGCTTGAATGTTGTTCAACTGATTTTGCAAAATACTTTCTATTGTTGGTTTCATGAATTCTCCTATAAGTAAAACTGAGATATAATAGTTATATCTTCTCTCTAGTGGTTAACATCTTCTCTATTATACGAACTAACGATTCAAATTCATATGGAAGTCTTATGAAGACCCTGAACAAGACCGAATCTTCTATAATAAACAATTAATGAAAGGATTGCTATATATGAATCGGAACCGAGGTTTTTCTATTGCAACAACATTCTTTATAGCCGTGTTAATGCTGGCAGGCTGTGGAAGCAAAGAGAACAGCTCTCCTGAGAAAACCAACGCGCTGATTGGGCCGGAGGAAGTTATTTCGGTTTATAAGGCCAATTGCGTCAGCTGTCATGGAACCGGGCTTCAAGGCAGAGTAGGCCCTGCAACAAATCTGCAAAAAGTTGGGGAGCGCATGAGTGCTGCTGATATTACGAAACAGATTGAAGAGGGCGAAGGCTCGATGCCTGCTTTTAAAGAGCGTCTGACAGCTGATGAAATTGCAGGGCTCTCTAATTGGTTGGCAAGCAAAAAATAACAAAGGCTTAGCGAAAAAAAAGGATGCTTGAGCAGATTATTCTGCTCAAGCATCCTTTTTTTCTTGTTCATGTTCGCTTAATAGCCGATATGATGGCCGTTTATTTTTGGAGAGCTCATGAAATGAAGTGCCGCTTGGCCGGCGTAGGTCCAATGCGTTTCACCCATTTGGGGATGCATCGGAAATAAATCACCCTGTACAAGCACTAGATCTCCGCCCCAATCGTCTGAATACAACCCGTCGAATTCAACCCATTGTCCGGTTTTAAAACGACGCTTCGTTTTTTGCAGCCGCTGCTCCTTCATTGTCGACATCCCCTCTCGACTAGCTAACTTGGTATATTACATTCCAAGTATAGTCAAAAGGTTACTCCGATATCCGTTCCGCAACAGCAAAAGCTGAAGCAAGCTTTCGCTCATGCGTAATCGTAACATGAATTCGAACAGCCACTCTGTTAAAGCCTAGGCGATTCCAAGCTGCCACCGTTAAGTTGCACTCGGGTTTGCCGCAGCTTCCTCGCAATATTTCAATGTCTGTGAATCCTAATATATTTCCTATTCCACAGCCAAAAGCTTTCACAACCGCTTCCTTCGCAGCGAAACGTCCAGCCGTAAACTGATAAAGCCGTTCGCCTGTATACTCCGAAGCCAGCTCTCGCTCGCCCGCAGACAGCACCCGCTCCAAAAACCTTCTGCCTGTGCGGCCATCCACTATTTTTGCGATTCTTGTAATATCTGATAAATCATGTCCGATGCCGATGATCATGCTAACACCCGCCTTTTCCCTGATGGTGAGATTAGCAGAAGCATGAAGCGAAGTCAAGCATGGACGTGACTTTCACACTTATTTTGACGTAACAACTATTCCGTCAGAGAGTCGCCTATCGCTCGCTCATAATGGAAGTTGTTTCCTTTCTCGTCTTTTACATCAACCGTAATTAAGCCTTTATTCTGATCATCGATAAACTCACCTGATGAACGATACGTATATTTCGTAAAGCCTGGAAATTCAAACATCTCTTCCCCCATCGGCTGCAATTCCAGCGGAATCGCAATTTTGTTTCCTTGCTCGGTTTCCTTTTCCGCTTCCGCTAGATTCGAGTCTATCTTAACAGCTACTTCCGCGGATAAAGGCGTTCCCTGATCTTCAGGAAGCCACAAATCAAGGCGTACAGCCTGATCCCCAGTCTGATCATTCTCCGAAATACGCAAACTCATATGCGCCTGCTCACCCATCACATGCCAATAAATCGGTTCAGCCAGCTTTGACTCCACGCGTGCTTCCGGCGGAGAAGTTGTCGACAACCAGCCTGCCAGCACGAATAGAGCAACAGCAAGCAGCATCTCAATTCGGATGCCATACAGCAACCCTCTTGCGGCGCTCGCTTTCGCGATTTGCGGCATGAATACGAGCTTATGAAGTGCTGCAATGACGACGACAAGCAGCATGAGAATGGTTTTGGCGAGGATTAGCTTGCCATACGCTGTAGTGAACAATTGTCCCCATTCTGAGAGCCTAGCAGCCGAAAGCCATATTCCGCTAATCAAAATAACGATCATGCTTGGCAGCGCCCACTTTGCGAAATGCACAGCCGCTTGGTTCAAGCGCTCCACGGCATTTCTATGGAAAGTTAATGACAGCAAACCCGCAAGGCCACCAAACCATATTGCGGCAGCAGACATATGGACCGAATGGGTCACTATTCCAAATACGACATCGCTTAAAGCAGCATTCGCATGGCCTGTGAGCGGGAAGCTCACTATCAATGCCGCTGCGGCTATCCATTTAATCATATTCGCCCATCGTCTCTCCCGAATAGGCGCAAATGCGAGAAGAAGTGCGATTAAAGCAAGCCCAACTCTTAACGTCGCTATCTTTCCAATCATTGTTCCATTAGCTAGTGCATAGATGGATACACCGCCGAATTGGTCTGCAAGCATCGACAAGCGAAGCAAGCCGGAAACCAGCCAAATAAGCGCTGCGGCTCCCATCACTAGTCTCTCGGCTCGGACGGAGAAACCAAAGGGTGCCTTTGATTCTTCATCTCTCCAGATGACATATCGGAAAAACAATATTCCAGCGAGAATAACAGCCGTCAAAATATCCAGTATGCGCATCAGCACCATGAAGCCTTGGCCACCTGCATGATCGTGCTCGGCCTCTCCAGCGCCACTGTCGCCGCTGTGATTGCTATGGCTGCTGTGATCATCAGCCATATCCTGTTCGATCTGCGGTGCAGCATTATCGTCTTCCACAGCATCCGCATCAACATCTTTTGTATTTGTATTTGTATTTGTATTTGTATTTGTATTTGTATTTGTATTTGTATCCGGCTCTGCTGCCTCCACCTCTTCACTGCTTGAAATCGTGGGAGACGGGGTAACGACCGTCCCTTCACTGACTTCCATAGACTCAGCAGTCGGAGTGGGCGATGTAGATGGCGTAGGCATTATATCCGGCTTCTTTGTAGGCTTAGGTTTAATTGTGGGCTCTGGACTCTTTGTAACTACTGGCTTGTCAGTCGCTTTTGCTTCATTTCCAGAGCTGTTCCCTGTATTACCAGCAGAAGCACCGTCCAGTGAAACCGTATCATCCGGTTTCACAGCCTCAAGCTTCACGCCTACCGCAAATTTAAAGGAACCGTCTGTTATATGAGAATCAAGCGACAACACCTGCCAGCTTGCTTCATAAATGCCCTTATCCAGCTTAGGAATGGTATAAACAAGCGTAAGATCATCATCACTGCTTAACTTGCCAGTTATGTCAGTGCCGCTACTGCTTTTTAGTGAAATATTACTTAGCTTCGTATCGATTTTCTCTGTAAATTTTATTCGAATGGCAGGCGGAGCTTCCGCCAGCTCCGCATCCCCATAAGGTGTCGATTGCGCAATATAGGCATGCGCCGAGACGAAGCTCGGCAGGCATGCCCATATTATTACTATTGCAAATATCAATCTTATTTTTTTCATCTGCAATCCTTATTTCGTATAAATGGCGACAGCTGCTTGATTACCGCCTACGGCAGGGAAGTATTCAACAGAAGCACCAGCTGCCTCAGCTGCGGAACGAAGGGTTACTGCACCTGTGCCTTTATATGCTGCGTCTACGTATTGCTTAATGAACGCTGCATCTACTTTTGTCGTACCATTTGTAACGGTCAAACTGCTTACAGCTACTACGTTTCCGTTTACGTAAATATGTGGTTTAGCAGACACGGTGCTGCCTGGGAGCTTCACTGATTTATTTTGAACCGTGAAAGTCATTGTAGCTTCGTAATTTGTTGCGCTGTATTCGCCTTCCTTAGCTTCCGTAGTGCTTGGCTTCGCACGTACTAAGTAATAATCGGCAGCACCCGTCGTAAATGAAACCACGCCCTTATCATCGGTCTTCAGCTCCACTGGTTCAGAATTGCTGCGACGAATAATATCAACGGCTGTATTAGTAAGCGGTTTGCCCTTTAGAAGCAGCTCAATCGACACTTTTTCACCCGATGTAACTGCAGCAGGATTGAACAAAGGGATGAGCTCCGCTCTATCCGGGCTTACTTCCTTAGAGAAACCTGTAAGTGCTTTAACCCGATCAATAACAGGAATATCGCTAATCGCTACGAATGATTTGGCACTGCGCAGCGTACGAGTAGCAGCGTCTGCACCTTTGTACACGCTGTCTGCTTCGGTTGATATAATATACGCGCCTGGAACATTTGATTTAAATGACGCAACAAAGTAATTATTTAGTGCTGGCGTTGTTTCCGTAGCCGGCTCTCCAGTGTAGAAACGAGTGCCTGTAATATCTGACTTCTGCCCTGCCGGCGTAGTCACATATACTTTTGAAGTGCTGCCCCACTGCCCTTCCAACCGATAGCTCTTGTGCTCGTTGGAGTGGTTTCCGTACATAAGCTCAACATAGGAAACTTGACCAGGCGCTACGATTGGTGCACTCGTCTGAGACCAACCGTCATGCGCGAATACTGGAGCCGCCGCTCCTAGTGTCAACATAGCTGCCAGTGCGACACCCGCGATTTTTTTCTTAAGCTTCATAAAAATACCCCCATCGATTTGGATTCACTGTCCAAATTGTATCAATGGGGGAGCTGCATCACATGACTCGTTAGAGCTATATAGTGGTGAACGATATGTGAATCATGACTATGCAATTATGGAAAGTGAAGCTTTCCTTCCGTCTGGAACGATACGCAACTCGTTTAAGTTCTATATTCACTAAAATCAACTGAAAGGCCATTGATCAATTTCTCACTGCTGCCTTCTCCATCAACATTTAGCTCAAGTACGCTCTTATCATGGCTCACATACTTCACACTAAGCCTTTCCTCAGCAGACCAAGCTGGCCTATTGTTTTTTGCCTGTTCCACAAATTCTTCATAACTGCTTATGCCATTCTTCAACGCATCGTTCTGGCTGATTACTTCGACAATTACGCCGTTTTCTGAGCCTTTGCTTGTCACGATAGAGCGATCCGAACGATGTTCCAGATCATAAGGCTGCATAACATAAACCGCCAAAAACACATTCTCTGTCTGACCAACAAGCATGCCCGGCTCTTGCAGCCAATCCATACATGGCAATAACCCGATAATCGTATTGTCTTTGTCAGAAGGAATCGGATATAGAGCCATTATTGTATTTTTGTAATAAAGAACTTCCGTAAACTCGGTTTGATGCCGCAAATCTTCAACCGCATTCGCCTCTGCCGGGTGGAAGAAGTAGAGTTGATTCACGCCGTTTTGCAGTCCCAATGGCAAAGAAATATCCCAGCGATGCTGCTCATTGTCAAACTCCGAGAATCGCTCCCACATTCCGCCCGCTGCAAAATCCGATGTAATGTAGGCATAGCTGTGAAGCATGCTTGCTCCTTCATCCGTTAGCTTCGTAATCGCCTTTTTCTCCTCAGTTGGCTCACTGCGATTAAGCGCTGTACGACGAGCTGTTTCAGGCGCCTCGTAAAATAAAAATCCTGCATACTCCGTCCGCGGCATTTGCTCTGGAAGCTCGAAATCACCGAATTGCACATAATCATGCAGAACGTTGCTATCAAGCGGGATGTCATGCTTCTGACCGCGGCAATGAGCACCGACAAAGGCGCCTTTCAAATAGAATGCAGCTCGCTCATTCCAGAGAAAATCAAGCATATCGGCGAGCTCTTGTTTAATGGCTGCGTCCTGTATTTCGTACCAAGCACAAGTGAATGCCTGCACCCAATGCCAGAACCAAGGCAAGCTGTTGTATTCGGACATGCCATACTTGCGAATATGGGCTAATGTAAGCTGAAGATTGCTGCGACCATCCTCCAGCAAATCAGCATCGGCAAACATTTGTCCAAAAATCAGCTTTGCAGCTGTATATTTTGCATCGTGATGACCAAATACATTTTTATGATGGTAGAAGCCGCTTCGATAAATATGGATAAGGGCAGTATCAAATGCTTGGATTAGCTGCTTGTCAAAAAACGTCCTATAGCGTCTCGCAAAAAATGCCATCAAGCTCCCCATCAGCTCTACGGGCAACGTATTTGGCTTGGAGTCCTTCGGAACATCCTCTAGTCTAAGCGGCCAATGTCCATAAGTATCGCTTTCTACATCCTGATCTTGCAGCGCAAGCACCTCTAGAAGCACAGATTCCGCAGTTCGTTTAGCAGCTTCTCTCTCAAACGGCAGTTGTTCTGAGTTATCAACTGCAGCTGCAAGCAAATAGGAAGCATAATAAAAGTTATCGCGTAAATCGTGGTGGAACCATAAACCGCTGCTTAATAATGGCTGGTTATGGGCTGCAATTGCTATTTTTTGAATAATCTCTTTTTGCTTAGCTGTAAAGCTCATTATACGAATCTCCTCAATTTACCTTTTTTCTTCTAATCATATATAATTTGAATAATAAGAGATACCTCTTCATTATTTTTTTAGTTCAAAACTACAATCATTTTTTCGAATAAGGAGGACATTTTATGTTCAGAAAAAAAATCCCTCGTTAATCTCGTGGTCCGCCTCGACTCCTCTCTTTACATGATGAAGCTTATATAAATGGAGAGGATGATGGCAATGTGGCCAAAAATCGTTGATTGGAAAGAGCTGCGCTTTGGCGTGGAAATTGAGTTTGTAGGCGGAAATCCAGAAAGCTTGGAGCTGCTGCCTGGTTGGGTTATTTCTTTGGATGAGCGGCAAATTGATGCACAAGGTATGGAATCAGGCAGTGAGCTTAAGCCGCCTCCGATCTTGTGGGAAGACCGTGAGCAAATTCAGATCATGTTAAACAGGCTGAGGGAACAAGGAGCAACAGCCAATTGGAGCTGCGGACTCCATGTTCATATTGGTCTCGAACCATGGGGAGAAGATGCTGTCCTCCCGCTTATAGACGCCGCACTGGAATATCAACAAACGATTCAAGCGCTATTGAATACGAGCGAGCACCGACTGCTGTTCTGCCCGCCCGTTACTCCAGACATGCGTGAGAGCTATATTGCAAATCCAAGCGATGAAGCCGTTCTCCATGTAGGACGTCCGCAATCTCATCGTTGTGGAATAAACACAGCGGCTTGGTTTGATATAGGCACGGTGGAAATTCGTTATGCAAATGGCTCAGTGAATGATGAAGAAATTCTCCGTACCATTGAGCTGTGCTTGCGATTCGTAGCAGCGATAGGTGCCGGCCGTAAGCTTTCAACCGATCCCCTAAAAATGGCTCTTGAGCTTGAAGCACCTATTGATGGTTATCCTTCTGATTTACCACCGCCACAATGGTATCAAGAAAGGTGCTGGCTGGAGGAAGCTCTCATTCCCATCTTAACGCCGCTGGCAGCCGAACTTGTACCGGGTGGAGAAATTCATCATATCGTACCTGTTCAAGATGGTATTATGGTTGCTATTGAGAAATCTGGAGAACACCTATTTAAATTTGTGCTAAAGCCTGCTGCCCAGAGCTGGACAGTTGTACGTCAAGTTGAATCATAAATCAAAAACCCTTCCGCCGCGTTTCGGTGGAAGGGTCTTCTTACTTTTTAAAAATAAAATATCGATCAACAATTATGGCAAACATAACGCCTACGCTGTACCTGATCAAATCCACGGTCAAAAAACCGCTCCCGAGCACTAAAGCTCCAATAAACGTCCTGCGAATCTCATTAATCCAATCCGCCTGGTAGAGCTGACTAAACTCGATGCCAAAACAAAAGATGAGGCTAGCGCCAGCAGCCCAAAACAAGTTTTTGTGCACCCCTATGGTACGGAAGCCATAATAAATCATGCATGCCCAAAGCGCATCGCCAAAATGCTCTGCAACAAACCCAGGCAGCGAATCTGCAAAGCTCCTTGAGCTGTAGCCAAGCACCATCGTTATAACAACCGCAATCGCGTATCGTATTCTCGGTTTCATTTGATAATCACCTGCTTAAACGATTTTGCAGATCGATTTGGATTTGGCTGTGGATCTTGTCCCAGTCCAAGCTGCTTTTATTAAACAGCATTTTATCGATCGGCAACTCGTTTAGTATCGCTAATTCATAAGTCTTTCGCAGCTCAAGCACCTCGAGAAGACCTTGAGTTCCCTTGAGCTCTTTACTTTTGCCGTAGCCCTGCTCCGTGTAATACCAAGTAATAAAGTTTAGCCATTCTGTTGGCCGTTCAGCAATTATTGCAGGAAATGCATGTTTAAAGTCATCCTGATACAAATAGAGCAATACCGGATTCAGCTGCTTAATCAAGCGATTCAGTTCATGAATATAGGTCGATATTTCAACCTCGGAACAATTGTCTCGTACAAGCATGACGGTTAACGGATTTTGCAAAAAACAGCATTCCATTATGTACACTTCATCCCCGTTAATAGCCTGTCTCGAAAAATCGCTCCACTTTTCAATAATGAGCTGCTGATGCCTCTCCAAAGGGAGGTTATATACATCATAATCCCCGAAATATTCACGATTAATCGAATCTGTTTCCTTTAGCAGCTTCCCGTAATATACGATATATCCGTCCGCCTTAGCCTCGGAATGCTTAATGATTAACTGCTGTTGTTCCGTATATTTTTGCAGCATTTGCTTATATTGTTCTTCTGTAAAATAAGCCGCGGAATCATAATCGGCTGGGTGCTCCAAATCCCCCTCCAAAAACAAGCGATTGGCAATATTCTGTTCATCTAATAGCTGCTTCACAAAACGTGCCGTACTCGTTTTCCCTGATCCGGGCAATCCTTCAACAAGGATTAACTTCGTATTATTCATGGCATTCAGCTCCTTTCACAACTACTATATTCTATCTTCCAGCCGTTTCTCCTCCATCATTGGCGTCCGCTTAGCTAATCAAATGCTGCTCCACTGCAACAAAAAAAGACTGTCCCCTGCCGAATTCTCGGTTCAAGGGACAGTCTTTTTACTGCTCGAAGCTTAAAGCAGCTCATTAAATACCCGGAATCGGGGAGCGCTTATGCTCGGTTTTCAAATATTGCTTTTCAAGCTTCTCGCGAGCCTCGTCGCTAATGGACTTGCCTTCGAGATAGTCGCTGTTATCACCATAAGTGATGCCTAGCTCGCCCTCGTCGGTTTGTCCGTCCCATAGGCCTGCCGTTGGCGCTTTGTCGAGCACGCTTTGCGGTACGCCGATATGGGAGGCCAGCTCACGAACCTGCCGTTTATTAAGCGTACTAAGCGGAGTAACATCAACCGCTCCGTCGCCCCATTTCGTGTAAAAGCCTGTAATCGCTTCAGATGCATGATCTGTACCAACGACTAACAGATTAAGGTCGAATGCAAGCGCGTATTGCATAACCATCCGCGTTCTCGCTTTCACGTTGCCTTTGCCGCCGCGGCTCAAATGACGCGGAATGCCTAACGACTTAAAGCTATGCTCCACTTCAATCGCGATTTCATCCACAGCTTCTTCAATATTCGTCTCCGCGCGGTGCTTTAGCTGGAACGCTTCCGCTACTGCATAACTATCCGCAATATCGGATTGCTCGCCATAAGGCTGAAATACGCCAAGCGTCATATACTCGCGGCCTGTTTCAGCGCTAAGCTCATCTGTTGCCCGCTTGCAAAGACCCGCTGCGACTGCGCTGTCAATTCCGCCGCTAATCGCAATAAGCAAACCCGTTGTTCCCGAGTTCGTTACGTATTCCTTCAAGAAATCAACCCGTTTGCGAATTTCCTGCTCCGGATCGATTTGCGGCTTAACGCCAAGTCTTTGAATAATGGATTGTTGTAAGCTCATAGTTACCTTCCTAATTAGCGGCAAAACCGATCGAAAGCGTCTGTCAGATCGGCTGCAATGTCCGATGCGGAACGATTTTCGATCTGGTGGCGCTCGATAAAGTGTACTAGCTCTCCATCCTTCAACAAAGCGATTGAAGGGGAAGATGGCGGATATGGAGCGAAAAACTCACGAGCTTTTGCTGTTGCTTCTTTATCTTGTCCTGCAAATACAGTGTATAAATGATCAGGAGTAATATCGTGTTGAAGCGCATCAGCCACGCCTGGACGGCATTGGCCTGCTGCACATCCGCAAACGGAATTGATAACAACAAGCGCCGTACCTTTTGCATTTGGCAATTTTTCTTCTACTTCTTCAGGTGTGCGAAGCTCCTGAATACCAATTCGAGTAAGATCGTCTCTCATAGGCTGCACCATATCTAACATGTATCGTTCGAATGACATCGACATCGAAACACACTCCTTTAATTACTTTATTTTAGCTACTATTATACCTTCCGTAGTCAAAATAAAGCAACCGGAGCGCTCGCACTCCGGCTGTTCTTTTTCAGCTTAAACAGGAGCGTCTTTCGGCTTGTCCAAACCAAATGCCGCATTTTTGTCAGGATGAGTAAATATTCCTCCTTGCGGCTGAAGGCCCTCCTCAAAAATATCCCGATTTTCAGCGGTTAGAAAACCTACATCCTTAAAAGGATGCACCCATTCATCGCCAGCCATTACAGCTGGATCTGTTTCCTCGCTCCACTGCGACAATGGTGAATCCGGAGACTCATATTCATGATCGCCTATAACGATGCCGTGTGAGTTCACAAACGGCGCACGGCTTCCTCGCCCTTCGCGAAACTGAGGCAGAAATTCGATTTCAAAAGGATCTAAAGCGGGATCATCTTTAAGCATTTCATCTTCATTCTTGTGCTCATGATCTGGCATATGAACACCTCCGCACTAAATTGAAGGACGATTAGGTCCATCAAGCTTTTTGTCAAAACCAGCGGATTCGGGTGATTTGCTGTCAGCAGCCGTATTATTTTTTGCCTGCTTTGCTTGCTCAGCCGAACGACCTTTTTCCTCATTATGCTGCGTCATTGTGAGCGCTCCTCTCGTCATAAAATGTAACCGCAATTGCCGGTTATCTTTCAGAGGTAGTATGCTCAGCTGGCGCTTTCCTTATAAATCCTGAGATAAACGAACCATATCAACAACCTGTATTCCGTTCTCATAAATCGCTTCCGGATAATGTCTAACAAAGAAGTCTCGGTCAATACTCGTCATTCGAAAGCCGCATTTCTGATACAATGCAAGCTGGCTGACCCCTGAATTGCCCGTTCCAATTTCAATCGTTTTGTAGCCTAGAAGCTTTGCATATGAAATCGCATAAAGTACCATTTGCTTTCCAAGCCCTTGGCCTTGCTTTGACTCCGCTACTGCTACATTTACGATCTCGATCGTCTCGGGCCTTGTTGGCAGCAGTACAAATACTGCAATAATTTCATTGCTTATAACACCTACAAAAACTTCCCCGCGTTTTATGTATTCTTCTACGAGCTTAATCGAAGGATCTGCTAACAAGAGCAGTTCCATTGGGGGTTGTTCGTTTGCTAACAACTTACGCATTTCCATTTCCACTCTAATTTGCTCCTTCATTCAACTCGCGCGTTCCTCCGGCACTGTGAAAGTAACGATAAACGCTGTACCTTCACCTTCCTTCGACTCAACGTCAATCCGGCCATTATGGCGCTCAGCGATGCTTAGGCATAACGGCAGGCCAAGCCCTGTTCCTTGCGTCTTCGTCGAGAAAAAAGGCTCGAACAAATGCTGCATTTGCTCTGGAGGTATACCGACACCCTGATCGGCAATCCGCAGCTCAATTTTATTTCCATTATTACGAGTACTAATATGTAATGAGCCCTTATTGCCCATAGCTTCCATTCCGTTACGGGCAATATTAAGAAATAGCTGCTTAATTTCTCTGTCGTTCATCATAATTAAAGGTATATCTTCGCAAAGGCTCACTTCAATAGATTGGCCTCGCAAATTCGCATCCGCACTAAGCAGAGGTATAAGTTCATTAACAACATCATGCAGGGAAGTCAGCTCCATGGCTAGTTCCCTATTTTGAGCAAGCGATAGAAAATCACTAATAATCATATTCGCACGATCCAGCTCATCGATCACAATCTGAAAGTATTCCTCTTGATTTTTTGGACTGCGCTCCTGAATCAATTGGACAAAGCCGCGAATAACCGCCATCGGATTGCGTATTTCATGAGTGATGCTTGCAGCCATTTGACCTATCAGGCTTAATCGTTCCATTCGCCCAACCTCACTCTGAAGTTGACGAAGCTCCGTTACATCCTGAACGATAAGTGATGCGCCTGCATTTTCAGCATTAACCGATGTACGCATCGAAATCGTCGACAAGAGCAGCATTTTATCGCCGCTAACGTACGGAACGAGTGTGTTCTTCCTGCCGTTTAACGCCTGAGAAAGCAGCTTTATGCAAACATCGCCATGTCCGTCCTGAAAAATAAGCGGGAAGGAGGCGCCAAGCAAGTCCTTCACTTCCGAATCCTTTGAAGGCAGGCTGAGAACTGTTTTGGCTATATCATTAAAATGTGTGATTTTGCCTTCACGATCAACAATGACTACCCCAAAAGAAGTCTCATCAATAAATTGCTGAAGCTTCTCCACTTCATTGCTATAATTAACCGACATTCGTTTCACTTCATCATAGAGCTGCTGCTTCTCTTTAACATTTTCGATCATAAAGATAGAGAGCCAGGTTGCCATTAATGATGCACAAACAGAGATCAACTGCACGTAAATCATCACATTCGACCACCAAATACCATTAAATAACATAATTCCAGTAACAGAAATAATGTAGTATAGGATCAAAATGGACATGATCACTAAGCCCCTGCGTTTTTTCTGTTCTTTGCCTAAAACAGAGGTACGCTGGAAAGATGGAATCGCATACAACATCAGCGGGACAAAACCAATGACAAAAATGATAAAGTTAATGACTTCCAAGCTGCCTTCGAGCATAGATACTCTTACTGCAATGTAGATGACGGTTAAGACGGCTAATGTTGGCACGCCTCCATAGAGAGAACCTATTACATAAGGAATGAGACGAAAATCGACTTCATAACCTAATAAATCAGGAGCAGTCACCATACACAATACCATCGATCCACCGCAAAATAGGCTCATGAAAATAGGTATTCCCTTCCATCTTTGGTCTTTATCATACCAAAGCTGAAAGGCGAAAACAGGCAATAAGGACACAATGAATTGTAAGAGCAATTCCTTTAACACAGACGTCACGTCCGATCCCCCTACTACACTCTGAATCTATTCCATATTATGTTTTTTACGTAGCTTTGTATTTGAATCAATCTATTAATCCGATTAAAACATAAAATACCTCTATTTACAATTGTTCTTCTAACCAATCAATTAGCTCTTGAACAGCCTCTTTCCCCTCCAAGTCATTGTGCAACTCATGATACCCGCCATCCCAGCGTCTAAAATAACATTGGTCTCCGATTCGCTCAGCAACAAGCGCGCTTGCTTCAAAGGATGTTACGCGATCAGAAGTGCCATGCATAAGCAGCAGTGGAACCTGCAGGCTGGATGCATGAGCGATCGCCCACTCGCCGGCAGCGGTAATCTCCATATAGGTTTGGAGTGTAATTTTGGTATGACATAACGGATCTTCCACGATTGGCGCAGCAAGGTCATAACCAGGACGAAATAAATCGGCAGGATTTAAGCCAGTAGATTGGTGCATCTTCGGGACAACCGCTACCAATTTGCGTCCAAACCACTCCACAGCTGGATGCGGTTTGAATGCAAGCTGAAGCCAAGGGCTTGTCAGTATGAGTCCACGAATTGGAGGCTGAAGTCGCAGCGCACAATTAAGCGCCACATTGCCGCCCATACTGTGGCCGTATAAGAAGATCGGCGTTCCCGGGTGCCGTTTGCCAGCCTCTTCAATCATAAGCGCTGCATCGCTTACAGCTGCGCCAAGTGAATGCAGATGCCCCCGTTTGCCTGAAGAGCGGCCATGGCCTTGCTGATCCAGCGCTATAAGTACAAAGCCAGCAGCAGTAAGCTGAGCAGCTACATGTCCATAACGATCGCCATGCTCCCCCATCCCGTGTACGAGACAGACGACAGCTTTTGTCTCTATCGTTTCTGACTTCCATTCCCGCAAAAATATTTGCGACCCCTTAGCGCCAGTTATGACCCATTCATCTCGCAGCATTCAAACGCCGCCTTTCTTTTGTGGTATTATAATACTACTAATAATATAGCAGGTGGAAAGCGATGCAATATGATGCAATTGTAATTGGTGGAGGCTCCGCAGGACTAATGGCGGGTATTGCTGCAAGCAAGGAAGGCGCTAAAGTGCTTCTCCTAGACAAAGGCGATAAATTAGGACGCAAGCTCGGCATATCCGGCGGCGGCCGATGCAATGTAACGAATAATAAAGAACTGGATGAGCTGATCAAGCATATTCCCGGCAATGGGCGTTTTCTTCACAGTACCTTCTCCAATTTCAACAATAAGGATATTATCGCCTTTTTTGAGAACCTTGGCATTGCTTTAAAGGAAGAGGATAACGGGCGCATGTTCCCCGTATCAGATAGAGCTAAAACGGTGGTAGATACGCTTGTTAACCAGGTACGCAAACAAGGTGTCAAAATCATACTGAACGCTCCTGTCGATCATATCATGTATGACAATGGAAGGGTCACAGGCGTGCGTACAAAAGCTGGTGAAACATTCCGTGCCCGCAGTGTCATTGTAGCTTCCGGCGGCAAGTCCGTGCCCCAGACCGGCTCAACCGGCGACGGTTATGCATGGGCAGAAAAAGCCGGACATACGATAACTGAGCTTTTTCCAACTGAGGTTCCGCTTACGTCTAATGAGCCCTTCATTGTAAGCAAGGAGCTGCAAGGGCTATCTCTGAGAGACGTTGCGCTGTCGGTTTGGAACCCGAAAGGGAAGCAGATTATTGAACATCAAGGCGATATGCTATTTACGCATTTCGGTATTTCCGGACCTATTGTGCTAAGATGCAGTCAATTTGTAGTGAAAGCTCTTAAGCAATTTAAGACGGGCAATATTGAGGTTGCGATTGACTTAGTGCCTGATAAAAGCAAAGACGAGGTCTATAAGGAAACGCTAAGACTTTCCGAGCTTGAACCGAAAAAAACGATTAAAAATGTCCTTAAAGGTTATTTGCCGGAAAAAATGATACCGATCCTGCTTCAAAAGGCCGGTTTGCCGGATAGCCTTACTTATGACAATATTCCAAAGCAAGACTGGATAGCCCTTTCGCTGCTGATCAAACATTTTCCGATTAGAGTGTATGGCTCTTTATCCATTGAAGATGCTTTCGTAACCGGCGGAGGCATTCAGTTAAAGGAAATCGATCCAAAGACGATGCAATCCAAGCTCATGAGCGGTTTGTTTTTTTGCGGAGAAATATTGGATATTCATGGCTACACCGGAGGCTACAACATTACTGCGGCTTTCTCCACAGGCTATACGGCAGGACTTAATGCTGTCATTCAGTAAGGATATAAAAAGGCTGTCAAACGTCGTTAAACGTTGAGACAGCCTTTTTTTATTGCAATTATGTACGTGAAGTACGGCTAAATTCGAACATCTCCTGAAAAATGATCATACGTCCCGGGATCAGGAAGAAATTCCTCGGAATAATCCGCAGCTTCATCCCGATTGTGCAGCTCCTCAGCATCATTGCCTTGTCCATCGGTTGCAGCCCAGTCCTCATTCACAAGATGTGCCGGAATTGCAATCGCATCATGCGAGTATGCAGTGCCGGTAACTGCATCCGCATCGATATTCGCTTGCTCGACGAGCTGACCGCCATGTGATTGTGCAATTTCGAGTGCTGAAGTTAGATCGCTTCCTTCTAAATGAACATGCATACTGCTTCCTTCATGAAGAACCGTCTCATATCCGAGCTCCCTCAGCGTCTCGCAAGCAAGAGCCGCACTTTGAGCATCGTTAAAATCAAACAATAAGGCTGAGTTCGTAGACAATAGCGATCATCCTTTCTAACGTTTTGTTTAACATGCCCTATTCATACAAAATCATGTAAAAAAAGAATACGGCAAGGCGTCATGATATATAATTACAAATAACTATTTTATTATGTTATGTTTTGTGACATAATCATTACATAAGTGTGCAGCTAGGCTATTGATAAGGAGGATGTCATCGATGAACCATTTATTTTATTTACTTTCAGATCCTATGCTTATCGTCGAGTGGGACGAATCCCGTTG
Source organism: Paenibacillus sp. 01T47 (assembly GCF_056398245.1). Lineage (NCBI taxonomy): Bacteria > Bacillati > Bacillota > Bacilli > Caryophanales > Paenibacillaceae > Paenibacillus > Paenibacillus sp. 01T47. The sequence goes on from NZ_JBFTPA010000011.1 coordinate 184,297, forward strand.
GTCTATTGTAGACGTCAATCAAGCTTTTGCAGCTTTTTCCGGTTTTAAGAAATCAGATCTTATGCTCCTCGATCCATCTACTATTATATCGACGGATGAGACAACTCTCTCCTTTGATGAAGCCGTACATCAACTTGCTGATGAGCAAGCCCTATCACCGCTTCTTGAATGCAAGCTTGTCACGAAGTCATCGACTCCTGCAGATATACGTTTGTCCTGCCGCAAGCTCCAGCTCGAAGACCGCATTGTTTATGTCATCATTTGCAAGGATTTACGGGAAGCCAAATGGATTGACGAATATATTTTGCATCATAAAATAATGGTATCTGCCGTTGTGAATGAGCGCTATAACATTATGAGCTTTAAGCATTATTATGCTCCTGTACAGCAGCCCTCCTCTTCCTATTTGAACAAATCCATATTTGAGCTTGTTCCAGACCATGAACGAAGCAAGCTTAAGCGGGTATTAGAATATGCGAAAAACAACCGAACGGCTGAATCCGTGGACTTTCATCTTAAGCTTGGGGATCGTTGCTATAATGCTGATGCGGTTGTTCAGCCGTTTTACAATGGCAATCGGACCTTAAAAAACTTTGTTGTCATATTAACCAGCCTTCATATGAATAATCAGGATGAGGACCCCTCCTATAAGCTTCGTATGCTTATGCTCAGTAAAAATATATCCGTCACTTCACTCGCTCAATCAACGCTTATCTCTCTTACGACCATTTCCAAAATTCGCAATGGGAAAATAAAAAAGCCCCAGCGTCTAACGGCAGAATTGATCGCCGGAGAGTTGGGTGTTAGACCCGAAATGATATGGAGCAGCTATAAACGATAATAGCTGCTCCACGTTTTATTTAAAGCTTGAATTTTTGAGCCACTTCGTTCATTTCCATTGCAATTACACTTAAGCCGTTAGCTGATGATGATATTTCCTCTGCTGACGCATACTGCACTTCCGAGAATGCAGAAACTTCGCCGGCAATAGCGGAGTTTCTAGAGGCAATTCCTGTCATTTGGGAAATGGATGAATTGACCTCCCGTGCACTTGCTGCCAGCTGCTCCGAGGAGGATGCTGCCTCCTGAATTTTTTCAAGCACATCTCTTGAAGCATGTGCGATTTGAATGAATGCATCTCCCGCATCTGTTATGCTTGCCAGTCCTTCTATTGATTCAGCTTCACTCATTCTCATAGCCTTCACGGCAGTTTCTGTATCATTCTGAATTTCATTGATCAAATCTTTAATTCTCACCACAGATTCCGCTGACTGTGTTTAGAGCTTGCGCACTTCTTCCGCTACAACCGCGAAGCCTCTCCCATGCTCTCCCGCTCTTGCCGCCTCAATCGCAGCGTTCAGCGCCAGCAGATTTGTCTGCTTTGAAATATTTCCAATCAGCTCAGATATGGTTCATTTCGGATGTGCGCTGCGAGCTGCTGTACTTGCTGAGTTGACTGGCGTACTGCCATATCAATCAACGTCATCTTGTTAACCACCGTCTCGATTAACTCGCCGCCCGTCCGTGAACGATCTACAGCAGCGACTGACAGCTCAGATACATAGGAACTTGATAGCAAGACCGCTAATGATTTCAATGTTGTTCTGCTTATGTATATCCCCGCTAACGTTTACCGCTCTATCTGCTCCTTCACGATAGAATGTTAGTTTAAATGTTTTAATAAAAGGCACTTTTCTGAATCACTGGTCCAAAAAAAAAGAAAGGACCGTCACCCTCAATTCGAGGATAACAGTCCCTTCTATTGTGTACGACTAGCCGCGATAAGGCGCTAGCGCCTCATTCAAGCCTTTTGTTTGCTCATAAACCTGCTGGTACACTTTGAAAATGCCTGCATAAGCAGCAACCGCTTCAGGCTGCGGCGAATACGAATCTGCATGCTTAACGAATTTATTTGCACAGGACTCCAAGCTATCAAACCAGCCTGCACCATATGCAGCTAGCATCGCAGCGCCTAAACCAGGTCCTTGCTCATTCTCTAATGCGACAACCTTTGCATCAAAAATATCAGCCTGCATTTGCAGCCATACTGGGTTTTGCGCGCCGCCGCCGATCGAAATGATCGTATCGACCGTCTTGCCGGCGCGTCTAAACATATCGACTGACTCATTAAGGGAGAAAGTAATGCCTTCCATCACCGCACGTGCAAAATGAATGCGTTCATGTGAGCCGTCAACGCCGATAAAGCTTGCACGAATGAGCGGATCCGCATGTGGGGTGCGTTCGCCAACGAGATATGGCGTGAACACCAATCCGCCAGCTCCCGGCTTCACAGCCCCTACACCTTCGAGCAATTGATCAAAGGATTCATTCGGAGCGAATGTTTTCTTAAACCAGCTTAAGCTGTAGCCAGCAGCAAGCGTAACACCCATTGCATAAAACGAGTCCTCTTTGCCGTGATTAAAGAAATGCACCTTGCCTGCAAAATCCTTCGTCTTGTCATTCTCGTAAGAGAGAATAACGCCGGAAGTACCAATGCTGCAAAGCGTTAACCCTTCGGATAAAATGCCTGAGCCAATCGCCCCGCATGCATTATCCGCTCCACCCGCGAACACCTTCGTCGTGCCTGGCAGCCCCGTGCTGTCAGCATACTGCGGCAGCAGCGTCCCTACGAGTCCATGCGACTCAACAAGCGGTGGACAAAATTGTGCCGGAATTCCAAACGCTTCAAGCACTTCTTCGCTCCATGCTTTGCCAGCCACATCAAGAAGAAGCGTTCCCGCCGCATCGGAATAATCCATATGAAGCTCGCCTGTTAAGCGGTAGCGAAGATAATCCTTCGGCAGAAGGAACAGCTTTGCCTTTGCGAAGGCATCCGGCTCGTTCTCGCGAACCCATAAAATTTTCGGAAGCGTAAAGCCCTCCAAAGCTGGATTGCGAGTAATGCTAAGCAGCTTGTCTCCAAGCGTGCGTTCGATTTCACGGCATTGCCCCGTTGTACGCGTATCATTCCATAAGATAGCGTTGCGAACAGGATTTCCTTCACCGTCCAGCAGTACAAGTCCGTGCATTTGACCGGAGAAGCTAATCCCTTCAATTGACTGGGCATCGATGCCTGCTGTTGATGTCAATTCACGCAAAGCCTCAACTGTACCTTCTACCCAATCATCTGCCCGCTGCTCGCTCCAACCGGAGTAAGCATGAAACAGCGGGTAGCTGCGGGAGACTTCCCCAGCTACCGTGCCATCACGGTCAACAAGCAGCACTTTAACGGCGCTCGTTCCTAAATCTATACCGATTACATAGCTCATTTGTCAGAGTCCTCCCGACTTAAACGCTAAAAATAACTTCGCTCAACATAAGGCGGATTCGTTCTTGACGTCCGGACTCATTTTTAATTGGATTGTTTTGAAGCGCATATTGCTCAAGTGAAGCAAGCGTTGCTTTGCCAGACACGATATCCGCGCCGATGCCTTCTTTAAAGCTGCGGTAACGGTTGTCAACGATGTTGTCGAGAATTTTCTCTTCCGTCAATTTGGCAGCTGCTTTCAAGCCCCAAGCGAAGCTGTCCATACCAGCAATGTGAGCAAGGAACAGATCATCCGTTTCGAACGATGCACGGCGAACCTTCGCATCGAAGTTAACGCCGCCGCGGCCAATACCGCCAGCTTTCAATACTTCAAACATCGTTAGTGTAGTTGAATATAGATCGGTTGGGAATTCATCTGTATCCCATCCAAGAAGCAGGTCGCCTTGGTTCGCATCAAGCGATCCAAGCATGCCGTTAATTGCAGCCGTACGAATCTCGTGCTCGAACGTATGACCAGCAAGCGTAGCATGGTTCGCTTCAAGGTTAAGTTTGAAATGATCCTTCAAGCCGTATTTTTGCAGGAATGAAATCGTTGTTGCTGCGTCATAGTCGTACTGATGTTTAGTTGGCTCTTTTGGTTTTGGCTCGATCAGGAATTGCGCGTCGAAGCCAATTTCCTTCGCGTAAGCGATTGCCATATGATACAAGCGTGCTAGGTTATCAAGCTCAAAGCCCATGTCCGTGTTAAGAAGTGTTTCGTAACCTTCGCGGCCGCCCCAGAAAACATAGTTTTCCGCACCAAGCTCTTTACCCACTTCAAGACCTTTTTTGAGCTGCGCACCAGCATAAGCATAAACGTCAGCATTGCAAGTTGTGCCAGCGCCATGAACAAAACGCGGATTTGTGAACATATTAACAGTGTTCCAAAGCAGCTTTTTACCGGAGGATTTCATGTTGTCCTTCAATAAAGCTACGATGACATCAAGATTTTTGTTCGTTTCTTGCAGCGTTTCGCCTTCAGGTGCAATGTCCACATCGTGGAAAGCAAAGAAAGGAATATTCAATTTAGTCATGAATTCAAAGTTAGCTTCAACACGCGCTTTCGAGCGGTCAAGGCCTGTATATTGATCCCAGCCGCGAACCATAGTAGCTGATCCGAATGGGTCCGAACCATTCGCATTAAATGTATGCCAGTAAGCAACTGCGAAGCGAAGATGCTCTTCCATCGTTTTGCCCATAATAACTTGGCTTGGATCGTAATGTTTGAATGCAAGCGGATTGTCTGAGCCCTTACCTTCAAATTGGATTGTGTTAATATTTTTAAAATAAGTCATCGTAATCAAAATCCTCCTTCATGGATTAGAAGTTTATGATAGTGCTTACATAAAGAATAACATGCCTCCACTTAGTTTGTCTATTAAACAAACTAAGTTTTTGTGTTAAAATAAATGCAGTACTTATTTGGCTTAGCTGTCTCAAAATCCGCATCCCCATCTAGTAGGCTCTAGATTAGGCTTTTCATGATACAATAATAAATATTTTCATTTGGACGGAGGCATTCTTTTTTGAAAAGGAAACCAACAGGCGACTTAGCGCTCATCAAAAAAATAAATACAGCCATCGTGCTTGAAGCGGTGCTTGGTTATGCCCCGCTCTCTCGAGCTCAAATATCGGAGTTGACCGGATTAAACAAGGCGACTGTTTCCAGTCTCGTTCAGGATTTGATCGACACCCATCTCGTCGTTGAGAATGGTCCCGGACTATCCAGCGGCGGGCGCAAACCTGTCATGCTGCTCTTTAATGGTACGGCTGGTTATGCTGTCGGCATCGATCTTGGTGTCAATTATATTCGCGGCCTGCTCGTAGACCTCGAAGGCAATGTGATTGCAGAGCAGCAGCGCAGTCTGAAGCAGCAGGATGCTGATCATGTAATTGGGCAGTTAATTTCATGTATTGAGCTGCTTATTAATGATGCGCCGGAGAGCTCGTACGGGATTGTCGGAATCGGCGTCGGCGTACCAGGTATCGTGGATGACAATGGCACGATTCTTTTTGCACCAAACTTAAAATGGCGGCAAGTTGAGCTGCAGCGGCAGCTCGAAGAGCGCTTCAACCTTCCCGTTACGATAGACAATGAAGCGAATGCGGGCGCGCAAGGAGAGCAGAAATACGGGGCAGGACGAGGCATCGCCAACCAAATTTATGTCAGCGTCGGGATCGGTATTGGAACAGGCATTATTTTGAACAAGGAATTATATAAGGGCGCATCAGGATTCTCAGGTGAGCTCGGCCATCTCTCGATTGAGTATGATGGCAAACCTTGCAGCTGCGGCAATCGGGGCTGTTGGGAGCTATATGCTTCGGAGAATGCTTTGCTTGAGAGTACAGCATCGTTAGGCTTTAAGAACTTGGAAGATCTGCTGCTTGCTGCAACAGCTGGAGATGAACGCGTTATTGCGCATATACTCTCGATTGGCGATTATTTGGGCGCAGGCATTGCTAATATCGTCAACGTATTTAATCCTGACGTTGTCATTATTGGCAACCGTATGAGCCGTGCTGCTCAGTGGCTGGAGCCAGCCGTACAAGCTGCCGTCGATCAGCGCACACTATCGTATCATCGCGAACGTATGCGAATATTGTTTGCAGAGCTTCAAGAGCAGTCAGCTGTACGCGGCGCGGCATATTACGCGATTAGCACATTTTTCACGAAGATTAAGAGCGGGCAGTAGCTTCGTTATGCATTGCTGAACATTGCTAAACATTGCTAAACATTGCTATACAAATAGTAATTTTTTTCTCATGGCTTGCAGCAGATCAACTCTGATGCAGGCTTTTTTTAACAGGACAACATTAAAATAATAAATCGCCCAGCTTGATCTGCTCCTTTTCACCCCCTCTTTTTTGCTCTTTGCACGATACCTCTCGGAAAATAAAAGTGCTCACATTTAGGTTTAGTACGGCTACTTAGGTTATTGTATGGCTGTAACTTTGATCAGTATTTTTAATCAGTAATGGTACTCAGTAATGTTACTCATTAGTATTGATCAGTATTTTTATTAAGTTTTTTTATTCAGTATTGTTAATCAGTTAATAGCTTCGATTTAATACCATCTTCTTTTAGATTGGTGTTTTAAATAAGCATTATATTAATTTAAAAGTTAATTATAAAAGATTTAAATTAATTATTCATTGACAATTCGGCCTAATATTCATTAAAATCAATAATATAAGAACTTATTATTAACTTTTAAATTAACATAATGGAGGAATGAAAAATGGAACAGCAGCAAATCCCTCGCCCTGAATACCCAAGACCTCAGTTTACTCGAAATTCATGGCTCAATTTAAATGGTGAATGGCAATTCGAAATGGATCCTGGAAAAAGTGGTATCTCGCGCGGATTAAACCAAGACGAGCAAAAGCTAACTCAACGCATCATCGTCCCCTTTTGTCCAGAAAGCCGGCTGTCAGGCATTGGGCATACAGATTTCATTCCAGCCGTTTGGTACAAACGAAGCTTCAAGCTTCCTGACAACTGGAACGGCGGACATACATTATTGCATTTTGGAGCGGTAGACTACGAGGCTCAGGTGTGGGTTAATGGCAAACATGTAGGAAAGCATCGAGGCGGTTACAGTTCTTTCTCATTCAATATTACAGATTCCCTCCAGCAAGGTGAAAATGTGGTTACCGTATATGCCGAGGATGATACTCGCTCTGGCTTACAACCGCGCGGCAAGCAGAGCGGTACCTACCATTCACAAGGCTGCGACTATACCCGCACGACTGGCATATGGCAAACGGTTTGGCTTGAGCATGTGTCGGAAACATATATAGAATCCTGCCGTTTCGTTCCAGACCCGGAGAACAGCTGCCTGCACGTAACTGCCAAGCTGTCTGGAAACACAAAAGATGTACAATTCCGCTGTAATGCGCTGCTCGATGGCCTGTCGGTAGGAAAACAAACGGCAAACGCCGGCTCGATGTCCGTTTCATTAACGCTGCCCCTCTCCAAAATCAAATTATGGAACACCGATTCACCTGTTCTTTATGATCTGGAGCTTGAGCTCATTCGTGATGGTGAAGTATTGGACTCAGCTTCTTCATATTTCGGTTTGCGTTCCATTCAATTGGATGGCAAGGCGTTCCGTATTAATGGCAAATCCGTATTCCAACGGCTCGTTCTTGATCAAGGCTTCTATCCTGAAGGCATTTATACAGCACCTACTGACGATGATTTAAAACAAGATATTGAAATGTCGCTCGCACTTGGTTTCAACGGTGCAAGATTGCATGAGAAAATGTTCGAGCCTAGATTCCTATATTGGGCAGATAAGCTTGGATATTTGGTGTGGGGAGAGCATGCTAACTGGGGTCTCGATATATCAACAGCTGCCAGCCTTGCTCAATTTCTACCGGAATGGATTGAGGGTGTGGAACGAGACTTTAACCATCCAAGCTTGATCGGATGGTGCCCATTTAATGAAACATGGGACTCATCGCGCGGCACTCGTCAAGATAATGACGTACTTCGCGTCGTTTATGAAACGACTAAAGCTATTGATCCAACGCGACCGGTCATCGACACAAGCGGCAACTTCCATGTTGTAACGGACATTTTTGATGTTCACGATTATGATCAAAATCCTGTTACATTCAGGGAACGTTATCGGCCGTTTGCCGAGAAAGGCGAGGCGTGGGTCTCCTTCCCCGATAGACAAAGCTATAACGGCCAACCTTATTTCGTCAGTGAGTATGGCGGAATTTGGTGGAATCCTAACCAGTCCGATGAGAAAAGCTGGGGCTACGGGGATCGTCCACAAAGCGTCGAGCAATTTATTGAAAGATATGACGGCTTGACCAGTACTCTTCTTGAGAATCCTAATATGTTCGGGTTCTGTTATACACAGCTTTATGACGTGGAACAAGAAGTGAATGGGCTTTATACTTACGATCGACAACCGAAGTTTGATGTTGAACGAATTAAAGCGATCAACAGCAAAAAAGCAGCTATCGAGGATTAGTGCTCATTAGTCTCAAACAAAAAACAGGCATGCTGCGATGGCAGCATGCCTGTTTTTATTGCTTTTCTACTTACAATTGACCTAATAACCCGCTCCATTATTGAACACGATGTACGCCAACAATATCTAATGTTTGTCCATCGATCGTTATGTCTACTGATTTCGTTTTCACTGTGCCATTATTATAGTAAGCAGAGAATATGAATGTAAAGGTGCCTTTAGCAAGCTTTGTGAATGATGCATCCCAAAGTTCACCGTGCCAGCTGGTTTGCCCTGCGTTTAATGCGGTTAGAGACGTTTCGTAAGTACGCATACGCACCTCTACCCGATCCGCTTTTGTAGCCGTGCCTGTAATGGTTGTATCTGCCTCCAGTATAAATTTCTCTCCCGCCCAAAATACCGAATAACCGCGCGGCGAATTCTCATCTCCTGATTGTTTTAAATTAAAAGCCTTACGATGCTGATCCCATTGCTCCGTATGTCGTACATAAGCATTGACATGTAGCGGCAGCACCTGCAACGTTTTGGTCACGCTAACCGGCTCAGCTATACCGTCGCTAACCGTTAGCTTCATACTCCAAAGTCCTACCGTTGTTAACCTCAGTGAAGGCCCTTTTACCGGATAGTTTGGACCATTAACGGTATAGAAATAGCTGTTCTTCACGCCGAGCGGACTTGTCAACTCATAAGCAATCGTAAGCGTATTGCCATCAGCATCTGTCACATTCGATAGAAAAGTTGTCATATCTCCTTCATATACAGGTTTGGGCGTCCAATCAAAGTCAGCCGTCGGAGGTCGATTGGTAACGAAATAAATATATTCATAATGCCCTTCATTGCCGGCAACGTCATAATCGATTACGGTAAGACGATATGCTTGTCCAGAAATCAACCCAGCAACTTTGTATGATTGCTTAGAAAGTGCTAAAGGAATGCTGTATTCCGTTTTACCGTCACCATTTAAATCAATATTCGTCACACTGCCATCAGCGTTCACTTTTTGCAAATAGAAGGTGCGAGCAGCATGTCCCGAGGAAGGTTCGGCATCATAGAAAGTATTAAACTGAACCGTTACGGCCGTAGGTTCAACAGTAAGCTGTTCATTCACATCTGCAGGTTTAACCGTATCGACAAAGAAAAACCCGTTGCTTGAATACGGTCCCCATATATAGCTGTCGTTCGCTCTCGCTCTCCAGTAATGCAGCCCCTCAGCTAAAACAGGTGTTGTGTAATTAGCAGCAGCCAAAGCAGAGTTCGTGTCCACTACCATAACACCGCTCGATGCTTTGAACACCTCATAGTCTATCGCTTTAATGGGATGGTTCTCTGGATCAATCGTAAACGCGTGCAGCTGTGGACGATTTGAGTTTGTATAAATAGGATTATTAGCATCAAGCCCGTTAAATGAAAGTAAATAGGTTTGCGGTGGGAGATCCAGTACAAAATATTTAATATTACTTAAATTAGACCATCCCCCTGCTGAGTAAACCTGCCCTTGCACCTTAACGACGCGACCAGGAACGATGCTTTCCGCAAGCATAGGATACGTAAGTGCATTTCCTTCATGCTCAATATACAAGGCCGTTTCATTGTTATCGACATAGTTTAGCATTAGTCGATATCGCTCTTGTGGATCATTCTGAGCATCATAATATGTCCATCGAATCGTCGGTTCTTTAATCAGCACCGTTGGTGTTGTTGGAGTTGTTCCAGCAGGAACCGTAATGGTCATAACAGGCTTCGTTTGGTTAACTGGCGGTATTCCGTCCTTATAAACAATCGATTGCCCCCAATAAGACCATGCTCCGTGTATATCTCGAACTTGCTCCTGTACAATCAGCTCCACACCAGGGCGATTATAGTACTCTCGTTTCCCGACTGTCCATGTGGTTTGATCAGCCCACCGTGTACGGAATAACTTGTCTGATAAAATATGAGCAATATCAGGATCATAAGAGGTATCAAATGTTTCATAATCTAGTGCTTCACCATCTGCAAAAACCTTGCCTGTAAACCTAACATCCGGCTGTGCGACCGGTCGTCGATGTACATAAAGCAGCTTTTTCACTGGCTCTGACCATTTGCTATAAGCAGAAAGACCAGGATTGTCTTTAGCACGGAAGGTGATTTCATATACCCCAGGTTTCTCTAGCGCGTTTATGGTTGATCCATACGTTTTTCCGCTATAAATGCTCAACCCTTCTGGATTTTCAAAGAAGTTTGGATTATGGCTGTAGCTCCACTCTTCTGCTCCCATTGGATCTTTTTCAACGTCATTGAATAGTTTCTCATAAGAGATCGGATCATTGACGAGAACAGATTCATAGGTTTGTTCGATGTAAGTGTCACCATAGTTCGTTTTCTTTACATTAGAGAATACAGCGTTGGATTGCCCAAGTGACATTAATCCCGCGTAGCCTCTTGTATACGTACCATCGGCAACCTCTAGTACTTTCGCATAATTCACATATACACGCTGGATGCCATTAACCGATTCTACTTTAATCGGATACGTGTTAAATGCAGTTCGTGTCATAGGTGTAGATTGCAATAACGTTTTCGCACCATTGACTACACGGAATAGCGACAGGGTGTTCTTGCTCCACTCCATTGCAAACATATTCTTCTCATTCTGAATCTGAAAAGCAGCTCCGATAACCTTGTCGTTTCTTATATCACTTACATTTGCATGAAATTCTAAGGCGTAGTTTTTCATAGCACTTCCAGCATCATAGAGCAGTCCGCCCCAATCGTCGCTCGTAATTTCAACGGTATTTGCATCTATTTCCTTTAATGTTCCATTAGCGTTAGCTGAAACAAACGGCATGACATTTCTTTCGTAAAAAACATAAATGGAGCCATCAGGTAAAATAGGGGTTGATGTTCCTGATTGCTTTTGATTATTTCCTGGTTCTGGTCCGGAATATGGCGTCTGGGCAATGACACTATTGGTTGTTGCGTTATACAACGTGGCCCATATTTTTTTAGGTGCATCGGGATCACCCCAAGAGGTTCCCACACCCATAAACACAGGATAAATAATCTGATCGTATTGATTGATAAATATTTTACCAAGGTTTGCACCGTAATCTACACCTTGAAAACCGCCGTGTTGGTCTCCATAGTAATTAAAAAATGCATTATACGATTCGTGCGTTCTGCCTTGGGAATACGTCAATAAATTGGAAAATACGATTGGATTTGCATTTGGTGCTACATCTGAATAACCTAATGAATGTGAACTTTCGTAACTGACAATCCTTCTTCCAAAAGCGCTCTTAAATATTTCTTCACCGTAATAGTTAGTACCGCTCTCAATTGCCTCAAACATAGTAGTACCTGTTTTACTACTACCCATGGACACATAATTTACATATACAAATCTTTTTGAATCAGATATGGAAGCCGCAGATAGTCCAATTGCACCCCCTACAGTAACGGTACGAGTTACACCATTTTTTTTCACTTGTACAACGAGACCTCTCACTCCTCCTAATCCAGAAGAATAGCGATCTTCAAAGTTATACGTAACGTACGCATCTCCGTTATCATCTTCGGTCAAGTTGATGTTTGTAATAAATCCACGATCCAAATTCTCTCCTGGCGCTTCCCACACTAAGCTTTTCGTTTTTAAGGAGTATTTGAAAATTCGCAATTGATTATTGTAACCATAGTTATATTCTTCTGGCACATCATACGAGAATTTACTAGCCACATACATATATTCGCCATCATTTGATATTTGCACAAGAGCCGGTCCAATTCCGCTGCCTAGTCCGCTAGGTGATGTTAAACTAGATTGCAAATTAATTGAATCAAGATATACACCATTTTTATCGTACCTCGCAATGACCGCTAAATACGGGTTGGCTGCATTTTGTCTACTATCTTTAAAGTAAAATGTTTCATCTCCGCCAATTTCCATAAGTGTGAAGTTACTTGGGGTATCAAAATTAACCGTCCTTAAAAGCTCACCTGTAATTGAATTTCGTTCATAAAATGTATAGGGATAGTTAGGCAAGCTATAATTTTGATTATAAGAATATAGTCGGTTTCCACCGAAAACCTTGTTGAATAATATTTCTGTAACTGGCACACTCCAAGTGGGTTTAGCAACAATATCTGCAGCAAGCTGATATTTTGTTCGTGAGTTCGCTCCATTTCCTGAGTTCGGGTATCCCACAGAAAAGTTTGTGTATACTCCATTTTTTGTCGATAGTGTAGTAGCATCCGCTTTCCATGCCGCTTTTTGGGCATTTCCACCTTTGTATGGCGTTTTAGCCGTCCAAGAACGGAAAATCGATTGTGTTGAATAGTTCGTAACTGGTGGACCGCTGTCTTCTCCCTGTCCTGGCTGCTGTGTAGTTCCAAACACGTTGAAGTTAGCAGACGGCGCGTAGTTCAGAATATCAGTAGTGGCAATGCCCGAAATGCCTTTTAACCCATAGTCTTCTGTCACGGTAGCACGATATTGCCTCTTCCCTACTTTGGAGTAATTGAGCGAGTGCGTTGTTTTAAAAACTCCATCATATAAGGGTTTCCACGCTTCTTCCTCAAAGTTTCCATCACCATCTTGGTCATATCGCTCTTCGAGAAAAAGATGATTTAGAATATCGCCGTCAGGACTCTCTGCATCAATATAAAGCATGAATCCGTTACCTCGATATGATTCTTCAGGTGCTATCACTTCGACTGTAGGTGGTTCATCAGGTATAACCTCCATAATCAAATCATCCCATTCACTAACTCTTCCAGTCGTGTCATAAACCTTTCCTTCGATACGATATTCGCCTAAATTAGCAGGCGTTACGGTGAACCAACCATTTGTATAGGCTGCATCCCCTACTTTTTTATAGCGCATCTCCGACTTGCTAAAATCTATTTTTTCGCCTCTATCCTCTAATGGTGTATACGAGTTTAAAAGATTGTAAGGCCGCTCTAAGGGTCTTCCTTGTATTACACGCGTTATTCCCGATACAATGGCTACTGGTTTGGGATCGACAACCCGAAGCAATGCAGTATCTTTTTGCGATCCGCCAAATTCATCAGTTACGATAATTTCAGCCGTATAAAACCCAGGATTTGAATACGTCTTGTACAAAAACTCAAAGTCTGTATTATTTGGTAGTACTGCGCTCAAGTTGTTCGTGAATGTCCATGTGTAGCCATTCAATCCTTTTGACCGATTTATAAGCGAGGACTTTTCCCCAGCAATGATACTAGGGGGATCAAATTCTATATCCGCTTTCAAATCAGGTTTAGGTGTAGGTGTTGGCTCAGGAGTTGGCGTAGGGCTTGCGCTTGGGTTAGGCGTTGCTTTATTTGCCACGTTTATTATCAGCTGCGCCCATTCCGAAACTTTTTTTGCGCTATTGGTGACCCGCAGCTCAATTATGTATTTCCCTTCAGCAGCAAAATCTTTTGCTGTTGGTTTTGTCGCAATCGTTTTACCTGTTGGGTTTTTATATTTCCATTCTCGAATGGTGATTGATTCCTTGCCTGGTGAATAGGAGAGTTTGTCATCAAGCATCGGCTCTGTTGCCGGCTTCATGGTTATTTCGGGGGTTGTTCGATGGTCTCCCTCTTTATGAGAGATGATAGCTATTGGAGTAGTGGGTTCGTTCTTTTTGTTGAATGCAATTTTAAAATCTTTGGTGTTGTTATTTTCGTTTGATTCGATGACGGCTTCACCAAAATCAGTCTTCGCTGTGAAGCTCTTAATTCCGCTTGATGTAGAGGATACATTAACGGTAACTGTTTTGATTTGTCCGGGTGGTATGTTTGAAATGATTTCTGATTTAATTGTTGTCCCAACTATGCCCACTGTAAAAGCTCCGCTACTTACCGTTTTACTTTTATTCTCTGTAGTAATTTTAATTGGTACAGAGTCGCCAACCCATGCATCTGCCGGATTGACTATTGCGCTAATAACAAGATCAGGTTTTGAGGGCGGCGGCGGAAGCGGTTCAGCTGGAACTGTAAAGATTTCATACCACCATGAGCCATCAGGTTGCCATATGTTCCACATTTGTATTACGCCGGGAGAAAACTTCGTGCGTGCTTGTTGAACAATGGCATAGTTCCATAGTGTATCTGCTGTCCAATTAGTGCCTTTAAGCTTGTTATAGCTTTCTAAAAAAGTTTTTGAATGTATATATGGGTCATTCATTTCTGTGAGCCATTTATTCACATCTGGATGCAATGATAAGTTTGTCTGTCTAATGTCTTTAGATTTTCCTATCGCAGTATCCCAAGGAGTTTTCACCCAATTTTTAGCTACGCTCTTTGTCACATTTGAGTCACTTTCAAACATCCAATTACGATAGAGGTTGCCTTCATAATCCCAACCAAGAAATCGATATTGTCCTTTTTTTAAATCTTGCACAGATTTGTCGATATCCGATGGACAACCGTATACGATAACATTTGAACCAATGTTAGATTGATTCAATAAAAACTTTTCATTTAATGCTCCTTTAGAATTTTTCAACGGTATATCGTAGAAGTCAATGTACACTTTTGCTTCATCACTATATGTAGATGGCGCAGGACAATTAGTAGCAGCATTCACGTATGCTGGTATTGAAGTTACTAAAAATGAAATTGTTAAAGATAATAATAAACAAGCTCGAAGAAACTTCCTCACTTAGTTAACCTCCGATCCAAAAAGACACTCCGGTATTATCGCTACCTTTGTACACTACAAAACTTCTGCCATCGTACGTTGTTTCAACCTCACTAGCAGAGTCTTTATTTTCAACTCCATCCACCTTTATATAACTGCTATATGCCTTTTCATAAGATTTTGGATAATAGACTTTTAGTAAGTCTTTAACTAAAGCCTTAACATCTGCCGAAGAGTCATATGTATTTAAAGTAGTCCTCTTTAAATCCGGTTTATATTCTATGGTTACAGTGTTATCTGAAAAAACATCAGTTCCCTTTAAGTTGATCAGCAGAGCATGTCTAGATAAAGTGGTGTTCCCCTTAAAACTAGGCAAAGATTGAACAAGTGTATTTAGTTCCTCTCTTGTTTTCGGATAAGCCACCGGCTTCCCATTCTTCGCCATCAACGTATTCAGAATCATCACCACTGCCTCAGCACGAGTTGCATTCTTCTCCCCGCCCATCGAACCATCGGGATACCCCTTCATAATTTCCAGCTTCTTTGCCACAGCCAAATAACCTGACTTTACGCCTTCGGCATCTTTGCCTAGCGCACGGATCGTCATTCGCGCGATCTCTTCTCGCGTAATCATACGATTTGGTTCAAATGTATTTTCAGGATAGTCGCCAACCTTAATAATGGATTGCTTCAATCCTGTTGCAATGTACGAGCGAAACCAACCCGTATCATCAACAAAAGGCGTATCTGTATCTTCCACTTTCACTTTCATCGCCACCACAAGCGATTTTAAAAACTCTGCGCGCGTCATGTTCGCATTTGGCTTAAATGTTATTGCATCATAACCATTAATCCATCCTTGATTAACAGCCGTCGCAATTTCATCCTTTGCCCAATGCGTTTTTGTATCTGTAAAAGCAACTGCTGCCGCAGCTGTCTCCGTATTTATCAGAATCGTCACCAATAACGTAATTGCGAGCATGATTTGTCCTATTTTCCGCATATTTAACCACTCCATTTATTAGGATGATAAAAATTCACCAGTGAACTAAAAAACATTTTGAACACATTTTTTTACAGCAGCTTCATAATCATTCTTCTTGCCCGTCTCTTTTCCCTTCTTTTCTTATCCCCTTTCCCTCCAAAGTTTCCCGTATTTCGACAACATTCCTTCCCCCCATCAGCAGGCCACTCTCCCAAGAAACACTGCTGAAGCAACGCAAAAAAAGCACGCCCCTCCCTCTACCGAGGGAATAAGCGTGCTTCGCTATCCTACATATCAACTACAGCAAATGTTACTTCACACCGGAGAATCTGTCAATATATAGGTTTAATCACTTCTATTGTTAATGTTTTTTGATTTTATTATATTCTGCTGCTTTTGATTCTTTTTATAATATTTCATAATAAAAGATACAATAACGAAAACCGATCCTAATAACCCGATATACATGTAGTAATCAGGATTGTCCGTATTAATTAAGGCGCCGCCTCCAAAGATGACTGCTAGTGGGATCCCAAATACGAGCAATAATCGATCCACCTTCATATACAGACCTCCCCTACAAGTTCAAAAGATAAATTTGTACAGTTTGAAATTCACATCATCTTTTATAGATTAACAATCAACTTACCAATCAACAACGAAAATAGCTTTAGTGTTTTCCGAAATCTATTTTGCGCACGCACATTTTTGCTTTAATAAAAAATACAGAGCATTGAGGTTTATTCCCCATCCATGCTCTGTATCCCTATTCATTATGACTATACTTTCTCTCCAACTAAGAACTAGACTGAACAACAAGCGGTTTATGCTTGAACAACGGAACAAGGAGCAGCATTCCCAAAAACATAATCGATCCTGCGACGCAATAAATGCCGACGAGCGGAAACACCGTTTTGAGCTGTCCGGCAACAAGCGTCATAATAACCATCATCCCCATAAACATCGGGGTAAGCACGCCATTGACCCGTCCCGTATAGGACTCCTCCGAATATTGCAAAATCATTGTGCTAATACCGATTTGAATCATCGGGAAACCTAAACCGCTAATAAATTGCAGTACTAATGTAATGGGTATGCTTGTTGATAAGCCTACACCAATCATACAAAGCGAGCTCATTAATAGGCCAATTGCGAGCAGCTTTTGCGGAGCTACTTTTTTGGCTATAACCATGACAGCCCCGCCGCCAACCAGCATCGCTATCCCGTTAACCATCAGAATATATTGCAAAAACTCCTTAGGCTGTCCCAGACGTTCAAGCACGATGAACAAGCCAAGCGTCTGGGCAATTCCTACTGCCGTACCCGCTAATGCAAACGTACCTCCAAGTGCTTTCAAGACTGGACTGCGCCATACATACTTGAATCCATCCTTGAACTCTTTCCAGAAATGTCTCTCCAATGCAGCGTCTGTTTTCTCCACTTCACGATCACGCGGAATTCTGAACAAAACGACAGCGGAGAGCAAGAACGCTACGCCCATGACTCCAATGGAAACTTCGATGCCGAACTTTTGATACGATATGACACCAAGTGACGGACCAAGCACCATGAATATCGCCATAAGAGATTGGAACATCGCCATCGCCGATTGCAATTGCTCTGCCGGAATATGCTGCTTAAACAGCTTCATAGCAGAGGGCTGTGAAAATTGCGATAGGATTGCCGATACAAACGTTGCAAAATACACCATATGCCATGAACCGTAAAGCAATGTAATCAGTACAACAAACACAGATAACGCTGATAAAAAGTCACACCAAATCATCGTGAGCCGCGGCTTCCAGCGATCTGCAAACGTACCTCCGATGAACGAGAACACGAAAATCGGTAAAAATTCCACGAAGCCCATCAAACTAATCGCAAACGGGTCCTCGTTCGTCTTGTCTGTCACATACATCAGAATTGCGAAGTTCCTTACCCAAATTCCAATTTGAAGCAATACGTTTGAAAATATAATCGTTTGAAAAAACTTGTTCCGAAGCAAACTTTCTCCCGCTCCTGTTACTTCTTTAGCAGACATTTCAATCAGCACTCTCCCTCAACCAAAAAATGATTTATTTCTCCACCTTCTCGGCTGGGCCATGATAACCCTTTTCACCATAAGGCTGCAGCTTTTGGGCCCATAGCTCCTTTAAATCGTTGACTTCTCTGTTGTATTGTCGCACCATGTCAACGGGTTGACGGCCTTCCGGGTCCAATACGTCTTTATAATCATAACGAATCTTTTGTTCCAATTTAACGGTCTCTAGAACGAGAAAAGAAAAGTTTTCGCCGCCAAATTGCTTCCATTCCTTCTGCAGCTCCTTATTCGCATGACCATTCATATTCAGTACAAACTGCTCTTTTCCCCAAAGGGCATCTAAATTAGTGGAGCTTCCTAAATAAATTTTTCCGTTCACATTATTTTTGATCTGAAAAACACCCATCTGCCGCTCACGCTCTTGGTATTCAGCTGTCAGCTGCTTCCTCTTTGCCTTATCCATTTTTGGTTCACCCTTTCGTTCTTCCTCTTGCTCCTGCACTTTAGCCTGAGCTTTCTGTTTGTCCGTTTTTCCTTGCTTGCCTTTAGCAGATTTCTTTGGGGTTGTCATTTGCTCAACCTGCTCGGTCGACCCACTCTGTTCAAGCTCATTTTTCTTAATTCCTGAACCCTTCACCCAATACACTTTGCCATCATCTTTACGATCCAAGTAGCCATAATCGATCAGATAGCGGCGCAGTGTTGCATAATCCTCTTCCCAAAAAGAAATTAACCGCTCATTCACTTCTTTCTCCGTATAGCGGACTCCGCTTTTGAAATAAGAGGCGATATGACGCAGCACTGCTACTTTACGTTTCTCCTTGCGCGGAAATGAAGCGAGCGGGCCTTCAGGACCATCCGGAAAATATTGCTTCAAAAGATCTGCGTATTCATCCTCTGTAATCGCATAACGTTCATCTATTTGTGTAGCCGTCCGATGTACAGGCACGAATCGCGGAGCCGCAGTGTTGCCATGGTCCATCATTTCAATAATCGCGAGCAGCAGCTTTGCTTGCTTGGCCTTCTCCTTCAGCACGAAACGATGATTTCGAATGGTCGAAGCGCTGCCTATTCCAGTACGGCTCATCATTTCGTTGTCAGTCAGCTGATCGGCAAAGCCTTGAATAAGCTCCTTCTGCAAGTCGGTCAGACCCGTCTGCCGTTTATCCAGCTCAAGTAAATAATCAAGCATGGAGCCATGCTCCTGCTGGACATGATAGGCTGCATATTTACGCGCCTCATACCAGCGTCCAGACTGCTCATCCCGAAAAATCTCTCCATCCTCAAAACGTTCTCCGCAAATAAGGCAATAATAAAATCCTTCGGCTTCCTCATATACATAACCCTGCTTCAGTTCTTCTACTGATGCCGACCAAAAACGTTCTTCATCAACCATTTATCCAAACACCTCTCAATAACGTCTACTTATTTTATAAACATTATATAATTATGTTTGGTTTTTATCAAATATTTTTTCAAACAAAAAAAGTCACCTTAAGGAAATATCCTTAAAGCGACTATTCTGTCATTCCTATTCGAGTTACACCGATTCTTTCCTATCCTTTGGCAACATAAGCGCCAGCAAGCCCATCAGTGGTAACACGCTGCAAGCGACCATAACAAAGCTGAGTGAACGGGCATCCGCCAAATATCCGAGAACAACCGCACCTAGTCCACCCATTCCAAAAGCAAGACCCGTTATAAGCCCTGAAGCCGTCCCTACCTTGCTCGGCATTAGCTCCTGCGCATACACGACGCTGACCGAGAAGCCGGATTGCAAAACAAAACCAAGCACTACGATTACTGGATATACCCAGGCTAGAGGCAGATGCGGCAGAATGAGAGCGAATGGTGCTGCACCTAGAATGGAAATCAGCATCATTTTTTTGCGTCCGATCCGATCCGCCAATATACCGCCAAGAAAGGTGCCGGCAACACCGGCTGCCATAAATAGAAACAAAGGAATCTGTGCTTGCTTAATCGTCAGATGATAGGCTTCCACCACATAAAACTGATAAAAGTTACCGATCGCTGCCGCATACCAGGATCGTGCAAATACGATCACGAACAAGATAGCAAGTGCAAACGCAACAACCTTGGGTGCTAGAGCGGGCTTAGCGCTGCCGGCCGCTTTGCGCTGCATTTTGCCATCATGTACAGCTAACTGCGTCTTATACCAAGGAACGACTTTCGTCAAAATAATAATGGCTGTAGCAGCAAGCAATGTCCCCCATATAGCGCCTTTCTGTCCAAACGGCAGGAAGATCAGCATCGTCATCAACGGACCGAGCATTTGACCAAAATTACCGCCAACCTGATAGATCGACTGGGAGAAAGCTCTGCGATTGCCTGCGGCCAAATGAACAACCCGCGAGCCCTCTGGATGGAACACGGCCGAGCCAAGCCCCACAAACACAACCGCGAGCAGCACTAAGTAGAAGTTCGGTGCGAAGGCTAAGCCAACCATCCCGAGCATGCTGGCACACATCCCGACAAGAAGCATCCAAGGCGCGGGCCTCTTATCCGAGATCAAGCCCACAACAGGCTGCATAACGGATGAAGTCATATTGAGCGTAAAAGCAATCCAGCCGATTTGTGCCAGGCTTAACCGTAGAGATTGCTCTAATACGGGAAACAGCGCGGATACAACTGATTGCATCATATCATTCATGAGATGAACGGAGCTGATACAAATGAGTATCGAGTATACAGTAGCAGATTTTATCGCTTCTTTATTCAATGTTCTGGTGTCTTGCGGTGCAGACATGTTTAGCAGGACCTGCCTCTCTTATGGAAAAAACCTCGGAAGCTAAGCTATTGCAAACTTCATGCAAACAGGACTAGGCAGCTCAAGCTCCGAATCCAGCTTTGACAGCAGTCCGCTCTCCGCATCTACCGAGAATACAGCAATATTGCCTGTCTTCTGATTCGCAACGAGCAAATGATCGCCGCTTGGCGTAATGACGAAATTTCGCGGCGACTCTCCGCCGCAATCGATATGCTGAATAAGCGTGAGCTGTCCGTTTCCTTGATCCACTGCAAATACAGCAATACTATTATGACCACGGTTAGAGCTGTACAAATAACGTCCCGAAACTCCTAAATGAATATCCGCTGAATCGTTATATCCATTGTAGTCCGCTGGCAAAGCTGATATCACCTGGTTTGCTGTTAATGCTCCCAGTTCCGCATCCACATCAAATTGTGTAATCGTCGAATCCAGCTCATTCATCACGTAGCCTGTTTTTAAATGAGGATGGAAAATCAAGTGACGTGGACCAGCACCGCGATGAACCTTGCTAATCCCATGAGGAATAAGCGAGCGCCGTTCCTCATCAAAGCGATAAATAACGATCGCATCGATTCCCAAATCGACTGCACATACATAAGAAGAACCAAACGGAATGATGCAATGAGCATGCGGTGCATCCTGCCTTGCTGCGTTTGGACCGAGCTCACCGGCATTTTGCTGAATAGATGTTGCCTCCTCCAGCCCGCCATCAGCCTTAATCGGTAATAACGCAACGTTTCCGCCTGTATAATTGGCAGCTAAGAGAACCTGCCCCGCATTGTCCGTGCTAATGTAGCAAGGATGAGCGCCATATGTAAGCAAGCGGTTGCCTGTAGTTTTCAGCAAGCCCGTTGCTTTATCAATCTCAAACGAAGCGACTGAGCCGCCGCCAGCATCTCCGGTTACTTCAGTTTCACTAGCTGCATATAAGCTGCCGCCACTTGGATTTAAAGTTAAATAAGAAGCGTTTTCGAGCCCGCTAAGACGCTGCAATATTGCTAGCTCACCTGTCGTTTCGTCAAACGTACACACATGAATCGTTGATTCCTCCGCTGTTCCATATGACCCGATATAAAGGATGTTTATGGGTGTCGGTTGTTCCTTTAAATTGCTCATTTTTTATCCTACCTCTCTGACTTTTTGGCTTTACAGTGACCATAGCATAAGCGGCTTCATCAAACAATGTCTTTTTTTTATAAAAGACTTCACAAATACTATTGTGACATGTTACAATGTAAGCGCTAACAAATTCAGCGATTCACATTTCTAAAGGGGGAATTGAGATGATGAATGTTGTAATGAGCGAACGGAATGTGTATGAGGATTTCGATTTGGAGACAGACGTGCTCTATTTCAAGCTCGGTATGCAAGGACTCGTAAGCTTCCATGGCAGAAACTATAATATAAAGAGACGAATGACTGCCGAACAGATTAGCCAGTTGACTAACGAACGCAGCTTCTATCAAGTCAGCTCTAATTGCTACATCAATATCGGAAAAATCAAGACGATTGATGCCGGAACGATTTATTTTGACTCCGAAATAACAGACTCTAAGCAAGTAACCGTAAATCGCCGCAAGCAATTCGTCATCCAACAGCTGTTCTCACAGCGTGCTTCAAGCAAAGAATATCGGATAACAAAATAGTTGTACATACAACCGCCCCATTTTCCGCTATTATCGGAATAGGGCGGTTGTTTGTTGTCTACTGTCCTGCTATTCTAAAGTTGAATATTATAATATTTTTTGCACAAATGAAGTCAATTATTAATCACTTTTAGGAGGACTACCATGTCTACGCAAGGACAAGCATTTGAGAAATTATTTCATGATGAGCAAGCTGTATGGCTGCAATGGGGCGCTTATGAAGCAGCTGTATTGCCAGCAGTTGGTGCAAATCTTATTGCGTTTCGCGATAAAGCAAACAACTATACCTTCCTTCGCGAACCATCCCTAGAGGAAATGGACAGCTTCAGAGAGAATCCGGGCATTCACGGCATCCCCGTTCTGTTCCCCCCAAACCGTTATGAAGATGGTACTTTTACATGGAACGGCAGAACGTATAACTTTCCAGTTAACGAAGCAAAAACGGGCAACCATTTGCACGGGTTTTTCCATACAGCAGCTTGGAGTGTCGAGGATTTTGGCACAAACAAAACGGAAAGCTACGTATCGCTCAAAATTTCAATCGATGAAAGCCACCCGATCTACACGTATTTGCCGCATCGCTTCACTATTAAGCTTCGTTATGCTTTAAATGATACTGGTCTGCTGCAGCATGTATCGGTACATAATGAAGGAACGGACGCTATGCCTTGCTTGATCGCTTTCCATACAACGATCAATGCACCGTTCGCATCAAATAGTACAGCAGATGATTACCGCTTCACGCTTACAACCGGCAAGCGCTGGGAGCTTAACGAGCGGATGCTGCCGACAGGCAATTATCAGACGCTAGTTGCTGACGAGGAAGCCATGAAAACAACAGGCATCTCCCCATTCTGGGAGCCGATGGATAATCACTACACAACCGAGCCGCAAAACGGCCGCAACGCGATGGAGCTGACTGATACACGCAATGGCGTAACGCTAGTCTACGATATTGGAACAGCTTACAAGCAGTGGATGATTTGGAACAACAACGCTACGCCAGGCTTCTTCTGTCCGGAGCCGCAGCTGAATCTCGTCAATGCGCCAAATGTGAACTTGCCAGCTGAGCAAATCGGGCTTGTCTCACTTGAGCCAGGCGGCATTTGGGAAGAAACGAGCCGCTTGTACGTTAGAAAATAGGAACTGATCAAGGATAGCAGCCATTTCGCTGCTATCCTTTTTTTTATGTAGAAATAGATTTTTAACGAAGCCGAATCATTTTTTCCATCCAAATACAGGACAGGAGTGACTATTGTCGAGAAAGGCTGTAAAATGTAAGCATCAGCCCCTCTTATGTCGAAAACTGAAGGGAGAATATGATGCGGCAATCATTATGGAAAGCACTTGTCATTACAAGCTTCTTATCCTTTATTCTCATCATCATTCCACAACCAACTGTCCACGCAGGTTTAATTGATCGAATCAAAGACATTTACAATACACCTGAGAAAATTAGCGAGCTCCAGCAGCAGTATATTGAAGCCACAGAAGCACTCGCTAAGCAGCAGCAGCAGCTTGAGGAATCTGCAAAGGCTGCAGCAGAGTATGCAATGAAGCAACAGGAGCTGCTTGAACAAAACAATCAGCTTATCGCGCAAAATGCCGAGCTGCAAGCTGAGATGGATCGCATGAAGCAGGACAAACAATCGTTTATCAGCAAGCTTATTAATACTGTCATTATAATCGCAGCTGTTTTTGTTGCTTATATCGTATCCCTGAGAGTTTGGCGTTATGTCGTATGGCGCAAGCAGCGCAGCACAAGCAGTAGAGACAGCAGAGGCAGC
Source organism: Paenibacillus sp. 01T47 (assembly GCF_056398245.1). Taxonomy (NCBI): domain Bacteria; kingdom Bacillati; phylum Bacillota; class Bacilli; order Caryophanales; family Paenibacillaceae; genus Paenibacillus; species Paenibacillus sp. 01T47. The sequence continues at coordinate 208,467 of NZ_JBFTPA010000011.1, forward strand.
AGAGGAATTAGCGGATGAAAATAACCGTTCCTGCCCAAGTCGGCCATGTGCATCTCACCCTTGATACTGCGGACAAGCTTCATGTTCTGCATCCAAAATCAATCATCGCCTTTCAAGGCGATCCGCAAAATCGCGAGGATCGTTTCATGGATTTAGCTGGCATGTATCGCAAGAAACGCTGGATTCGCTCCCTTATTTCTGGACCGGCCGAATTCATTGTCGGCTTGCCTGCAGGCTGCTCGCTCGAAACGCTGCACATCGCTGAGAAAAGCGACTTGCTGTTTGATTTCAGGCATATTATCTTTTTCTCGGACGGCATGAAGCTAAAGTCTGTCGTGCAGAAGCTCAAAAACGCATGGATTACGAAGGAATTTGTGCGAATGCGATTTTCCGGACCGGGCTTGCTCGGAATTATTACCGCTGGTGATGTGAAATCCATTCAGCTCCATCCGGATCGTCCTTTGTATGTTGAGACTGGAGCACTCGTCGCATATCCAGAGCATGCTTCCATCCAGCTGTCCGTCTACGGCAACAAGCTCGCAAGCCAGCATATGAATGTGCAGTGGGAAATTCGCGGCACCGGCCCAGTACTTATCCAAACAGGCTCCCGCGATGCCGAACTGGAGGAGCAGCTGCAAAACGGCGGCTTTATCAAAAGAATTCTTCGCGAAGTGCTGCCGTTTGGCGGCATCTATATCAAATAAAACAGAGGCCAGCCGACCGTCAGCAGACGGAAGACAAGCCTCTTTTTATTTTAAACCCCTTTAATTGAAAACTGATGGGAGTATGCTTGGTTCGCAAACAGAATGTATTCCTTCTCTGGAAGCTGTCCCCAGCTGTCATGTCCGCCCACGCCAGTTTGCTTATGGTTGACGCGTACAACCGTTTTGTTGCTTGGTGGCAGCAGATGAATATGATCATGCGCCTCCAGCTCAAATGGCGTATAAGGCAGTACATTTAATTCAAAATGTGGCGCACCCTTCAGCACGATACCCTCACCCTTTGCATTCGTAACCGCAGCATGGCGAACGTCCATCTTATTGCCGCATTCCTGTGGCCTGATATACGATACGAGCTGATCCTGAACGCTGCCAGCGTAAAGCCCAAGCTTGCCTCCCGTTTGGCGATCCCAATACGTCTCGTCTGGGCCTTTGCCATACCAGCTTACTTGATCAAATGATGCTGGCATCTGGAAGAGCATGCCGATTTCCGGAATTTCCGGTAAATCCGCCCCAGGCTGCAGCTTCTCGTATACATTGATCTCACCATCTGCATTTACTTTGTAAATTAACGACAACATGGATTCCGTTGTAGTAGGCAAGCTATACTGCACATTAATTGTTACACTGCTTGCCTCAAGCTCCCAAGTCATCGCTTGCAGAACGCGCTCTGTCCCCGCTTCACGCCATGTTGCACAGCGCATATGCTGCTGATTGCCGCGATCATTATCCGTGTAGGCACGCCAGAAATTCGGAGTCAATCCTTGCAATAACCGCTCTGAGCCATTCCACACATAGGAAGTAAGGCTGCCATTTGCTAGATCAAATTGCGCAGTGAAGCTTTCACCGCTTACGAGAAGCGCCGTTGCCGACTGTTCAACACGAACAGCAGGCTTAGCTGGTACAAGACCAATAATCGGCTCAATAGGCGCAGGCAGCACAAATTGCTCAAACGCGATTTCATGACCCGCTTCTGCCCACAGAGTTTGCTCCTTCAGCAGCAGCTGTACCGTTAATACAGCCTCTTCCGAAATGGAAGAAAGCTTAGGCAGCGTATAAGGAATCGTTAACGTTTCCTCACTCTCTGGTTGTGCGGCCGCTTCTACCGTGCCTGCTTCCACAGAAACACCGTTAATCGCTATTTGCCAAGCAAGAGTAAAGCTATTTAAAGCGCTGAATAGATGACGATTGGTCACCTTAATAGTGCCATTTTTCAGATCAATCGCTTCAAACTTAACATTTTGGTAAACCTTCTTCACCTCTTGAAGCTTAGGCGACACTGTACGATCTGCGAAAATAAGGCCGTTGCCGCAGAAATTGCCATCATGCGGCGATTCGCCAAAGTCGCCTCCATACATCATTTTCACTGTGCCGCTCTCGTCTGTTACTCGAATGGCTTGATCGATCCAATCCCATATGAATCCGCCCTGCAACACAGGATACTTCTCAAAAACCTCCCAATACACATGCAAGCCCCCGCAGGAATTGCCCATAGCATGACTATACTCGCATAAAATATAAGGTTTTTGCGGATTGCTTCTCGCATACTGTTCAACGCCCTGAGGGCTCGTGTACATATGGCTTTCGATATCAGAAGCAGCATCCGATTCGCGGTAGTGAAACGCTCCCTCATAATGAACGACGCGCGATGGATCAGCTTCACGTAAAAAATCATGCATTTTTATGAAATTGTCTCCGCCAAATGCTTCATTTCCAAGCGACCAGATGACGATAGACGCATGGTTTTTGTCTCTTTGCAGCATCGAATTGCAGCGATCGAGCACAGCCCCTGTCCATTCCGGTCTGCTTCCTGGCACCGCCCTACCAAGCTCCTTCTGTCCATAAGTCCAAGAACCATGCGTTTCCAGATTCGTCTCATCAATGACATACAGCCCATATTCATCACAAAGTTTGTACCAGAGCGAGTTGTTCGGATAATGTGAAGTGCGGACGGCATTGATATTATATTGCTTCATCAGTTCAATATCTTTGCGCATATCCGCTTCATTAATTGCGCGGCCTGAATCGCATGAGAATTCGTGACGATTTACCCCTTTGAACATGATCCGGCGTCCATTGATTTGCATTAGGCCATCTTTAATCTCAAACTTGCGGAAACCGACCTTGCAGCTTATCGCTTCAAGCAGCGTGCCGTCCTCTGATTTCAAGTTAAGTATTAACGTATATAAATTCGGCTGCTCAGCACTCCATTTGAGCGGATTTGAAACAGCGGCGCGCAGTTGAACAGAGGTAAGCTCCTCGCCTTCCACCTGCGTCTGGATCGTCAGCGGGCTTGGAAATACGGCAGCTCGATTCACATCATATAGCGCTGCCTCCAACGTTATTTTGCCAATTGGCCTTACAAAATAGTTAAGCAGCTTCGCATCAACAATCAGTTCTGCGTCAAGACACTGCTCATCAAGCTCTGTATGTACAAAATAGTCATAGATATGCGCCTCTGGAGTGGTGTACAAGTAGACATCTCGGAAAATACCGCTCATTCGCCAAAAATCCTGATCCTCCAGCCAGCTTGCGTCGCTCCAACGATAAACCTCTACGGCCAGCTTATTCTCACCAATTGCAAGGTAAGGGGTTAGATCAAACTCGGAAGGGGTAAACGTATCTTGGCTAAAACCAACAAGCTCACCGTTAAGCCATACGTAGAAAGCCGACTCCACACCTTGGAAGCTGATAAATACAGGTTTACCATCCCACTCGGAAGGTACTGTAAAAGTACGAGCATATGAACCAACTGGATTATATGCAGTAGGGGCAAACGGCGGCTTTATGTCCTCGTTGCCATCCCAAGGATATCTAACATTCGTATATTGCGGATAATCATAGCCCTGCAGCTGCCAATGCGCAGGAACCGTAATGCTGTCCCACTGGCTATGATCATAATCGGCTTCATAAAAGTTGGCGATTCGTGATTCGGCATTCGCTGCAAACGCAAATTTCCACTGGCCGTTCAGCGACAAATAATTCGAAGACTTGTTATGATCGCCATCCCATGCCTCCTCTATCGTATCGAAGGGCATTATCGAAGCATGCGCATCCATTCGGTTCAACCGATAAATTTCAGGGTTATTGTTCCACTCCGGGTAACCGTTGGCCGGCGGCGTATATACTAGCTTTTTTCGCATAAAATCAAGCACCTCATCACTTTTAATGGATATGATATTCACATTATAAGGCATTGCTATTTCTCATATCATAAAACAATTTTCATATCTTCTATAAAAATATGAACATTACGATACAAACGGCGCTCGTGATTGGAAGCGTAAAGCCAAAAAAAAGCTGACCGGGGTAAAAACACCCGATCAGCCTTAACCGCCATATCAGAAGCAGATCTGCCTCTCCTAGAGCTGCAGCTGCTTCAAATTATAAAACTCGCCTTTGCTTGCCATCAGCTCATCGAAAGTGCCGACCTCAACAATACGTCCATGCTTCATGACGACAATACGATCTGCATCACGAATCGTCGACAGGCGATGAGCGACAATAAATGTCGTGCGGCCTTTAATCAGCTCCTGCATCGCCTTCTGAACATGAAATTCTGACTCGTTGTCGAGTGCGGAGGTGGCTTCATCCAAAATAATAATTTTTGGCTCGCGTACAAGCGCACGTGCAATCGCAATCCGCTGACGCTGGCCGCCAGACAACTTGCCGCCATGTTCGCCAACCATTGTATCGAGGCCGTCCGGCAGCTGCCCGATAAATTCGGATAGATTAGCCATCTCAACAACACGATTGACTTGTTCATCGGTAATATCGCGAAGGCCATACGTAATATTGTCTCGAATTGTTCCTGAGAACAAAATATTCGTTTGCGGCACGACCGCCAAATGCTTGCGATAGCTGCGCAGATCGATATCTGCCAAATCAATGCCGTCCATCAGCACTTTCCCGCCCGTTGGCTGCAGGAAGCCGATAACTAGATTGAGCACTGTTGATTTGCCTGCGCCGGATGCGCCAACAAATGCAATGCATTCGCCTGCTTCAACTTCGAGGGTAACATCCTCAAGCACATGATGTTCACTGCCCGGATATGAAAGCTCTACGCCCTCGAAAGAAAATTCACCGCGTACATCGGCAACTTTTCTTTTGCCGCTATTATTTTCAATATCGGTCGATACCAAAATCTCTTTAATGGAATGAATCGATTCAAGACCTTTGGCAATTTGCGGATAAATGTTAATGAGACCAGTAACGGAAGCCAAAATCATCGCAAAAAAACCTTGGTACATAACGACGTCGCCAACCTGAATTTGCCCATTGTAAGCTAAGTATGCCGTAAAAATTAAGCAAAGCACCTGAAAAATTTGAAACGTCACCCAGTTTGTTGAGCCAAAATAAGCCTCCACCAAATCCAGCCGATACCCTTTGCCTTGAATGTTGCTCAGCGTCTTGTCAATACGTGCGATCTCAACCTTCTCCAGACCGTGTGCGCGCGTAATCGGAATCATCTCGACCATCTCTGACACGCGAGAGGACATGTGTTCTATTTCTTTACGGAATTCCTTGTTCGATTTACGGATTTTGCGCCTGAAAATCGTTACGATCGTTATAGACATTGGAATGGTCAGTATAAAAAACAACGACACAATCCAGCTGCTGTTCAGCGTTATAATAAACGATACGATAATGTTAACGACAGCCGGCGCCAAAGCAATCATGAACTGCTTTGACATCATCTCAACCGCTTCGACATCGCGCAGCACCTTCGATTGCAGCTTGCCAGCAGGCAGCTCCCTATGTTGATTAATGGACAACTGCTGCAGCTTGCGCACAAGCGCGCTGCGAAGTCCCGCTTCTACATATCTTACCGCACGGCTCAAAAAAGAAATGTAAGCGGCGTGGGTTGGTATGTTCTGCAAGATGACGATCAAAATAATAACAAAGTTAATCCAAATACCGCTTAGCGGATATTTTGCTGGATTCGTCGCAATGTTGATAATATTAGCTGTTACAATTGGCAGCACATAAATGGGCGCGCTTTTGATAAACAAAAATAATAATGAAATCAATAGATTGGCAAAGTTGCCTTTGTATAATGACAATAAAAACTTCAACGGGCTGGCATTTTCCTCTAGTGCCGCGTTTTCAAATGTGCTCGCTAGTCCTTTTGCAGCACCAAGCTGAGTTTTTACAACCCTCTCTGACATTTCTCTCTCCATCCTTCTGCAGCTCTGCATGCTGTCCAACCATTCTTAATTCGGCAAGCTACCGCATCATCTTACGCTCATTCCACCTTCCTGTAAATGTGCGATATTGCACTTCTTATATTCAATTTTGTTCATCGGCACTAGTGGTGCTTGGCTTTATAATCCTTAGGAGTTTCTCCAACCATTTTCTTAAAAAGCTTGTTAAAGTAAACAGGATCACTATAGCCGACCAGCTGTGATATTTCGTAATTTTTCAGATTTGGATGATCGCTCAAAAACTGCTTTGCCTTCTCTATCCGTATGTCGATCAAATAGTCTGTCAGCGTCATGCCCGTCTCCTGCTTAAATAAGCGGCTCAAATAATTGGCGCTCATGCCGACGGTGTCGGCGATACGCTCCATTTCGAAGTTTTTGCCGTATTCTTGCTCCAAAATCGTTTTCATTTGCTCAATAACATGATGCTCTTTTTCCTTCGAGATCGTCTCTTGTGCTGGAGCAGATACCGTTGATTCCGATGTTTGCCCGTTTTCACTGCGCTCCTGCTCAATTTTAACCAGTATGTCGTACAAGTTCGCCTTGTCCACTGGCTTGAGCAAATAATCCCGGACGCCCGAGCGAAGAGCCTTGCGCGCATATTCAAATTCACTAAATCCACTGAGCACAATCGTATCAATCGACTTATCGCGCAAGTGCTCAATAAGGCGCAAACCGTCCATCATCGGCATCTTTATATCGGTAATCAGCACATCCAGCTCGCCTTCACTGAGCTTCGAAATTTGCGCCCAAGCGTCCATTCCGTTGCTGTAGGAGCCGATAACTTTAATGTCCAAATCCATTTTCGTTAATATTTTTTCTAGACCCAGCCTTATAAATTCTTCATCATCCGCGATCATAATGTTCAACAATCCTGCTCGCTCCTCCCCGCGTGTTCCTCTTCTAGTTTGTGCTAAAATCGGTACATCTGCAATGAAAAGAAAGCGGACGGTTTATTTAACCGCACCGCTTGTCACACCCGCGAAAATATATTTTTGCAAGAACACATAAAGAATTGCGGTAGGAATCATAATGATAAGAATGGCTGAGGATATCATTTGCCAGTCCCCGCTGTTGACCCCGAAGAAGCGCATGAGTGACGTTGATACGACGACATGCTCGGCCCTAGGCAGATACAGGAGCGGAATAAACATGTCATTATAGATGCTGATTGTTTTCAAAATAATGATTGTCGCTGTCGCTGGCGCAAGCAGCGGGAAGATGATGGAGCGGAAAATACGAATCAATGAAGCACCTTCGATCATCGCGCTTTCATCTAGTTCATAAGGGATGTTTCTAATGAATTGCAGATAAATGTAGATTTGCAAAATATCTGCGCCTACATAGATTAGTACAGGTCCCATCAAATTATTCGTTAAGCCAAGCGCCTGAATCGTTTTGTAGTTGACCACTTGTGTTGTAATCGCTGGAATAATCGTGGCGAATAGGAACAAGCCGACTAACGGGCCTTTAAATTTGAAATTGAAGCGCCCAACGGCATAACAGAACGCCGATCCGATCAATATGTTCAAAATTAGCGTGATCGCGATAATGAACAGCGTATTCCCGAACGCATGGAGCATATCCGCCTGCTTGAAGGCTTGCGCAAAGTTTTTAAAATAAAGAAAGCTATCCGGCATAGCGATCGTCGATTTCGTGTGAAATTCATCCTTCGTCTTAAAGGCATTGACGACGATGATATAAGGCGGGAACAAAATCGCAAACGCAGCCAATAGAAGGCTTAAATACTTGATTGTGTCCCAAAGCTTATTGGATTTATTCATCGATTATTCCCCCTTTCCTTTCAACAAAAACCGCTGAATCGATAATACAATGACAACAAAGAGTAACAAGACGACGCTCATTGCGGATGCCAAGCCATAGTTGTTGAACTGAAAGGCGGTCTCAACAATTTTCATAACGAAGGTTTCACTCGATCCTGCCGGCCCACCCTTGGTTAAAATATAAGGCAGATCAAACACCTCTAAAGCGCCGGTGACCGTTAGGAACAAATTGAGCTCAATAATTTTGTAAATGTTCGGCAGCGTGATGCTAATAAATTTTTGCCAGCCGTTTGCCCCGTCAATCGATGCCGCTTCGTAAATATCACTTGGAATCGATTGAAGCGCCGCCAAATAAATGACCATATTGAAGCCCATAAAGCGCCAGAAGCCAATAGAAGCAAGCGTATAGTTTACAAAAGAACCACTGCCGAGCCAGCTTGTTTTGGAGAGTGCATCAAAGCCGAGCTGTCCTAGCAAATAGTTTAATGATCCGTTTGTCGTATCGAATACGTAACCGAATAAGTATGCTACAGCAACGCCATTTAGGATGTACGGTAAAAAAAGCAGCAGCCTGAAAAAGTTTTTCCCCTTCAGCTTGCTGTTCAGCACCACTGCGAAATAAATCGCGGCGATATTTTGTACGATTCCAACAGCGAAATAGGCAAAGTTATGTTTGAAGACGCCAAATATAGCTGGATTTGAAAATACTTCTTTGTAGTTCGACCAACCAATCCATGGTTTGTTTTGACTTAAGCCGTCCCAGCTCGTAAAGCTTAATCGAATGAGTTCCATTGCCGGATAATAGGCGAATGTCAGCAGCAGCAGCAGCGGCAATGCGCCGAAGCCAATAATGACATAGTTCTTCTGTGTTTTAAAAGGCAATCTGCTAAACATGAGACAACCCCATCCTCCCTGCGTCTTTCTAATCGGAAGGTGCAGGATAGACAACCGTTAAAGGTTATCCATCCTGCACGCAGCCCTTACAATCCTAAATCTTTTTTCGCTTTCGCCCACGCTGTGTTCACTTTATCCAATACCTTTTGCGGGTCTTTAGCTAATACGAATTCTTGTACAACTGCAGCTTGATCAAGCTGCGCTTTGTTTTGAATTTCTGTCGCTGCATCTACTGGTGCAGCTGGCTCGAAAAATTTAGGGGTAAAGCTGTTGAATTCCGCAAGCTGTGGAAGCTTCGATTCTTTGGCTTTCAAAGTAGGAATGAAACCTGCGAAATCATCATAACCGGATTCTTCGATCATCCATTGTACGAATGCTTTACCTGCTTCAACATTGCCGTTTTTGTTAACTGCATAGAAGAAATCCGGGTTAAGCGGTGCTTTCGCTTCGCCAGTGTTGTCGACCGGGAATGGGAAGAAGCCAATGTCTTCAGCAGGAGCGCCATTCTCGATTACTTGGTTAATTACCCAGTTGCCAAGCAGATACATACCGAATTTTCCAGTTGCTACGTCTTTTTTCGATTGCTCCCAGTTCGTCGAGTTCACATCTGTTTCTAGGAAACCTTTTGTGTACATCTCACGAAGAATTCCCCATGATTTGCCGTATGCATTATCAAGCGTGTACGGTGTTTCCGATTCAGCACGTTTGTTTTGGTGGTCAGAAGCTCCGCCAATTAGTGTTGGAACATCGTATACCCAAGTATCAAGCGGCCATTTATCTTTGAAGTTTGATGCAAGCGGCACGATGCCTGCGTCTTTAAGCTTTTGCGATGCAGCTAGAAATTCGTCGTATGTTTTTGGAAGAGCTGTAATGCCCGCTTTCTCGAATGCTTTCTTGTTGTAAACGATACCGACTGTCGATCCGCCGGAGGATACGCCATACATTTTGCCTTCTTGCGCTTTCAAATCTTTGAAGTGAATTTCACCTGAGAATGCAATGTCGTCAAGCGGAGCGAAATAATTAGGCAGCTCTGCGTTTGGAATGGTTGGTACAAATACGACATCAGGGAAGTCTCCGGAAGCGATGCGGATTTTCAACGTTTTATCATAATCCGTAATGGCTTCAAATTTAAGATCGACACCAGGGTATTTGTCTTCAAAACGTTTTTCGTAATCGACGTACTGTTTGTCAATCATGTCGGTACGGTTTGTTAAGAATACAACCTCACCTTTAATGTTTGACGCTTCCTCTGATCCACCGTTCTCCGGTTTGTTCGTTGCGGTGTTATCCGTGCTCGGCTTGTTCGTAGGTGAATTCGTGTTTGTGTTATTCCCACCACAAGCAGCTAACGATGTTAGCATAACTACAGAAACAAGTGCTAACGAAATGACTTTTTTCATTTTCTAAATCCCCCTCAGCTCGTTTTGATTCCGCTTACATTTCGATAATACCTCATAAAATGTGGTTCTAAAATGGTTTAAAATATGATTTATAGTCTTCAACTGTCATTTTTCGAAAACGCTTTTTTACGTATATTCACTCATTATTGTGCATACACATGCCGCTTTCTGCGTTATTAAATGAAGCAATTTTATAAGGTTGCTTGCTGTTCAAGAAAGGTATTGCAAACAAGACTAGAATCATGTTTACTTGTTATATAACAAAAATATTATTAGCAATAACAAAAATACCAAATATAAAGTGAGGCGACTCCAATGACAACTAAAGCAGCCTATATAGGCGGAATGACATGGGGCTGGACAGGCATTCGAGGCACATGGACTGGCGAAAAAGCGGATCGTTCGATGGAATTAATGGCCGAGCGGTTAAGCGTGAACTGGACAGCTATTGCACTTGGCGCACTTCAAGATCATGCCCACTCTACCGAAATTAAGTTTCGCGAGGCGCCTACGGTTACCGATGAGGAAGTTCTTAGTGCCATTCACAAAGCGAAAGAACTAGGCCTTAACGTTTGTTTGAAGCCGGTCGTCAATTGTGCGGATGGCACATGGCGTGCTCATATTAATTTTTTTGATCTCGATGTGCCTTGCGAGCCAAAATGGTCTGACTGGTTCGCTTCGTATACCACATTCATTTTGCACTATGCCAAAATGGCTGAAGATACAGGTTGCGAAATGTTTTGTGTTGGATGCGAAATGGTTCAAACCGATCGCAGAGAAACGGAATGGCGTGAGCTCATCGCAGAGGTTCGCAAAGTTTATTCCGGCATCGTTACGTACAACTGTGACAAATATCAAGAAGGCCAAATTAAATGGTGGGATGCTGTTGATGTCATTTCTTCCAGCGGCTACTACCCTATCGATGCTTGGGAAGAGCAGCTGAACCGAATTGAAAAGGTCGTATCCGAATACGACAAGCCTTTTTTCTTCATGGAAGCAGGCTGCCCTAGCCGCGAAGGCTCGCAGTATATTCCGAACGATTGGGGACTTGCAGGCGCGCCCAGCGAAGAGGTTCAGCGTCAGTTCTACGAGACGATGTTCTCCCATACGGACAAGCGTGATTGGGTTGGCGGCTTTATGCTTTGGGATTGGCCGGCGAGACTATATGAAGAGGCCGATGCGAGTGCTAACGACGATTATTGTATGTATGGCAAGCAAGCAGAACAAACGGTTCGTCAATATTATGCAGCCAAAATAGCTGAATCGAGTGACGGAGGTTTGGGCGAATGAACGTAACTAACGAGCAGTGGCTGGCAAGCATCAAGCAAGAGCTGGAATCTAACATTCTCGGCTTTTGGATGAAGCATACGATCGATGAGCAAAAAGGCGGTTTCTACGGCAATATCAGCAGAGATTTAACCGTTAACGATGAAGCTGGCAAAAGCCTGGTGCTTAACACACGGATCTTGTGGACCTTTGCCTCCGCTTATCGCATGACTGGCAATGAAGCTTATCTCGAAATGGCTGACCGTGCCTATCAATATGTAAATAAATACTTTGTAGATCAAGAATACGGCGGATTATACTGGATGGTTGATGCAGCTGGCAGCCCAGCCGAAACGAAAAAGCAGGTATACGGTCAAGCCTTTGCTATTTATGCTTACTCCGAGTATTACCGCGCTACCGGGAATGAAGCTGCGCTTCAGAAAGCGATCTCATTATTTCATACGCTTGAGAAATATAGCTACGATGAGCAATATAAAGGTTATTTTGAAGCTCTTACACGCGAGTGGCTGGAAACCGACGATAATAGCTTGAGTGAAAAGGATTTGAATGAGAAGAAATCCATGAATACTCATCTCCACATCATGGAGGGTTATACGAACCTTTACAGGGTATGGAAGTCGGATGTGCTGCAAGCCAAGCTGAAAGAACTAATCGAAATCACAATAAAACATATTATTAACCCAGATAACGCGCACTTTATCCTTTTCTTCGATGAAAAATGGAACGGCAGATCTGAGCATATTTCTTACGGTCACGATATCGAGGGCAGCTGGCTGCTAGTCGAGGCGGCTGAAGTGCTTGGAGATGCAGCATTGCTGGCTGAAGCCAAAGCGATCGCCATTCGAATGGCAGAAGCGACGCTGAATGAAGGCGTTGACGAGGATGGCGGTCTTCTTAATGAGGCAGGTCCTGATGGGATCATCGATTCGCACAAGGATTGGTGGCCGCAAGCAGAAGCTGTTGTTGGTTTCTATAATGCTTATCAAATGACGGGCGATGACAAATACCTTGAGGCTGCCTTGAAATCTTGGCAGTTCATTGAAAATTTTATCGTCGACAAACAGTTTGGCGAATGGCACTGGAGCGTAACTCGCGATGGTGCTCCAAGCGACAATTTACAAAAGGTTAGTCCTTGGAAATGCCCTTATCATAATGGACGCGCATGCTTTGAAATGATCGAACGCTTGTCTGGTACTGCTACTTCACACTAATGGAGGTTTATTCAATGAGTAAATTTAATGAACGCAAGCAAATGCTAACAGACCGTTATGAGGCGCTTGTACAGCGTAAAAACGAGCCAGTAGAAGTTAGCAACGGCGTTTTTGATCGTTACATGCACCCTGTTCTAACAGCAGAACATGCTCCGCTAATTTGGAAATATGATTTTAATCCTGAGACGAATCCTTATTTCATGGAGCGCCTCGGCGTTCATTGCGTATTCAATCCAGGAGCAATCTTCTTAAATGGCAAATTCCATCTCGTAGCTCGCGTTGAAGGCAATGATCGCAAATCATTTTTCGCCATTGCAGAGAGTGACAGCCCCGTTGATGGTTTCCGCTTCTGGAACCACCCTATCTTGCTTCCAGAAACAAGCGATCCCGATATTAACGTCTATGATATGCGCCTCGTTCAACATGAGGACGGCTGGATTTATGGTCTGTTCTGCACAGAGAGAAAGGATCCTTCCGCTCCAAAAGGAGATCTGTCGAGCGCAATTGCACAATGCGGTATCGTAAGAACGAAGGATTTGAAGCAATGGGAGCGTCTTGCTGATCTAAAAACAGCGTCCAACCAACAGCGCAACGTCGTGCTTCACCCTGAATTTGTAGACGGAAAATACGCCTTCTATACTCGTCCTCAGGACGGCTTTATCGATACGGGTTCTGGCGGCGGTATTGGCTGGGGACTATCCGATACGATCGAGAATGCAGTTGTAGAGCGTGAGATCATCATTGATGAACGCCATTATCATACAATTAAAGAAGTGAAGAACGGTCAAGGTCCCGCTCCAATTAAGACGGACAAAGGCTGGATTCATATTGCTCACGGCGTTCGCAACACCGCGGCAGGCTTGCGTTATGTACTTTATGCATTCCTATCCGACTTGCAGGAGCCTAACAAAGTAACGCATCGTCCTGGTGGCCACTTGCTTGCACCAGAAGGCATTGAACGTGTCGGCGACGTATCGAACGTAGCTTTCTGCAACGGGGTTATCGCACAGGATAACGGCAACGTCTATATTTACTACGCTTCCTCCGACACACGCTGTCACGTTGCTGCAACTACCGTTGATCAACTGCTCGACTATTGCTTAAACACACCGGAAGATCCGCTTCGCTCCTACGCATGTGTAGAGCAGCGCATCGCTTTAATTGATCGCAACTTGCAGCTATAATCCTCTTCGCCATTGCAAGGAACTTTAGTCTTTCCAGCCTAAAAGAAAGAGCTTCCCAGAGAGCAGCATTTCTGCTTTTTGGGAAGCCCTTTTTCATTTATTGTTTGATACAAATTACTTTTTGATATCCATAGGAATAGAGATGGTCTTATCGTAGGTTTTAATATAGGAAAATCCGTTAAGCAGCAGCTGTTCCGGTTCCTCTTCCGTGTTAAAAGAAAACGTCTGCTCCCACAAGATATTGCCATTTTTCAAATCCCACGGGCGTGATGAGGAAATGGATGAGACGGGAACTACACTATCACCCGATTGAACAGATAAGTTTTCTGTTTCCAAGATTGTAAATTGTTTTCTGGCGATAACGATATCATAACCTGTATCGGTTTTTGTAACGCTGCGAATCCATAACTTCTCATTCCCAATCTTTATGGACAGATCTGATGGTGAAGCTAAGGAGATCGGTTCTTCTATTTTCTGATAGCCAGCAAAATTTTCAAGTACGAGCTCGATGGTTTCCAGCTTGTCTGTTGGCAGCACATCAAATTCAAGTTCAAATGCCGCCTTGCCCTTTTCACCCGAATGATCCGACTGCATTCCCCATGATTTGACTTCTGTTCCATTTACATAAAGATTTGTTTTACCTGAGAACCTCGGGTATCCCCCATCATTCATTTCATAATGTCCCTTTACGATGGTAGAAGTAGGTGAAGCTGTGATGGCGTCATTGTGGATCGATCCCTCATCGACCGAAACGGATTTTGAGATATCCTCTTTAAGCATGCTTTTCATCGCTTTATTCGCTTCAAACTTGAAGGAGATTGGGTAAGATGCCCGTTCCCCATTTTCTAGCCACTCACTAAATGTAACGGTTAAAGTTCTAGAGAATGGACTAACCGGTTCAAATTTATAGACGCCCTCGTATTGGGTCTCGTCTTTGCTATAATTGCCGCTTCCTTCTTTGGGATCGGAATCCGTCAAGAACCCTTCCATTTGACCTACGTTATAACGTAGTGAACTATTGTCAGTAAATACAGAGCCTTCAGGTCTATCAATGCTATAATACATAAGCAAAGCGTTATCGTCCGCAATAACCCCGTTGATGGTAATGACAGTACCGTCATCTAGCGTTTTGCTTTTGTTGACCGATTGTCCGTAGCCTTGCTCCGCCACTTCAGAGAAGCTAAGAGAGTTCAGCTCGATTTTGTTAAACAACTTGCCTCCGTAATAAGCAAACGCAGGATATTGATAAGTGCCTACAATCAGAAGGAGTGCTGCAGCTGATGAGACAACCCATGTCATCGCTCTATTCAGCTTTCTTTTCTTCACGGGAACATGCTCAAGTGCATTTCGAAGTCTGTCCTCAAGTCCTGATGGTGCCTGCACGATATTCAAGCTCTGTTTGTGCTCCTGTAATCTCTCCTCGATCGTTTTCATTACGATCCCCTCCGATCATCGCTTTCAGTTTTTGTATGCCTTGCGAAATTCTTGATTTGATTGTTCCAATCGGCGAACAGGTCATGTCCGCAATCGTCTGATACGGAAGATCATGTACGTAGCGAAGCTCGATAGCTTCCCGCTGCTGTGCATTTAGATTCGAGAGCAGCACCTGCATGTTCATCTCAGACTCCGTGTTGCGATAAGGGTTATCTTCCGTTAATCCAGCAAAGGACGATTCTCCCTCGTCTCCCAGCGGAACAAATCGTTCTTTTTGGCGGAGTAGTTTTTTGCAACGATTGACAAGAATGGTTTTGCTCCAGCTGTAGAAGGCTTCGCTCTTTTGCAATTGATCCAGCTTTTCATAAAGCGTAACAATCATGTCTGCCATGGCATCCATCGCGTCATGCTCATTTCTCAAATAGTTGTAGGCAAGACGATAATAAGCGTCCTGATCGGCTATGATTAGTTGTAATAAAGCTTCTTTGTTGCCTTTTTGAGCTTGTTTGACAAGACGGCTTACATTCATGTTCTCACCCCTTTCATAGATAAGAGATCACAGAGGCTCTTAAAGTTCATTTTGCGAAAAAAAAAATCTCAACTACCACTTCACTGCGATGTTATTAGAAGATGTTGACATCAACTAAACCTGCATAATAACATCCATATAAATCTAATTTTACGGAGGCTCGCTATTATGGAGATTTCAAAGGGTGTAGAAATGCTTCAACTAGATTTTCACGGAACGATTATTCATCCCATTCTTTTGTGGGATCAAGATACGGCTGTTTTAATAGATACAGGTTTTCCAGGGCAAATCGAAGATTTACGCGCTGCCATTGAAAAAGCAGACGTGTCGTTGGACAAACTAAAAGCTGTCATTTTAACGCATCAGGATATGGACCATATCGGCTGCCTTCCTGAGATTTTGAAAGAGTATGGTCATCATATTAAAATTTATGCGCATGAATTGGATAAGCCATATATTCAGGGAGAGATCCCGCTTTTAAAAGACCGGCACCTTGAGAATCCTCCGAAAGGCAGAGTGGACGATACGCTGATCGACGGTCAAGAACTGCCGTTTTGCGGCGGTATACGCGTCATCCACACGCCTGGGCACACTCCCGGCCATATTAGCCTTTATTTAAAGCAAAGTAAAACGCTCATTGCTGGTGATTCAATGTATAGTGTAGACGGAAATCTCGGGGGAATTCATGTCCCGACTACACCGGATATAAAAGAGGCTCGTCTCTCTTTGAAAAAATATGTAGACCTCGATATTGCATCCGTCGTTTGTTATCACGGGGGATTAAGTACCGAAAATGTTAATGATCAGTTGTTAAAGCTCAGCCAAGAGTAACTATATATAAAGGGTTCCACATACTAATCAAGCATTATATGTGGAACCCTTTTAAGTTTTATTTTAGAAGCATAACCTATCCATAAAGGGGAGAAAATACCCAAAGATCAGCCACTTTCTAGAAAGTTGTGTGAATGCTTTGGAAAATAAATATGTCAAAGAAACGCGATCCTTTAAGGTTTCAAGAGTATTCCCAACCGATGTAAACAATCACAACACGTTGTTCGGCGGCAAACTTATGTCTTATATCGATGATATTGCTTCGATATCCGCTTCCAAATTATGCAGAGTTACCGCGGTAACCGCTTCGACGGATTCCGTTGATTTCTTGCATCCAATCCGGCCAACAGATTCCGTTTCCCTAGAGTCCTTCGTTACTTGGACGGGCAAAAGTTCAATCGAGGTTTTTGTGAAAGTGATACGAGAAGACTTAAGAAGCGGCGAGCGAAAAATAGCAGCTACCTCTTTTCTTACTTTTGTCGCCCTAGATGAACAAAATAAGACAATACTTGTACCTCGTATTGTCCCTGAAACGGAAGAAGAAATTAAATTATATGAAACGGCCGAGCACCGAACGGCAATGAGGAAGCAGCGCAGAGAAGAGAGCAAAAAGTTTGCAGACTTTTTACTGACGAAGTTTCCGTGGGAATAATCGTCCCCTTTTATTACTATTTATTTTGACGAACAGCATCATTGCTATTGCTGCGTGTTCCCTCGCCCAGCAATTTCATCGTAACCATGCCGATTGCCAAGCACCAAACAGGCGCAGAAACGCCGAGAAAGGCGACGTTTGCTACCGCAATCGCAAATGTAAAGGCCGTTGAGTAGCGGTAGGCAGATTCCGAAAAAGCTGATTGAAGGCTTTGAATGAATACCCCCATCAATGAAAAACCCGTTAGAAGCCAAATAAATGAAGACGGCAGAATATTAATAAAGGCAATAACCTTCCAAGCAAATAATCCAAACAGCGCCACTAATGCGCCCGAGACAATCGCTGCATAAGGACGAGATTCCTTTGCACCAGCTTCTTCGCTGCTGCACAGCATACTCATCATTCCGCCAACATTTACGCTATGACCGCCAAGAAACGCTACAGCAGTCGTGGCAAAACCAGTTATCGTAATCGTCTTGGAAGCGGATGGCTCATAGCCATTTTTGCGAAGTGCTGCCAAAGCTACAAACAAATCGTTGCTAAGCACGAGTATCGACAAAGGGATAGCTAACGATAACAGCCCATTAATCGAAAACTCAGGGCTCACCACATGCGGCAGCGCAAACGGCAGCACCTCCATAGGAGGCAAATCATAGCCAATCCATAGAGCAAGCAGCCCCATACAAACGACGCCGAGCACAGGCGGAAAGCCCTTGAATAAACGGGGAAATAAGAAAAAACCGACCAATGCCATGAACCCGACAAAGGGAGCATCCTTGACCGCGGGAACGATTTTTACAATATGGTTGAATATTAAACCGGCAAGCATCGCATCCATCAGCGGCTTGGGCAGGAAAGCCAGCAGCTTATCGGACAGACCAGATAAACCAAATACAGCGATAATAAACCCGGAAATAATGCTCGCACCAGCTAACTCCTGCACGGTAAACTGTGTCGCAGAAGTGCTTAAGAAAGCAACGGCGGTTATCGAATGCGCGCCGCCAAACGGAATTTTATATATCAACGTCAAAGCTATGTTCAGCAGTCCGCCAAAAAAATAAACGGCGAACAGCCACGCGACGAGCTCTAAGGTTGAAAAACCTGCTTTTTCAGCGCTGCTAACGATGAGTACGGCTCCGCCTGTACATGCCAGCATCGCAGATAATATACCAGTAAACACATTTTGCCGATTGAGCTTGGAATGGGTTTTTATCATCAAATCGCTTCCTAATCGTATAATAATATGGCTTCCGTGTTGTTCAAGTGCTTAAGTATAACCGTTTCTCAGCAATTTGTACCCATCCACTGCTCAAACTTTTTTCAGCCATTTCTGCGCATAACATATCAAGGCATCCCAAGATCAACTCTCTAACGAACTGTATTATTCTTATTGTGATGAAAACTAGCTTACTTAAGTTTTAACGAATCATATGAACGTTATAGCATGGTAAATTGGGTGCATTAGCTATTTTTCTCGAAATAACGATTCTGCAGTTCGTTAAACTTTTAATCTATTACCTTTGATTAAAATAAGAGCTGCTAGGTTCGTAAGTTATAGGTCCGAAAACGTTCACTCTGTCTGAGCTCCAGCTCCATTTCCCACCTCGATCATACGCCGCAGCTACTCTATAAGCGCATATATGTGCTTACAGACAACAAACCTAGCCCTTTCTATCGCTGTAAGAACATATACGTGCTTATTGCTCCATTTCCCACCTCGATCATACGCCGCAGCTACTCTATAAGCGCATATTTGTGCTTACAGATAACAAACCTAGCCCTTTCTCTCGCTGTAAGAACATATACGTGCTTATTTGTCCATTTCCTACCTCGATCATACGCCGCAGCTACTCTATAAGCGCATATATGTGCTTACAGACAACAAACCTAGCCCTTTCTCTCGCTGTAAGAACATATACGTGCTTATT
>NZ_JBFTPA010000012.1:0-216067 GCF_056398245.1 Paenibacillus sp. 01T47
CCAGTATGTAAGACCCCTTGAAGACGACGAGGTTGATAGGTTCGGGGTGGAAGCACAGCAATGTGTGTAGCTGACGAATACTAATCGGTCGAGGGCTTATCCTAAACACGTTTACTGTGACCCATACATCCAGTAGACAGCAGCATAAAAGGCTTCAGCAAGCCTAATCTTTCGTATCCAGTTTTCAGGGCGCAATTTGATTACCTGATTATAAACAATTGATCTTACATAAGATTTATGTTTATGCTTAGGGCCTTTAGCTCAGCTGGTTAGAGCGCACCCCTGATAAGGGTGAGGTCGGTGGTTCGAGTCCACTAAGGCCCACCATATTTTCCCTGATAGCTCAGTTGGTAGAGCACTCGACTGTTAATCGAGTTGTCACAGGTTCGAGTCCTGTTCGGGGAGCCAAGTTTGGAGAGATACCCAAGTGGCTCAAGGGGACCCTCTGCTAAGGGGTTAGACTGCGTAAGTGGTGCGAGGGTTCGAATCCCTCTCTCTCCGTTCCAATTTTTCTAGGCCCGTTGGTCAAGTGGTTAAGACACCTCCCTTTCACGGAGGTAACAGGGGTTCGAGTCCCCTACGGGTCACCATATTTTTTCTTTCAAAATGACGCGGGGTGGAGCAGCCCGGTAGCTCGTCGGGCTCATAACCCGAAGGCCGCAGGTTCAAATCCTGCCCCCGCAACCAAAACACCTTTAAATGGTGAAAAAAATCCATATGCCGTTGTAGCTCAACTGGTAGAGCAACTGACTTGTAATCAGTAGGTTGGGGGTTCAAGTCCTCTCGACGGCACCATTTTTTCTTTAGATGCTCCTTGGTTGTTGCCAGGCAAGCATCAAAACTACCTGCAAAGGTAGACATAACCGTTACGCCGTTGTAGCTCAACTGGTAGAGCAACTGACTTGTAATCAGTAGGTTGGGGGTTCAAGTCCTCTCGACGGCACCATTTTTCTTAAGATGCCTCTTGGTTATGCCAAGCAAGCATCAAAAACCACCAGCATTGGTGGACATAATCGATGTGCCGTTGTAGCTCAACTGGTAGAGCAACTGACTTGTAATCAGTAGGTTGGGGGTTCAAGTCCTCTCGACGGCACCATCTTTTCTCGGGACGTAGCTCAGCTTGGTAGAGCACCTGGTTTGGGACCAGGGGGTCGCATGTTCAAATCGTGTCGTCCCGACCATCTTTTAACAGAATGATTGACAACATAAACCGCTATTCTCAAAGTCTACAGGACTTATGGGAATAGCGGTTTTTTTATGTGTTTATGGGGAAATATAAACGCAATATGCGGATGAAGTGCAATCACTTCATTGAATAAGGAGGCTTTACTGTTGAAGCAAAGGGTTAGAGTCGCTGTCATGCTTATTGCGATCTTATGGGGCTTAATAAGTCCAGCAGCTGCATATGGGCAGCCAGGAGTATTCCACTTCGGGTTTAAGAAAAGCGTGGAGGGGCGTCTGCCTTCGATCGATGAGGAGGGCTTTAAAGAAATCGTAACGAAGCACGGGGCTTTGTTCCTAGGGGATACAACGCAAAAGGAGCTATATCTTACTTTCGATAACGGCTACGAGAATGGCTATACACCGCGTATCCTTGATGTATTAAAAGATAAACAAGTACCAGCGGTCTTTTTTGTAACGGGACATTATGTCAAAGATCAGCCGGAACTTTTAAAGCGGATGGTGCTGGAGGGGCATATTGTAGGCAACCATTCTTGGAGTCACCCGGATATGTCGACCCTCTCAGAATCAAGCATCAAAACGGAGCTCGATAAGGTCAAGGAGCATGTAGAAACGCTGACCGGCCAGAAGGAAATGAAGTATCTGAGGCCACCAAGAGGCATATTCAGCGAACGGATGCTTGCCGCTAGCAAACAATTCGGCTATACGAATGTATTTTGGTCAGTGGCGTACAAGGACTGGGATGTGAATGCGCAAAGAGGATCACAATATGCGTATAACGAGGTTGTTAAGCAGCTCCATCCCGGAGCGATCATCCTGCTGCATTCCGTTTCCAAAGACAATACTGAGGCGCTCGGCAGAATTATAGACGAGGCTCGCCGGCAAGGATATCTGTTCAAAAGCTTAGATCAGATGGGCATTGATTTAAATATCTAGTAAAGTACGTCCAAAAGCCTTAACCTCATTACAGGGGTTGAGGTTTTTTGTTATTCCGAACCATTTTATATTGCAAACGCAATGTTAAAATCTTTAGAATTCTGCCCTCATCCCTTACTTTGCCGCATGTTTAGCTATTTTAACTTCCATTATAATAAAGAAGAGTGTGCCTAAGCCCACTTAGGCGATGAGAGGTGAATGATGATGTTCAGCAAAAAAAATTGGGGAGCGTTTGTTAAAAAATTATATTATTCTCTTTCGCTCAAGCACAGAATATGGCTGACCTTCGTTGTTTTAATCATGTTTGGCCTTACAGCAACAGGAGGTATTGCCTACTGGATCGCTTCGAAGGAAATACAGAGGAATGCGCTCAAAACGAGTCAGGATACGGTCAACCAATCTGCTCAAATCGTAAATGAACGGCTTAAGAACATTGGTATTGCCGTTCGTGCGCTTATGTTCAGCGACCCGTTCAAGCAGGTGATGACCGATGCACAAAACAATGACCGAGACCACTATTACAATACATGGACCTCACTTCAAGGTGTTTTCTCGCAGGTGAAATTCAATGACTCGATGATTGACAGCATTTTGATTGCTTCGCCGATCGGCGATTATTATCATACGTCCAATGTCCGGGACACGGCAAACTCATTTTATAATTCGGATTTGTATACGCATTTCAAGGAAATAAAGCGGGGCTTTTGGACGAAAGGGCATAAGGATGCCTTCTTTATGGATAAACAAGATGTGATTTCCCTTGTTGTGGAGGGAGTCAATGAGCTGGGCGAGAAGCGATCGGATGTTTATGTGGTCATTAATGTGAAGCAAGATGATTTGTATGAGCTGTTCATGGAAAATCTGTCGACAGCAGAGAAACAGTATTATTTTGTAGATTCAGAGGGCGAAGATGTGAATTTAGATAATCGATCGAGTCAGGAGAACCAGTTGACAAAGCACTCGGCGTTCACGAAGCAGTTGACCGCAGAAATGATGGGCTCGTTTTTTTATAAGGACAGGAAAAAGGAATATCTGGTGAACTACGCAAGGCTGGAAGTAAAGGATGATTGGATGATTGTTGGTATCCAGTCGAAGAGCGACCTGCTAGCGAAACTGAACGGCATCAAGAAAGCAACGATCTACGTCATACTTGGGTTGATGGTGCTGTCATTATTCATAGCGAACAACATGATCTATTTATTGTTAAAACCATTGTTCAGTCTCCAAAGGCTGATGAAACGGGTGGAAGAAAATGATTTGAATGTGCGTTTCGAAAGCGAATACAAGGATGAGGTATCCCAGGTGGGGTTTCGCTTTAATCGGATGTTGGACGAAATCAAGCAGCTGATTGAAGATGTCAAGGTACGGGAGAGTGAGAAGCGAAAGGCCGAGATCAAGGCGCTTTCCGCACAGATGGACCCTCATTTTTTTTACAATACGCTGAATACGATCTATTGCAAATCAGTGCTTGGCGAGAACAAGGACGTTAATGAGATGATTCTGGCTTTATCCCAAATGTTTCAGCTTAGCCTCAGCGGGGGGAGAGACTTGATTACGCTGGAGGATGAGCTTGATCATGTGCGCCAATATTTAGCCATTCAGCAGATTTCTTACGAGGAGCTGTTCGTTTGCCATATCGAGGTGCATCCGGAGCTGCTTGCCTGCGGAATTCCAAAAGTCGTCATTCAGCCACTTGTAGAAAATAGCATTTTGCATGGTTTTCAAGATCGTGAATCAGGTGGTGAAATTTATATTAATGCGCAATTGGATGAGGACTGGCTGCATTTGACGGTAGAGGATAATGGGACGGGGCTCATTCCCGAGCAGCTCATGGCTTCGATTATTCATCCAACGACGATGGATGAGGGATATGCTCTCCGCAATATTTATCATCGGCTCCAGCTGTACTACGGCGACCAGCAGCGCATGATCATAAGCAATAATGATAGTGGCGGAGCCCGGATTGAAATTTGGATTCCGAAGCAGACGGAAGGGATGGGGTAACATGAGTCAACCGGTCAAATTGTGCATTGTAGACGATATTCGAAGTGTAGTAGATATGCTGAAGCACAAAATCCCTTGGGCGGAGCATGGGATCGAGGTGGTCGGCAGCGCCACGAATGGCGAGGAGGGGCTTGCGGTTATTAAGCAAACGTCGCCGGACATAATTTTGACCGATATTCGAATGCCGAAGATGGACGGGCTAGAAATGACACGAAGTATTGTGGAAATGCTGCCTCATAGCAAAATTATTATTTTGAGCGCTTACACCGATTTTGAATATGCGAAAAAAGCGATCCAGTACGGGGCGCTTGATTATGTGAAAAAGCCTTTTTCAATCGAGGATATTATCAAAGTTGTATTAAAGGCGAAAGAAGCATCGGAGCAAGACAAACGGGAACGTTCGCATGTCATTGGGCTGGAGAAGAAGATTAAGGAAAGCCTGCCTGCGCTGCGGCAGGAGTATATGTCACTGCTTGTCCATCATCAGACCGAGGAGGCGGATATTTCACAGTGGTGGGGATTTCTAGATCTGCCGCCTTTGCAGGCTCCGCTTGCGGTCATGGTAATTCAAATTGACCAGTTTACTGACAAATATGGCGGCTTGGTTGTGAAAGAGCTGGAGCTGGCGCGTTTCTCCCTGCAAAATATCGTCGAGGAGACGATCAAGGAGCATACATCGGCGGTTATCTTCCGGGAGGCGCTTAACCGCTACGTCTGCATTATGCAGGGGCAGCCCGGGGATCATTTGATGCGGATTGCTGATTCCTGCTGCGAAAATATCGCCAGCTACACGAAGTTTACTATTTCCATCGGCATCGGGATGGAGGCGGGGAGTGTGCGTGAGCTCCCGAAGAGTTATCAGCAAGCGCTCAGCGCCTTGTCTTATCATTTCTATACCGGGGGAAATGGCGCATTTAGCTCCCAGCAAGAAGCGCAGGACAGCGCCGCTGGATGGATTTATACGACAGAGAGTGAAAATGAATTTTTATTCGGTTTTCGCTCGGGCAATAAGGAGAAGACATTAGAGTGGCTTGCTTCCATTTTTGATGAAATGCAAAGCTCCTCCGTGCTCCCCGAGCCTAGCGATGTCGAGCATCTCTTTCACGGCCTATCCCTTAGAATGCTCAGGGTGCTGCTGGAGAAGTTCCCACGCAGCAACCTGAAGGAGTTTGAGTCGAAGGTGCAGGAGGCGAGACGGGGAAGCCGTTCGTCGCTGCAGGATTATAGGCAATGGTTGACTGAGCTTTGCGAAATCGGATGCAGGCTGATCGATAAGGAGAGGGCAAGCGAATCACAAAAAATTATATATAGATCGATCGATTATATTAAAACACATTTGCAGCTTGACCTAACTTTGGAGCATTGCGCAAGGCAGGCGAATTTAAGCTGGGGCTATTATTCCAATCTATTCAAGAAAGTGTCGGGAACGACCTTCCAGCAATTCGTCACGCAGGTCAAAATCGAACGGGCGAAATCGATGCTAATCGAGGACTTTCAAGTGCAGGAAATCGCGCAGGAGCTTGGCTATGAACACAGGCGCTATTTCAGCGAGGTATTCAAAAAGCAGACCGGCCTTACGCCGACCGAGTTTAAGGAAATCTCCTTAGGCAGGTCACCGAAGCCGTAGAAGCAAGGTTTTGATAATCATGAAATATCTGCCCTTATTCGCAAGGTAGCCACATTACCTATGTGGGTCTGATCTCTTATAGTTAAGAAGCAAGCAAACGGTTTCACCTACAAAGGGAGGATCACCAATGTACAAAAAACTCGGAACGATCGTGCTGAGCTCATTTCTTGCCTTATCTCTGGCAGCCTGCGGAAGCACAAACAACAATTCGCCAGGGGAGGAGAGCGGAGCTTCCAACAAGCCTGCGGAATCGGACGGCGCAACAACACCAGCGAAAAGCGGCAAAAAAACAAAAATCGTGTATTGGACCGGAGATCGCCACGATATGGACTATATCAAGGAGGTTGTTCAAAGCTTTAATGACACGAATACGGACAACATCGAGGTGGAAATGGTCGTCAAGACGGATGATTACGATCAGGCAATCGACTTGGCGTTTGCTTCCGGACAAGGGCCTGATGTGTTCAGAGTGAAGGAGAATACGATCAAGACTTATGTAACTAAGGGTTATCTTGCACCGATTGATGCGATGCTGACAGACAAGATGAAGGAGCAGTTCCCGGTCATTCAGGACTTTAACCAAATTGATGGCAAAATGTACAGCCTGCCGAACTATGGCTCGACATTAAGGCTAGTGTACAACAAGGACCTGTTTGCCAAAGCAGGCATTGCCGCTCCTCCAACAAACCTTGCGGAAATGGTCGACGCAGCCAAGAAAATAACGGCTGTCGGCAAGGCAGAGGGTGCTTACGGCTTCGCGCAAAACTTCAAAAATGCGGATAGCGCGTTTGGCCGCTCTGCACGTGTCATTGCTGAAGTGAGCGGTTACGGCGGCTTCGGATATGATTTTAAAACCGGAAAATACGACTTTGCAGGCTTCAAAGACATTATTCAATCCTTCAAACAAATGTATGACGACGGAAGCACGCTGCCGGGTATGGAGTCGCTTGATATCGATCCGCTGCGCGCGCAGTTTGCGGAAGGCAAGCTAGGCATGTACCTTTCCTTCTCTTCCGAGCCGGGTGTATACAAAAACCAATTCCCAGCGAAAATCGATTGGGCTGCGGCACCTGTGCCAACAATTGATGGAACAGTCAAAGGTGCAAGCTCGTTCCTTGGCGGCCAATGGCTGGCGCTAAGCAGCTTCTCCAAAAACCAAGAAGCGGCGTGGAAGTTCATGGAATATATGTACGGCGATGAAATTTTGAAAACGTATCATGAAAAAGGCTTTGGCATCTCGATGGTACCTTCAATTTCGGCAGTTGCCGCGAAACCGGACATCAATGGCATTGATGGTTTCCTGCCAAGCGACAACGATGCTACATGGCCATTAAGTCCGGCTGTTACGATTGAGGGCATTAAGTACAATGATGCATTCTTTAAATATATGCTGGGCGGCGGGGATCTGGATGCGATCATTCAGGATCTGAACACAAGGTACAATGCGGCGCTTGATAAAGCGATTGCTAGCGGCGATGTGACCACGGCAGCAAAACCAGATTTTGATCCAACGAAGCTGGGTGCGAAATAACGGCTTAACTATAGGAACAGCAATGCGGGGTGGAGTGCAGACTCCACCCTTTGCTTTCCCCTAAGACAGAGTGTACGGGAGTGGAAACGATGAACAAAGCGCGTCAAATGAGTTTTTCTTATCTTTTTTTATTTCCAAGCCTGCTGCTAACGGTTGTACTAGGCATCTATCCGCTAGGCTGGGCTATCCGGTATATGTTTTTTGATTATAAAGGCTACGGCGAAGCTAGATTTACCGGCTTGTACAACTTCCGCAGGCTGCTTGCTGATAGCCAGTACTGGGACTCCGTAGTGAATACGTTCATTTATGCGGGCGGCAAGCTGATTGTGACAATACCGCTATGCCTGCTGCTAGCCGTTATTTTGAACCAGAAGCTTAAAGGCCGCAATGTACTTCGTGCGATCTATTTTATGCCAACGGTCATCAGCTCCGCGGTTATGGCTGTCGTGTTCTTTATTATTTTTAATTCGTATAACGGGGTGTTGAATCAGTATTTGCTTAAGTTCCATATTATCTCCGAGCGGATTGACTGGCTTGGACCCAAAAACGCAATGATGACTACGATTATTATTGCCATCTGGGGCGCTGTGGGCAACTATATGCTGTTGTTCTTGGCCGGACTCCAGAATATTCCAAATGATGTGTATGAGAGTGCTTCACTAGACGGTGCAAACAAAAGACAGCAGTTTTGGTATTTGACGATTCCGATGCTTGGACCTGTTCTGCAAATCGTCATTATGCTGGCAATTATCAACTCGCTTAAAGGTTATGAAACGATTATGGTACTGACCGAGGGCGGCCCGATTGGAAAAACTGAAGTTATGTATTTATACGTATATAAGCTATTTTTCCCTACGCCTTCCTCCGGTGCGGTCGTTGACCAGCAGTTCGGCTACGGAAGCGCAGTCGGCTTCACTACAGCCGTAATTGTAGGCATCATTACGCTTGTCTACCATCTGCTGTCTAATCGCATGAATAAAATGCAATGAGGGAGGATGCTATGAAGACGGAAGTTATACCCCATGTTCAAACGATCCAGAAACGAAAACCGCTTCGCACAGGGAAATTAGGCGGGCAGCTGCTGCTCTGGATTTTCTTGCTTGCAACGGCGCTCCTGATCTTGTTTCCCATAATCGTAACGTTGTTTGGTTCATTTATGTCGAATGCAGAGATCGCTACGGGCGGCAACATTTTGCCATCGGTGTGGCATTTTGAAAATTATGCGGAGGCGTGGGTGCAAGCGAACTTTTCCCGCTTTACTTGGAACAGTCTCATGCTTAGCGGCATGACAACGATCGGTACGCTTATCGTCGCTTCGATGGCTGCTTATGTTGTAGAACGGATGAATTTTCCGGGCAAAGCTTTGTTCGTGGCGATACAAGCATCGACGATGTTTATCTCGATAGGTGCGGTCGTCATTCGCCCCCAATACGAGCTGATGATCAAGCTGCATTTGCATACCTCTTTATGGGGCGTTATTTTGATATTAATCAGCGGGCACGCTTATATTTTTTTCATCCTGCTTAGTTTCCTGAAAGGAATATCCAGAGAGCTGGATGAAGCGGCACGGATTGACGGCTGTTCTAATGCAGGCATCTTTTGGAAAATTATTTTACCGCTCCTTAGACCGGGTCTCGGAGTGGGAGCGTTGTTCACGTTCTGCGGGGCGTGGAACGAGTATTTGAGGCCGCTCGTCTTTACGATGAATACGCCCGAGCTGCAAACATTAACGGTGGGACTCTCCTACCTACGCTATGGAGCGTCGGCGGCGGTTCAGACGCATTATATGCTGGCCGGGGCTTGCTTGTCGATTTTACCGCTGCTTATCGTCTACATGCTCGCGAACAAATCGTTTATGCAGATGACGGCAGGATCACTGAAAGGGTAGGGAAAGAGGCATGCGTTATGAATGATAAACGGCTGGTGAAAATGAGAACAAACGCATGTCTACCGCAGTTTGAGGCGGCTATGCGGCTGCTGCGACAGGAAGCGGAAGAGGCATCACGCATCTCGTATACGATAGGTCCGGTGGAATATGGAGAATGGATGCATCAGTATTACTGCCATCATGACGGGGCGAAGCTCTCCTTTGATTGGGGGCAGCCGCACACGCATGTCTGTCCGGTATGCGGCACAGTATGGTCTGGCGAACCCTTTGACTCTGCATGGACATCTTTTGTGCATGCGAATATAGGCCGCGCGGTTTATCATATGGCGATGCTTCACGCTATAGAGCCGGATGAAGCGCTGCTCCATCAAACGAAGCAGTTTCTTCTGTCTTATGCAGACAATTACGAAGGGTATAAGATTCACGGGAGCATCCCGTACAACGGTCCGGGTAAGTTGTTTGCACAGACACTTGACGAGGCGCACTGGATTATTGATTTGTCCGTAGGCTTTCAATTCATTCGGGCTTCGTTGTCTGAAGAGGAAGAGGCGCATATCCGTTATGGCTTGCTGGAGCCTTGCGTACATTTTTTAATCGCGCACAAAGAGAAGCAAATCCATAACCATGCGGTGCTGATTACTTCCGCGATCGCGTCCATTGGCATTTTGCTGAACGATGAGGGGATTATTCATGCCGGACTCTCAGGAGAGTATGGGCTGCATGACCAAATGAAGCGGGGCCGCTTTGCTGACGGACTGTGGTATGAGGGGAATGTTCAGTATCATTTTTATGCGTTCAAGTCGCTGCTGAACTACGCGCTTATGGCGGAAGGAACGCCTTGGGATATTTGGCAAGAGTCTGGCCTCCAATCGATGTTTGATTATCCGGTTCACTGGATAGTGCCAAATGGCTATATGCCTTCTTTCAATGATGCAGGAAGCGCGGGCGGCATTCATACTTATGCGCCTTATTATGAAATAGCGCTGGATATTTTTGGTGATGAGCTCTATCGTTCGCTGCTGAATACGGCCTATGGCACGCAGTGGGCGGAAAAGGCATTTACAGGTGTGAAGACAGTGGAGCGAGACTCTATTCTGGCGTTACTGTTTGGCTGTGAGCTTGCACCTGTGGACGCTTCTGAAGGTGAACAGCTGTGGAAGGCATCACACCGTTCAGTATCCATGCCCGTGAGTGGGATAACGAAGCTGGTCAATGCGAAGCGCTGGCAGGCGTTCATTAAGCACAGCAAGTTCGGCGGCGAGCATGACCATATGGACCGGCTCGGCTTGTCCGTCGTATGCGGGGAAGTGCCGCTGCTCGTTGATCCGGGCACGACCGCTTACGGCGTGCCTGCACATTATGGGTGGTTTAAGCATACCTTCTCGCATAATACGGTGTGCCTGAATGGCGTTGACCAGCCTCCCGCGGATGGGCGGGTTATTCGTTTTGAGCAGCACCCATGGGGAACATGGACAGAAACGATGGTAGATTGGAAAGCGGAAGCGTATGAGATGAAGGACCGGATTATTTTGCCCCCGGAGCTTAGTCCATGGGATCTCTTGGCTTACGAAGGTGCCTCTATTAGAAGAATAAATGTGCTGACTGAGCATTATTTGCTTGATATGGTCAAGGTAGATGTAAGCGAGCCGCGGGAAATCAGCTGGATGAATCATTTTAGCGGGATTCTTGAAGAGGAAGAGGATAAGGTCTGGCAATCGACAGATGTATGCTTAAGCAGGCTTGATCAGCAATGGTTTAAGCACAAAAGTAGGTTTATGGCTGGTGGAGTTTCGGAAGGAACGCTAACTTTTCGCTATAAAATGGAGAATGGGAGCTTGAGGCAGCATCTGTGGAGTTCTCAGCCTGTGGAGATCTATTCGGCTTTGACGCCGGATAACCCGCCGGATCGGGACCGGACCTCACTTATTATGCAGGTGAAAACCAGCCAAACGATCGTTTTTGCGCAAGTGCTATTTTATGATTCGGAGCAAGAGCCGTTGTCCGAAGGAGCAAAGCTGGTGGGGAACGTTGAATCAGTAGATTATGCTGATACAATAGAGTCTATAGAAACAGTAGAGTCTATAGAAACAATAGGGAAAACGGAAACGTTTGTGAATACGGAAACTTTGCAGATTACTGAAATGTCGGATCAGAGCTACCGAATGACAATCACAGCAGATGGGGTCAGGGATGAGTACTCGCTGATGTGGGACGATGGCGGAGCATGGCTAGACAAATGCTAAAGGAGGAACTCGGATGAGCAATATCGGAGTATGGGAAAATGCGGAGCCTGGCGTTACACGTAAAATTTTGCAACCGGGAAAAACGCTGATGCTGATGGAGGTTCATTTTGAGCCTGATGCGGTTGGTTATGAGCATGCTCACCCGCATGAGCAGCTGAGCTATTGCTTGAGGGGCGCCATTGAATTTACAATTGACGGCGAGAAGCAAGTGATCCGGCAGGGAGAGTCCATCGTTATACCAAGCGGGGCGAGGCACGGAGTAACCGCATTGGAAGCCTCGGCGCTGCTCGATTCCTTCACGCCGCTGCGCGATGATTTGATTAAGTAAGGGTGAGTATACGGTTATAGAGAGAAGAGCGATTCCATGGCTGAGCGAGCATGGGTGCTCTTCTTTTTTTGCAGGATGGTTGTTGCCGCCTTGTAGAGGGTATATTCTTTGTAATAGGGCTGCAATCATTAGAAACTTTGAAAACGTGGTAATATAGAGTAGGATATCCATACAAATAGAAAATGCCGCCTAGTCAAATAGAGCTTGAGCATAGGGTAAGGGGTTTACATATGAGTAAAATGACATTGCTGCGCGAGCCGAAACAGCGGAAACTGTTGTTTAGCGCGGGGCTTAGCTGGCTTTTTGATGCGATGGAGGTCGGAATGATCTCCTTTATCGTAGCTGCTTTGGCAGTAGAATGGCAGCTTGGTTCACAACAAGTTGGGTTACTGATGGCAATTAATTCGATCGGTATGGCAGTTGGAGCCGCTGTATCCGGTTTGATGGCCGATCGATACGGACGCAGGGCGATCCTGCTCTGGACACTGCTGATCTTCTCCATTGCGAGCGGTCTGTCCGCTCTGGCAACGAGCTTTATCGTCTTATGCGCGCTGCGTTTCATAGCCGGATTTGGGCTTGGCGGGGAGCTGCCAGTTGCGTCGACGCTTGTATCGGAATCTGTGCCTGCCAAGGAGCGGGGCCGGGCAGTCGTCCTATTGGAGAGCTTCTGGGCGATCGGCTGGATTGCTGCGGCTTTGATTGCCTACTTCATCATTCCTGATTACGGATGGAGGATGGCGTTTGCGCTCGGTGCTGTTCCTGCACTTTTTGCCCTATATTTGAGAAGAGCCATTAAAGACTCGCCCAGCTTCAATGCGCAGCAGAGCCGCAAGCTGAGTCTGAGCGATAGAATGAAATCCATATGGTCCTTGCGCTACCGAAAAACGACAGTAACATTGTGGATCTTATGGTTTACAGTCGTATTTTCCTATTACGGCATGTTCCTGTGGCTGCCTTCCGTCATGGTGCTCAAGGGCTTTGATTTGGTGAAAAGCTTTCAATATGTTCTGATTATGACACTCGCCCAGCTGCCGGGTTATTTCACTGCTGCTTATTTTATCGAGAAGTTTGGGCGAAAATTTGTGCTAGTGGTTTATTTGCTGCTAACCGCGGGCAGCGCCCTTTGGTTCGGCAGCGCAGAAACAGAAGGGGTACTACTGGCTGCGGGCATTTGTCTCTCATTCTTTAACCTTGGAGCGTGGGGAGGGATGTACGCCTATACGCCGGAGCTGTATCCAGCCGCAGTTCGTGGAACTGGCGTCGGCTTTGCCGCCTCATTCGGCCGTGTCGGGGGTATTATTGGTCCTTATCTTGTTGGTATGCTAGTTGCTAAACAAGTCGCGATACCGTCTATTTTTATGATCTTTTTTGTAACGATTGTCATAGGCGCGCTAACGGTTTTATTCTTTGGCAAAGAAACGAAAGGGATCGATCCGGATAAAGAGGGCTCTGATTCTGCTCTTACAAGTTGAAGGGATGTTTATTCAAAATGCGAAAAAGCCGTCCAGAATGGGTTGAACCCATCGGGACGGCTTTTTTCTGTGTTTTTATTACGCACCGGTCACTTGCTTGGAGAAAAAGGTTTTAAGCGCTTTGTACACTTCGCCTTTTTCCTTAATTACCGAATACATAAACTTTTTGTGGTTGATGTGTTTGTAGGCGGACATCAGAGTACTGCTTCGATTGTATTGATTGACCTCTCCGTATCCGAACATATTGCTTCTCTCCATCAGCTGACCGATTAGCTTCACACAGCGTTCGTTATCTGAAGTTAGGTTGTCGCCATCAGAGAAGTGGAACGGGTATATATTCCAATTGGGAGTCGGATACCGGCTATCGATGATGTCGATCGCTTTCTGATAAGCGGACGAACAGATGGTGCCGCCGCTTTCCCCACGATTGAAAAATTCCTCCTCAGTAACTTCCTTTGCTTCCGTATGATGCGCGATAAACACAATTTCCACATGCTCATATTTGCGCCTTAAGAAGCGTGTCATCCAGAAGAAAAAGCTGCGCGCGCAATATTTCTCGAACGAGCCCATGCTTCCCGATGTGTCCATGAGGGCAAGAATGACCGCGTTGGATTGGGGTTTGATGACTTCATTCCATGTTTTGTAACGAAGATCGTCAGGTGAAATGCCGCCAATGCCGGATTTGCCCGCATTGGCGTTGCGGCGCAGATTTTCGATTAATGTTCGCTTCTTGTCGATATTGGACATAATGCCTTTTTTCCGAATATCGTGAAAAACGATTTCGGTAGTTTGCAGCTGATCCTTTTGCTTTTGCTCCAGATTAGGAAGCTCCAGCTCCTCAAACAGCATATCCTCCAATTGATCGATACTTATCTCGGTATCAACAACGTCTTCTCCAGGCTGATCGCCTGCATCCTGACCCTTGCCGGGCCCCTTAGCAGCTTGTGGATCGACGCCAAGCACATCCCCAACCTGAGAGTCGCCATCGCCTTGTCCGACGTGCTGCTTCTTGTTGTAGTTGTATATAAAGTGGGACTCGTCGAGACTTTTAATAGGGACCTTGATCGTTCGCCTGCCATCGGACAATACGATGCTTTCATCGGAAACCAGATCGGGAAGATTTTGCTTAATGGCTTCGTGCACCTTCTCCTGATGTCGCGCTTGATCCTCATAACCTTTGCGGTGGAGCGACCAATCTTCCCTTGAAACAATAAATAGCGGCTCTGACTCCATTTCCCTCACCTCATTCCATT
Source organism: Paenibacillus sp. 01T47 (assembly GCF_056398245.1). Taxonomy (NCBI): domain Bacteria; kingdom Bacillati; phylum Bacillota; class Bacilli; order Caryophanales; family Paenibacillaceae; genus Paenibacillus; species Paenibacillus sp. 01T47. The sequence continues at coordinate 14,465 of NZ_JBFTPA010000012.1, forward strand.
ATGTTAACGCTGCAGAATGAAAAAAAGCCTTACATGCTCATCGCTTATTTCTTGTCTGTTACTCAATATATTCAAGAGCAGAGCGGTTATGTGAGGGAAAATGAACAGGGATCACATGAATTTATCCCCATAAACAGCTTCTAGAAGATTAACTCCGCAGAAAAATAGGTATCTTTTCCGAGCATCCTGCGTTGCTTTACGATGTTATTTTTGAGTCATGGCAGCAATCTCAGAAACAATTTGGAAGATGCAGCGAAGAAGCCGCATACGCTAGTCTATAAGGATCGTTGATGGTCTCATCCACGGTTCGTTCTATTATAGAAGCGGCAGCCGCGAAGGAGGAAAGGAAGGCATGGGCGTGAATGAGGCAGCAATGAATGAAGAAGACAAAGCAGCGCTGTTAGAGAAGGACCGGAACTATTTATGGCATCATATTTCTCCTCATAATGAGAATCCAATGGTTATCGTGTCGGGAGAAGGAAGCTGGTTAACGGATATGGACGGGAATCGCTATTTCGACGGCATGTCCGGGATGTGGTGCGTCAATGTCGGTCATGGCCGGGTCGAAATCGCTGAAGCGGCTGCGGAACAGATGAAGACAGTAGCTTATGCGACGCTCATTCAATCTCATGTTCCGGCAATTGAGTTGGCTGCGAAGCTGAATGAATGGCTCATTGGCGATTATCGATTTTTTTTCTCCAACTCAGGTTCAGATGCCAATGAGGTCGCCTTCAAAATCGGCCGCCAGTATCATCATCAACGTGGGAAGGGCTCTAAGTACAAATACATTTCACGCCACCGCGCCTATCATGGCAATTCTATGGGTGCACTTAGCGCCACAGGGCAAGCGCAGCGCAAGCTGAAATACGAACCGCTAGGTGTGGGATTTTCCCATGTGCCTCCGCCCTATTGCTATCGTTGTCCTTTCGGGCAAACGAAAGGCTCCTGCAAAATGCAATGCGCTCAAGCCTATGAGGATACCATCCTATGGGAGGGTGCAGATTCGGTCGCTGGCATTATCGTTGAGCCAGTTATTACCGGAGGTGGAATGATTGTGCCGCCTGATCCATATTTAGCTCGGCTGCGAAAGATCTGCGATAAGCATGATGTCCTGCTCATTGTTGATGAGGTCATTTGCGGCTTCGGGCGATCTGGAGAGAAATTTGGACATCAGAATTTCGGGGTAAGGCCGGATATAGTGACGATGGCGAAAGGGCTGACAAGCGCCTATTCTCCATTATCTGCAACGGCAGTGTCCGCCGAAATGTATGAAAGCTTCAAAGAAAGCGGAGCAGACAATCATTTCCGTCATGTGAATACCTTCGGAGGCAATCCTGTATCCTGCGCAGTGGCGCTAAAAAATATAGAAATTATAGAACGTGAAAATTTAGTCAGCCGTTCTGCCTATATTGGCAAAGAGCTGTTTAGCCGAATCAAGCCGCTTGAATTACATCAGTACGTAGGCGAGCTTCGAATTTTCGGCTCGGCTATCGGTATCGAGCTGGTTGAGGATAAACGAACAAAGGAGCCGGCATCTGCTGCTAGAGTTGCTGCTATTATTGCGGAGTGCAAGCAAAAAGGACTGCTCATTAGCAAAAATGGCGATACAGTGCCGGGTTTTATGAATATTTTGACGCTGAGCCCGCCTTTGTCGACTACGGATGATGAGATTGTATTTATCGCCGAAACGCTGCTTCAGGTTTTCGGTGTCTGAGGGAGGCGGATAAAAGAGTGGAGAAAGAACTCAGCATTAATGCCAAGCGGCTGCACAGGCGTATTGATGAGCTTGCTCAGATTGGCAAAATCGGTGATACAGGCGTTTGCAGGCTGGCGCTGTCGAAGGAGGATTTGGCAGGTGTAGAGCTGGTGCGGAGTTGGATGCTTGAAGCGGGGATGGAGGCGCGGATAGATCCGTTCGGCAATTTGATCGGCGTGCTAAAAGGAGCTGACTCGGCAGCACCGGTACTTATGCTTGGCTCCCATATTGATTCGCAGCCGTACGGCGGACGATTCGATGGTGTGATTGGGGTATTAGGGGCAATTGAAGCCGTTCAAACGATGGTTGAAAAAGGCTTTAAACCAGCTAGAAATATTGAAGTTGTCGCTTTTTGTGATGAAGAAGGCTGCCGGTTTAACAAAGGGTTGTTTGGCGCAAGGGGAATGACCGGGAAGCTTGAGGAGGGGGAGCTTGATCGGACGGATAAAAATGGTGTGACTCGCAGGGAGGCATTGATCGCGTTTGGATGTGATCCTGCTGCGTTTGAAGGTTATGTCTTTGATGAAGGGCGAATAGCTGCTTTTCTGGAGCTGCATATTGAACAAGGTCCAGTGCTGGAGTCGCTCCATGAACCGATTGGAATCGTCAGCGGCATATCCGGCCCTGTCTGGTGGACGGTAGAAATGACAGGTTTCGCAGGACATGCGGGTTCCGTGCCAATGTCTATGCGCCAGGATGCATTGGTCGGCAGCGCTAAGGTTATCATCGCACTTAACGAATTAGCTAGCGCTGAACCTGGCGCACCGACTGTAGGAACGGTTGGTTCGCTGTCGGTATTTCCGGACTCGCGCAACATTATTGCAGAGAAAGTAAGCTTCACCGTTGATTTCCGTGATATTGATCGGAGTCGCAGGAACAGGCTGGAGGAACAGCTTCTTGCGAGGATAGATGCTGTTTGTTTAGAGCATGGCTTGACGTACACGATTCGTGAGGATACGAGGAGTGATCCGCGTTACTGCGCGCCTGAGCTTAGGGAGCTAATGCAGGAGGAAGCGGCGAAAATAGGTCTTGCCCCGCCCGTTCTGATGAGCGGCCCGTTCCATGATTCGTTAACGATGTCTTATGTTTGCAACTACGGAATGATATTTGTTCGCTGCAAGGACGGGATAAGTCATAATCCGAAGGAGTATTCATCGCCGGAAGATATCGAACTCGGTGTAGAGCTTCTATACCGAACAGCGCACAGATTAAGTGACTAAAAGTGAACGATTATAGTAGACCAGTAACTCTTGCCCAGGTTATAGACCTGTAAAGCTTTCAGCGTGACTGAATACTTGAAACCTATAAAAATATTAAAGTTGAATAAGGAGGAGATGGGCATGGGCGCAATAGGAAAGGCGGTGTTTATTCCGGTCGAATCACTGCGGCGAAACTTTGCAGAAGTGAAGGCAGGCATGCGGCCAAAGGAAGCTATAGAGGAATCGAACCGCTGTTTGTACTGTTACGATGCTCCGTGCATAAAAGCGTGCCCGACGGGCATCAACATTCCTTCTTTTATCAAAAAAATTGCTTCCGGCAATATGAAGGGATCTGCTCGCGTCATTATGGATGCCAATCCCGTTGGAGCGACCTGCGCCAGAGTGTGTCCGACTGAGGAGCTGTGCGAGGGCGCATGCGTAATGAACGAATCTTCAAAGCCGATTATGATCGGCAGCCTGCAGCGCTATGCCACGGATTGGGCGATAAAAAATAATCAACAGCTGTTCGAACCTGGTCAAAGCAACGGCAAATCGGTGGCAATTATAGGCGGCGGACCAGCAGGTCTGTCTGCTGCGCGCGAGCTTGCAAGATTCGGATTCGCCGTTACGATATTCGAAGCGAAGGAACAAGCGGGCGGTCTTGATACATATGGCATCGTTTCGTTTCGTTTGCCGCAGAGCATCGCTCTGTGGGAGGTTGAACAGGTGAAGAAGCTGGGCGTTGATATTCGGACGAATACAGCAATTGGTTCTGACGTAGCCACAGATTCGCTGCTTGCGCAGTATGATGCGGTTTTACTTGCGATAGGAATGTCGAAGGTGCCTTATCTTAACATCGAGGGCGAACAATTAACCGGTGTGTATGACGCCATTGATTTTGTAGAAGCGACCAAAACGGAGCTTACAAATGACTTTGCTGGTAAACGTGTAGCGGTAATCGGTGCGGGCAATACGGCGGTTGATGCGGCCACCTGCTCGGTGAGGCTCGGGGCTGCAAAGGTGAAGATGGTATACCGCAGGACGAGAGAGGAAATGACCGCCTACGATTTTGAATTCGAATTCGCGAAGCAAGATGGTGTGGAGTTTGAATGGTTAAGCGCTCCCAGCCGGATTATCGGAGATGCTGATGGAAATGTCGAGGCGCTTGAATGCATGAGGATGCAGCTTGAAGAGGATGAACAAGGAGGAAGAAAAAAGGTGACACCGGTAGAAGGCTCCTCTTTCCTGCTTGATGTTGATGTTGTCATTAAGGCAATTGGTCAGACACGTCACTTGCCGCTAATTGAGCAGCTGGGCTTGCATCATAAGCGAGGAATGGTGATGGTGAATACGGAAACCTATCAGACCTCAAATCCCAAAATTTACGCTGCTGGCGACGTTATTTTCGGTGAAGGCCAAGGTGATGCGATGGTGGTTGCCGCCGCGCAGCAAGGCAAGCTGGCAGCTTATTCGATTTACAAAACGCTAGTTGCAGGGAGGGAAAATGATGGCTGATCTGCGCATTCAATTAGCAGGCATAGCTTCTCCGAATCCTTTTTGGCTTGCCTCAGCGCCGCCAACGAACACCGGCTATCAAGTTCAGCGAGCATTTGAAGCGGGCTGGGGAGGAGCGGTATGGAAGACGCTGGGCGATCCAATTATTAATACATCCTCACGATTTGCAGCTATTCATTTCAATGGACAACGAGTAGCAGGATTCAACAACATTGAGCTGATTTCGGATCGCCCGCTTGAAGTGAACTTAAAGGAAATTTACGAGACAAAGAAGCGATTTCCGGAGCATGCGCTTGTCGTTTCATTGATGGTGGAGCCTAAACGCGAGAAATGGCATGAAATTGTAAAAAAAGTAGAGGCAATCGGTGTCGATGGACTGGAATTGAACTTCGGATGTCCCCATGGCATGGCGGAGCGGGGGATGGGCGCTGCTTCTGGTCAGCAGCCGGATCTGGTTGAAATGCAGACAATGTGGGTCAAGGAGGCAGCGAGGACGCCAGTCATAGTCAAGCTTACGCCCAATATTACGGACATTACCGCGACAGCGAAAGCAGCTGTTCGCGGAGGAGCGGATGCGATCTCGCTGATCAATACCATTAATTCACTAGCTGGAGTTGATATCGATACATGGAATACGATTCCGCATGTTGGCGGAAAAGGCGCGCATGGGGGCTACTGCGGGCCTGCAGTTAAGCCGATTGCGCTTAATATGGTTGCGGAATGTGCCCGAAATCCTTTAGTTGGCGTACCCATTTCCGGGATAGGCGGAATATCGAGCTGGCGGGATGCGGTTGAGTTTATTTTGATGGGATCAACTGGCGTTCAAGTATGTACAGCTGCCATGCATCATGGCTTTAGCATCGTAGAGGATATGATCGATGGTTTGAACAATTATTTGGATGAAAAGGGTTTGAAATCAGTCAATGAGCTAATAGGCAAATCGGTAGAGCGCTATTCGGATTGGGGAGATCTAGACCTTAATTACGCGGTCGTTGCACGAATTGAACAGGATACTTGCATCGTTTGCAATAAATGCCATATCGCTTGCGAGGATACTTCGCATCAGTGTATTGAGCGGCATATAGACGATACTGGCGCAGCATACCTGAAGGTTCGCGAGGAAGATTGTGTAGGTTGCAACCTTTGTTCTATTGTTTGCCCGGTTGAAGGTGCGATTGAGATGGTAGAGGTTCCCTCGACGGAGCCGGCTCTAAGCTGGAATCAACGGCAAGCGGCAATTGCGTCACTAGGAAAAAGCAATGATTCTGACGATGGCGATAAGAAGGAGGCTGTATAGGATGACGGTGAGGCTCATTAAAAATGGGGTTATTGTAACGGCAGCCGACACATATAAAGCTGATGTGCTGATTAAGGAAGGCATCATCGCCAAAATCGGTATTGACCTCGAATCGGAAGCGGATGAGATTATCGATGCAACAGGCAAATACGTATTTCCAGGCGGCATTGATCCACATACCCATCTTGATATGCCGTTTGGCGGCACGGTTACGGCGGATGATTTTGAGACAGGCACAAAAGCTGCAGCTTTCGGAGGAACTACAACGATTGTTGATTTCTGCTTGACGACGAAAGGGAAACCACTGAAGGAATCCATTGCGGCATGGCATCAAAAAGCAGACAGTAAAGCCGTTATCGATTATGGCTTTCACCTCATGATTAGTGAAATAAACGATGCAGTGCTTGCCGAGCTTCCATCGATTATTCGTGAAGAGGGCATTACCTCGTTGAAGGTGTTTATGGCGTACAAAAACGTGTTTCAAGCGGATGACGGCACGTTGTTTCGGACGATGCTCGCAGCCAAGGAGCATGGAGCGATGGTAATGGTGCATGCTGAGAATGGCGATGTCATCGATTTTCTCATTCATAAAGCGTTGGAGGAAGGCAACACCGATCCTATTTATCATGCGCTTACGAGACCGTCGATTATTGAAGGAGAGGCAACTGGACGGGCAGCAAAACTAGCCGAGCTTGCTGGAGCGAGACTGTATGTTGTGCATGTGACATGCGCCGAAGCCGTCCAGCAAATCGCAGAGGCGCGCAATCAAGGCGTGGACGTGTGGGGCGAAACCTGTCCACAATATTTGGTGCTCGATCAGTCGCAGCTGGAGAAGCCGGATTTTGAAGGGGCAAAATACGTTTGGTCGCCGCCTCTTCGTGAAGCGCATCATCAAGAGATTCTTTGGAATGCACTGAAGAGCGGCCAGCTGCAAACGCTGGGTTCGGACCACTGCTCTTTTAATTTTGACGGACAGAAGGATTTGGGGCGGGGGGATTTCAGTAAAATTCCAAATGGCGGCCCCGTTATAGAGGATCGATTCTCGCTATTTTATTCGGAGGGCGTTCATCAAGGGCGCATTACGCTTAATCAATTCGTAGACATTGTATCGACGCGCAGCGCCAAGCTGTTTGGTCTTTTTCCCCAGAAGGGGACGATTGCCGTTGGCAGTGATGCGGATATCGTCATCTTTGATCCGCTAGCAGAGCGTATTCTCTCAGCTGAAACACATCATATGAATGTCGATTATAACCCGTTTGAAGGATTGAAGGTGACAGGCTTGCCCGTTAGCGTGCTATCACGCGGTGAATTTGTCATTCAAGATTGTCAATTTGTTGGCTCTCTAGGGGCTGGACGATATGTGAAGCGGGCTCCTTACAAGGGGGATAATCGATAGCTGCTTGTCCCAACGCTGCTTCGCGACATGAGGGATAAAGGGAAGCCATAGCGCCAAAGGAGGAAGAGAAATGTCCGCCTATGAGCAATTCGTCGAGGAGAAAAACAAGATTGATGCGTATTTGAATCAGGAGTATGTCATTACTGGCGTGCGTGAAGGGCTGAGCGGCGATTGGCTGGAGCTTAAGCACCCCGGCGGTGATGAAGCTTCGCTGCTCATTGAGACGGCGGATGCTCGCAAATATTTTGTTAATGTGCTTCTTAAACAAGATGTTAGAGAACAAAAAGACGTGCAGTAAAAATTTGAGCATAGATTTCCAAAAGGAGATAGCTCCTTGAGTGCGACAAAGGATAAAAGGTTTGTTCCCAACGATAATTAACAAACATAGGAGCTGATAGGATGGCTATAGAACCTATTTCCCTACAGGATCCGCTTAAATTACGTAATTTTATAAACGGTGTTTGGGTGGAGTCTGTAAATGGACGAACAGATAAAGTGATAAATCCGGCTACAGGCGCAGTAATCGCTTATGTCCCATTATCCGTTCAAGAGGATGTTGAAGCTGCTGTGCATGCTGCGGAGCAGGCTTATCCAGCATGGAGCAAAACCCCTGTTCCACGCAGGGCGAGGGTGCTGTTTCGTTACTGGCAGCTTCTGCAGGAGCATGCGGAGGAGCTGGCGGAGATTATAACGATGGAGAACGGAAAAAGCTACAAAGAAGCGGTCGGAGAAGTGCAGCGCGGCATCGAAAATGTGGAGTTTGCGGCAGGAGCGCCGACGCATATGATGGGCGCAACGCTTGCAAACATTGCAACGGACATCGATTCGGAGCTGTTCCGGGTGCCGCTTGGTGTAGTGGGAGGCATCACGCCATTTAATTTTCCGATGATGGTACCGTGCTGGATGTTCCCGCTTGCCATCGCGCTTGGCAACACTTTTGTGCTCAAGCCATCAGAACGTACGCCGCTTACCGTTAACAAGCTTGCGGAGCTATTGCGGGAAGCGGGATTGCCGGATGGTGTACTGAATGTGGTGCATGGCGCTAACGATGTTGTAAATGTATTGACGAGCAGTCCCAGTGTTAAGGCCATTTCATTTGTCGGCTCGCAGCCTGTTGCCAAATACGTATATGAACGTGCTGCGTATAACGGCAAAAGAGTTCAAGCGCTTGCCGGCGCCAAGAACATCCATATTGTAATGCCGGACGCGCATATCGATAAAACGGTTGAGAACATCATTGCCTCATCCTTTGGCAGTGCTGGTGAGCGATGCATGGCTTGCTCTGCTGTCGTTGCAGTCGGTGATGGGAGCAGCTTTATGAAGGCGCTGCAAGCTGCAGCGGAAGCGATGATCATCGGTTCGGGAATGCGCGATGACGTCACCTTAACGCCAGTCATACGCGATGAGCATCGCAAGCGCATCGAAAAGTATATTGCGAGCGGGATTGCTGAAGGGGCTGCGCTTCTACTTGATGGCAGGCTTGCAACGGAGCGCAGCGGCGAAGGATATTTTCTTGGACCGACGATTTTTGACCAAGTGAAGCCTGAAATGACGATTGCCACGGAGGAAATATTTGGTCCAGTATTATCTGTCCTGCGCGCGGAAGATTTAAATGAGGCGCTTACTATAGTGAATAGTTCTAGATTTGGTAATTCAGCAGTCATTTATACGGAAAATGCTAAGGCGGTTCGTCAATTCCGCGAGGAAGCGGAAGCCGGTATGCTGGGTGTTAATGTAGGCGTGCCAGCACCAATGGCTTTTTTTCCATTTTCGGGCTGGAAGGACTCTTTCTACGGAGATTTGCATGCCAATGGAAAGGATGGAGTGGAATTTTATACGAAGAAAAAAATGATAACATCGAGATATTTTTGATAAGGCTGCCTAGTATAAAAAATGCCCCCGCAGCGTGCTGAGCTTCAGCACTGGCAGGGGCATTTCTATTTACAATATTGCATTCCTATTTCTAAGCATGCGATAAAGAATGATCGAAGTGACCGAGCAGGCAAGCGCACATGCCCCGATGAATAGATAACCGCCTTGCAGACCTGCAACGAGGCTGGCATGTGAGTTTTCACTTCCGGCAAACAGCTGCTTCGTCCATTCTGTAATGGCGCCGATAGCGAGGTTGCCGATGACACTCGCTATACCCATTAAGGTTACGGTAAAGGTAATAGCGGTATCGGCGTTGTTTGGGTAACGTTTGGCAAGCAGGGCCATGACGGTTGGATAGATTGGGGCGATACCAACTCCTGCGAGTGCAAACAAAAAGGCACCTGGTTCACCGATGATAATGGCTGCAACTGAGCATAACCCAGAAAAAGCAGATAGTAAAATGAGCGATCTCGTGTAGCCAATTTTGTCAGTGACGGGACCGAGAACGAGCCTTGCGAGCATAAAGCAGAAGAAAAAGGCAGATAGCATTTTAGCCGAAGCATCGCCGCTCCAACCGTAAGCCTTCTCCAAAAAGTTAACGAGCCAACCGCCAACAGCAAGCTCCGATATTACTCCGAAAGATAGCACGACGACAATGAGCCAAGCGATCTTGTCACGAGCAAATTCCTTTAAAGTGATTCGTTCCTCGTGTTTTTGCTCATCACCGGCATATTTTGCGAAAAGTCCTGGAAGCATGGGCAAAATCGAGAGCGCGAGCATAAGCATGTACATTCCCCGCCAGCCTAGCGCAGAGCCAAATACTTGAACACCTATCAGCGAAGCAGCAATGATCGGGGCAAAGGTTGAGCTGAGCCCATAAAAAAAGTGTGCGAGGTTCATCATCGTGCCTGTGTTTTTGATGAAAATTCGAGCGGCAAGGATGGCTAGCGCGATTTCCAGCATCCCATTTCCGACATACATGAGGAAATAAGCGGATGAAAGTGAGGTGTAATTGGCTGCAAAATAGATGCAAACACCCGATACCGCCATAGAGCCAAATGTGAGCACCAAGGTGAGCTTCATTCCTGCTTTGCGGGTAAGCCACCCGGTAAAGCTGCATGCAAGCAAATAGCCAAGGGAGTTAAATGCTAACAAAATTCCGACTTGCAGCTCGTCAAGCTTCAACTCACTCTGCATTCTAGGAAGCGCAGGCCCTTTAATATTTTCAGAGAAGCCAAAGATGAGAAAACCTCCGAATACGACAGTAAGCAGCAGTATGTAGTTTTTGGATAAAGTAGATGTGAAACGAGACAATTTGGTAGTCCTCCATCGTTGTCATTATAATAGGAATAGAGTTTGATAAACGTATGCCGTGTCTAACTTTATCGTGTATTTATGTGATGTGCAATAGATAGCGGAAAGCAATTTCAGCTTTACTATGCGGCATGATGAATCGGATGTTAAAATAAATGATAGACCAATAACGTGTTAAGATAGATAGAAATGCAAGGAAGGGATGTTTGTGACGAATGAAGCTATTTCATACTGCGGACTGGCATTTGGGCAAGCTCGTTCAAGGCGTATATATGACAGAGGATCAGCGTTATGTTCTGATGCAGCTGCTGCAAGCGATCGAAATCGAACGGCCGGATGCGGTCATTATTGCTGGCGATCTCTATGATCGTGCTGTACCGCCTACGGAAGCGGTAGAATTGCTTGATGAGCTGCTCAGCCGGATCGTCATCGATTTAGGTACGCCAGTGCTTGCAATATCAGGGAATCACGACAGTCCAGACCGTATTAATTTTGGTACAAAAATGATGGAAAATCGCGGTTTATATTTGGCGGGACAGCTTCGCAAAACGCTCGGACCAGTCGTGCTAAATGATGAATTCGGCGAGGTTCACTTCCATCTTGTTCCGTTCGCAGATCCTGCGCAAGTACGCTACGTGTTTGGCGATGAATCCATAAAAACGCATGACGATGCGATGCGGGCAGTTACAGCAAACATTGCTGAGTCTATGAATCCAGAAGCTCGGCATGTGTTTGTCGGGCACGCTTTTGTTACGGCAACCGGAGAGCCGGAGCTTAATACAAGCGACTCCGAGCGGCCATTGTCTGTTGGCGGAGCTGAACATGTGAGTGCGGCTTATTTTGAGAAATTTAATTATACAGCGCTTGGACATTTGCATCAGGCCCATTTCGTTCGCAATCACAAGATAAGGTATGCAGGTTCCCCGCTTAAATATTCGATTTCTGAGGAGAACCATGCGAAGGGTTATTTCGTCATTGAGCTTAATGAAGCGGGTGAAGTGGAGATCGAGAAGCGCGAGCTGCTTCCGCTTCGCAATATGCGCCGTGTAACTGCTACTATTGAAGAGATAACAAAGCATGAAATAAACGAGGATTATGTTTTTGTTACTCTTTTGAATGATAATCCCGTATTGTTTCCAATGGAGAAGGTGCGTGCGGTTTATCCGAATGCGCTTCATGTGGAACGCAGGCCATTATCTTCAGGCAGCCATTCGAGCGATGGCAGCAGCTTGGACGCTGGAGTGGCAAAAGGACGGCGTGAGGCTGATCCAATCGAGCTGTTCGCAGCTTTTTATCAAGAAGTAAAGCAGCAGCCACTCTCGGAAGCGAAAAAACAGTTGTTTGCGAATACGTATGCAGAGCTGCTGCGTGAGGAAGGAGGTATGCTATGAGGCCAATCAAATTAACAATGACAGCTTTCGGCTCCTATCGAGACACGGAAACGATTGATTTCAGCATGCTGGAGGATCGACGCCTGTTTGTTATTTCAGGCAATACAGGCGCAGGGAAAACGTCAATTTTTGATGCGATTTGTTTTGCTATCTATGGAACGGCTAGTGGAGAGGATCGAGCTGATCCCCGTATGCTTCGCAGTCATTTTGCTGCAGAAGAAATACACACCGCGGTTCATTTCGATTTCGCTATCGGTCGGAGAAGCTACTTGGTCCTTAGGCAGATGCCTCATCGCAAGGGCGGGAACAAAAGTGAAACAGGCGGTAAATGCGAGCTGTACGAGACGACTAGCGGGGAACCCATTCCAGCTGTAGACCGTTTTATTTTGTCTGACGTGAATGCTAGGCTGGAGCAGATTATTGGCCTCACCAAGGAGCAATTCAGTCAGATTGTCATGCTTCCGCAGGGAGAGTTTCGAAAGCTGCTGACTTCCGATACGGATAATAAGGAAGAGATTTTGCGCCGAATTTTTCGGACAGAGCTGTATGAGCGTTTGGAAAATCGTTTTCAGCAAAAAAACCGTGCGCTGCAGGATCAGCTGAAAGAAGCAAAAGCGACTCTTAATGCTTATATGAAGCAAGTGCAAGAGGCGCTGCCAGAGCGAGAAAATAGTAAGCTTGTTGAAACCTTTAAGCAGGAAGTATATAGTGCGAAGCAAGTGACGGACGCTTTGGCGCTGGAGTTCGATTTTTATAAGAAGCTTGCAGGTGAAGCGGAAGAGCAAAAGGAGCTGCTTGCAGGAAGGCTTGAAGCGGCAGAAGTGCAGCTGAGGCTTGCGATGACGCTGAATAGCAAGTACGAGGAGCATGCGAGGAAGCGGTCGCAGCTTGAGCAGCTGGATGGGCAGAAGCCGGATTATGGCTTGAAGGAGCAGCGTCTGGCGCTTGCTGAAAAAGCAGCCCATTTGGCTCCTTATCAGGAGCATGCCGAACGAACCGCTGCTGATGCGAAGTTGAAGCGGGAACAATTTGCTACGAGGCAAGCGGAGCTGGAAACCGCAGAGCGCGACTTTAAGGTTGCAGTTGAGAGGTTTGCAGTAGAAGAGCAGCGCGGCGACGAACGGCGAGAAGCGGAACGTGAGCTCAGCAAATTGCAAGAGATGGCTCCAATCGTAAGAACGCTCGCTAGCCAGCAGCAAGCGATCGACAAGCTCGTACTTGCGGAGAAGGGTTGTACAACTAAGCTTGAGGCATTGGATGCAGAGCTAATAAAGCTGCGAGAAGCGAAGCTCGCTGCAAATGCACAAGTGAAGGAAACAGAGCTTGAAACGGCAGAGCTGACAGATAAGCTGGATCAGCTGCGTCTTATTGAGCAGCAGGGGAAACAATTAAAGCGAGTAGTTGACGTCGAGAAAGAAATGACGAGAATCGCTCTATTAGAGAAAGAATTCGCTCAAACTCTCAGCAAAACAAAAGACAACCACGATCTGCTTGAGGCTGCATGGCTTGAGGGGCAAGCGTCACTGCTGGCTGCCCATCTGCATGAGGGCATGCCTTGTCCTGTGTGCGGCAGTGAGGAGCATCCAGCAAAGTCGGCCATACATTCAGAGATTCCTTCTCGTGAACGGCTGCAAGAGGCAAAGTTACAATTAGCTGCAGTGGAGCGGGAATGGCTTGAAGCGCGAGCACAAGCAGCTGCAGCACAAGCAACACGCGAGGACGGTGCTAAAGAGCTGGCGGAATTTGGATTGAAAGCCGTCATGCTGGAGGAGCAACGAGCGCAGCTGCTGCAGCTTTGGCGCGGCCTTAAGGAAGAAACGGACAAGCTTCTATTGAAAGTGAAGCAGCTTCCTGAGCTCAAGCAGTTGATCGAACGTCAGGAGCAGCAGCTCGAGAAGCAACAGCTTAGTAAGGAACAACTACAGCAGGAGCAGCAGCGCTTAATCGTTGAGCGAACGTCACATCAATCTGCGCTGCAGCAGGAGCTGGGCCGCATCCCAGAAACGCTGCGAACTCCTGAGAAGCTGACTGAAAAACTAAACGAGCAGCAGGTAGTTTATGACCGAATGGCAGCAGCTTGGAAGTCTGTTCAAGAGCAGCAGCAAAAAATGACAGCGAAGCTGGCCGAACAGAAAGCATATGCCGTGCAATCCGAGCAGCAGCAGCAAGAATCGGAAAAAAACAGGCAGCTAGCAGAGCAGCGATTGCTGGATGAGCTTGTGAAAGCGGGTTTTGACACGGTTCAGCAATATCGAGAAGCAGCTTTGCCTGACTCAGCTAGAGAACAGTTGAAAAAAGAAATTGCTGCATACCAAGCAGCCGTTGCTTCACTTATGCAGCAGCTGGTTGAACTGCAAAGCGAGCTTGCAGGCAAACCTAGAGTTGATCTGTCGCAGCTTCAGGAGCAGCTTGCTGCTTTGAAGCAGCAGCATGAGAAACTATTTGCCGCCGCACAAACGGCAATGCGGACGGGTCAAGTTGCTGAGCGGCTCGCTGTTTCAATTGGAAAGGCCAATGATTATGTGAGCGAACTAGAGGCTAAGCTAGAAGAGGTCATGGATATATTCCAGATGCTGAAAGGGGATAATGCGCTTAAGGTATCGTTCGAACGCTATATTCTAATTGAGTTTTTGGAGCAGATTCTCTTTGCTGCCAATACGCGTTTGCATGATTTATCGAATGGGCAATTTATGCTGCAAAGAAGTGATCGCCTTGAAACTCGCGGCAAGCAAAGCGGACTAGGCCTCGATGTCTATGATGCGTATACAGGTCAGAATCGTGACGTGAAAACATTGTCTGGCGGTGAGAAGTTTAACGCCTCGTTATGTCTTGCGCTTGGAATGACGGATGTTATTCAATCCCACATGGGCGGCGTGACGATTGAAATGATGTTCATTGATGAGGGTTTTGGTTCACTGGATGAGGAATCGCTTCAGAAAGCAATTACAGCGCTTGTTGATTTGCAGAAATCGGGAAGAATGATCGGAGTTATATCACACGTTCAGGAGCTGAAGGATGCATTCCCGGCTTGCCTTGAGGTTAATAAGACGAAGGAAGGTTTTAGTCGGACGAAATTAACGGTGAGATAAGCGGCTTGAATAAGAAAAGCCTGCTTCGAGCGCTCCATTGAGGCTGAGACAGACTTTTTACAGCTGGCCGAAATTTAATTAGGCAACAGATGACGCAATAGAAGCAGAGCCTACAAAAAATAAGGCAATACCGCCTACAAATACGACAACGTTAAGTACAATGCCAATAACGCCAAACGTTTTACGACGCTTGCTGGAAACGGCACCGATAATAGCTAATATAAGACCTGCAAGGGAGAGTAGTCCTGCTCCAAAAATACAAACGATAGTAAGCATCATAGAAACAAGAACTTCTTGACCAAGCGCTTCGATTGAAGCTTGAAAGGCTGCTTTATCAGAAGGGTCTGCTATAACGATGTCTGTATTTGCGATCTGATCAGCGAATGAGAAGCCTGAGACGATTGCAATAATAAGCAATACGGCTGAGAGCAGCCCAATGATGAAGGATGTAATGCCAATTCCTGAATGTTTCTTAGGACCTTCATAGATGGTTTGGTCATTGGAGAAAACGGGTCTTGAACCGTAAGGCTCATTGCTGGAAGATGGATTAGCATTGTTATTGGTTTCATTTTCCATTTATATCAGCTCCTTTACTAATTACGGTAAAATTATACACAAATACGAGAGGATTGAAAACAAATGTTTCCAAAATATTTTGCAATCGGAGCAATAAACGCGGCTTTAGCCATTGCTTTAGGCGCATTCGGAGCACATGGATTAGAAAAACAATTGAGTGATCATTATTTAGAGGTTTTTGAAACAGGCGTTCGTTATCACATGTACAGCGCACTCGGTTTAATGCTAATTTCCTTGTTCGCCAAACAAATGGGGACGAGCAAGCTTGCTTTAAATGGCGGTCGATTAATTCTAACAGGAATGATCATTTTTAGCGGCAGCTTGTACGTATTATCGCTTACGAGCTTTAGCAAGCTTGGCATGATTACACCTATTGGCGGCGTTGCGATTATTGCTGGGTGGATATGTATTATTACTGCAGCACTTAAGAAAGAAAGTAATTAGTTAGAAATAAATAATGAATTGACGACATATTACTCTGTATTACAACAAAAAAACAAGTTGCTTTAGTAAATATTTCTATACCAGAGCGCGTACATCGTTTATAATAAAGCGAACACTGACTTGACTCGAAATAGAGGAAGGACGTTTGTGCGTGACGAAACGGATAGATGGTTTTCCTAATAGAAAGCGGCAACTCCTCAAGCAATCATTGAATGGATCGTTGGTTATTAGCTGTTTGCTGGCAGCACTCGGGTTGGTCTGGATTATCGTATCATTTATATTAATTTCTAACACGATGTACAAATGGACCGCTTTGGCCATCGCTGCATCGTTAATCGTAACTGCAGTAATTGTTTATATAAAGCGAAATGTGACGTTTAGCTTCCAAAATTATCATACGGCAATTGTAGAGACCTTGCTTCGTTCAGATGCCGTACCGCTGGCGATATTGGATAAAAACGGGATTGTCATGGAGTTGAACGAGGCGTCCGGCCGTACACTTGGTTATGATCGAACCGAGCTTCTCGGTGAAACGATCTTGCGATTAGTCGAACCGGGCAGCCGGCAATTGCTGCAAGAAACATTTGAGCAGGCTTTGCTGGGTGAAACGAAACAGATCAATATTAACATTACACATGGTTCAGGTTTTCCGCTCGAGCTTCAGGTTGTTTGCTCTCCTATGATACAGATGGAAGAAGTCATCGGAACGGTAGTGATAAGCCAAGATTTAAGCGATCGCAAAAGAAATGTTGAACGAATTCGCTACATGGCCTATCACGACGATATGACCGGATTGCCGAATCGCACTTTGTTTCAAATGAAACTGACGGAGACGTTGACAAGGGCGAAGGAAGAAGAACGTATCGTTGGGATTTGTTATTTGGATTTAGATCGATTTAAGCTGGTTAACGCATCCTTTGGACGCGAATTCGGTGATATTCTTCTCATGCAAGTTGCAGAAAGACTAAATCGAGATCTTGATGATAATGATTTTGCAGCGCGAATGGAAGGCGATGAATTTGCTTTATTATTTTGCAATTTACGATCGGAGAAGCATTTGCTTGAGCTGTGCAGAAATCTCCTCAAGTCGATTGAAGAGCCCTATGAGCTGAGCGGCTTCCCGTTACATATTACAGCGAGCATTGGTTTGGTTACAAACCGCAATGCGGATGATGATAGTTATTCGCTTATCAAGAAAGCAGATATGGCGCTTGTCAAAGTGAAGGAAAGCGGGAAAAATGATTGCCTGCTTTATTCGGAGGACTGGAGCAATTCGTCATTGGAGCGACTTACGCTGCAGCATGAGATGTATCGCGCGATTCAGCGCGAGGAATTTATTTTGCATTATCAGCCGCAATATGATTTGAGCTCAGGTACTATGGTTGGCGTAGAAGCGCTTGTAAGATGGAATCATCCGATTAAAGGCATGATACCGCCAGGGAACTTTATCCCGTTAGCTGAAGAGAGCGGCATGATTGTCCAAATTGGCGATTGGGTGCTGGAAGAGGCCTGCCGTCAAAACAAAGCATGGCAAGACGCTGGATTGCCACTAATGCCGGTATCCGTCAATTTATCGATTAGGCAATTTGTTCAAACGGATCTCGCAGGCAAGGTAGCGGCAGTACTTGAGAAAACAGGCCTCGATCCAAAATATTTGGATCTGGAAATCACGGAGTCGATGACGATGGATGTTAGCCATGTGTCTCGCTGTTTGCTCGACTTAACGGAATTAGGCGTTAATATTAGCGTTGATGATTTTGGCACAGGCTATAGTTCATTTCATTATTTGAAAAACTTCCCGATTGATCGGTTGAAAATTGACCGCTCCTTCGTACGTGATATTCAGCAGGACCCGAGTGATGCAGAAATCGTTGCAGCAATTATTGCAATGGCTCATAACCTGAATATTCAGGTTATCGCAGAAGGCGTGGAAACTGAAGGGCAAATGGAGTTTCTTCGCAAGCATAAATGCGATGAAATGCAAGGCTTCTTCTGGAGTCCGCCTGTATCAAGTGACAACATTGAACAAATGTTATCTCCGGGTTATGCATAAAAAAACCGTTCTATGGCTGATAAACAGTCATTGGAACGGTTTTTTTCTTCATGCGTGGATTAGTATGAGAAGTCTTCAATTTCGTTCATTCGAAACGTATACACTTGCTTCTCATCGACATGATAAACGGTAATAATATTTTCCGATTCATCCATATTAATGATTCGGCAAGGAATGCTGAGCGTAATACCTAAGCCTTTATTAACGAGGAGCCGGATTAAGGTATTGTTTTTCATGAGCGCTCTTATTTTGTCGTAATAGCTTAAAGCTTCTAGAGCATCTGCTGCTGGTTTGTCGGCCTTTTTAGCTTCTTTTGTTTTCTCAGGAGGGGTGGTTGAAGTTCTATTAGGTTGTACGCTGTCAGCATCTTTAGTTAGGTTAGGCGGCAAAGGAATTTCTTGGGTGGAGCTAGTATTGTTCTTGCGATGTTCGATTTGCTCTCCAAGTTGGATGCCGGATAATATACGGAAATCAACAAAGTCAGAACCATTTAGCGAATGAAGCAAATGCTCAAGCGCTGCAGCGTTGTTTTTCCCTTCTACAAGCACCTCAATATTAAAAATAAAGGATGCTCGCTCTTGTGAAGAGTTATGTTTTTCCATAGGACCTCCGGACGATTCGATATAGTACTAATATACCACTAAATCGATTTTTCATGTAGTAGTGAGCAGCGACAACTCGAGTGATGCAAGAAAATGTATCCGCATTCAAATGGTTAGATACAGGATTTAGATTAAAACTGTGCTATACGGCATAAAGACCTAACTACTTATAATAAAGTTATGGCTGATCTATTTTAGCATATATTATTATTTCTTTGAAACATTAAACGGAAGTTGAGGTGTAAAGATTAAATGCAGAATAAATGTAAAATTTTATAAAAAATTAAAAATGGATTGTTGACCTCGATTTATTATGTGGTCTTTGTATGGGAAGAGTTAGACAGGTTAAAAGTAGTGAAAATGATAGAGTCACTTTGCCTTATTGAAGGTAGAGGTGGCTCTATTTTTAGGTATGCTCCAAATGACTATTATTTGGAAAATAAGGCTTAAGTACAATCAATAACTGAGGAAAATTCATTTACTATTAATAGAGTCTGCCGATAGAGGGTTAGAATGTTTTCTGATTCTGGGTGAATTTTTATTTTAAATGATAAGTTTTATATAGATTTAATGATAGGAAAATTGGGATCGAAAAATTTCATCGATTCTGATTTTTTATGATATATGAATTCGAGATTGTTGTACTAAGGATGGGGCTAATGGACATGTATTGTGGCAGCTCAAAACTTAACAGATCGCAATGTTCAAGTAGCAATTGTTCCTGTTCCGGTTCATTAAGCTGCGACGGGACGCGTAAGAAGGGGATAACTGGCGCGACGGGGGCGACAGGTGAAACAGGGGCGACGGGTGCAACGGGAGTAACAGGAGTGACAGGAGCAACTGGGGAGACAGGGGCAACAGGAGCGACAGGAGAGACAGGGGCGAAAGGAGCAACCGGAGCAACCGGCGCTACAGGAGCAACGGGAGTAGGAGTAACGGGAGCTACGGGAGTAGGAGTGACAGGAGCAACTGGGTCTACCGGCGCAACGGGAGCTACAGGAGTAGGAGTGACAGGAGCAACTGGGTCTACCGGCGCGACAGGAGTGACGGGAGCGACGGGAGTAGGAGTAACGGGTGCAACGGGAGTAGGAGTGACAGGCGCCACAGGCACGACAGGAGCGACGGGAGTAGGAGTGACAGGAGCAACCGGGGCCACCGGCGCTACAGGAGCGACGGGAGTGGGAGTGACAGGAGCAACTGGGGCAACCGGCACTACAGGAGCAACGGGAGTAGGAGTGACAGGCGCTACAGGAGCGACAGGAGCGACGGGAGTAGGAGTGACAGGAGCAACCGGGGCCACCGGCGCTACAGGAGCGACGGGAGTGGGAGTGACAGGAGCAACCGGGGCCACCGGCGCTACAGGAGCGACGGGGGTGGGAGTGACAGGAGCAACCGGGGCAACCGGCACTACAGGAGCGACGGGAGTAGGAGTAACGGGTGCAACTGGGGCAACAGGTACGGCAGGAGCAACAGGAGCAACAGGAGCAACCGGTGCGACAGGCCCGAACTTTGCTGCTGAAGGATTTTCAGCATTTTTGTCTTCTCTTACTTTATCAGCAACGGGTCAGCTTATTAACTGGTCTGTAGCGAATCCTTATTATGGAAATGCGAACTTCAATGCTGCAACTGGCAATTACACGATACCGGTCACTGGTAGATATTCTATTTTAGCAACAGTAAATTATATAACCACTGCAGCTATTGGCATAAGCCTCGGAGCTGGAATAAACCCATTCTTTCTAGTTCAAAGAACAGCGCCTACAACAACAAGTCTAGTGACGGGATTATTACCTATTTTGAATGTTAATATTGCATTGCTTCTAACCTTAAGAGCTGTACTCGGAAACGGAACAGTAACCTTGGCAGGTGAGGTTACGCTTACTGCTGGTGATGTTGTTGGGCTTTACTATAATGCGAACGGTCTGACAATCTCGCTTAATATAGGTGGCGGTGCTACGAATGGTGTAGTTTGGTCCATGCACGAGCTTACGTAATATTCAATCATAATCATTCATTACGTTAATGGAGGCTAAATCTACTAGGCATATGACTTCTTTTGGAATAAATTCAGATAATGTATAACCATGTGCCGGAAAGATACATTTAATATAAGTATGAATTGGAATATGCGTTTTTTGAAAGAGGGGGGAATATGCTGAAAAGGAGATTCTGTTCAAAGAAAAAGCCCTTATTTGAATCAATGAATGTTCTCATGGTGAAACCCTCTTTTATTCAAATAAATAAACAAAAATCAAAATATATAATAAAGAAAAAATGCTGTAAAAAAAGAGCTCGAAGGAAAAGATGTTTCCCGATATTTCCGTGTCCTCCTAAGCGATGCCACAGGCCAAGACCGAGACCATGTCCAAGGCCTAGGCCGTGTCCTAGACCTTGCCCGGATCCACCTTGCGTTGATCCTGCGACTATGCTGGTCGAAAAAGAATGCTGTGGAAATATATTACTCCAAGGTAATCTAACGGGACTTCAAATATGGGAAACAGATATTGAAGCAAAAGTTAAGGTGGCGCAAATTACTATATACTCGAGTCCATCGAGCACAGATCCTTTGGAAGTAGAAATTGTTGGTACAGAAACTAAACTAATGATTGCACCACCTGGTAATACGGTTAATTTTATTGGTGAAGGCATAAAATCTGTAAAAGTTTCTGCAAAAGGTAATGAGTTGCTTTATATTGAAGGAAAATATGTAATTTCAACTACGATTGGTCTGCTTTCAAACCCCATTCCATTAAATGAACAATAATAAAGGGTGGTTCTTCAATAAATGAAGAACCACCCTTTATTATTAAGCTATAAGATTAAAGACTATAACGGACAGTAATACAAAACTCCCCTTGTGCTGCTGCCGTCGTAGTTAAGGAAATGGTATTGAATCGTGCTACTGTAAATGATGCACTGCCTCCAACAGGAATAACTATGGTTTGAATAGCTGCTACGATTCCTGTTCTGAAGAAGTTTACTGTTAATGGTGCTGTACCGGTTTCATATTTAACATATCCAGTACCATTTATGGTTTGTGATATATTGTCCGAATAAATGATTTGGGTCCCAGCTGCAGCTAATTGCCAATTCGAGCACACTTTATCTTGCACAATGACTTTGTCTGAGCAACAACTAAGTGTAGAATTTGTTTCACACATATTCCTTTATCCCTCCACTCATTTATTTTATTGGACAGGGTAACGGGTAGTTATGCAGAACTCCCCTTGATAGGTACCTGGTGAAGCTGCTGGAAGCGTTATTTGAATGGCACTGAAGCGCCTATACGTAAAAGCAAGACTCGTTCCGGGAGAGAGTGTAAATGGAGCAGCATTGATGGGAGTTCCCGTGCTGTCGAGAAAATCAAATGTAATATCTTCTGGACCGATGTCGTATTGCAAATACCCGGTACCGACAATATTTTGATTAATATTATTTGTGAAGACGACAACTAGGACATCAGCAGCGACAACGGTGCCACTCCATGGTGTACATACTTTATCTTGCACAAAGTTTTTATCAGCACAACAAGTTAAAGCAGTTGCAGAATTATTACAACCCATACCTAAATCCCTCCTATTTATAATTTCTAACTAGTTAATGCAGGCATTTACCTGCCCGCTTGGACATCTGCCTGAGGTGAGAAATATCTTTTAAACAAGACGACATAGTATCATGCAATTTCTATGGGTAGTAGACTAGAGAGAGGAAGTAGAATTATAAATAGACGGATGATGCAGTGCATTGCCTTTTACTTTATGTAAAAGAAGGGGGTGGATCCTATATGATGCGGATGGTTCCTTCATGACGGACAAAGGATATATTATGCGCTGTGCGCTTCCTATAGGGAGGGAAATGGATTATACAAAACTCTCGAAAAACAACGAAAAACCCAATCATAACAAGCTTTTATTTGGTTTTTCATCATTATTATCTTTAATGAATATTAAGTATAAACTTTTTTAAATGACTAGTTTTTACTAATCTTGAGACCAGTTTGTGAGTTTGTTGAATCGAAATGTAATTGTGAGAAATAAATGCAACTTGCTTTCCTCGTTTTAGGAGGAGCAAATGAATAAACATTGTGCTTGTATTAGTATTTCTTGGATTTAAAGTTGCTTCATCGATGAGTCCAATGGAGTAGTAGGGTACATATATTAGGTATTGAAATCTCGGTTTCAATTGAGGGGGATGAGGAGATGAAAATCAACAAGAAGTATAATTATTGGGTATTTTATTATGACGAAACAAATGACGATGATAGGCAGCGTGTTGCTGCGATTTGGGATGGAGAATGGCATGGCATAGAATTGCTGGATAAGTCTGATGCTGAATTGAAGGAATATCTGACAGAAGTAATTGATGATTACAGTGTATACACAGGTGAAAAAATCAATAGAAATTTGATTAAACATGCTATAACAGAGGTTAAGAAGATTAAAGAAGAACTAAAATTTGATTAATAAAAACTTTATTTCATGTGAAAGGAGGGTAAAGGTTGATATGATTATGAAATTCATTTAAATGGAATAATTAATATGAAAATAATAAAATCCAGTCTGTTTTATGGACAAGTATTAAATTATCTCTAATTTATTTCATATTTTCATTACTCATATCTCTTATTTGCCTACTATTTGTTTTTAGTGATTTTTAAGTTAAGCAATGTCGGTACAGTTTTCTTGACACGTATATTCATGTGGCCCCCAACATGCAACAAGAGCCGACAGTGCAGATTGATTCACTCATAAGTTTGTGACCGCGTTTGTGTTTTCACCCCTAAACCACTGCATAAATAAGCAAACGTCCAACACTGCAAATTTACTTTTGCATATACTGATGTTGCAGTGCATTGCCTCTTACATTATGTAAAAGAAGGGGGTGGATCCTATATGATGCGGATGGTTCCTTTCACACTGGAGAATGGAGAAACCGTTCTTGGCGTTGAAGTGAAGCTGCCCAAAACAACTTTGCTCGCCATCATGACGGACAAAGGATATATTATGTGCGGTGCGCTTGATGTTTCTCTGCTTAATGAGCGACTCAAAGACCGGGAAATTATAGCTGGCAGAGCTGTCGGAGTAAAAACGTTGGAAGAGTTGATGGAAGCCCCTTTGGAATCCGTTACTTTAACAGCAGAGACAAAGGGTGTTGTAGTAGGCATGAAGGGCTCGGAAGCGCTCCAATTGATGCTTTAACCAAAAGAAAACAAAGAGCCCCAATCAAGCTGTACGCGTGAATGCCGCGAACAACAGATTAGGGCTTTTATTCTCTAATGATTATTCAAAAAGTTTGCGAAGATTAACATCGTATGGCGCTTGAACGATGCCTTTTTCAGTAATAATGGCTGTTACATATTCATTAGGCGTTACGTCGAAGGCCGGATTGTATACTTTAATGCCCTGAGGAGCAGTACGTTTGCCGAAGCCTTCTGTAATTTCTTCTGCGTTGCGCTCTTCAATTGGAATTTCAGAACCAGTCGGCGTATTCAAATCAATTGTGGAAAGAGGACTTGCTACATAAAAAGGAATGCCGTGAGCTTTAGCGAGTACAGCTACGCTGTACGTTCCGATTTTGTTAGCTACATCACCGTTTGCAGCAACGCGGTCAGTACCTACGATAACCGCATCTACCCAGCCCTTAGCCATAATCATACCAGCCATGTTGTCGCAAATAAGCGTCACATCGACGCCTGCCTGCTGCAATTCAAATGCCGTTAACCGAGCGCCTTGTAGGACAGGACGCGTCTCGTCAGCATATACACGCAGTGTAATACCGCGTTCCAAGGCTAAGTAGAAGGGTGCAAGAGCTGTGCCGTATTTAGCCGTAGCCAAGCCGCCAGCATTACAGTGTGTCAATACGCCCATATCATCTTTAAACAATGATAGTGCATGTTCACCGATCATTCTGTTTGTTTCTTCATCTTCGCTTTGAATCGCGATTGCTTCCGTTAGCAAAGCGGCTTTGCTTTCCTCGAGCGACAAGCCTTTCTCGATGTAAGCAGCGGCAGCTGCTTTCATGCGATCAAGTGCCCAGAACAAGTTAACAGCAGTTGGTCTTGAAGTCGCGAGATATTCTGCTTGCTTGACTACTTGTGCGAGCCATGCCTCAGTGGTTTGCTCATCTCGGCTGCCTAGAACGACGCCGTAAGCTGCTGAAATGCCGATGGCTGGAGCTCCGCGTACTTTTAAGTGGCGAATCGCTTCCCATACATCCTCTGCAGTCGTTAAAGGCAAATAAACGATTTCTTCTGGCAAAAGCCGTTGGTCAAGTAAATCAAGCCTGTCTTCGGTCCAGATAACCGATTGCAAGCCAGCATAATTATTTGTTGTCATGGTGTCATTTCCTCTCTGTGTTCAATCATTTATTTGCAAGTGATAAGGCAACGTCGATAACTTCCTCAATGGATTGTGTATTGCGGTTGTTGCGAATCAGCGATGTTCCAATAGCAAGAGCGAGGCGCTGAGCTTTCTCTTTAGCAGCTGCATCAGGGATACGATCTACATCGATTACATGAGACAAACCGACGATTCGGCGTACGATTTTGCAGCCTGCAAAACCAACAGCTTCCTGCAGCAAACGATTCATATAGTAATCTTGGTAGCCTGGTGTTGAAGAAGCAATACGATCGAGGCTATGCTCATCCCATAATGCACGGAATTTTTGATCGAATAGGTTCCACACATCACGCACCGAATCGGTCAAATAACGACGGAAGTCATTTCTCGTTTCTGTATCCGTGCTCCAATGCTCTTGCCCTGCAAAGTTGAGAAGCAAATTCGCAATAACAGCACCGATGTCGAAGCCAATTGGACCATAATAAGCGAATTCAGGATCGATGACCTTTGTAGATTCAGGCGTTACGAAAACACTGCCCGTATGAAGATCGCCATGCAAGAGCGCTTGTGCATTTGTTAAAAATTTGTCACGCAGAATCGCTACTTCAAAATGAAGCTGTGAATCCTGCCAAAGTGCCTCAGCAGCATCCTGAATAGCTGGATCAAAGCTGTTGTTAGGCGAATTGGTATAAGGATCGTCGAATATAAGATCCTCTGTTATTTTACATAACTCAGGATTAATAAAAGCTTTGACGCGCTGCTTCTTTTCCTGCTGGTTCATGCCAAGATCAGAGGTGAAAAATAAAGTCCGCGCCATAAATGTTGAAATATCGTCCGCGAATTTAGGATAGCGTGCTCCGCCAATCAGCCCTTGACGCATGATAATATGATCACTGAGATCTTCCATAATCGTGAGATAGAGCTCTGGGTCATATTTATAAACGTTTGGAACAAGTCCAGGAGCAAGCTCGCCTTCCAAAATAAGCTTATCACTTTCAATACGTGCACGATCGAGTGTAAGCGGCCAAGACTCACCAACAACTTTAGCATAAGGAAGCGCCTGTTTCATAATAAGGCTCTTGCCGCTGCTAGAATCAACGATGTGGAAAACCAAATTTAAATTACCGTCTCCAATTTCTCGGCTGGTTAAACTTGCTCCCTCTTGGAAATAACCGTCAAGTGAAAGAGCTATTTGAATGGCTTCTTGTTCTGATAATGGATGATATGCAGACACGGCTGTCCACCTCCGGATTATAGTAGTTGGGCAGCAATGCCCAGTATTCATCTCAACATAGTATAATGTATATTATTTCGCCTTGGAATACCCTCATTTGATATAATGTTATCAATTATAGACAAGTTGGATGGAGGAAGTATAGTGACTGCACAAAAAGAACAACAGTCGATCGCTTTGAAAGAGTGGGCTGTCAGTGTAAAAGCGCTCGCAGAGGGGCAGCAAATTATCGTTATGCGTAAAGGCGGAATCATTGAAGAAACGCGGGATTTCCAGCTTATTAGCCCTAGCTTTTATTTAATGCCTGCTTACGAGCACCAGAAGAAACATCTTCTAAAGGAGCAATATGTTGACGGTTTGGATGAAACGTTAGTGAATTGGTCGATAGACATGGAAACGATTAAGCTAGAAGCTTACGCTGAGGTCGTTGAAGATATTGAAGTAACGGATCAAGAAACACTCGATCGTTTACGCGATTTGCATATATGGACAGATACGTTTGCAGAGGAAAGATTGCGCTGGAAAAAAACCAAGCCGCTGCATGTTTTATTGCTCCGTGTTTACCGATTGGAAACGCCTTTGGAAATTTCGATGAGACCTGCTTATAATGGATGCAAATCTTGGGTAAGAATGGAAGATGAAATGCCATCTCCAAAAATGTTGCCTGTACTGGATGAAGAAACATTTCTGTCAGAAGTTCAAAAGATTAAAAATGCATTAGCATAAAAGATTTATTTTGATCAAAGGATCTTACGAGGAAAACCCATCTAATTGCCGATTAAAGGTGAAATAGGAGAAATATAAGCCGAAATCAACCTTTAGCTTTTCGTTTTATATCTACAATAAAAAGACATTATCAATGAATCAAAGACATCTCACATTGATTTATAACAAAAACTATATTAAAATGATTATTGAGAATCATTGAGAATCACTCTATAATAGAAAGTCTATTATTTATAGAAGTGACTGAGCGAATTAAACCAACCTTGGAGGGATCAGCATATTATGTCTACTCATTTTGTCATTGATGGTCTGAAAGCGGCTATCGACGGAAAAGAGATTTTGAAAGGTATTAACCTAGAAATTAAAGGTGGAGAAATTCACGCGATCATGGGCCCGAACGGTACCGGTAAATCTACACTGGCATCCGCTTTGATGGGACATCCTAAATATGAAGTAACAGAAGGAACGGCAGTACTAGATGGCGCTGACATTCTTGAAATGGGTGTTGACGAGCGCGCGCTTGCTGGTTTGTTTCTTGCAATGCAATATCCAAGTGAAATTCCAGGCGTAACGAACTCTGACTTTCTACGCAGTGCGCTAAATGCACGTCTTGGCGAAGGCAATGAAATCTCGTTGATTAAATTCATTCGCAAAATGGAAAGCAAAATGAAAGAGCTTGAAATGAATGCTGAATTCGCTCACCGTTACCTTAATGAAGGTTTCTCAGGCGGCGAGAAAAAACGTAACGAAATTTTGCAAATGATGCTTCTTGATCCAAAAATCGTTGTTCTTGATGAGATCGATTCAGGTCTTGACATAGATGCACTTCGTATCGTATCACAAGGCGTAAATGCTATGCGTTCGGAAGATCGCGGTTTCCTTATCATCACTCACTATCAGCGTTTGCTTAACTATATTACTCCAGACTATGTACATGTTATGATGCAAGGCCGCATCGTTAAATCGGGTGGTCCTGAGCTGGCTGAGCGTTTGGAAAACGAAGGTTATGATTGGGTAAAAGAAGAGCTTGGAATCGAAGATGAAACGGTCGGTCAGGCTTAAGCAGAGAAGGGGGCAAAACGGATGAGTACACAACTATCAACGCAGGCCAACCGTCAAGCTGCTGAAGCGCTGGCACGTAGTAAAGGCGAGCCGAACTGGCTTGTTGAACTGCGCGGAGAAGCGGCAGACCTTGCCGGAACACTCGGATGGCCTAAGCCGGAGAAGGTTCGTATTGAACGGTGGAATTTGACGGCACTAGGAAACTACGAGCAACCGACAACGGTTGGAGCAATTAGCGAACTTCCACAAGCTGTTCGTGAATTGATCACAGAAGGAACTGAAAATTTGCTTGTTCAACGTAATTCCGGCATCGTATGGAATCAGTTTTCAAACGAATTGGCTAGCAAAGGCGTTATTTTCACAGATT
Source organism: Paenibacillus sp. 01T47 (assembly GCF_056398245.1). NCBI lineage: Bacteria > Bacillati > Bacillota > Bacilli > Caryophanales > Paenibacillaceae > Paenibacillus > Paenibacillus sp. 01T47. The sequence continues at coordinate 42,696 of NZ_JBFTPA010000012.1, forward strand.
TGGAGACGGCATGCAAAGAGCATGGCGACCTCGTTCAAAAATATTTATTCCAAGCAGTAGCGAAGGACGAAGATAAGCTTACAGCACTTCATGCAGCACTTTGGAACGGCGGCGTATTCGTTTACGTTCCTAAAGATGTTGAAGTCGAGCTGCCGCTTCAAGCGATTTTCTACAATGATAATGCTGAAGCGACATTTGCTCCGCATATCTTGATCGTAGCGGACAATAATAGCCGAGTGACATATGTGGATTGTGTTGTATCCGAACCGGGAGCAAGCAGTGCTCCTTTCGTACATCCATCTGTTGTTGAAGTGTTCGTGAAGCCAGGCGCTCATGTTCGTTTCAGCTCTATCCACCATATGGCTGAGACGGGCGTGGATATGTCAATCCGTCGTTCGGTTATTGAAAATGACGGCCAAATGGAATGGATTATCGGTGATTTGAATGACGGAAATACGTTGTCAGACACGAAATCCATGTTGAAGGGCACAGGCTCTACTTCTGATGCAAAAGTAATCAGCGTAGGCAAAAACGCTCAACAAAACAGCTTGACGACTGGGGCCGTTCACTTCGGCAAAAGCTCCGACAGCAACATGGTAACACGTGCAGTAATGAAGGATTCCGCTTCAGCGATCATTAACGGAATTACAAAAATCGAGAAGGGTGCGACGAAAGCGAACGGTGTACAAACCGAGAAGGTGCTCATGCTGAGCCCTAAAGCGCGCGGCGATGCCAATCCGATTTTGCTTATAGATGAAGATGATGTAACAGCAGGCCACGCAGCAAGCGTGGGGCAAGTAAACCCTGAGCAGGTATATTACCTAATGTCTCGCGGTATATCTAAGCAAGACGCTGAACGTCTAATTATTTACGGCTTTTTGGCTCCAGTCGTATCGGAAATTCCAGTCGAGGCGGTACGCGGTCAGCTTCAGCGTTTGCTCGAAAGGAAGCTAGAGGGATGAATATAAATGCGATTCGGGAGCAGTTCCCGATATTGCATCAAGAAATAAACGGGCACCCGCTCGTTTATCTGGATAGCGCGGCATCTTCGCAGAAGCCGCGCTCCGTCATTGATGCGGTTAATCGGTACTATGAGCTGGATAACGCGAACGTTCATCGCGGTGTGCATACACTTGGTTCCAGGGCGACTGATGCCTATGAGGGAGCGCGCGAGAAGGTAGCGAAGTTTCTGAATGCGGGAGCACCGGAGCAAATTATTTTCACACGCGGTACTACAACAGCACTAAACTTGGTTGCTTCAAGCTATGCACGCAGTGTATGCGGTGAAGGTGATGAAATTGTCATCACACCGATGGAGCATCACAGTAATTTAATTCCGTGGCAGCAGGCTGCTAAGGCCACTGGCGCAACGTTGAAATATATCCCGATGCAGCCCGATGGTACCATTTCTCTTAAGGACATTGAGAAAACGATCACTCCACAGACGAAGGTGGTTTCCATCACTTACGTCTCGAACGTGCTCGGTCTCATAAATCCGATTAAAGAAATTACCCAAATTGCACATCGTAATGGTGCCATTATGGTCGTGGATGGTGCACAGAGCACACCGCATATGAAGATTGATCTCCAAGATTTGGATGTTGATTTTTATGCTTTTTCTGGTCATAAAATGTGTGGTCCTACCGGCATCGGCGCATTATATGGCAAGAAGGCTCTCCTTAACAAGATGGAGCCGATTGAGTATGGCGGCGAGATGATTGATTTTGTTGATCTTTATGAGTCTACGTGGAAAGAGATTCCGTACCGCTTTGAAGGCGGCACTCCCATTATTGCGGGTGCGGTTGGACTCGGTGCTGCAATTGACTTCCTACAAGAAATTGGATTAGATGAAATTGATCAGCATGAGAGACGTTTAGCCACATATGCTTACGAGAAGCTATCTTCGCTGGAAGGCATCACATTGTACGGTCCGAAGCAAAATCGTGTAGGACTCATCACATTCAACTTGGATGATGTACATCCGCATGATGTTGCGACCGTGCTTGATTCCAAAGGCATTGCGATTCGTGCAGGCCATCACTGCTGCCAGCCGCTAATGCGTTGGCTGAATGTATCGGCAACGGCAAGAGCAAGCTTTTATTTATATAATACTGAAGATGAAATTGACCGCTTAGCCGATGCCTTACTACAAACAAAGGAGTTCTTCGGTCATGCAATTGGATGATTTATATCGCAGAGTCATTATGGATCATTATAAAAACCCTCGCAATCGCGGTACCTTGGATGAAGAATCAGTTACCATCAACCTGAATAACCCTACCTGTGGCGATCGTATTTCGCTGCAGCTGCAGGTCGTAGACGGCCAAGTTGCCAATGCGAAGTTCAGTGGCGAAGGCTGTTCTATCAGCATGAGCTCTGCATCGATGATGACAGAGGCGATAAAAGGAAAAACATTTGATGAGGCGCTTGCCATGGCTGAGAAATTCTCAGCTCTAATGAAAGGCGAACCGGTTGAATTTGATGAATATGAGGAATTGGATGCACTTTCTGGTGTAAACAAATTTCCTGCAAGAATTAAGTGTGCGACACTAGCGTGGAACGCCTTACGCAAAGGGATCGAGCAGCAAGAATCACATTAAACTAGATTTATGAGGAGCGTGAATGACCATGGCTAAATCAATGCCGGAAATGGAAGATTATAAGTATGGTTTCCGTGACGAGCACAAAGCCGTATTCGAATCAGGCAAAGGTTTAACGGAAGAAATCGTGCGTACGATTTCGGATATTAAAGGTGAGCCGGAATGGATGCTGGATTTCCGCTTGAAATCACTTGAGCAATTTTTCAAAATGCCGATGCCTAAATGGGGAGGCAACATGGATGAGCTTGATTTTGACGACATCCAATATTATGTTCGTGCTTCAGACAAGCAAGGGAAAACATGGGAGGAAGTTCCTTCCGAAATTAAAGAAACATTCGACAAGCTGGGTATTCCAGAAGCTGAGCAAAAGTTTCTAGCCGGTGTATCGGCTCAATATGAGTCCGAGGTCGTTTATCACAGCATGCAAGAGGATCTTGAGAAGCAAGGCGTTATCTTCACAGATACAGATACTGCGCTTCGTGAGTATCCTGAGCTTATGAAAGAATATTTCGGAACGATTATTCCTCCGAATGACAATAAATTTGCTGCTTTGAACAGTGCGGTATGGTCAGGCGGAAGCTTTATCTACGTACCAAAAGGCGTAAAATGCGAAGTGCCTTTGCAGGCATACTTCCGTATTAACTCCGAGAACATGGGACAATTTGAGCGTACGCTTATTATTGCCGATGAAGACAGCTCCGTTCACTATGTAGAAGGCTGTACAGCTCCCGTTTACAGCACAAACTCTTTGCACAGTGCGGTAGTTGAAATCTTGGTTAAGAAAAATGCACGCGTTCGTTACACTACGATTCAAAACTGGGCACCGAATATCTACAACCTGGTTACTAAACGTGCGGTAGCTGATGAGAATGCTACGATGGAATGGGTAGATGGAAACATCGGCTCCAAGCTGACGATGAAGTACCCAGCTGTTGTCCTTCGCGGTCGCGGCGCAAAAGGTATGGTATTGTCCATTGCCGTTGCCGGCAAAGGCCAGCATCAGGATGCAGGGGCAAAAATGACTCACCTTGCACCAGATACGAGCTCGACAATTATTTCCAAATCAATCAGTAAGCATGGCGGTAAAGTAACATACCGTGGTCTTGCATCCTTCGGACGCAACTCCGACGGCGCGAAAGCTAATATCAAATGTGATACGCTTATTCTCGATAATGAATCAACGTCAGATACGATTCCTTATAACGAGATTTTGAACGATAACATCACACTTGAGCATGAAGCAACAGTGTCGAAGGTTTCTGAGGATCAACTGTTCTACCTCATGAGCCGTGGTCTGAGCGAAGCGGAAGCAACGCAAATGATCGTAATGGGCTTCATCGAGCCGTTCACGAAAGAACTGCCGATGGAATATGCGGTAGAGATGAACCGTTTGATCAAGTTCGAGATGGAAGGTTCCATCGGTTAATAAAAACGTAGGCGTATCAAGGGCTAAACGGTTTCAAAATATCGTATGATACCGTTTTGATACCGTTTAGTCAAATACGCTACTACTTTGAATTTCTATTTGCTAGTAAATCGGTGAATCCGTAGATATTTTCTACGGATTCTTTTTTTTATTTCTTTAAGCAATTTCTGCAATAAATCGGGGAAACGGAAATCAAAAATGATTATAAATGAACAGTAAAAAAAATGACATCGAAAAATCCTCGACTGGCTAGGTCGAGGAGATAACTAATACAGACTGTATAGAAATAACCCTATGATTCAAAGATTAAACAGGTTTACCTGTCAGACTGTTTTCAAACATATCAATTATAACGAGGAAATGTTCTGCTTCTCGGAATACATGATCCGCCAATAACGGATGAATGATACTTTTTATACGGCAGGCTTCAATAAGGTCTCGAGCTGTACTTTTAAAGTCACGAAGCGATTTAACTGACACTCTATTTTGATCAAGAAATTGGTCAAGTAGCGGAACAGTTTGCGATTGAGGTCGCATAGACTCTAAGTCCCTTGCTTGAAATAGTAACGTGTCAAATTCTTCACTGAAGTTATTCGCTTGTTCCACTAACTGTCGCTCTGAAGGATCAAGCAAGTGACTAATGAATTTGGCGTGGTCTGCCATGATTCTTAGAAAGAAAACATTCTCGTCGATAATAGCATCAGGCAGTGGCTGTAACTGACCTAAATTTAATTCCGACAAACGATTTCTGAAATAATTAGCTTCTCTGCTCACATGATCAACTAACAATGGGAAGTTGTTTGCACCTGGAAGTTTGCAAGTCAGAATTAAACCGAGCACTTTTCTTTTGAAAGCCCAAATGTAAGAAACAGCAGTATACACTTCTTCATTGAATCTTTTAATTACGGTAGGATCTGTTTCAATTGTATATGCATTAGATTTATTTTCGATTGATTCAAAAACGGCATAGAAATGATTTGCTTCATTAATTAGTTGGGTATCTTCACATCGGAAACCCAATTTAAGAAAAAGAGAATGCTCTTTCATAATTCGAGACCAAAACCTAACTTCTTCTAGAGAACGAGCTACAAATGACTGATCTAACAATGGCGGAATCCTCCCTTGATACATTATCTTTAAGAGTACTGTATGAAAGGAAGGTTTGTTCTATTCCCTTCCTAGTATTCTAAGTTGGTATTTGGTGATGAATACTCAGTTTAAATACACAAATATGAGCGTTTTTTGAAAAATAATTCGAAGCGAAACAGTAAATTGTCTATCATATGTGCACTGTGCACTAAAACACGATAGCTTCATTTAGACATAGTCGAAATGGAAGGTTCAATCGGTTAACGATAGAGCCAATAGGAAAAGGGGCTGTCCCAAAGTAGAATTTTCTACTTTGGGGCAACCCCTTTTCTATTTTCATCGTCTTCGGCTATTTTTCCATTAGAAGCTTTACTGCTTTCTCAAAATAGCTGCCAAGCTTAGCGGGTTCTTCCATGTTGCCATGAGTCCAATAAAAGATCATCGCGTTGTTTAACTTATAAATACGAGGATAAAGCATATTAATCAATTCGGTTTGTTTTTGAAAATCCTTTAGACCCTCTTCAAGCTGCTGCTCCGAATTAAAAATGTAGATGGAAACCTGTTCTAGGCGAGTAGAGTCAGCTTCATTGTTTATAGAACTGACCGTAAATCTGCTAGGCCTAATACCATCCAAAATCCATTCCTTATCTGGACGGATCGGAGTCAAAAGCAGCTGCTGATTGTTTAGTTCTTCTTTGATTAGATTTAAATAAAGGGAAGATGCCACAACTTCTGGCTCAATAATTTGAACAGTAATTGCAAATCGAATCGGTGGCAATGAGTCCAGCTGCATTTTGGCTGCTCTTACTGCAATAGGCTGACTAATATTTAGCTTCAAATAAACTTTTTTGTCTATTTCATACCACGCTAGCTCGCGCTTTTGTTCTGCTATCTCGATCCATTCATCCATCGTATTTTTCTCTTGTTTAGTCCAATTTGTTGCGATTAAAACACGATAAGAATCATTTTGATTGATTACTTTTTTGTCCATTACAAGTCCTTCGACCACTATCTCTGGCTCTGACCAAGATAGTATTTCCCGAATCTTAATCGTGTCAGAAGGAGATAGCCTGAACATCGTATGCGAGTCATCTAAATTAACGATTGAATCTGTTTTATCATCACCGATCAAAAGATAATATTCAGAGCTGCCGATTATTACTTTATAAGTTGGAGCTGCCATTTTCACGATACCTTTTAATGGTTCAGCTTCTTCAAAAGTTTGTTTAAATACATCTACAAGGTCGGCTTCCGTTATGGTCTGATAGATGGTTTCAATAGCTGCCTTGCTGCCATCAGCATTTTTGAGGTTATAAATGACAACTTTTTCACTGACTCGATTCGGCTGATCGTTCGGTTCAATGATTGTTAGCTCGCTTGGTTGAACAGTTGGTGTATTGCTAATTGCTTCGGATTTGCATCCGGTCATCATTAAAGCAATAATGATTATTGCTAAAATGCTTCTCACTCCATCACCTCTAGTCTTAATTTGCATATTTGGTATCATTTACAATAACAACGATAAAATCATTGTATAAGTTGCGAACGTGGTTGATAAGAATAAGCGGCAGCATAAAAACAACCCGCAATCGCAGATATGATCTGCAATTCGGGTTGTTTTTGAAACATTTAAATATAAACCTGTTGGATTTCATACTCACGCTCAATGGCCATATCGATGAACTCTTCACCAATTTGAATAAGCGGGCGGAAAAACTCGGTAGGGTGAGTCATGACAATAATGCCACTTTCTCCACCTACAAGCTCGATTCTTTTGCCTATGAAATTAGGCATCATATGTTTAATGAAGGTATGGGTGGTATAGGGATCAAGCTCTTTGAAGCTCAGCTGATAAAGTTCCTTTAGTACAAAAAGCAAATCACGCTTCTGTTGATACACGCGCTGGGAAATCATCGCACTGTAAATATCGACTACAGCAATGATTTTGGATACGGGATGAATCTCATCACCCTTCAGACCTTGAGGATATCCAGTGCCATCATTTCGCTCATGATGTTGAAGTGCTCCAATGGCTACAAATGGTTCATCCAGAGAGTCTAAAATAATTTCATGTCCGTATAAGGTGTGTCTCTTCACTTCTTCGTACTCTTCATCAGTCAGCTTCCCAGGCTTATTTAAAATGCTCTCTTCAATTCGGCATTTTCCGATATCATGGAGGAAGCCGGCATTGCCGATACGAACAGCTTCTTCATTGGAGTACCCGACCCAAGTAGCGAGATAATACGACAACATACCGACCTGCACGGAATGCTGATACGTATAATCGTCTTTAGAATTGAGTAATAGCAGCATAGATACAACATCGCGTTCCATTTGGAGGTTGCTCAGTAGAGGCTGGAAGATGGACGTTACTTCCTCGACATCCACTTTTCCTTGCTGATTCGCTTTCGTGAATAATCCCTCAAAGCTTTTGACAGCGTTTTCGTAAAGGGGCTGAACGGTAGGAAGCCACTTGGGATTTATAGTAGATTCAAGTGTACGACCTTCCGTTTCTTCGCTTACTCTTTCATCTATATCAATATAGTCCATTTGATGTTGAAATAATCTTGATATATCTTGGTTATTGAGTACTGTTCCTTTGGAGAGTACATGAAGTCCGTAATTGTTGAAAGTGTCATTGCTTAAACGGTCTCCATTAATTAATTCTGTAACATGAACTCTCATCGAGACACCTCATTGGTAGTAGTAGAAAAGATATACCTACAATAGTAGCAATGATTGATCGGATTGGCAATATGAGGGTATTATAATAGCGACTAATTACCTAATAATTCAGCATAAAGCGACCTTGCTTTTGATAATTGATCTGTGCCTTGGACGATGGCTCGGCCATCCTGGAACAGGACTAAGGTCAAATCAGCCTCAAGTTCAATTCGCAGTAAAAAACGATTGCGTGTTATTGTGCCAACCGGCTTTAAGCGTTCAGCTAACTCTTCCAAGTTCAGTAGAGCATCTTGACTCGGTGTAATTTGCACAGAATGACGACCGCATAGAGCAGCAGCTGATCCCGACATTTGGTCTTCCAAAAATGCGAACTGCCTATTTCCGCAGCAGTCGCAATGGCTTCGCTTCGATTTGGCCACAGAAATAGGAAGCCAAGCATGATTCCAAAGGTCAACTTGAAATAAGGTGCGGTGAAGTGCGTTCTTGTTGCCTGAGAGCAGCTTAATGGCTTCTGTTGCTTGAAGAGAGCCGATGATGTCAACGACTGGAGAGATGACACCTGCCGTTTCACAAGTATCGGTCGTTCCAGGCGGAGGCGGTTCATTGAACAAGCATCGGTAGCAGGGGGATTCGCCTGGTATAATCGTCATCGTCATGCCCGATGCGCCGACGGCTCCGCCATAAATCCAAGGAATGCTGTACTTCACGCTATAATCATTAATTAAATATCGAACAGAGAAGTTGTCACTGCCATCAACAATAAGATCAACATCAGTGAGTAATTCCTCCGCATTCATTGCCGTTAAATCAGCAACTATCGGATCAATGAAGACAGAGCTGTTCATGGCTCGCAAATGCGCAGCAGCGGCCTCTGCTTTGGGAAGCAGCGATAATACATCTTCTTCGGTATACAGCATTTGCCGCTGTAAATTACTCCATTCAATAATGTCCCGGTCTATAATACGCACATATCCAACGCCGGATCTGACCAAATGCTGGGCGATTACAGAACCAAGCGCACCCATGCCAACGACCGCTGCGCGACTGCCGGTAAGCAGCTGTTGTCCTTTCTCTCCAACGGGTGAGAAGCGGACTTGTCTCGCATAACGAGCTGATCCCACGCCCGATATTTCAGGCGCAGCGTTATTTTGTGTGATTGGTTTGTTCATTTTTGCTAATCTCCTTAAAAGCATCGTGAAGCCATGTTCGACACGCCTAGTTGTAATTCTAAAAGTCCTTTAATTGTTCAGTAGGATTCCACGGGCCAAGCTGATGCCCTTTCCATTCTGATCCGTCCTCCCAAATTTCTTTCTTCCATATAGGGACGATTTGTTTAAGACGTTCAATGGCGTAGCGGCTCGCCTCGTAACAGCTGTCACGGTGGGGGGATGACACCGCGATAACGACGCTTGTCTCAGCGAGGCCAACAACGCCAATTCTATGGCTGATGGCACATAAGGCGCCTTGCCAGCGCTCGGCAATTTCATTGCCAATTTGCTGCATCGTTGCAATGGCCATCGGTGCATAGGCTTCATATTCAAGCCGTACCGTACGCTGCCCATGTGTCCATTCACGCGTTGTTCCTACAAATGCAATAGAGGCACCATTTTCAGGTACGATAACTTTTGCAAGCACAGCATCGGAGCTAATGACATCGTTTGTTACGATATAGCGCTCTATAGGCTCCTTGGCAAGCTCTTGTTTCTCTTCTCCTCCGGATACTGGCGGAAGCAGGGCTAGCTCGTCAGAGGCGTGTATGATCGTATCCTCGGCGGCGTAAACGTGGTTGCATGCGATAAAAGCTATCTGTATTAATGCTTGATGATCTGGGTATTCGTCAGAAATGGCGGCCTTCAGATCGGCTACGCTCATTTTCTCCAAATCCGATTGCAGCTGTATGGAAGGGGCCCCAATTCGCTCGGGAAGCCCTGCAAATAATTTAATAATCCAGTCATATTTCATGGTATAAAACCTCTCATCGTATAGGTTTGAAGCTGTTTATAGAATATCATAATTCAAGAAAAAATGTTATGCTTATACTCGTACAGAAAGGGAGTGAAGGTCATGCCGACATTGACGGATCGTTTTGGACGGGTACACGATTACTTACGTATTTCAGTAACGGATCGTTGTAATTTGCGATGCTTGTATTGCATGCCAGAGGAAGGAATGGAATTCACAGAATCAGAAAATTTACTTTCCTATGATCAAATTGTCGAGGTAGTTGAAGCGGGTGCGGCGCTTGGCATTACGAAGCTGCGCATTACCGGAGGCGAGCCGCTTATAAGGCCGGGTCTCGATGGTTTAATTAAAAGATTATCTGCCATAGCTGGCATTAAAGATATAGCATTAACGACGAATGGTGTTTTTCTAGCCAAACAAGCGGAAGCGCTTCGAGCAGCAGGCTTGAATCGTGTGAATATTAGTTTAGATACGCTGGACTCCGCAAGATTTCGTTTTATTGCAAGAAGCGGGGAATTAAAACGTGTGATGGAAGGAATCGAAGCGGCAGCAGCAGTAGGCTTCGACCCTATTAAGCTGAATTGCGTGCTTCTTAAAGAAGTAAATGAGGATGAAATTGCCGCATTTTTAAAACTCGCCTACGAGCAGCCGATGCATGTTAGATTTATTGAATATATGCCAATCGGCCATGCGGATGAAAATTGGAAAAAGCATTATTTGCCGCTTTCGCGTGTACTGGAAGTAGCAGAGCAAGAGGGCTATACGATTAGCCGCGGACCAAACGTGCATGGAAACGGTCCTTCAGAGGATTGGCAAATGAAGGGCGGCCGCGGCTCCTTCGGGCTTATTCATCCCATCAGCGATCACTTCTGCAGCAATTGCAATCGGCTGCGCTTAACAGCGGATGGGTCCATTAAGCCTTGCTTATATTGGGTAGATGAGCTGAATGTAAGAGAAGCATTTGGGCATCCAGAAGAAATGCAGCAGTTGCTGCTGAAATCGATGGACATTAAGCCGGAAAATCATGAAATGGCGGCTAAGCTGGCTGACAGCGCACAAACGCATATTCCTACCGAACGGCGGATGTCGCAGATTGGAGGCTGACGAGCAGCTGATGCATGAGATCAAGATTGAACATTTTGAGATAGAAATGTCCGTTACGACCCCAGAGGAGATGGCAAAACTTTCGGGCGCAAGCTTCCTTATAGCAGGCAGAGTGCCGGATGCTGAAGGTGAAGCATTTGACTTATATCAATGGTACGCTGCATGGATGAGGGACAATAATTCTGAGAATGCTGCAGCGTCCAAGACGCCATCATATTTAATTGTAGAAGCGGCGGATTCTTTCGAGGCTACTATTCCATGGGAGCAGCTTGAGCAGGCGGCTGTGCTTTACCGGATTAATGGCTTGCCTTTGCAGAAGGCAGGCCCTATCCGCCTTTATGTGCCCAACGGCAGCAGCAAATGCTTAAATGTGAAACGCATCGTTAAACTCAAAATGGGACACGATGAGCCAAATACGCAGGTTGAAGCAGCATATGGTTTTAAGCATACATTTTCGATGAATGATTTGCGTAATAACAAGTAGACTGGTTTTGTGTCGCTGAGTACAGGCATTAAGGAGGCGTGCATGAATTTGACGGACAGTTTCCGTACACGGGTAGTGCTTCTTCATAGCAATGATATACATAGTCGTCTGGAGCATGCCGCCAAGATCGCTTCTTTTATCGCAGAGGAAAGACGAAGCTGGGGCAATGAGCGAGTGCTTGCGGTAGACTGCGGAGACCATATGGATCGCATGCGAGTGGAGACCGAAGGCAGCGATGGGATTGTTAATGTAGAACTTTTAAATCAAGCTGGTTATGAAGTAATAACACTTGGCAATAATGAAGGACTTACTTATTCTTCTCAGACGATTTCGGAGGCGTATACCGATCGCGCTCAGTTTGCTGTCGTTTGTGCCAATATGCACGAGGCTGCTTCAGGTGAGCAGCCTGATTGGCTGCTGCCAAGTATTATTATTGATAAAAATGAACTTCGAATCGGTATCATAGGCGTCACAGCGGCCTTTTCTGACTTTTATTCCTTGCTAGGCTGGCAGGTATCCGATCCATTCGCGGCGGTGCAAGAACAGGCGGCAAAGCTGAGAGATAAGGTAGATGTGCTGGTAGTGATGTCCCATATCGGGATTACCTTCGATAAGCAAATGGCGGAGAAGCTTGAGGGCATCGATCTTATTTTGGGAGCACATACCCATCATTTATTGGAAGAGCCGATTGTTATCGGTGATACGACGATTTGTGCAGCCGGAAAATTCGGCGAGTATATTGGGCGAGTAGAAATCGGAATGGACAACGTTTCCTCGCGCCCAATGTTCCGCGCAACCTGCGTTCCTACGGCCGCAATGGCAGAGCATCCCGAAGCTGCCGCCATCATCGGCAGCTATCTAAAGGCGGGACAGCAGCGCCTAAGCCGGGTTATCGCCCGGCTTTCTGCACCGCTGCCCGCCAGAGCCGAGCGGGAATCACCGCTCGGCAACCTGCTGGCCGCTGGCTTGCGCCGCTGGACCGATGCCGAGATCGGCATCGTCAACGCTGGACAGCTGCTCGGCGGCCTCGCGCAAGGGGACGTGACAGCGGGCGAATTGCACGCCCTCTGTCCGTCGCCGATTAATCCTTGCCTCATGCTCATCGCAGGCACGGATATAAGGACAGCGCTGGAGCAAGCGCTGCTGCCCGAATTTATCCATAAGCCGATCAAGGGATACGGCTTTCGCGGTGAAGTGCTTGGAACGCTTGCCATAGATGGTTTGTCCGTTACCTATGATTCGAACAGAATGCCGATGGATAGACTCATACAGGTAACAGTTAATGGAGAAACGCTGGATGATGAACGACTGTATAAGCTGGGAACGATCGATATGTTCAGTTTCAAGGCGGGTTACGAGTCGCTCGCTAACGCGGTGCAAGTGAACTATTACTTGCCCGAATTCATTCGAGACGTAATCGAAGCGCAGCTGCAAAATTCGTCTGAATTGGCGAAATGTTGTCAGCTAAGATGGGAAAATACCTCGATTTGACAAAGAATATGAAAAATATCGACAATTCATGTCGAAAATATAGTATAAAATGGTTGCGATTTTCCCGTATATCCCGTACATTAACATTACGAACGATTTTTTCCGATGTAATAGTTAGCCGACTTTTAATGGGGAAGGATCGAGAAAATGCGGTTGTTGCCAATAGCGAAATGCAGGCCGGGTATGAAGCTGGCCAAAAAAATATTTTCGCAAGAGGGTATCGTTCTTCTTGGCGAAAATATGGAACTGACAGAGAGACTTATATCCCGCTTGGATCAATGCGGAATTCAATATGTTTATATAACAGATCCGAAGACGGATGATATTGTGCTGCCTTCTTTAATTAGAGAGGAAACGATGCAAATCGCGCTGAAGGAAATTCGAACGAATTTCCGCGAAATGATGGATCGTCCTAAACGCAAAAAAGGCGTAACCTACCCCTATATCGCACAGCCATTTAAAAATATGATGAATATGATTATCGATGACCTCTCCGGTCATAAGGATGCAATGATCATGTTAATGGACATGAGCTCCGTTGATCATTATTTGTTCCAGCATTCTTTAAACGTCTGCGTTTATACGACCCTGCTTGGTATGTCGAACGGCTATTCCAAGGATGAGCTTACGACGCTTGGCATGGGTGCTCTTCTTCACGATATCGGCAAGACGCAGATTGCGATCGATGTGTTAAGAAAACCAGGCTCTCTCTCCAAAGAAGAGTTCGAAGCGATGAAGCAGCATGCGAGAATCGGTTACGAGCTGCTCAAGGATGAGCCTAACCTGCCGCTGCTTGTTGCCCACTGTGCATTCCAGCATCATGAGCGAATTGACGGAAGCGGTTATCCGCGCGGAATCAAAGGCAATGAAATTCATGATTATGCCAAGTGGATCGGGTTGGTCGATTCGTATGACGCCATGACAACAAATCGCGTCTACAGTGCTCCAATGCTTCCGCATCACGCGATTGAGCGGCTTTATGCCGGTACGGGAACGTTATACGAGCAGCGAATGCTGCAGCTGTTCCGCGATAAGGTTGCTATTTACCCGATTGGAATAACAGTTAAGCTGCAAACAGGAGAGTCGGGTATCGTAGCAGATCTTAATCATTCTTACCCGCATCGACCTATTATTCGTATTCTATATAATGAAGCAGGCGAGGAACTGAAATCGCCTTACGAGATCGATTTGTCGAAGCAGCTCACAATGATGATCGTCAGCGTGAACGATGACGCGAGCGAAGTGCAGTTTGCCTCAGGAATTTAACGAAAGACAGATTGGGAGCCGCTTATGGCTCCTTTTTGCTTCTTTTTTTGCCGTTTTATTTGCTTCCTTTGCAGTCGCGCATTACAATAACTAAAGAATGATTCATTCCAGAAAATAAGTCAGGTGCTGAAGAAAAAATGAACACAATACAATTTCAACAATCAAGAACACCGTTATCCACACTTTCGCCAACGAATGATCCGTGGGATCCCATTCGTTCGTTGCAGCAATATGGAAGACATCGCTTAACAAGCGTCGAAATGACCGTTTCCAACCTATGCAATATGCGATGCGAGCATTGCGCAGTTGGAGATACACTTGTAATGACAGAACCCGCCAAGCTGCCGCTTAAGCAGATGCTGGACCGACTGGATGAAGTAGAGCATCTCGAAACGATAAGCATTACAGGCGGGGAGCCATCCTTCTCCGACCGAACGGTTCGTGATTACATGGTGCCGTTGCTTCAATACGCCCGCAGCCGCGGCATTCGCTCCCAAATCAATTCGAACGTGACGCTGCCTTACAGCCGTTATGAGCAGCTAGCTCCTTATCTAGATGTCATGCACATTTCGTTTAACTACACGTCTCCAGAAGATTTTCACCAAATTGGATTTGCGAAAGCCAATCACCATGTATCGCTCGAAGCTGCGACCAAGCTTTATGAACGAATGATCGAAAACACGCGTCGCCTTAGCGAGACAGGTGTACTCGTTTCTGCGGAGTCTATGATCAATTACAAAACGTATAACAAAATTGATGAGATTCATCAGCTGATTGTGGATATGGGATGTCAGAGGCATGAGGTGCATCCGATGTATCCTAGCTCCTTTGCGAAGGATTTACCGGTTCTCTCACGTGAGCAAATGCTGGAAGCTATTGAACGCTTGCTGAAAGCGCGAGACCAATCCGTTTGGATGCTGTTCGGTACACTTCCCTTTTATCCATGCAGTGACAGCAAATCAGAACGTGAACTGCTGCGAAGATTAGCGAATGAGCCAAATGTAACGGTACGCAACGATCCTGACGGCCGCAATCGGCTGAACGTAAACTTGTTTACAGGCGATGTATTTGTAACCGACTTTTCTGACGTACCCGCTTTTGGCAACATCGGTTCGTCCAAATTGGAGGATTTATTTGATAAATGGCTGGACCATTCCCTTGCGCAAAGTGTGAATTGTCACTGCCCGGTCGCTTCATGCTGCGGACCTAACCTCCTTGTTAAGGATATGTACTATAAAGATGTTAATTTTCATGAGCGCAGCGCAGTGCTGGATTAGTATGAAAGAGCTGGTTTAAGAGTGGCGTAAAGTGCATATAAAAGAATAGAGAGGAGGAGAAGCTGTGTCTATTAAGACAATCGTATTTATCGCTTTAGGGTTATTGTTGCTCTATCTGTTTTTTACGGTAGGTGCTCCTTTCTTGCTTGCGCTTGTTGTAGCTATTTTTCTTGAGCCGCTTAATCAGCTGTTTATGAAAAAATTCCGAATGAATCGGCTGGTGGCAGCTACAATATCAAGCAGCCTGTTTACGGTTATTCTCATCGGACTAATCGCGCTGCTTGGCGTGAAAGTGGTAGCCGAATTAATAGCCTTTTTCAAAAAAGTGCCCCAATACTTCGAAAATGCCAATGGGATGGTAGACGATCTCATGTTTCAGGCACAATCGTTATATCAAAACTTCCCTCCTGACGCCATTGAAACGTTAGAGAAATGGCTAATGGAGCTAACGAGTACATTAACGAAAATGGTGGGTACGTTATCGAACACCGTTATCGCTTTCGCTTCGAGCATCCCGGGCATGTTCATCTTCTTTATCGTTTTCTTGGTGGCGGTATACATGATGAGCTTTAGTCTAAATACGATGAAGGCAACGGTGCTTTCATTATTTGAAGAAAAATCGCAGCCTCAGGTCAATGATGTGCTGAACAATCTCAAAAAGTCAATTTTTGGTTTCTTGCGTTCGCAGTTTATTTTGAGTGCACTCACCTACATCATTTCGTTGATCGGTTTGCTCATACTTAATGTCAAATATCCGCTTGCTATCGCGCTGCTTATTATCATTGTTGATATTATGCCGATTCTTGGAACAGGTTCTGTACTTGTGCCATGGGGAAGTTATTTGCTGCTGACGGGCAATGTATTTGTAGGGGTAGGGCTAATTATTCTATTTCTAGTTATTACCGTATTCCGTCGTATCGTAGAGCCTAAAATTCTCGGTGATTCAGTAGGGATCGGCTCATTGTCAGCGCTTGTAAGTCTTTATGTCGGCTTCAAACTCGTCGGTGTTATTGGTGTATTCATAGGACCGCTTGTCGTGATCATCTATATGGCAGCTCGAAGAGCTGGACTATTCCAAATGAAATTCAAGCTATAGCCTTGGAAAAGCCGTGCCAAAGCCGTTGCTAGATACGTATGATACTGCAAAAAAAGCAGATCATGCAGGAGGCATACGAATAAATGGCACCTATTAAAGTTGCAATTGTAACACCAGGCTCCTTCCCGATTCCTTCATCAGGGAGCAGCTCGGTTGAGCGAGTGGTAGAGAAATTTGCCCCGCTGCTTAAGCCTTACGCAGAACCTCGTATTTTTGGAAGACTGAGCAAGCGATTGCCTCGTCAAGGACAATTTAACGGTGTTGTTTGTGAACGGTTTGCAGCGGGCAATAAGCAGCGATATATTCAAGAGGTAGGACATGCGGTTCACCGTTTTTCTCCTCACGTCATCGACGTCGAGAATCGTCCCCAATTTGTGCTAACGATGAAGCGATTGAATCCTGGCAAACGAGTCTGGCTTTATTTGCATTCCTCCACCTTTATTTCACCCTCCTATATTTCTTCTGCAAACTTGCATAAGTGCTTGCAGGCCGCAGATAGAATCATCGTAAATAGCGAGTTTCTAAGGCGAATTGTAGTGTCGAAAGCGCCAGAGGTCGCTTCGAAGCTGCGAGTCATTTATCCTGGCGTAGATACGGCCAGGTTCCCTTCACAATATTCCTCCGAAGGAGCCGCTAAACGGGAGAGTTTAAGGCAAAAGAGAGGATTGAATGGTAAAAAAGTGGTGCTTTTTATGGGGAGGCTTATTCCGCTTAAGGGCGTTCATCATCTTCTCAATATCGTGCCGCAGCTTGCCAAAAGCCACCCAGAGCTCGTCGTTATCATCGTAGGGAGCCCATTTTATGGCTCGCATCGCAAAACGGCTTATGCGCGCAAGCTTGAACAGCTTGGACGCAAATGTCCGGGTCATGTTCGTTTTGTGCCCTACGTGCCACATTCGGAAGTGCCCAGCTGGATGCTCGTTGCCGATGTAGCGGTCGTTCCATCTGGACAGAGGGAGGCGTTTGGGCTCGTTAATGTCGAGGCGATGTCCTGCGGCGTTCCGGTAGTCGCGACACGTGCAGGCGGAATGAAAGAAATTATCCGTAATGGCGAAACAGGCTATTTGGTCAATCAGCTTCATATCGAGCGAGAGCTGCGAGAAAAGCTGCATCTGCTGCTTCGCGATAAACAGCTCAGGCAAAAGCTGGGGCGACGCAGCCGCGAGCGTGTGGAGCAGACATTTACATGGCGTCACACCGCTGATCGATGGGTAAGGCTGCTGAAGGAAAGCGGACTGTAGCAGGCTGTATTTTTCCGCGGTTTGGAAAATAGAGGGTTGACACCCTTCTTTACTAAACGGTATAGTCAAACAAGGAAATCCACTAGGGGCGCCGTAATGGCTGAGATAAAGCGAATCGCTTTGGTCCCTTTGAACCTGATCTGGGTTATGCCAGCGTAGGAAAGTGGGATTGTGCGTTTATGCTTTGCGCGTGAAAGCTCTGCCGGAATCTGCTGAAGCCTCAGCTTATGCGGCATGACTTTATCTGCTTAGGGGAACCCTTGCAAGATAACACTCGCATGACGACACTCTTCGACCGCTCCTTTGCTGGAGCGGTTTTTTTGTTTGGCGCCAGTGAATTGATATAGCTTTGTGGCCGCCATGCACGCTCCAGCGATTGCAGCTCTTGTAGCAGCCTAGCTACTTGTATAGCAGCGGTGTTTTAAACTTTCTCATATGCTTGCGTATGCCTCCAGGAGGAATTCTATTATTCCATTAGGAGGTTTTTGTGATGTCTATTTTTTCTACTCCGCTTCCGGGCAGCCGCAAGGTGTACGTTGAGGGCTCAAAGGGAAACATCCGTGTTCCGATGAGAGAAATTGCACTTGAAGCTAGTACTGGCAGAAATGGTGAAGAGCTGCCGAATGAACCTGTAAGAGTTTATGATGCAAGCGGTCCTTATACCGATGAAACGTATGAGGCAGATGTTCGGCGCGGTTTGCCCGGTATTCGCAGCGAATGGATCTTGGAGCGTGGTGATGTAGAGCCCTATGAGGGCAGGGAAATCAAACCGGAGGATAATGGATTTATTTCTGCTGAAAAAGCAGAGCAGCGAGGCGCGGAACGATTCCCAGGGTTAACGAGGAAACCGCTTCGTGCCAAAAGAGGGCAAAATGTTACGCAGCTTCATTACGCCCGCAAAGGGATCATTACCTCTGAGATGGAATACATCGCTATTCGCGAAGGGATGAGTGCAGAATTTGTTCGCAGCGAGATCGCAGCCGGCCGTGCCATTATTCCGACGAACATCAACCATCCTGAAAGTGAGCCGATGATTATTGGGCGGCAGTTTCACGTTAAAATCAATGCTAATATCGGCAACTCTGCTGTAGCTTCTTCGATTGAAGAGGAAGTGGAGAAGATGACTTGGGCGACGCGCTGGGGAGCCGATACAATTATGGATTTGTCCACGGGGAAAAACATCCATACGACGCGGGAGTGGATCGTGCGAAATTCACCGGTTCCGGTTGGCACAGTACCCATTTATCAGGCGCTGGAGAAAGTGAATGGCAAAGCTGAAGACCTTTGCTGGGAAGTATTCCGCGATACGCTTATTGAACAAGCCGAGCAGGGTGTCGACTATTTTACGATTCATGCAGGTGTACTGCTGCGCTACATACCACTTACGGCAAAGCGCGTTACGGGTATTGTCTCGCGAGGCGGATCAATTATGGCAGCTTGGTGCCTGGCACACCATAAGGAGAATTTCCTATATACGCATTTTGAAGACATTTGTGAAATTATGAAAGCATACGACGTATCATTCTCGCTCGGTGACGGCCTGAGACCCGGTTCTATAGCAGATGCCAATGACGCTGCTCAGTTTGCTGAGCTGGATACGCTTGGTGAGCTAACGAAGATCGCATGGAAGCATGATGTACAAGTGATGATTGAAGGCCCTGGCCATGTGCCTATGCATTTGATCAAAGAAAATATGGACCGTCAGCTAGAGGTGTGCGATGAAGCGCCTTTCTATACATTAGGACCGCTAACGACCGATATCGCGCCAGGTTATGATCATATTACTTCGGCAATTGGTGCTGCAATGATTGGATGGTTCGGCACGGCGATGCTTTGTTATGTAACACCGAAGGAGCACCTTGGCCTTCCGAATAAGGAGGATGTGAAGGAAGGCGTTATTACGTACAAAATTGCAGCGCATGCGGCTGACTTGGCGAAAGGGCACCGGGGAGCTAAGCTGCGTGATGATGCATTGTCCAAAGCGCGATTCGAGTTTCGTTGGCGTGATCAATTCCATCTATCGCTTGATCCAGAGCGTGCGATGGCTTACCACGATGAGACGCTTCCGGCTGATGCTGCGAAATCCGCTCATTTCTGCTCCATGTGCGGGCCGAAGTTTTGCAGCATGCGAATCACCCAAGATATAAGAGAGTATGCCGCGCAAAACGATATGGAAACAACGGAAGCCATTGAAGCGGGAATGAAGGAAAAATCAGATGCATTCAAGGCGGCAGGGAGCAAGATTTATGGTTGATTCTGTTCTTGATGCTTTTGCAGATCGTTATTCGAGGCAAACGAGATTTGCTTTCATTGGAGAGGCAGGCCAGCGGAAGCTGGCCGATGCCTCGGTGCTTATCGTCGGTGTTGGCGCATTAGGCGCTTCACTTGCGCAGCATATGGTAAGAGCCGGTGTCGGGGAAGTTAGGCTGGTAGACAGGGATTTTGTTGAGCCGAGCAACTTGCAGCGCCAAATGCTTTTTGACGAGGCGGACGCGCTGGCTGTGATGCCCAAAGCAGTGGCCGCTGCCAATCGGCTTCGCCAAATTAACAGCAGTGTAAACATTATGGCGACAGTAGCGGATGTGAATGCACAGAACATCGGATTTCTCGCCGGAGGAGTCCATCTCGTCCTTGATGGGACGGATAATGCAGCGACAAGGCTGCTGGTCAGCGACCAATGCTTTAGACAGCGAATCCCATTTGTTTATGGCGGGGTGGCCGGGGCGCAGGGCATGCAGGCAACATTAATTCCTGGAGAGACTTCTTGCTTACGCTGTTTAATCGGAGCAGATGATATGGAGCAGGAGGCGGATACTTGCGATACGGTAGGCGTACTCGCTCCAGCGGTTGAATGGATCGCATCAATGCAAGCAGCTGAGGCGATAAAATGGCTCACTGGCAATGATTCGGCGCTGCGTAAAACGTGGTTGAGCATTGATCTATGGTCATTTCGAATGCGGGAATCGGAGCTGCCGGCATTCAGTACCGAGTGTCCATTCTGTGGTCAAACGCCTGATGGAGCAACTGACGACAAGCGTTGTTTTGAAGCTGATAGAGCGGAAGACACTCAAATAAGCTCTACCGTATTATGCGGTAGGGATACGGTTCAGGTGACGTTAGGCAAGCCGTTTGATTTAAAAGAGGTAGAGCAAACTTTGAGAGCGCTTGGCTGCACGCTCACCGTGAATCGGTATTTAGTGAAAGCGATGATCTCAAGCGGAGAGCAGCTGATTCTCTTCCCAGATGGACGGGTGCTTGTGCAAGGCACAGCGGATGCGGAGAATGCAATTAATCTCGTTAAAACGTTTTTATGAAATGGAAACAAATGATTTGTTTGATGAAAGGTTGTGTTTGAGAATGAGTAGACAAGGCTGGCGGAACTTCAAGCTCTACGCCATTACAGCAAAATCTAATCACCCTGGCAGATCAGTCGTTGAAGTGATGGAGCAGGCGCTGATTGGCGGAGCTCAAATGGTTCAGCTTCGCAACAAAACGGGGACGAGGGAAGAGGTGCTTGAAGAGGCCAAAGCCCTTCGAATACTAACGCGAAAATATAAAGTGCCTCTTATCATTAATGATTATCCTGATCTTGTTCTTGAGACGGATGCTGACGGTGTTCATTTAGGTCAGGATGATATGCCAATTGCCAAAGCAAGAGAATGGCTTGGTACTGACCGCATAATTGGCATATCCACGCATAACCTGCAGCAAGCACTAGCTGCTGAACAGGAGGGAGCCGATTATATCGGCGTTGGGCCAGTGTATCCTACCGAAACAAAGCCGGGCCGTACGGCTGTTACTACGAGTTATGTCAGGGAAGCAGCGCATCATATATCGATACCGTTCGTGGCTATTGGAGGTATCACACTTGAAAATGTTGATGTCGTACTAGCGTCGGGAGCGACACGAATATGCGCAGTTTCAGCCATTGTTGGCCATAATGACCCGGCTAGTGTTTGTCAGGCTTTCTTAAAGAAAATCGATGCCCACCGTTCTGAATATGTTCCTCCCTTTAAGATAGTGAAGATTAATGGCCGCGAGGAGCAGACCAGCGCTAAAACAGTGGAGGAACTGGTCGTCCAGCTGGGACAACAACATAAAAAGCTCGTTATTGAGCTTAACGGTATGATCGTACAACGTGCAAGGTGGGCTGAAACTGAATTACTTGGCGGAAGCTCTATAGAACTTGTACATTTTGTTGGAGGGGGCTGAACATTTTGGGAAATTGGGATCATGAAGATACCCTTCTTATTGGAGGACATGCGCTGCGGTCGCGTTTTTTGTTCGGTACGGGGCGATTTCCAAGTCCTGCTGTTCTGCAACAAGCGCTTGAAGCGTCGGGCTCGGAGGTTATTACGTTCGCGGTTAGAAGGGTTAATCTAGAGAGTGTGGAGGATGATTCGGTACTTCAACACTTTGAAGATAGACAAATGCAATATTTGCCGAATACATCTGGTGCAAGAACAGCGGAGGAGGCTGTTCGAATCGCGCGTCTGGCTAGAGAAGCTGGGCTTGGCAACTGGATTAAGGTTGAAATCAGCGGAGACCATCGAACACTTCTGCCTGACCCTATAGAAACGCTGCGTGCTACGGAGCAGCTTGCGAACGAGGGTTTTATCGTTCTTCCTTATACATCCGATGACCCAATCCTATGCCGGAAATTAGAGGAAGCAGGAGCTTCAGCAATCATGCCTGGAGGATCGCCAATTGGATCCGGGCTCGGATTGCTCAATCCCTATAACCTCGGACTTATTGCGGAGCAGTCGAGGGTTCCAGTCATCATTGATGCGGGTATTGGATCGGCGAAGGATGCTGCGGAAGCGATGGAGCTGGGCGCGGACGGCATTTTGGCTAATACGCCTATCGCTAAGGCACAGGATCCAATTATGATGGCTCGCGCATTTCGATTAGCGATTGAAGCAGGGCGGCTGGCATGGCTGGCTGGCCGCATACCGAAAAAACGTTATGCATCTGCAAGCAGTGATTGGGCAGGTTCATTATTTGAAACAGGAGTTAGCGCAGGAGGGGAACAATAATGCCCCAATCGGTAATTATACTTGGAGGCGGCATTATTGGTTTGTCTTGTGCCTTCGAGTCGGCGCGTAGAGGCATTAACGTAACACTCATTGAGCCAAGCGCACTCGGAGGGCAAGCATCCGGCGCTGCGGCAGGCATGCTTGCTCCATTTTCAGAAAATACGGAGCAGCCCGATCAATTTTTTCAGCTGTGCCTAAGCAGTCACCGCAGCTACCCGGCGTGGATTAAAGCGATCGAGGAACAATCAGGCATGTCGACGGATTGGGTGCAGAGCGGCAGCATTAACGTTTTTATGCATGAAGCAGACGTCTTACCCATACAATCCAGATTGCAGTGGCAAAATGAATGGGGAGCCGAAGCTCAGCTTATTGATGCAGCTCAGCTTAGGAAGCTGGAGCCGAAGCTTGCTCATTCGGCAATTGCTGGCGTATTTACGCCAAGAGAGAGCCATGTGTACGCGCCAAAACTTGTTGCAGCGCTTGAAGAAGCTTGCCGGAGGTTAGGTGTCGTCATCCTATCCCATGCGGGTAAAATTGAAGAGGTTGCAGTTCAACAGAGCGGGGGAGCGTCTGTCCGAGCAGAAACGATGATCAAGAAGGTTCATGCTGATCGGCTAGTCGTCTGCGCGGGCGCTTGGTCGGGCGAATATGAACGATGGTTCGGACTTTCTGTTCCGATCCATCCCATTCGGGGCCAAATCTGTTCTTACGAGCATCAAGAAACTGAAGTTCGCCATATGATCTTCTCCAGTCAAGCCTATTGGGTCGGAAAAAGAAATGCTCGGCTCGTATGCGGTGCTTCTGAAGATGTTGCGGGCTTTGAGACGAGTGTGACAGAACGAGGCATCGGCCGCTTAATTCGCAGCAGCAATCAGCTTTTTCCATTTCTTAAAGGCAAAGAAACCGCGCATCGGTGGGCAGGCTTGCGTCCCGCAACGCGAGATGGAATGCCAATGCTTGGGCAAGTAGAGGGAATGCCAGCCGTTATTATGGCCGCAGGTCATTATCGCAACGGTATTTTGCTAAGTCCAATCACAGCTCATATTGTTGCTGATCTATTGGAAGAAAAACAGGGAGAACCGTCGATCAGCAGATTCTCTCCTAACCGCTTTACGACTATTGCTATGAGAGGAAGACTTTCTACTTGATAAGAAGCCGCATGAAGGCAGCACGATATATCTAAATTATTGCATTGAAAACATATGAAAAATCTGCTATATTGAAAACGAGAATCGTTATCAGTTGAGTGGGTTTTTTTTTATGTCTGGAAACAGACTTCCTTTATGAAGCATTTTTTATCAACCAAAGTATACATACAGAAGGGTAGTATTCAAATGTCTTCTCTATCAAGCAAGAAAGCGCTGGCAGGCACAAAGCTGCGCACACGGCCGCTAGTGGCTACGATTATTTTATTTGGCGGGTTTGCAGCACTCTTATTATCGCTCGCATTATCTATCTCCGTCGGTGCAGCAGATATCAGTCTCTCAACGGTGTGGGATGGTGTATTTCACTTCAATGAGGAAAACATTCAGCATCAAATTATTAAAGAGCTTCGTATGCCGCGTGCGTTAGCCGCTGCTTTGGTGGGAGCAGCTTTCGCTGTCGCAGGTTCTGTTATGCAAGGCATGACTAGAAACCCATTAGCAGACTCGAGCTTGCTTGGAATTAACGCAGGAGCAGGTTTTATGTTGGCGCTTTGCTTCGCTTTTTTCCCTTCGATATCTTATCTTGGACTTATGTTTGTGTGTTTTGCGGGTGCAGCAGTTGCAATGGGACTCGTATACGGAATCGGTTCATTAGCAAAAGGCGGCCTAACACCTGTGCGGCTTACACTGGCTGGTGCGGCTGTAGGGGCATTGCTGCTAGCTATAACAGAAGGCATAGCGATTTATTATAAAATTGGTCAGGATTTGGCTTTTTGGTATGCTGGCGGGGTAGCCGGAACGAAATGGCTGCAAATTCAAATTGTATGGCCATGGGTAGTTGGCGGACTGCTTGGCGCCATTGTGTTATCGCGCTCCATTACATTGTTAAGCTTAGGCGATGATGTTGCTGCAGGTCTTGGACAACGAACTGGTCTAGTTAAAGCAGCAGGCGTCATTATTGTCTTATTGCTGGCAGGTACCGCAGTTTCAGCGGTAGGCTCTATCGGTTTTGTAGGCTTGATTATTCCACATATCTCACGATTCCTTGTTGGTGTCGACTATAGATGGATCATTCCATGCTCGGCGGTTTTGGGAAGTTTACTTATGGTGCTGGCTGATATTGGCGGGCGATTGATTAATCCGCCTCAGGAAGTGGCTATCGGTATTATAATCGCGGTTATCGGCGTTCCGTTCTTCCTCTATCTTGTAACAAGAATGAAGGGAGAATAAGCATGAATACTTACTTTATTACCGAAACCGAACAGCGTAGAAGAAAACGCGCAGTCCTTGTAATGACTGTGCTTAGCGTACTTATTGTTTTATCCGTTATCATCAGTATGAACACAGGATTTATTCGCTTAGCGCCGCTTGACGTATTCAAAACGTTAATTGGATCGGGAACGGCTAAGCAGGAGCTAATTTTATTTGATTTCCGCTTGCCGCGGATTGTCATCTCTATATTAATTGGTGCAGGTTTTGCAGTATCGGGCTGTATTATACAAGGATTATCGCGCAACCCGCTTTCTGATCCAGGGCTGCTGGGTATAAACGCGGGCGCAGGGCTTGCAGTTATCTTGTTTATTTCTTTTTATCCGACGACGGAAAAGGGCTCTATTTTTTTGATGCCGTTTCTTGCATTAATCGGAGCATCGTTTACCGCATTGCTCATTTTTGTACTTTCGTATAAGAGACATCGAGGGTTATTGCCAACTCGGATGATATTGGTAGGTATCGCTGTAGCGGCGGGTATTAGCGCAGCAATGCAGCTTCTGATTTTGCGTCTAACCCCTGAGAAATATCAGTTTTTTGCAGTATGGATGGCCGGGAGCATTTGGGGAACGAACTGGAAGTATGTACTTGCACTGCTCCCATGGTTAATCGTTATTTTTCCAATCGTGCAATATAAGGCGAAAGCATTGAATACATTAAATTTAGGCGATCAATTGGCAGTTGGACTTGGAGCTCAAGTGAACAAGGAGCGGGCATTGCTGCTTGCTGCAGCGGTAGGCCTAGCTGGTTCTTGCGTTGCTGTCGGCGGGGGCATCGGATTTGTCGGACTCATAGCTCCTCACTTGGCAAGAAGACTTGTCGGTCCACAGCATCAAGTATTATTGCCAGCTTCAGCATTTGTAGGCGCGCTGCTCGTTATTGTGGCGGATACACTTGCCAGATGGGCATTCCAGCCAAACGAAATTCCAACAGGCATTGTTGTTGCTGTTATTGGAGCACCTTACTTCTTATACTTATTGTCCAGATCGAAATAGTTAAAACAGTTGAAACAGAAACCGCGGAGAGCAGCATGCTCCCGCGGTTTTTTGTTTGTTAAAAGCCGCATATGTACATTTGTCTGTACTCCTTGTAGCGAGCCCATGGGTACCTGCATATATTACCTATGACATTTCAGGTGGAAGAAGGAGAGGACTATGACAAAAAACAGAAAAGGGAAAAGCCCGAAGGGGCGAAAGCCGCTTTTTTATGTTGATAATCCGAATGCTTCCGAGTTAAAGTGGCTAGATGATTTGAACAGGAAGAAGGCCGCTGTTGCACAAGCACATGCAGCTAAAACATTGATTAAAAAAGAGGAAGAAGAGAAGGAGAAAGCGAGCATTAACGCACTCGCTCTCATCCTTGAGAATCCATCAGAGCAGATGGATTTGGCAGTTGTCACGGTGGAGGACTCTGAGGAGATTGAACAGTTAGAACAGCTTATTCAAGTGGAATTAGAGGAGCAAGCAGAACAGCTGGAACTAGAAGAGCAGCAGGAACAAGTGGGGCAAGTAGAACTGTTGGAGCAAGGGGAACAGCTGGAACAATCGGAACAATCGCAAGAAGAGCAGCAGGAGCAAGCAAGGCTGTTGGAGCTTGGGGAGCAGCTGGAACTAAATGAACAATCGGAACAATTGGAACAATCGCAAGGAGAAGAGCAGCAGGAGCAATTAGAGCATTTGGATACGATGGAACAGCTGCACCAGATTGAAGAGCAAGAGCAGCTCGCTGTCGAAGAGCTTGCCCAGCAGATTGCTCAGTTAAGCTTGGAAGAAAAGTTTGAGAAACTTGATGAGAAATTGGCACCGGAAGGTCCTCCAGCATTTATATACACGGATGATTTGGTAGACTTTTCGGTTACATCAGAGAAAATTGCACCTGGGTCGATCGATAGCAGCAAGCTGGCAGCAGGCAGCGTGCAGGCAAGTATGATTGCCGATTATTCCATTCAGACCATACATTTAGCTGACGGCACAATTAAATCCGCTAAAATTGCGAATGAATCGATTATGGGCGAGCATTTGGTAAACCACTCGATTACTGGAAACAAAATTTTGGATTATTCGATTTCTGGCAATAAGCTTCAAGATGGCAGCATCTCATCAGAGAAGCTTGCGGATCGTACGATCAGCATGGACAAAATTGCAGATGGGTCAATCGAATCCAGGCATTTGAAGTCATTGCTCATTACAACAGACCTGCTTGCCGATCAAGCCATTACTGGCGAGAAAATTAAAAGCGGAACGATCCGACCGGAAAATTTGGCTAATGAAGCCATTGACAACTCAAAGCTTTCTGAAGGAGCAGTGACACACTCCAAGCTTCGTGACTCAGCAGTTACGAGTGAGAAGATAGCCGCAGAAGCGATTGAAGCGGAGCATTTGAAGCCTGGATTGCTGCTATCTGAGCATGTCGCAGTTGGTATTATTCAGGGAAAGCATTTGGCACTCGGAGACATAGCCGCGGAACATCTAGCAGAAGGAGCAGTCGGAACAAGGGAATTGCAGCCAAGAGCGGTAAAAGCAGAACAATTAGCGGACGAATCGGTATCTTCATCTCATCTGCAAGCAGCGGCCGTTCTAAGCTCCCACATTGGAACAGGGCAAATAACAAGTGAGCACATCGCGGATCAGTCCATTAACTCTAGGAAGCTTGCGGATCAATCGGTATCCACCATTAAAATTGTTGATCATTCGATAACCATTTCCAAGCTTTCTGATCAATCCGTTAATGCTCAGAAGCTCGCGAATGACTCCGTTCACAGCCGTCATTTGGGCTCTGGAAGCATTACATCCGACAAAATTGCTGATGGGCAAATATTGCAGGCGCATCTGACAACAGATGCAGTAAACATGAAGCATATTGCAGCAAATGCAATTAAACGGGATCATTTGCAAAGCGGCATTGTTAATGAAGATAAAATCGCGCCATTATCCATTCGTGTTGACCATATTGGTATGGAGGCTGTTGGTACTACTCAATTAGCGGATGCTTCAATAACGCGAAGTAAGCTGGTTGATGGTGCTGTTGATAGTAAAGTCATAGCAAACTTTGCTATTGAATCCCGGCATCTTCAGGATGAATCGGTAACGTTTCAGAAGCTGGCTCCTGAAGTGTTAAGGTCGTATCATTTTACTAAGGGTGCCGTAACGGGTGAAGCGATTTCTTCTGAAGCAGTGAACGGCATGCATTTAAAATCGGAGATCATTGAAGGACGCCATCTCGCAAAGGATGCTGTAGATAACAAAAAGCTGCAAGACGGTTCAGTTACGAGCAGCAAGCTAACGAAAGGCGCTGTCACGGATCAAGCTATTGCTTCAGGTGCAGTTTTTTCGCATCATTTGGCAGATCATACTGTAAATTCATTAAAGCTTTCTCCTGAATCGGTTACGACGGATAAGCTGGCTGATTTAAGCGTCTCGACTGGCAAGCTCGCAGACGGAAGCGTATCGAGTGTCAAGATTGCGTCTCAAGCTATTATGCCAGGGCATCTCGGAGCCAATTTGATTGCTTCCCACCACATACAAGCAGAATCGATTCGCTCGACCCATATTGAAGCTAGTGCAATTGGAGCTGAACATTTGGCTGATCAATCGATCGGAAATGACCACCTTCAAGATGGTGTCATTACATCTGCTAAACTAGCTTACGGCGCTGTGCAATCAAAGCAGATAGCAAATGAAGCGGTGCTTAGCCGTCATTTGGGAAATGCATCCGTGCTTGGAATCCATTTGGGAGAAGGGTCGGTTCATGCCGCGCATTTGGCGGATGATTCGATTACGATTGAAAAGCTGACAGCAAACAGTATTGGACCAGCGCAATTGCAAAACGATTCCGTAGGTGCTGATGTCATAAGCAAAGGTGCTGTAGGTACGGATCATATCGCACCAGGAGCCATTACGTCGGGTAAAATAGCGGAATTGTCGATCGGCGCGAAGCAGCTTAAGCCAGAGTCGGTAAATGCAACGCATTTAACAATAAATAGTGTAAACGAACATGCATTGCAGGATGAGTCGGTGACGAGTGCAAAGCTGGCTCAAGATGCCGTCTCAAGCGAGCATGTACAGCTCGAATCACTTGCCGGCAAACATTTGAAATCCGATTCGATTCAAGGCTATCACGTTCGCAAGGGCACGATTACACTAGCTCATTTGGCTAATGATGTGCTTGTGTTTGATCGAATTGCTGACAATAGTATTTTGGGCAGAAAGCTTAAGGAAGGCTCTATCGACAGTAAGTTGTTGTCAGTCGACAGTGTGGGGACGGAGCAGCTGGCAGACGGAAGCGTGACGACGTCGAAGCTGAAGCTAGGTAGCGTAGGAAAGGATCAGTTGTCGGACGGAAGCGTAACGACATCGAAGCTGGTACTAGGCAGTGTAGGTTCGGAGCAGCTGGCGAATGAAAGTGTGACGACGGCGAAATTAGTACTAGGCAGCGTAGGCACGAAGCAGTTGTCGGACGGCAGTGTGACGACATCGAAGCTGGAACTTGGCAGTGTGGGTACGGAGCAGTTGGCGGACGGAAGTGTAACGTCGTCGAAGCTGGAGCTAGGCAGCATAGGCTCGGCGCAGTTGTCAGATGGTTGTGTGACAAAATCGAAGCTGGAGCTGCGCAGTGTAGGTACGGAGCAGTTGTCGGATCGCAGCGTGTCGACATCGAAGCTGGTACTTGGCAGCGTGGGTACGGATCAGTTGAAGGATGGCAGTGTAACGACATCGAAGCTAGAGCTTCTCAGTGTAGGTACGGAGCAGTTGGCAGACGGTAGTGTTACAAAATCGAAGCTGGTACTTGGCAGTGTAGGCTCGGAGCAGTTGTCGGATGGCAGTGTGACGACGAATAAGTTGGTACGTGGCAGCGTGGGTACGGATCAGTTGATGGATAGCAGTGTGACGACATCGAAGCTGGTACCTGGCAGCGTGAGTACGGAGCAGTTGTCGGATGGCAGTGTGACGACATCGAAGCTGGTACCTGGCAGTGTAGGCCCTGATCAGTTATCGGATGGCAGTGTGACGACGGCTAAGTTGGTACTAGGCAGTGTAGGTACGGATCAGTTGTCGGATGGCAGTGTGACGAAATCGAAGCTGGAGCTTCGCAGTGTAGGTACGGACCAGTTGTCGGATGGCAGTGTAACAAAATCGAAGTTGGTACTAGGCAGTGTAGGCTCGGATCAGTTGTCGAATGGCAGTGTGACGACGACGAAGTTGGTACTTGGCAGCGTGGGTACGGATCAATTGGCGGACGGCAGTGTAACAAAATCGAAGCTGGTACTAGGCAGTGTAGGCTCGGATCAGTTGTCGAATGGCAGTGTGACAACGACGAAGTTGGTGCTTGGCAGCGTGGGTACGGCTCAGTTGTCGGATGGCAGTGTGACGACATCGAAGCTTGAGCTAGGCAGCGTAGGTACAGATCAGTTGTCAGATGGAAGTGTAACTACAACAAAGATCGCGTTAGAGAGCATAGGTTCGGATCAGTTAATGGATGGAAGCGTGACTGCATGGAAACTAGCGTTTGGAAGCGTTGGATCAGAACAGCTGACTGACGGAAGTGTGACAACAGAGAAACTGGCGTATGGCAGCGTAGGTTCGAATCAGCTGATGGACGGAAGCGTGACATCAACGAAGCTGGCATTTGGCAGTGTAAATTCGGAACAGCTGACGGACGGCAGTGTGACGACATCGAAGCTGGCGTATGAAAGCATAGGTTCGGAGCAGCTAGCAGATGGCAGTGTGACAACATCGAAGCTGTCGTATGGAAGTATTGGTTTAGAACAACTGATGGATAGAAGTGTGACATCAGCAAAACTTGCGTATGGAAGCGTTGGTTCAGAACAACTGACGGATAGAAGTGTGACATCAGCGAAGCTTACGAATGGAAGTGTTGGATCAGAACAGCTGACTGACGGAAGTGTGACAACAGAGAAACTGGCGCTAGGCAGCATAGGTTCGAATCAGCTGATGGACGGAAGTGTGACATCAACGAAGCTGGCATTTGGCAGTGTAAATTCGGAACAGCTGACGGACGGAAGTGTGACGACTGCGAAGCTTGCGTATGGAAGCGTAGATTCAGAACAGCTGATGGGCGGAAGTGTAACATCATCAAAATTGGCATATGACAGTGTAGGTTCAGAGCACATGATAGACAGAAGCGTGACGACGACCAAGCTAGCATTTGACAGCGTAGGTATGGAACAGCTGATGGACGGAAGCGTGACATCCGCAAAGCTGGCGAATGGAAGTATAGGTTCAGAACAACTGACGGATAGAAGTGTGACATCAACAAAGCTTGCGTATGGAAGCGTAGGTTCAGAACAACTGACGGATAGAAGTGTGACATCAGCGAAGCTTACGCATGGAAGCGTAAGTTCAGAACAGTTGGCAGACGGAAGTGTGACTACATCGAAGCTGGCTTATGGCAGTGTAGATTCAGAACAGCTGATGGGCGGAAGCGTAACTTCATCGAAACTGGCGTATGATAGCATAGGTTCAGAGCACTTAATGGACGGAAGCGTGACAACGACGAAGCTAGGAATTGGCAGCGTAGGTGCGGAACAGCTGACGGACGGAAGCGTGACAACGACGAAGCTGGGAAT
This sequence comes from Paenibacillus sp. 01T47, assembly GCF_056398245.1. Classification (NCBI taxonomy): domain Bacteria; kingdom Bacillati; phylum Bacillota; class Bacilli; order Caryophanales; family Paenibacillaceae; genus Paenibacillus; species Paenibacillus sp. 01T47. The sequence goes on from NZ_JBFTPA010000012.1 coordinate 74,453, forward strand.
TGGCAGCGTAGGAACGGAGCAGCTGACGGACGGAAGCGTGACAACGACGAAGCTGGGAATTGGCAGCGTAGGAACGGAACAGCTGACGGACGGAAGCGTGACAACGACGAAGCTTGCGTATGGAAGCGTAGGAACGGAGCAGCTGACGGACGGAAGCGTGACGACAACGAAGCTGGCGTTTGGCAGCGTAGGAACGGAGCAGCTGACGGACGGAAGCGTGACGACAACGAAGCTGGCATTTGGCAGCGTAGGTGCGGAACAGCTGACGGACGGAAGCGTGACAACGACGAAGCTGGGAATTGGCAGCGTAGGTGCGGAACAGCTGACGGACGGAAGCGTGACAACGACGAAGCTGGGAATTGGCAGCGTAGGAACGGAACAGCTGACGGACGGAAGCGTGACAACGACGAAGCTGGGAATTGGCAGCGTAGGTGCGGAACAGCTGACGGACGGAAGCGTGACAACGACGAAGCTGGGAATTGGCAGCGTAGGAACGGAACAAATTGTTCCGGGAAGCATTACTGCAGATTTGTTGGCACCTGGATTATTGCTGAGCAATAATGTAGAGGGTTCAGCTGCAACTCAAGTAGAGCAGGTTGCAGATGGCTCAATTACTGGAAGGCATATTCAAGAGCAATCCATTGGTCTTTCAGCACTGCGATTTGCACCTGTAATTACTAACGCGAGCCAAGGCATTGTAAAGCAGCAATTTGGGCTTGCGCCTTACAGCTTTGCTGTGCAAGCAGAACAAGTAGAGCTTATCATTCCATTTGATGAGCCTTATGTGGATAATTATTACGTGCTAACCGTAACGACTGACAACCCGGCCTGCTACGCTGTAGTTCATTCGAAAGCTGTGGATCATGCAGTTGTTCTCATCATTCGTACACGCATCAGTCAAGAGCCAGTTGGCCATCTCAACTGGATTTCTATCGGTAAAGGATAAGACGTATTAAAAAGGAGATTGCCTGTAGGTGCAAAATACCGAAGGCAGTCTCTTTTTATACACAATTATAAGACAACTCTAGCATTTTGTTGTCGCAGCATTTTATACACATTCCTTGATAAGCAGTACACTTGCCGTTGCAGATTTCTCTACAAAACATACTATATGATGTTGATGTAAAAAAGATCAAATGACGGATTGGAGAGGTTATCGATGAGACGCAAAAAAAGACCGGTCCGACGTCTCAAAAACAATGTTAGCTTGCGCAATACAGCGAAAAAAAGAGTAGAGAGATATAGGCTGGGTATGAATGAAGGCTATGAGGAAGGATTGAAAGCCGGCATTGAAAGCTATGATTCTTATTTCGAAGGAACTAGCATAATCATTCCCAGTCATAATGAGGTTGAATCGGTAAAAGCATGTGTCGAAGGCATTATGGATCATACCGATTTGCCTTATGAAATCATCGTTATAGATAATGGATCTTCAGATGGCACCGAGCATTATTTAAGACAACTAGACGGCCAAGTGAGGTATCGTATTTTAGCAAAATCGGCAGGCTTCACAGGTGCTGCAAATAAAGGTTTCATGATGGCGAAAGGGACGACTATTTTGCTGCTAAACAATGGGATGCGACCGACTGAAAATTGGCTCGACAATCTATTAATATGCTTGAATAGTGATGCTGGCATCGGAATGGTAGGCCCTGTCTCTATCGGACTGACTGGCAAACAAAAGATGGAATTTCATTATGTTGATTTGGAAGATATGCATGAACTTGCGAGATTAAATAATGCTAGTGATTCATCAAAATGGCATCAAACAGAGCGATTAGCTAGCAGATGCCTGCTCTTTCGGCGCGAGCTGCTGGAGAAAGTGGGCTTTCTCGATGAAGGCTGCCAAGAGTCGCCGTTTGAAGCAGAAGATTATGGCTTGCGAGTGAGATTGCAAGGATATTCATTGGTTTACGCGCGCGACGCCTACATTCATGCCGAACGAAATGATAAGGAGCTGGCGGAGTACAGCGCTAAAGAGTCCGAGGGGCTTGAATCCAAGCATTATTTTATGAACAAATGGAGCGGCTTGGATGAGAAGTTTTTGGACCGAGAGGGAACTGATTTTGAACGTCAAGCCAAGCTTCCTGAATGGGAAGCGGGCATTAGACCGAAGCTTGGGGAGTCGGTATTTTATCCGCAGCAAATGGTCGTAAAAGGTTTTGGAGAAACAATCTATTGGATAGAGGACAGCGTTAGACGGCCCATTCATGGATTATGGGAGCAGCCAGTTAAACGCGTATCTCAGCTTGACTTGTGTCGTTGGCCGATCGGTGAGCCTATCGAGGTGGATGTAGTCATTTCACGTAAAGGCTCGCTATGTTACGGTGATAGCAACGAACTCCAAAATGGCAGCATTTATACAAGTGAGAACGGAAGCAGCTTTTATCTTGAGAATGGCAAGAAACGTATTATTATGAGTAGGCTTGCTGCCGATGGCTGGGGCTTGCAGCCTGGACATAAAGAGAAGCTTTCCGAAGCAGAGTTTCGTATGATTCCCGACGGCTTGCCCTTGATCGCACCGATTACGCTTCGTCAAGCATTGTAACAAAAGGGAAGTATCCACTGCTGCGGAGCACGCATATGATGTAGGAGCAAGGAGGGAAAGTACGATGCAAGCTACAATTACGGAAATTATGCAGCATATGTCTCACGGCAATGTACAAATGGCACGAATGCTAGAAGCAGAACGGCATGTAACGGTTCGCTTATCCGAGATCGTGCAGGCGCTTCCAGACGAGCATCCGAATTTAGGAGGTTTATCTGGCATTCTGGAAAATACGCAAGCGGTGGGTCAGAATATCGTTGCATATTTGAATAGTATCGCAGATTTTCAAGAAACGATTGCTGCTCAGCTTACCTATGTTGTGCGTGAGCTTAAGGAAGCAGACGGGGAAGAATAGAGAGCAAATAAGGAGGTCTAGCTTGCAATGGATCGTGATCAAGCCTATATGCGAATGCTTAGCTCAACGGCTAATATGCAATGGAATATAGCAATTATGCTGGAAGCCAAAGCGGCTGAGGCAGAGAAGATGCGAGGCTGGATATGTAATCATGTGCATACCCACACCTTTAATTCGCACCAAACGCAGCTAGGCCAGTCTATTCAAATGCATGATCAGGTGATTGAGATGATCGATGGAATCGCGAAGCTTAATCAAGGGATCGTGTCTATTATGAAGGCTGTGCTGCAGCAAGAGGAAGAAATGTCAGAGAGCTATGGTGATTCATTATCTCCACTGGGCAAGGGCTTCACCTTTGGTGACAAAAACTGATGGAGATCTTGGGATCTGAACGTGAGGCAAGAGCGGCTTTTTTAGCCTCGCTTGCTAGAAGCCAAGGCGCGCTTGCCCGTATATTAGAAAGTATCGCTGATGTGTCTGATGCTTCACAAGGAACAGTTAAGCTCCTCCGGGACAATGTAAGATCGCTTACCGAACTACAGGAAACGATTGCTGAATCGGTAACAAGCCTTGCTTGGCATAGACGGGTAAAACGGAAGGGTAATCCAACGAAGCCATGGCTACAGCCTGAGCTGCCTATCTATGGCGTTCATTGGTCAGGGGGAGAGGGGATTGTTGAACAATAAGAGCAAAACAAGGAAAAGTGAAAGTGCACGAAGCCCTCGCAAACGGACAGCAAGAAGAAATACGACAAGCAAAAAAACACTACAACGTAGAAAACAAGTACCGAGGAAACGATTTGCCCATAAGGAAACCGAACGAGCTGGACTTGGGCAAACCTTTAATGATGGCTATAACACAGGGTTTGCAACGGGTTTTGAAGATGGACACCAAGCAGCATACGAGAGTCAACCCTAAATGGCTGTAGAAAAACAGCCCTCTACACCATCGGTTCCAAGCGGAATCTAATCGATGGAGTATAGGGCTGTTTAGCATGTTCTAGATGGACCAGCGAAGAACGACGCCAGCTTGAGTTAATCCGCCTCCAAAGCCGTATAGGAGTAAAAGATGTCCAGGCTCAACGAAGCCAGACTTCACAGCCTCGTCTAGAGCAAGCGGAATGGATGCAGCGGATGTGTTGCCATATTGTTTTATACTCGATAAGGTTTGTTCAAGTGAGAAGCCTGTTCTTTCGCAAAGCGATTCTATAATTCGCATATTAGCGCTATGAGGAATAAACCAATTGATTTCTGCCGGTGTATATCCGCTCTTCTCCAATAGCTGCTGAACACCTTCAGCTACATGACTAACCGCCCAGCGATATACTTCCCTGCCATTTTGCACGATTAAACCGTTCGTTTGTATATCATGCTCACCAATTGCGGAAGCTAAACTGCTGCGATAAAGCAGATGACCACGGGCACCATCTGTTTTGGTATATACTGCTTCGATATCGCCATGTCCGTCATGCGAAGCTTCCATAAGAATTGCGCCAGCCCCGTCGCCAAACAAAATACAGGTCGTACGGTCTGTATAGTCCGTAATTTTGGATAACGTTTCTGCGCCAAGCACTAAAATTTTGCGATGTGCTCCAGATAACAACAAGCCATTCGCTAATTGAATGGCAGCGGCAAAACCAGCACAGGCTGCTTGAATATCAGCTGCACCTGCATGGCTGATGTTGAAGTTCGATTGCACCTGAGAAGCTACGCTTGGGAAGACGGCATCTGGGGTAGAAGTAGCCACGATAATGTAGTCAACATCAGTCACGCTTACGCCGTAGCGTTCAATCATATTATGAACAGCTTCAAAGCATAGATCGCTGGTGAACTGACTGTCTGAGGCGATATGACGCTCCTTGATGCCGGTTCGCTGCATGATCCATTCATCGCTCGTCTCCACAAGCTTCTCCATATCTGTGTTTGTTAAAATCCGTTCAGGAACGTAAGTGCCTATCGCGGTAATGACGGCATTCGATTGAATGGCAGATGGTTTTATTTTGTCCATAAATGCACACTTCCTCTCAAAATTAGTACCAAGTACTAGTATCTGATACTAATTTACTTCATCCCTTTTGCTTTGTCAATGCAATGAATAGCGAGTCCCGAAAAGGCGAACGCTAAGGAAGGGTCCGGTGCCTAAACAAAACAAGTTGGAGGATGGCTAAATGCGCAAACAAATCGTTGCTTTGTCTGCAGGTGTGCTGCTAAGCACAATGCTGGCAGGCTGCATGGAAAATCACGGTGAGCTTGGAAATAAAGACATCCGCTCGAACAGTATCCGTTATGATGCAAATGGAAATTTATTAAAAAATAAACGATTCGCCGATGACCAAATGAATGAGAAAAATCGAGTAAATGGACGCAGGCTAAACAGCAATAACGTCATCGGCTCGCATAAAAATTATAGAATGCAAATGAATGAAAAAATGGCTAAGGAGATCACAAATTTAGGTGTAGTCAAATCGTCATACGTGATGATAACCGACCATAACGCATACGTAGCTGTTTCATTAGATGAGATTCAGCCTAAGGTTGAATCCAAAATGCTAAGCCGAACAAATAGTGGGTATATGGGGAAAGAGGGCGTGGAGATTAGCCGGCGCATGAGCACCCTGTCTACAGGAAACCATATGCTTACGGCGCAAGTTAAGGAACAAATTGCGAATAAAGTGAAGCAATTAAATCCGAGCATTGAACATGTATATGTGTCAGCTAATCCTGATTTTGTTGGGCGGATGAATGCGTATATGAACGATGTGAAGCTTGGGCATCCTATACAAGGCTATATTGCAGAATTTAATGCGATGGTCGAACGAATTTTTCCAGCGCAGACTATAGAAAATAAGATGAAGAGCAAAAGCATCAAAGATAGGCGCATGATTTACGACTAAAGGGCAGGTAATCGTAATGAAAACACAGAAACGGCTGGAGGGTTTCAATCTCTGAGCCGTTTTTATTTTGGAATGGCAATGGGTAAAACTATCAGATAATCTTCACCCTATATTTAGACGGATACTAGGGTTTCCTATGAAACAAGGCAATCATAGGATATGACAGGAGAGGAGATGGTCGTACTGCCATGAATGATAATAGACTAGTTATAGCTAGATTGGGAGAGGCATTATGATTTTTGGTACGGTTATACATGCAGAGCACACAGCCAAAGCGATAATGATGGCCAAATCCATTAAGAAACATATGCCTAATGGCAAGGTTATCATTGGTGTGATGGAGGAAACTATGCCTAATGCCGCTGTTGGCTGTCCTTATTTTGATGAGGTCGTGCTCATGAAAGATACGGATGCATATTCCAATATGAAAAAGTTTTTTTTCCAGTACACTCTTCAAGAAGCACAGCGGGCTTGCAAGGCTTTATTGGTGAACTATATATACAAAAAGTATACGAATGAGATAACTATCCATTACTTGGATGCGGATACATGGGTCATTTCGCCATTTGAAGAGCTTGCGGACGGTTTTAATCAGCATCCTATTACTTTGATTGGAAAAGTCATTGATCCAGAGTTTCTGGATTTGGACTGGTTGACGGATGTTAGGAAAAACGGGATCTATGATTCAAGCTTTATGAGCTTTAAACGTCATTTTGTTACGGAAAGCTTCCTGAAATGCTGGCTCAAGCTTAGTGAAAATAATTGTTATTATGATCCAACGATCCATAATTTTATCGATCAAGGATGGCTGGATCAATCGCACACACTCTTTGATGGTGTCTTTTCCTTGCGTGATGCGGGTTATCAGGTCTCTCACAGCAACCTTATGGAGAGATGGGATATATCAAAAACTGCCCCTCATACGTATTCCATTGGTAATAAACCACTGCGCTCTATTCGAATATCCAATAATTTTGAGCTGGCGATCTCATGGATCGAGCATGAGAAGGGGCAGCTATACGGAGAACTAGTCGAAGAATATAGAAATGAATGGATAGAAGTAGAACGAAATACAGCGGCGAGCTCAACCTGGAGCTATAGTCACTTCACTAGCGGAGAAGTGATTGCAGGTCAAACGAGAGCAAAGTTTCGCATGCATTACTATGACAATTCTGAAGTTGAAAATCCATTTTTGCTTTCAAATGGGTACTTTCATTCAGAAGCGTTCAGTACGGATGTGATGGATCAACCGATTCCGTATTACGCGGACGAACCAGATCGGATAAAGCATCGAAACATTATGGTGAAGAAGAGAAGAGCTCGGCGCAAGCTAAGGAAGCCTATCCGCAAAAAACGTCGTCGTTCGTATTGAGGATATCCCTCAAATGAAATGAAAAAATGCACCCGTTAGCCTAGGTGCATTTTTTTGCATTCTTATTTATTTAATCTTGCACGATGCTTCGTGTAACCAAAGTTTGCTTCAACATATTGAATCGCTCTTCTCACTTGCCTCTCGTAAAGTTCGGAGCTTGACATCAACCGATCGATTTCATTCGTTACATTGGAAGGTTCAGCATAAATGGCGGCTTCACCAAAAAGCTCCTTGTAGCTTGGGGGAAGAATAACCGGCACGCCAGCAGCCATCGCCTCAAAAATAACGCGGCCAAACGCTTCGACACAATTGGGATGTGTATAGTAAACAAAGACGTCGAGCCCTGCCAAAAAAGACTTTGGCGAGCGTTTTCCAAATCCAAGCACATGCCAGTTTTGAGGCAGCTTTCCTAATATCCGACGCGGTGTTCTGGCACCGCCAAGAATGTGTATTTCATATTTTGATGAAGCGGGATAAATTTTTAGAAGATCCGTTCGATTGGAAGGCCATTTCACATAAGCATCTCTGGAGTGTCTGCCTATTTTGATCACGCCTCTGTGAGAAGGACGGTTTTTCCGTCTCCATTCCCTCGTATTAATGATGTTTACCCAATCTGCAGAAGCCAATTTAATGTTCTTCAAATCACCTGCATGGTGCTTAAAAAGCGTTTTTCTCACTTGAGGGCCGATTGGATGCCATGTGCTGGATTTTCTGAAAAATTGTTTGACCCGCTGTTCGCAGCGACTAATGTTATAAACTAACCGGCCGTATCTGCCATAATCCTTTCTTGGGGTTTGATTGACGATGACGTGTATTCTCTTTGCCGATACGTTCGGTTTATATCTTCTTCTTACATGAAGAATTCGCGGATGTCTAATAATTAGAGTATCACAGGTAGCTCTGGCGGTTGTATTCAGCATTCGAATGCTCCGCCCATCGACCATACGCTTGATTTTGGGGTTAATTGTACTGGTCTTGCTTCTTGGCTGGCCGGACATGTGAATCAGCCCTGTTGTTAAGCCTGCTCTTTTTTGAGCTTTCATTTCTTCTACGTTGGATGAGGTTGTTCCACCCGGCAATCTAAAGTCAGACATCATAATGACGTCAAAATGTCTGCTGCGCTTGCGGTATTTTCCAGCCATATCGTTACCCCTCTCGAAGCATTTGCTTGCTGCAGATTATCGATAGCATATGCGGCGTTTGAAAGGAAGGTATAAGGCGAATGCAAGGGAAGTACAAAATTGGGCTGTAATCAAGGTGGCTGCATTTTGTATCCAAACTGTCCAAACTATTAATAAGTTGTTTCATATACTATCTAAGCTGATTAAAAATTACTAGAGAGAAGGCGAGAGATTAGAATATGAGCGATTTGCATAATCATAACGCGATTGAAAAGCCGAGAACGGTAGCTATTGTGGGGCTTGGTTATGTGGGTCTGCCACTTGCTCTGCTTTTTGTTCGTAAGGGGTTTAACGTTGTTGGAATTGATTTGGATAGAAGAAAAGTAGAGTCGATTCAATTAGGAAAAAGCTATATAAACGAAATAAAGGATCAGGACATACAAGAAGCGAATTTGTCTGACCGCTTTACCGTTTCAAATGAGTTTCATCTAATGGATGCAGCTGAAGCGATCGTTATTTGTGTGCCAACGCCTTTAACTGCGCATGGAACGCCTGATTTGAGCTATTTGACGCAAGCGGCCAAACAAATCAGCAGTAGACTTAAGCGGCAGCAGCTAGTCATATTAGAAAGCTCAACTTACCCGGGCACTACAAGAGAAGTGCTCCTGCCTGTTTTGAATCAATCCGGGCTTAACGCAGGGATAGACTATCATATTGCCTACTCGCCTGAACGGGTAGATCCTGGAAATAAACATTTTGATGTGGAAAGTATTCCAAAGGTAATTAGCGGCGTAACGCCCGGCTGCTTGGAGCGAGTGAAGGAATTATACAATCAAATTTTTATTCGTGTGCATCCCGTTTCCTCCACGGATACAGCGGAGATGACAAAAATATTGGAAAATGCTTATCGACTAATTAACATTTCTTTCATTAATGAAATGGCCTTAATATGCGATGCAATCCATCTGAATGTTTGGGAAATTATCGAGGCAGCCAGTACGAAGCCATTTGGATACAACACGTTTTATCCCGGGCCTGGAATTGGCGGTCACTGTATTCCGGTGGATCCCTCTTATTTAGCATGGAAGCTGAAGCAGCATGGCATTACTTCTGATTTTATTCAAATTTCAAATACAATAAATGAGGGAATGCCGCTATATATTACACAGCAGCTTGTACATTATTTGGCGCCTAAACCGCTCTCGGAAACGAGGATTATGATATATGGAGTAGCCTATAAGCCAGATATAGCTGATTACAGGGAATCAGCGGCTATTGGTTTGATTCAAATTCTGCATCTAAAAGGTACAGATGTAGTTTACCATGATCCACACGTACCATCGCTGCAAGTAGGTGAGCATACGCTTGTCAGCTTGGAGCTAAGCGCAGAAACACTTTCAAATACAGATTGCGTTATCATTGCTACCGATCATGCTTCTTTGCCGCTGGAACTTGTTTTGGAGCATGCTCCGTTTGTATATGACACCCGAAATGTAGTCAAAGGGATTACGGGCAAATCAAGAATCGTCACGCTCGGAGGCGGCGGATCATGAGAGTATCACTAGCTGTTTATGACCGAGTAAGGAGGCACGATGCAGCGGGCATGGATAAGGAGCATTTTTCCGGTCAGGGGAGGATGACATCAGGTGTAACCATAGTTATAGCAACGAATAAGCCCCTCTTTATGCAAAATCTATTCACTAACTTCAAGCGTCAGCAGTGGAGGGTGAAGGAAATGATCGTGCTGCTCAATAACGATGGCATGAACATTGAACTTTACAAAAAACAGGCCAGCAGCTTTGAAAATGTATCGATATACAAGCTGCCGGCCAAATGGTCGCTTGGGAAATGTTTAAATTACGGCATTAGCAAAGCCAAATATGAGATTATAGCTAAATTCGACGATGATGATTATTATGCTCCGAATTATTTGACTGAGGCGATGATGCGACTTGAAAAGACGGAAGCGGATCTAATAGGGAAAAATAAGTTTTATATGTACTTTAAGCATTCTTCAATGCTGATGCTTGCAACGATGCCTAGTAAAAATAGAGTAGCAGGAGCGACGATGCTGTTCAAAAAAAAGTTGTATCCGGACGTTTCTTTCAAACATCTTCGCAAGGGAACGGATATGAGGTTTCAGAAGGACAGCATCAAAAAAGGCTATAAGCTGGCTTTCACAAGTCCCAGCCATTTTGCAGCAATTAGAAGAGCCAATCAAAAAATGCATACATGGAAGGTTACGAAAAAAACGATTCGATTGCTTCGTGCCAAAAAGATTGCGCAGACGAAGCAATACCGAAGCATAGTCAATCAGGGCAACAAACAAAAATAAGGATGGCAGCGGCCTATCCTTATTTTTTGCTTTATTGCTTCCGCTTTTTATGAAGCTGGTATGCACGCTGTTGAATTTTCAAGTAGTCATGCTCGATGCTCGTATCGTACCAGCGTTCCTTGTATACATATCCGATCGCTTTGCGTGTCATGCCCATCTGATTTAAAGCATCGGTTAATTGAATCTCTCCGCCTATTCCGGGTTTCGTTGTTTTTAATAATTCGAAAATGCCAGGTTCAAGAATATATCTGCCCATGACCGCGAGCTGGGACGGAGGATCATATGCCGGCTTCTCTACTATGGAAGCGACCTCGTAAATTCGGCGCTGAACTTGAACAGCAGACGCTACGCCGTATTGGGACAACAGCTTGGGGTCAACCGATTGCAGTCCAATGACATTGGTTCTGTGCTTCTCGTAGTTTCGAATCAATGGTAGGAGTAAAGAGTTTTGATGAAGGTTTATTTGATCCGGCAGCATAACAGCAAAGGGCTCGTTTGCAGCAAATGATTGTCCAAGCGAAACGGCATGACCAAGACCGAGTGCTTCATATTGACGAATATATTGAATATTGACTTTGGCGGGAGCAATGATAGGCAGCATGCTTTCTTTGTGAATCGTACGCAAATGAGCCTCCAGCTCCATCGAACGGTCAAAATAGTTCATAATTTCTGTCTTATTGCGAGATAATATAATTAAAATGTCGGTAATTCCTGCATCGATTGCTTCTTTAACTACATAGTCGATTGCGGGTCTGTTTCCAATGGGAAACAATTCTTTGGGAATAGCCTTGGTTATGGGTAAATTGCGAATTCCATAGCCTGCGGCAGGAATGATCGCTTTTCGAATCAATTGCATCACCTCTAGTTTTGAATGTCTCTCTAAATCTAGTTTATTAATAAAATATAGATTTGAAGCTTGTCCTTCTTAAAAAAGGCAGCCGTACAAGCCCCTTTATCGTTATGATTTTTGATCAACAACGTCCAAATCTTAGCGCATGTGGTTATCCATCCACTCTTAAATCTTTTAAATTCATATACTTATAAAGGAGTTTCAGTAGAGTGAGGGGAGGTGGACTTCTGGATGAAAGGCGTTATACTGGCTGGCGGGTCAGGCACGAGACTTTATCCGCTAACGAAATTTATGAACAAGCATCTATTGCCAGTCGGAAAGCATCCTATGATATATTATGCGATTAAAAAGCTGGCGGATGCAGGGATTAAAGATATTTTGCTCGTTATAGGAAAACAATCAGCAGGCTTGTATGTTGATTTCTTGGGGAGCGGCCACGAATGGGGCGTCAATCTCGTTTTTAGAGTGCAGGATCAGTTTGGCGGTGTTGCTGAGGCATTAGCTTTGGCAGCTGGGTTCGTATCTGCGGATGAAAAATTTGTCGTTCTGCTAGGAGACAATTTGTTCGAGGATTCATTATCTGAATATATGGTTTCTTTTGAAGCATCATCGGAAGAGGCAAAGGTATTACTTAAGAGAGTAGCTGATCCAGAAAGATTTGGCGTTCCGAGAATGGAAGGCGGGCGAATTGTATCCATTGAGGAGAAGCCTTCGAATCCCGGCTCTAATTATTGTGTAACGGGTATTTATATGTACAACGCTGATGTTTTTAATGTAATTAAGACATTGCGTCCTTCGGGGAGAGGGGAGCTTGAAATTACCGATGTAAACAACTTTTATGCGGCGAGGGGGGCACTCAAGCACAGCATTTTGAAAGGGTGGTGGCATGACGCGGGTACGTTCACTTCGCTGCAGGAAGCGGGATTGCGTCTAGCGGATGAGAAAACACAATAGTAGGCTAGCTAGACTGCGACATTTCCTGTGTCCCAGTCTATTTTTTTGCAACGATTAGGAGAGAAGAAACTTCATGGTAACAGACGCCGTGGCGGTAAAAAGGATCAAACATATTATGAGATAGGGTTGAATGCATAGAGTCACCAAGTATACCGCCATTACAGATATAAGGGGAGGAAAAAAGATTATGAAATTCAAAAATCTTAAGGTCCGACCTAAGATGATGCTGAAGCCAAAAAGGAGAATTGGTAGAAATAGCCGCTTGGTCAAAAATGGAAGGAAAGATTGGCGGGCAGGATCGATAAGCAGCCAGTCAGAAGGCTACAAAGCTGGATGGAAAGACGGCTATCGTGACGGCCGTTGGATTGCTGTAGTAGGCGGCGTCTGTAAGCCGAAAATTGCATACGTCATCCCAGGATGCTCCATTTCCGGTGGCGTAGCGGTTATTCTTCAGCATGCCAACCGCTTGAAGCAGCGCGGTTATGATGTCGTATTAGTTTCCATGGATGGAAATACGCAGGTTAGCTGGCATCCTGTTGAGGTGCCCATCGTCACAGAATCCCGCGCTCCTGCGGATCGTGATATTGTGATTGCGACCTTTTGGGCTACACTCGGCGCTGCAAGAAGAATAGAAGCAAAGAAACGCTTTTATTTCATTCAATCGGATGAATCCAGATTTTATTCGCCATCGTCGGAGCAATCGAAGCTGGCCTATCAAACGTACAAAACGAATGATTTTACGTTTCTGACGATGGCAGGCTGGCTGCAGCGCTGGCTGCAGCGTAAGTTTAATAAGCAAGCGATCTATATCCCTAACGGACTCGATACCTCACTTATGTATGAGGCAGAGCCGCTTGCACCAAAAAGCAGCAAGGTTAGAGTATTGCTGGAGGGCCCTATTAACGTTCCTTACAAAGGAATGAGCGATGCTTTTGCGGCAGTGCGGGATTTGAACTGTGAGGTTTGGTGTGTCAGCTCATCGGGGCGTCCCGCTGCATCTTGGCGCTGTGACCGCTTCTTTGAGAGTGTATCCTATGAAACGATGAAGCATATTTACTCTAGCTGTGATATTTTGCTCAAAATGAGCAGGGTTGAAAGTTTCCTTTATCCTCCACTTGAGATGATGGCTTGCGGAGGCGTTCCAGTCGTTGCTGATGTAACGGGGACGGATGAATATCTGGTCAATCATTATAATAGTTTGGTCATTCCAAATGACATTAGGGCAGCAGCGAATGCAGTACAAAGTTTGATAGCAGACAAGTCTCTGCGCGAACACCTAAGAGCTGGCGGGAGAGAGACGGTAAAGAAGTGGGAATGGGATCGAAGCATAGATTTGTTGGAGCAGGCACTAATTAGAAATGTATAAAGAGTATTCGTTACAGAAAGAGGTGAGATACTTCTGAAGCAGAAACGGAAAATAAACATTTCAGCAGCAAACGAGTGGGGGGCGGGACGCGAATCTGGCTGGAAGCATGGTTACCATGTGGGTACCTGTGAGGCGATAATTCAGAAAATACCGCGGCCTGCAAGCGTGCTTCGATCTCTGCGAGTATTATATGTTCGCGCGGGATTAAGAGGCCCTTTTCCAGATATGGATCAGGCGGTTACGGATGCTCTCAGAGGTATGGTCAGCGAGCTGATCATCGCATCTCCATCGGATAATCTTATTGATCTGGCAAGCAGGAGAAGACCGGATTTAGTGCTCGTACTGCATGGCACTCAGGTGCCAGTCAACCAAATCAAAGGCATTCGTTCGATCGGCGTTAAAACAGCGATATGGCTCGTCGATGAGCCCTACGTAACCGATGTTACAACGGTCATTGCCCCGCAGTATGAATGGCTATTTACCCATGAGTTGGCTGCTATTCCAATCTATCGGCAGCTCGGCTGTCAGGTTCATTATTTGCCGCTGGCAGTTAACCCAGCCGTGTATAAGCCCAAATATGTACCCGCTCATTATCAAAGCGATATTTGCTTTATTGGGAATGCCTTTCATAACAGAGTCAGATTAATAGATCGAATTGCTCCTGCACTAGCACAGCGCGATACAAGAATTATCGGTTTGTTCTGGAAAAGGCTTAAGCGTTACAAAAGCCTAAGCAAGGGCATTCGCATTTCATGGATCAGCTCAGAAGAAGCAGCGAGCTATTACAATGGCGCCAAGATTGTCATCAATATTCATCGTTCCCATGACGACAAGGTGCATAACAAAAATAGCCGCAACCTTCCCGGCCTGTCGATCAACCCTCGTACGTATGAAATTGCGGCTGCCGGAGCTTTTCAGCTTACAGATGTTCGTCAGGACTTAAGCGATTTTTATGTACCTGGAACGGAGCTTGAAACGTACTCTTCACCAAAAGAGCTGGCTGATAAAATTGCATATTACCTGCATGACGAGCAAAAGAGGAATCAAATCGCATTAAGAGGATTTATAAAAACGCTGGAGCAGCATACCTACGAGAAGCGGCTCAGCCAGCTGCTTCAAATCGTCTTTCCATCATGATAGCTAAACAAGATCGTGGGAGGTGAACCCAGATGCGCAAGCGATATTCGCGCAGGCGTATAAAAGCAGTCCGTAAAATAAAGCGAACCAACTTTCAAGCGAGCTATGCAGCTGGTTATCGGGATGGCAGGGCGAGTGGAGCAGCAAGCTATCAGCAGCCTTTTGAAGGCACAAGCATTATTATTCCAACCTATAACCAGTTGAACTATTTACGAAATTGCATAGAGAGCATTCATAAATATACGCCGCAGTCTTACGAAATCATCATTATTGATAATGGCTCAACGGATGGAACGGCTGCCTATTTAAAGTCGCAGGCAGGGCGATTGCGCTATAAAATTTTTCAAGAGAACTTAGGTTTTTCCGGTGGCGTCAATCAAGGCCTGATGATGGCAAAAGGTACGTCGATTCTAATTCTTAACAATGATACGATCGTGACGAAAAACTGGCTGTCGAATTTATTGTCGTGCTTGAACAGCAACCCATCGATTGGTCTTGTTGGTCCGGTAACCAATTATTTGTCGAATGATCAAAAGATTGATGTCAGCTACAAAAACATGAAAGAGATGCAGCAGTTTGCCCAAAATTACAACCATATTAACCCGGTACGATGGAGAAAAACGAATGCCATAATGGGCTTTTGCTTGCTTTTATCCAGAGAGGTGCTTCAGCGAGTCGGGTATATGGATGAGGGATATGTCATTGGGACCTGCGAGGATGTAGACTTTTATCTTCGGATACAATTGCTTGGTCTGGATCTAGTTATTGCGGAGGATACATTCATCCATCATTATGGCAGTGTGACGATGCGTTCGTTTCTGGATGCTTCCTTGCTTAACAACGCTTTTTTTCGTGAAAAATGGGGCGACTGGGATCAGATCAGTAGGCTGGAGTCGGTAATGAATTCGGCATCGCCTAATGAAAAGAGAAAAGGAACAAACTTTTACCCTAGCCATATCGTTGTTAAAGGAACTGATTCGAATGTGTATTGGGTAGAAAATGGATATCGATATATTGTACGGTCTTCAGATTTAATGCATGTGAATGCAGTAAGATTGCCGCAGCTTGATTTATGGAACTGGCCGATAGGAGGGGACATTTCGATTGCAGTTTTGCAGCAGAGAATAGCTGCATTATCGGCGCTCACCACCAATTTCGCTGAGGGCAGTTTAGTAAAAACGCAGGACGGCGAAATGTACCAGATTATACAGGGCAAGCTGCACCGAATGACGACAAAATATGCCTATAAGGCATGGGGACTGGAGCAGCGTTATGTTCGTCCTTTAACGCAGGCCGACAAAAACCAGTATTCGGAAGGCTTCCCTATTGTAGCTCCTCCGATCATTAAGGCTAATAATATATAATTCCAAGTTTAGGAGGACGGCAGCATGCTGACGAAACGAAAAAAAAGTACAGCTATTAAAAAAACGAGCGTCAAAAAAACGAGCGTCAAAAAAACGTTGAACGCCGGCGGGAAATTAAGCAGCCGCAAAAACAAATATGGTGTAAAAAAAGGGAAACGGCGAGGTAAAACATTAAAAAAAGGGTTGAGAAGCGGTGCAAGAGGGAGAAAAAGAAGCGGACCGTTTCACACAGGTTATGAGCAAGGGTATAGAGAAGGGCATTCGAAAGGTTTTGAGGATGCGCATCAAGAGTCTTATATGACGAATCAAGGTGCTGTCCTCTCGCAAGCACAGCCAGAAAGCGCAAATGCATCGCCTTATCTGACTACTCAAATGCCGAGTGAAGCGGAAATTGCGAGCGTAGCCGGATCTCGAATCGGGATTCTTTATATATGCACAGGGAAATACAGTATTTTCTGGGAAAACTTCTATCGGAGCGCCGAAGCTTATTTCTTGCCGGGCTACCAGAAAAACTATTATGTATTCACAGATGCCGAGCACATCGTTGATGAAGAGAGATCGAACATTTTGAAGATTCCTCAAGATAATCTTGGATGGCCGGGCAATACGCTGCTGCGATATGCGATGTTTAGAAACGTGGTGCATCAGCTGCAGCAGGAATGTGATTTTGTATTTTTCTTTAATGCCAATATGCAATTCGTTGATGTCGTAAGAGAAGAAATATTGCCAATTCACGAGGGCATCGTTGCGGTCCAGCATCCAGGCTTCTACAATAAAGCGCGCCACGAGCTTGATTATGAGAAAAATCAACAAAGCTTAGCCTATATTCCGGAGGGCGCAGGAAGCTACTACTATATGGGTGGGTTGAACGGCGGCCGAACGGAGCACTATACGAATCTTATTCGTGTTCTGGATGACAATATTAGAACAGATATGAATAATGGGATCAATGCCGTTTGGCATGACGAATCTCATTTAAATAAATATTTAATCGACAAATCTCCTAAAGTGATGAATCCATCCTATGGTTACGTGGAGGGCCAGCAGCTTCCGTTTCCAATGAAAATATTAATTCGCGATAAAAACAACTTCGGCGGCCATAGCTTTTTGAGAAGCTAGCGGCATAAAAAAACGTAAGCGGTTCGGATTTTTCCGAGCTGCTTACGTTTTTTTGTGGATGAATGAAAGGAACAGCTATTAAAAGATGTCTACCTGCTCGTGGCATGCGGCTGGGATATAGTTTGCATATTTGTTTACGTTTATACGATCACCGTTCTCAAATAGCAAAGCAAGCTCTTGCGGCGAGTATTCCTTATTGCTTCCTGAGCGGTTGGCATACACATTCTGAACGACGTTGAGCGGGTTGCAAAACGCTAAGGATACTTCGCTGCATGCTAGAAACTGGCGCCCCTCAGACAGCTCCTGCGCACGTCCTGCCATACATCCTTCAAGCGTATTGGGGTTGGAGAAATCCAAGTTTCTCAGATGCGGAAGAAGATGAGTTGTGCGGTATACCGAGCTGGAAACTTCAATCGGATAGCCGAATTCATACTGCGCCGATGTCCAGTCAAACTTGCGATAGCCATACTCGATAATGTGATGCCATGGAATAGACTGTTCAGCACTCATCGTGTAGCAGTAACGAATGTTTGGTCCCAGTCTTAAGGAAAAGCCAATCAAATCGTTGTGCGCAGCTAATGTGTTCATGACGGACTGCAGCGTGAAATCGCGAACGAACAAGCAATCATCCACGATGAATAGAACATAGGTATAGGGTTCCATCGAAGCGATAACCTGCTCTTTGAATTGCTCCTCTTTAATAAATTGCACCAACGGGTATTCGTTTTTGAGTCGTTCATATTGTGATTCATAAAAATCGCTCGATGTCTTGTAAAGGACCTTCATGTGAAAATTGGAAATATCGAGGGCATGCAAGTAAAGCGATCGCAGGGCTGCATCCAGCTGGAGGGCTCGATCCTTGCTGAAAATAATACCCGTCAGCGGTATTAAAATAGGCGCTGCCCCTCCGTCGCTTGGCTGTTCAACAAGAGTAGAAGCAGGAGCAGTAGGAGCTATTGGAGCAGCTGGTACTTTACGGGCGAGGATGCCGCGTTTCCATCCTCTTGCTCGTTTGTTTATTCGATTTGACCGCAGCAGCTTCTTCCCCTTGCGAGAAGCTCTGCGACGCGTATTTGCGGACGTGCGATTTATTTTTTTACTTTGTCGTTTCATCCGCTTATTCGCAGCTGGTTTTCGTTTGACAACGGTTTGAGACAAGCGTTATCCCTCCTTATTTTCAAGAAACCTCGTTCAATGTATTCTATGTCGATAATTTGGCATGGTACGGGCAATCGATAGGCGTGAAGCGCCTGTATTCCATTGCTTGATCGCATCTATTAAATTTTCACAGACTGGGTATTCATCAGAACAACAAACTATTGAATGAATAAACATAGGAAGATGGCAAAGTATATTTGAGAGAAAGAGAGGATGTTTCTATGCGGACGATAGATAAAAATACGAAAGTGGTCATTCTAGCAGGTGGGTTCGGCACTAGAATAAGCGAGGAGTCGCTCATGAAGCCAAAACCGATGATCGACATTGGGGATAAGCCAATCTTATGGCATATCATGCAAACCTATGCGCATTACGGCTTTACTGATTTTGTGATTTGTTTGGGCTACAAAGGTTATTTCATCAAAGAATATTTCTATCATTATTTTTTGCATCACTCGGATGTGACCTTTGATTTATCGAATCGAAACGAAATGACAATTCATGAATCTTCCATTGAACCTTGGAAAATCACGTTGGTCGACACAGGCAAAGAAACGATGACGGGCGGCAGGCTAAAGCGAGTTCAGCCGTATTTAGGAAACAAAACATTTATGCTGACGTACGGCGACGGGGTTTCGGACATCGATATTGGCAAGCTGTCAGCTTTTCACTGCTCTCATAACAAGCTGGCTACAGTAACGGCTACGCAGCCAAGCGGCAGATTTGGCGCTCTCGATATAAAGGACAGCAACAAGGTTATTGATTTTATGGAGAAACCAAAAGGCGACGGGAGCTGGATTAATTCAGGTTTTTTCGTAATGGAACCGCAGCTGCTTGATTATATTGAAGGCGATCATACAAATCTGGAGATGGACTGCATGCAGAAGATAGCTAATGATGGACAACTTATGGCTTATAAGCATGAGGGGTTCTTTCAGCCGATGGATACGCTTAGAGATAAAAACTATTTAGAAGGTTTATGGAAATCAGGAAAAGCGCTATGGAAAAAATAAAGGAGTGTCCATGATGAATCCAAGCTTTTGGCGCAATAAAAAAGTGTTCATTACTGGACACACCGGCTTTAAAGGCAGCTGGCTTTGCTTGTGGCTGGCAGCGATGGGCGCCAAGGTGACTGGTTATGCGC
Organism: Paenibacillus sp. 01T47; assembly: GCF_056398245.1. Lineage (NCBI taxonomy): Bacteria > Bacillati > Bacillota > Bacilli > Caryophanales > Paenibacillaceae > Paenibacillus > Paenibacillus sp. 01T47. Next base: position 94,169 of record NZ_JBFTPA010000012.1, read on the forward strand.
TAGCACCGCAGCAGCAGCCTAATTTATATGAGCTTTGCAATATCGATGCGATGATTCAGTCCGTTACCGGTGATATTAGAGATTCAGCAAGGCTGAGCAAGGTTTTGTTAGCTGCTGAGCCTGATATCGTTATTCATATGGCAGCTCAAGCTCTGGTTAAGCCCTCCTACGAAACGCCTGCTTATACTTTTGAAGTCAACGTCATGGGTACGGTTAATCTGCTTGATGCGGTAAAGCTTGCTGTGGAGAGTGGAGCGGGCATTAAGGCGGTTGTTAATGTAACGACAGATAAAGTGTATGAAAATCAAGAATGGGCATGGGGCTATAGGGAGAGCGATAGGCTGGGCGGTTATGATCCATATTCAAACAGCAAAGCTTGCTCGGAGCTTGTTACAGCCTCTTATCGCAATTCCTTCTTTCATAGCAAAGATGAGAAGGTTCACGGTGTCGGCATTGCAACGGCAAGAGCGGGCAATGTCATCGGGGGCGGAGACTTTGCTCAGAATCGCTTAGTTCCAGATATGGTTCGTGCCTTCATGGACGGCAGTGCGGTGAGCATTAGAAACCCGCATGCTGTAAGACCTTGGCAGCATGTACTTGAGCCTTTAAGCGGATATTTGCTGCTTGCAGAGAAACTTTATGCGAACGGATCAGAGTATGCGGAAGGTTGGAATTTCGGTCCTCGCGATGAGGATGCAAGGCCGGTAGGCCAGGTTGTTGAACAACTTGGTGCGAAATGGGGCGGCGTAGTAGTGCATACGGATACAGGCAAGCACCCGCATGAAGCCCATGAGCTGAAGCTGGACTGCTCGGAGGCGCAGCGGCGCTTAGGGTGGAAGCCAAGATGGACCCTTGATCAGGCGCTGAATAAGGTGGTTGAGTGGACGCTTGCCTATCAAGGCAACGAAGATATTCGGCAGGTTTGTTTGAATCAATGGCATGAATATGCAGGGAAAACAAGCTGAGGGGGGAGATCGATGATAGAAAAAAATTCCCGTGCAGCCTTAACAGCTTTAGTCACCGGAGCCACGGGTTTTATTGGCTCACACCTCGTTCGAAAGCTTTTGGCGGAAGGGTGGAAGGTGCACATTATCGCTAGAAATGAATCGAGCCTTAAGCAACTGGAGGATGTCCAGGGTGCTATCATCATACATCGGCATGATGGGACGATTGACAGTATGTTCGCAATTGTCGAGTCTGCAAAGCCCGATCTTGTTATTCATTTAGCATCCTTCGCCACAGTTACTTATGCGCCAAGACAGGTAGAAGAGATGCTGACAAGCAATATTCTTTTCGGTACGCAGCTAATGGAGGCGATGTTGTCGCAGCACGTTTATGCATTCATTAATACGGGAACCTTCTCACAGCATTTTGACAATAAGCTTTATAGTCCAAAATCGCTGTATGATGCCTCAAAACAAGCGTTTACGGATATTTTAGCTTATTATTGTGAATCGTCGCCGTTACGTGTAATTACGCTGGAGCTGTTCGATAATTACGGTCCAAACGATACGAGATCCAAAATCATTTCGTTGCTGCTGAAGGCTGGAAAGGAACATAAACCGCTTGCGATGTCACCTGGAGAGCAGCTGATTGATATTGTACACATTGATGATGTTGTTGAAGCTTATATGCTCGCAGCCCAGCAGCTGCTAAATGAAGGGGCAGTTAAGAACGAGGTTTATTCCGTTTCTTCACAGCAGTCCATTCCACTGAAGGAGTTAGCGGGCATTATCGAAAAAATAATGGATGTACCGTTACAGGTGAATTGGGGAGGACGACCCTACCATCCGCGAGAAATTATGATTCCATGGAACAAGGGGGTAACCGTGCCGAAGTGGAAGCCAAAAATAACACTAGAGGAGGGAATTAAAAGATTAATAGAGCAACAGCAATAGGAATGAGAATAGATTGCTGTTAAAAATGAGGAGGGTAAATAAAGATGAGAATCTTGCTTTGTTATGAGGCGGATGAGGCAGCTGCGGGCAGTAAGGCAGCCGGTCAGCTCACCGCTGCGCTCCATGATTTACTCGTTCCAATAGGCGCAGTAACGCTGTTCAATGCCTCATATTTTGATCAGCGGATACTGCAAGGTCAAAGCTACGATCTGTATGTAGGTGCATCCTATCATCTCTCACGTATAAAAGGGCTATGCCATATAAAGAAAAGTATATTGATAACGACAGGGCTGCATCCACAAGAAATCAACCACAGCACGTCTAGATTAAAGGCTGGCCATAACCTGCCAGATGATGTTTTCGATGAGACTGCTGCACCGAATGTTGACGAGCTGGAACAGTCTATCAAACAAGCTGATTTCATTATCGGAATCGGAAATATTGAAACCTACAATTCTTACATCAAACGCGGACTGCCAAAATGGAAATTAAAAATGTTGTTAGGCGGGATTGCTGCTTTAGATCAACCTAATACGTTGCCATCTTCGGAAAATGTAAAAACGGGGCAAAGAAGAGTGTACACGTATAGCGCTCCAAAACTCGGATTAAGCAATGGTTTTGAAGCCGTCTTTCTACTCTTCTCGAGTTCAGACATCGCGAGTCAAAATTTGGAGCTGCATGTTGTAGGGCAGCCTGCAAATAGGTTTTTCAACAACAGGCTGCTGCAATTAAAAGCTGTGCTCGGTGATAAGCTGTTTGTTCACGGTGAAGAGCTTAATGAAGCCCAGAGCGCAGAGCTGCTCTCGAACACTGATTTTATCGTTTACCCCTCGTTAGGCCAATATGATTCTTCGATTATACAGGGACTAATCCACGGCGCTATACCGCTTGTAACCGCGCAGTCCGGCATCGATTTTTCACCCATCGGAGTATTCGACCCATTGGATCATTTGCAGCAAAAACAGCTGCTGCAGCGCACGCTTCAGCTGAGCGATCAAGAGATTGTGTACTGGAAAAAGAAGACGATTGAATATGTAAAGGAATATCACCTTCCTTATAAGCAGGTGCTGGACAAGACGATTAAGGATTGCCTGAACGGGAATTTATATCCGAAAATAAGCATTACGCTGCCTGTTTTCAATAAAGAAGCGACGATTGTTCCCCTAATAGCGGAGCTGCACCGTGCTGTGAGCGAATATAAAAATGCTGAACTCCGAATTATTTTCGATGGCTGCTACGATCAAAGCGAATATGTGGTGAAGCAATTCTTTCAGACCGTTCAAGTGGATTACAGTATTGCTTATGAAACGACGCCTAACATTTTTGAGATTAAAACGAACAACATCGGCTTAAAAAAATCATCCGGTGCTTATTGCGTCATTCTGCAGGATGACAATTATGTTTACGATAAAAATATCTTTTACGAGGTTGTACAGTTTATGGACAGAAATACGAGTTGTGCCATTGTCGGCTGTTTATCCGGCGTTAACTTTTACCCGAGAGGAACGACGCTTAGCGGACCTGGGCAAATCTCGTGTTCTGCAAACGAGGTGTATTGGAGGCAGGATGAGAAAGCAGATCCGAATTTGAAAAACCGTGTTTTTGAAGTGGATGCTTGCATGCGCGGACCGCTCGTCATTCGAAAATCATTTTTGGAGCAGTATGGATACTTGGATGAATGCTATGCGCCTTTGTATCAAGATGACATGGATATTTGCTTTCGGGCTAAGCATTACGGCTACAAGGTGTATTGCATGATGTCCGATGTAGAGAACCGTTCTTTGACAATGGCCCATTACGATACAGGGATGAGCAGGATGTTCCAGGAGGTGATGGAGCGAAATACGAATATTTTTTATGCAAGATGGACGCCGAGTACAAACAAAGATTATGCATGGATTCATCGAACTCGCGTTGATGGATCATAGGTTAGAAGGAAGTGGTCATGAATGATTTATTTAGTAAGTTTTGCATCACCAGAATTTCAATCCTATCAAGATAGACTAAACGCGACTGCGCTGCAATTTGGCGTTGATCGTGTCATTTCATATCATCCAAGCGATCTCGAAGGAACGGCTTTTGCTCGTAACAATGCAGCAATTTTGCAGCATGAGAAAGGTTTTGGCTTATGGTGCTGGAAGCCGTATATTTTACTGGACTCTTTATCGAAAATGGAAGAAGGAGCGCTGGTGCTGTATTCGGACGCGGACACGCGGTTCACTAATCCATTGTATCCGCTATTTGCCCACTGCGCCGATAACGGCGGATTTTCTTTTTTTAAAACAGCCTATTATTTAAATAAAAGCTGGACCAAAAGAGACAGCTTCGTGTTCATGCAGTGCGACAGCTCGGGGTATTGGGAAGCGGAGCAGGTCTGGGCTGGATTTTTTATGTTTTACAATAATGAGAAAAGCAGAAGCCTATTAGAAGAATGGCTGTTTTATTGCCAAGATTATAAAGTGATTTCGAATGCTGAAAATAGCAGCGGCCTGCCGAACTTCCCGGAATTTATCGATCATCGTTACGACCAGTCGATTCTTTCGCTGTTGACAGTTAAATACAGCTTGCCGGTGACAAAGGATATGTATCATTATTTTATGTTGCCAGACAGGAAAGTTACACCAGAATGAAAGGAGCTTGCCCGATGAATGTGAAGGTCAGCATAGTAATCCCGTGCTTGGATGAGGGTAGATTTATTGAACAAACCGTCGATTCTTGCTTAGCTTCTTCCTATTCGGAGATTGAAGTAATCGTCGTGGATTATGGATCAACAGAGCCAGCGACGATCGATCTAATAAATAGTTTAAATAAACCAAAGACGAGAGTCATTTATGAGAGGAACAGTGGACTCCCGGCTGCGAGGAATGCGGGGATTAAGGCAGCACAGGGCGACTTCATCGTATCGCTGGATGCAGATGATTTGCTCCATCACAGCTTTCTTGAGAAGGCGATTCGCCTGCTTGAGCAAAATCCAATGGCAGGCATTGCTTCGCCAGGCTATCATACTTTCGGGGCTGTTCATTATAGCTGGGAGCCGCCGGTCTTTCATTTTGGCCGCTTGTTAGCTGAAAATATTATATGCATAAGCGCTCTCTTTCGGAAGCAGGCTTGGCTTGAAGCTGGCGGCTATAACGAGGGGATGACGGATGGTTATGAGGATTGGGACTTTTGGATTTCGCTTTCGAAAAAGGGCTGGACCAGTATAGCTGTAAATGACGCCCCGCTGGCTTATCGTGTATTAAGCGCCGATTCCGATGGTTCCATGTATGATCTGCTCCGTAAACAAGTTGTGAATAACCATCCAGAGCTTTTTCACGAAAACCGCTTGGATAAGCTATGGCTCAGCTGGCTGTGCGACGAATGGGAGGTTAGGAGAATGCTGCGCAGGCGGCTTGGTCAAGATCTTGAGCTCGCGCCAATCGTAAGCATCGTCATTCCCTGTTACAATTACGGCCAATACGTGGAGGAGGCCGTAGATTCTTGCTTAAACTCGACCTTTCAAGAGATTGAAATTATTGTCGTAAATAACGGCTCTACTGACCCGTACACGATCGAAGTTCTGCAACGCCTTCAGCGGCCAAAAACGAGAGTCATTCATGTTCAGACGAATATTGGTCTGCCGTATGGACGAAACGTTGGCATACGCGAAGCAAGAGGGAAATATATATTGCCCCTTGATGCGGACGACAAAATACAGCCTACTTTAATAGAGAAGGCTTACCGCATATTAGAAGCGAGACCGGAGGTTGGCTTCGCAACTGTCGGCTTGGAGTATTTCGGCGATCAATCGTGGGTTTGGATTCCGCCTGAATTTGATTTTAACCGCTTGCTCTCTGAAAATATTGTTTGTGTCACCTCGCTTGTTCGCAAAAGTGCTTGGTTATCAGTAGGCGGTTACAATGAAGCGATGATACACGGCTATGAGGATTGGGATTTCTGGATTTCGTTATGCGAGAGGGGCTGGCGTGGGACTGCCATTCATGAAGCCTTGTTATTATACCGGCGTCATGGCCATTCGTTGTCCTATGATGCGGGACAGAAGCACGCGATGATTGTTCAGCAAATACGAGCGAATCATCCGAGATTATACTGAAACAGCGACATTGTTGAAAGAACGATGAAGATGCCCTAAGGCTTTTGTCCAAACCATCTGCATCTATCAATCATTGTATAGTAGTGAGTGTGTAGAAGGAGGTGGGAAGGTGCCAAAGGTAACGGTTTTGATGCCGGTTTATAACGGTGAATTGTTTTTGCGCGAAGCAATCGAAAGCATTTTAAATCAGACATTTCAAGATTTTGAGTTTTTAATTATTGATGACGGCTCCAAGGATCAGAGCGCCGCAATCATTGCCTCTTACTCGGATACAAGAATCCGTTTCTTTAGCAATGGATCAAACTACGGACTTATTTTCACGCTGAACAAGGGGCTTGTTCTTGCTCAAGGCGAATATATTGCTAGAATGGATTGTGATGACTTTGCTTTTCCTGATCGTTTGGCAAGGCAGGTTGAGCATATGAATCAATACACGGATATCGGCCTTTGCGGTACAGCGATGAAATATATGCATACCGATATTTGGGTTAAGCATCCAACCGATCATGAGGACATTAAGGCAGGGCTTTTGTTTTATTGCTCTCTAAATCATCCAACGGTCATGATGCGGAGCTCCGTCGTTAAGAGCTACTCGCTTTATTATGACTATCAGAGTCCACATACGGAGGATTATGAGCTGTGGACGAGAATGGCGCAATTAACCCGTATCACGAATATACCTGATGTTCTGCTTCATTACCGCATTCATAGTGAGCAAATAGGCGCGAAGCATAATGCGGAACAACAAGAGATCGGGAAAAAAATTGTATTCAATCAGCTGATTCAGATGGGGCTTCTGCCTACCGAGGATGAGCTTAATCTTCATATGAACGTATGCGAGAGACGTTTGCAGGCAACAGACGGTTTTGTTCAAGGGGTGACAAGCTGGTTCGATAAGCTTCGGGCAAAAAATATCGAAACAAACCATTATTCCCAGCAGAGCCTTGAAAATGTATTGAATTCGTATTTTGCTGAGGTTTCAAGCTATTATCATGCTAATCTGCCAGTTACCAAACCAGCTTCAAGCATAAGGAGAACGAAGCCGTTAAGAAGAAACGGACGTAAAAGGTTAGGAAAAAAAACAACCGGCATGCGAAGAAAAAAAAGTAGTAAAGGTGCATCAAGCAGGAGAGCTGTCAGCCGGAGCAAGCGCAAGGGGAGTGTCCAGCCACGGAAAAAAGGGAGCGCAATAAAAGGAAAGAAGCGGGCATCATAAAAACAAAAGCCACAGCGACTAGGGATAGTCGCTGTGGCTTTTGTTTTTATAACCGTATTTATTGCTGATCGATATACCATTTCACGGTCTTCTCTAACCCTTCCGGCAAATCCGTCTGTGCCTTGAAGGAGAATAGCTGCTCTGCTTTGGATGTGTCAAGGCATCTTCGCAGCTGCCCGTCGGGTCTGCTTGCATCCCATCGTATATTTCCGGTGTAGCCTGTTTTCTCCGCAATTAAATGAACGAGCTCTTTAATCGAGATTTCGCGGCCTGTGCCAATATTGACAGGCTCTTCGCCATTAAACTGCTCTGCGGCTTGCAGAATAGCTGTTGCTGCGTCCTCCACATATAAAAACTCTCTTGTTGCAATCCCTGTGCCCCAAACCTCAATGTAATCAGCATTCTGTTCTTTCGCCTCTAAGCATTTCCGAATAAGCGCAGGAATGACATGCGAGGTTTCCAGATCAAAGTTATCTCTGGGACCATACAGATTAACGGGTAGAAGGAAGATGGAATTAAAGCCGTATTGCTTGCGATAAGCTTGAGACTGAACGAGCAGCATTTTTTTGGCTAAGCCATAAGGTGCGTTTGTCTCTTCTGGATAGCCGTCCCACAGCTCTTCTTCCTTGAATGGAACATTGGCAAATTTGGGGTAAGAGCAAATCGTTCCGCAGGCTACAAACTTTTCGACGCCATGAAGACGAGATGCCTCTGCGAGGTGGATGCCCATCGACAGGTTGTCATAGAAGAAAGAACCTGGATTTGCGCGATTGGCTCCAATCCCACCTACTTTTGCGGCCAAATGAATGACGATATCCGGTTTATAGTCTTGAATGACGGACAAACATGCGGCCTGGCTAGTTAAATCATATTGCCGGCTCCTCGGTACAACAACGTCTGCTGCATCGTATTTAGCAAGCAGCTCGACGACATGCGAGCCTAAGAAGCCGGAGCCTCCGGTGACCATAATTTTTTTACCTTTCAATTGACTCATTATCAGCCTCCGACCTTTCCTATTTAACCTGAATATATAATTCTACTTATCAGATTATGTAATCGGCTCTTAATGTGAGCATGTCTTTGCCTATTTATAGAATAGAGTTTGAGAAGCTTCCATTACGTCCATACCAATTCGTTTGAGAGACATACTATGTTACTAATTGGGATGATAGGGAAGGGGCAGATGCTTTGAAGATTGCTTTTGTAACAGGGATTACGGGACAAGACGGCGCATATCTAGCGGAATTGCTGTTAGATAAGGGATATATTGTACACGGATTGCAGAGAAGAAGCTCTCTGCCGAATACCGGAAGAATCGACCATTTGTTGAATGATTCCAGCATTAATGAACAAAGATTTTTTCTTCATTATGGAGACCTAACGGATTCTTTAAACATAGTGCGAATTATTGAACAGGTGAAACCGGATGAAATTTATAACTTGGCAGCGATGAGCCATGTTCATGTCAGCTTCGATACGCCAGAGTATACAGCCAACGCAGATGGCATCGGAACGCTGCGCATACTGGAAGCTGTACGACTGCTCGGGCTTACGCAAAAAACAAAAATTTATCAAGCCTCCACATCTGAGCTTTACGGGCTTGTTCAACAAATTCCGCAGCATGAGAATACACCGTTTTATCCCCGCAGTCCTTATGCAGTTGCCAAGTTGTATGCCTATTGGATCACAGTAAACTACCGCGAGGCCTACGGCATGTTCGCGTCCAACGGTATTCTCTTTAATCATGAAAGTCCTTTGCGAGGAGAAACATTCGTTTCACGCAAAATAACGAAAGCCGTAGCCCGTATAGCGCATGGACTGCAAGACAAGGTTTACTTAGGAAATTTAAATGCGCAGCGAGACTGGGGACACGCAAGAGATTACGTCGAGGCGATGTGGCTGATTCTTCAGCAGAGCGAGCCGGAAGACTTTGTTATTGCAACAGGATACACGACAGAGGTTAGAGAGTTTGTTCGTCTTGCTTTTGCCGAGATCGGTGTGGAAATAGCATTTAAAGGGGAAAAGGAAGACGAAGTGGCCTATGTAAAGGCATGCCATAATCCAGCCTATTCGCTTCCGGTCGGCAAGGAGGTTGTTGCCGTGGATGCCAAATATTATCGGCCTACCGAGGTTGAGCTGCTGCTCGGAAGTCCTGAGAAGGCAAAGAAACAATTAGGGTGGACACCTAAATATGACGTTCAAGCGCTTGTTAAAGAAATGGTTATGCAGGATATGAATGCACTAAAAGGAGCGCGAGGCTAATGAAAATAATTTTGCTCTCGGGAGGCTCCGGCAAACGATTATGGCCGCTTTCGAACGGCTCGCGAACGAAGCAATTTTTAAAGGTGCTCAAAGGGGAGAACGGCGAACGAGAATCGATGGTTCAACGGGTGTGGAGACAGCTGCAAGAGGCTGGTCTTGAGGCTTCATCCTATATCGCCACATGCTCCTCTCAGGTGGATTTGATTAGAAGCCAGATTGGCAACCAAGTTCCGATCATCGTGGAACCGGAGAGAAGAGATACCTTTCCGGCTATTGCTTTGGTTTCCGCTTATTTGAATTCAATAGTGAAAGCTTCTAAGGACGAGATCGTATGCGTGCTGCCTGTAGACCCCTATGTAAATACAGATTTTTTCAAAAAGATCAAGGAATTAGAGCAGGTTTTGAGAGGAACGAATGCGGAGGTTGCCTTAATCGGATCACGTCCGACTTATCCTTCTGAGAAATATGGCTATATGATTCCATCTCCTATGAATCTCGCATCACAGACTAATAATAGCATCGTGATTACAAGTTTTGTCGAGAAGCCGCCAGCGTTGATTGCCAAGGAGTTAATAGACAATGGTGCACTATGGAATTGCGGCGTGTTTGCCTTCAAGCTTGATTATTTGCTCTCGCTTCTACGCGATCGGAATTACCCAACCTCCTATCAACAATTATCCCGCCAATATGCTGCGCTGCCCAAAAACAGCTTTGATTATGAAGTGTTGGAAAAAGCGAAGCAGCTCAGAGCCATCGCATATGAAAATGAGTGGAAGGACCTCGGCACATGGAACACGCTGACGGAGGAAATGGATACGAATGTAATTGGGCAGGGTCTTATAAGCGACGATTCGAACAATACGCATGTGCTTAATGAATTGGATATTTTGGTGACGGTGCTTGGTTTATCGAACATTGTTGTAGCAGCAAGTCCGAATGGCATTCTCGTATCCGATAAATCTGCGAGTCCCCGCATTAAGGAAATGATGCAGCCTATCGATCAGCGACTGATGTACGAGGAGCTCCGCTGGGGCTGGTATCGCATTTTGGACGTATTTAAGCTGGAAGACAACCGAGAGACGCTCGTGAAAAAAATTGTGGTTCATACAGGAGAGCATTATGTTCCGGGTCCATTGCCCTCTCGAAGGGTTATATGGACCGTTCAAGCCGGCAAAGGCGTAGCGATTGTGGATGGTAAGCCGCTAAACGTCGCTCCCGGGGATTGCTTGGAAATGGAGTCGACAACAAGCTACAGCATAGCCGCTTTAACGGAGCTTACTTTAGTGGAAGTACAAATAGAGACGACGAGCGGAGTGGACGTATGACATTTAGAAAAAGGATGCTGTTCTTATCCATCATCGACAGTTTACTGCTCCTCGGCAGCTGTCATTCTCTACGCAGCGGAGTTACTGTTTTTCACAGATGAACAAATTCCTTTTCTGATGCTTGTGGTGCTGGGACTAACCTCTGCGGCGCTGCTCGGCGGTTTTCGAATATGCTTTATGAATGTGATGGAACATGCCAAGGCATCAAAGGTTACGAGAAAAAAAGCGTTAATCGTTGGCGCAGGCGCTGCAGGCACGATTACAGCTAAACAGCTGCTGCTTTATGACATTGCAGAGCTTACGCCAATCGGTTTTATTGACGATAGCAGCAAAAAACAAAATTACGAAATTTACGGCATTCAGGTTTTGGGCAAGCGAGAGGATATTCCGCATATCATCGGTACGTATGGCATAACAGACATCATTATCGCCATACCTTCAGCTCAGAGCGAAGAGCTGGACAGCATCGTTGCGATCTGCAAGCAGACTCCAGCTTATGTAAGAATATTGCCGCGAATGAAGGATATCATTTTAGGACGAAATCAGGATAGCAAAGCTAAAGAGCTGGATCTGAAGGAACTCCTGGGCAGAGAAATGATTAACGATTCGTTAATTGATGTGAAGAGTTATATTCAAGACAAAATCGTGCTTATAACAGGTGCAGGCGGATCAATTGGCGGCGAGCTCGTCAACCAGGTTGCGAAGTGTAATCCCCACAGCATCATATTGCTTGCGCACGGAGAAAATAGCATTCACCTTATCGAGTGTGTAATGAGAGAAAGATACCCGGATCTCCTCCTTCATAGCATCATTGCAGACATTCAGAATGCACCTGAGGTGGAATATGTATTCCGCCGGCATCAGCCTCATATTGTATTCCATGCTGCCGCCCATAAGCATGTCCCGTTAATGGAAAATAACGCTTCAGCAGCCGTCAGAAATAACATATTTGGCACGCTGAATGTTGTAGATAATGCGATCATGGCTGAAGTGCAGCGATTTGTATTCATCTCTACCGATAAAGCGGTGAATCCAATTAATGTGATGGGAATGACGAAGCGAATGGCAGAAATGCTTGTGCAGTCCAAAGCAAAAAGCAGTGCTACGATCTTCTCGATTGTTCGATTCGGCAATGTACTGGAGAGTAGAGGCAGCGTAATCCCCATCTTCAAGAAACAAATCGCAGCAGGCGGGCCGGTAACGGTGACGCATCCGGATATGGTTCGATTTTTTATGACGATACCAGAAGCGGTTCACTTGGTTCTTCAAGCAGGCGCATTGTCAAACGGCGGGGAAATCTTCGTGCTCGACATGGGCAAGCCGGTGAAAATTGATGACCTTGTGAAAGCACTGATTCGTTTTGCCGGTTATAAGCCGGAGCAAGAAATGAAAATCAAATATACAGGCATGCGCCCTGGCGAGAAATTACCAGAATCGCTATTTTACGAGAAGGAGAGCATACTGCCAAGTCTGCATCCTCGAATTTTTATAGCTTCGCCGCGAACACTCGATGAAGAGCAGCTGCGGTCGGATCTAAAGAGGCTGGAGTCGGCGATTGTTTTCGAGCAAGGTGAAATTAAAAGTATTTTAGGGAAAATTTTGAAAAAGCATGGGTTAGATGAAGATGAGCACGGCGATGCAGAGTGATGCGAGCAATTGATGATTGTGTAAAAAAAGCACATGAAAGCAATCGATTGGCGCTTGCCATCATCAGATCTACCGCGAGGCATAACAACCCGCCGTTTATCATTGGACCTGCCAGAGAATCGCAGACTTTTGTAGCCTGTTTCTATATTGTTGCAGAGCGTGAGCATGTAAAGGCTATTTGTGAATACGCCGATGGTAAGGTCGATTACATTTTCATTGATGCCGAAGCTAAAAACGCGGAATCGGGTGATTTTCTGACTGTCGCCAAAGCATGTGTGCTGCAGAGTGAGATAAAAGCCTATAAAGGAAACGATATTACCTCGCTGGCTTGTGATCTTCTAATCAACGAGCTGGTTCCAGAGCTTAAGCAAAAGAAGGTCTCGATTATTGGCGCGGGAAACTTAGGCTCAAAGCTTGCGTTGACGCTCGCCGAGCGAGGTGCTGACGTTTTCATCAGCAGGAGAGATCAGCAGGGAGCAATCATTGCGCAAGCTTTGAATGCCATTCTTCCAAGGTACAGCACCGGGCGGATATACAATGAGAACAACATCGCGGAATCCGTCAAAAATTCTGATATTCTTATAGGCTTTACGCAGGGGCTCCTTGTTATAGACGAGGCTGCGGTCACAACCTTAGCTAAGCATGCGCTTATTGTGGACGGCGGCATCGGAACGGTTAAGGAGGCTGCGATCGCAACAGCTAGGCGATTAGCGATAACCATTATTCGGCTCGATGTGGGCATTGCGTTTTCTTATGTCATTGATGCGATGTTGAATACAGAATATTTTATGAGGCATATCGCTGGAACAAGAGTTATAGAAGGCAAAAGCTATGTGGCGGGAGGCATGATCGGCGAGAAAAACGATATCGTTGTTGCGGATATAAGAAAACCTTCAGAAATCGTAGGCATAGCCGATGGAAAGGGTGGTATGCTGCCTCCAGCTTCAAGCTGAATCGAGAGTGCTTGCATGCAGAAAAACATGCATTTCATTGTGGCATTTCGCGCATCCCATTAGGGATGCTTTTTTATTATCGCTGTCGACTTTTCCGTCGTGCTAAAAAAGCGGTGGAAATTTCACTTTTTCATTGACCATGAAGTTAATATCACATAGAGTTAAGTTGTATTTCATTATAAAATGGACAACTTTATTCCAAATATGAGGTGGAAATCGGAACGATGATGAATATGTTTAGTCGCGCTACAATAACCATCCTTCTCCTAACCTTTCTATGGCCAGCGGCAGTATCAAACGCAGCAAGCAATCTACTTAACAATGCCGGTTTTGAAAATGTTGCGGAGGGAGCGCCTTCAGATTGGACGCATGATGCGTATTTGAAGGAAGAGCAAATTACTTCGTATACGATTGATAATACCGAAGCGCATACAGGAACCTATTCAGCCGTGCTTGAGAACAAGCAAGCTAATCACTCGCGGTGGACACAGACGATAAAAGTAAAACCAAAAACAACATATAAATTTTCTGGGTACGTGAAGACGGAACAAGTAGGCTTGGATGCAACAGGAGCTCTATTTTTCGTTGAAGGCGTAGCAGTAACTTATCCTGAAGTGAAGGATACAAATGGAAAATGGGCGTACGTTGAGTTTTATGCGAAGACGGGCCAGGACCAGAAGAGTATTACGTTCAGCGCTAGTTTAGGCGGATACGGGAGTATTAATACCGGGAAAGCTTATTTTGATGACGTCAGTGTAGAGAAAGTATCTAAGGCGCCATCCGGTGCAGAGGTGTTCAGCTTAGTCCCTACGGAGACAAGCCAAGGAACTGAAGCATCGACTTCGGGCGGCTCAGTCCTTCCACTTATTTTGTTTGGTGCACTGTTCACCTTGTTTTTTGCACTTATCTATAAGAAGCTGTTTCGTGAGCGAAGCTGGCTTGACGAGAAACAACATTTACATAAAACCATTCTTGTATTCGTGTTCCTCGGCGCGCTAATTTTGCGGCTTTGGATTGCTGTTTCAAGCAGTGGTTATGCGAATGATATCGCTTTGTTTATGGCTTGGGCTGACCAAGCTGCGAAGCAGGGGCTTTCTGGATTTTACCATTCGGGAATGTTTGTAGATTACCCTCCCGGCTATATTTATATTCTGTATGTATTAGGTTTAATAAAAGATATGCTGTCGCTAGATTCAGGATCAAATGCGGCATTGCTTCTATTTAAGCTCCCGGCGATACTAGCCGATTTGGCTGCTGCTTATTTCATTGTCCAAATAGGCAAGAAGAAAGCTGGCTATTCGATAGCGTTAGGATTAGCGCTTCTTTTCTTATTCAATCCAGCTATTATTGTGGATTCTGCCGCATGGGGGCAAGTGGATTCAATATTTGCGCTGGCACTCGTGCTGGCTATTCATGGACTGGTCGAAAATAAAATAGAGCGCGCTTCGGTTTTGTTTGCTATTGCAGCGCTTATTAAGCCGCAGGCATTTATATTCATGCCTGTGCTGCTGTTGTGGTTCGTATATCGCAAAGATTGGAAGAAGATTCCGGTCAGCGCATTTTACGGCTTCACTACGTTTATATTGCTCGCTTTGCCTTTCTTCTGGGGCAACAGCGGCTTGTCGGGCCTCATTAAGCTGTATTCAGGAACCTTGTCTTCTTATCCGTACGCGACGCTAAATGCATTCAACTTCTATGCGTTAAGCGATGCGAATTGGAAGCCGATTACGGATACGTGGCTGCTGTTTTCGTTCAAAACATGGGGGAATATCTTCATTTTTGCAGCCGTAGCGATTTCCGCTTTTTTTGCACTGTTAAAGCGAGACAAGGAATCGTCAAAGCGCTCTTATTTTATAGCGATGGTGCTTATCGTTGTCGTATTTATGGGTGTAACGAAGATGCATGAGCGTTATCTGTTTCCAGTAATGCTGCTTGGAATCTTTGCTTTTATACAATCGCTCGATCGCAGGATGTTGATGGTGTATTTCGGATTTAGCTTGACGAGCTTCATCAATATTGCTTATGTGCTTGACTACAGCAAAGTGAGCACGAACGTGCCTTTTAATGGAATTGTTCTATTGTGCTCGTTAGCAAATGTTGGATTGATGCTTTACTTGTTATATATCGGATATGATAATTATGCACGCGGAAGATTGAAGCCTATCGCCCCGCTGCTGGAGGAAGAACGCAAGCAGTCGGATCACAAGACACTAACAGCTTTCAAAGCTGAAGCGATCTCAAGAGTGAAGCAAGAGAATGAACGACTCGTTCGCAAGGATTGGATATGGATGGGTGCGATTACGCTAATTTATGCGGTCGTCGCTCTATTCCAGCTTGGTGAGATGAAGGGGCCTACAACCGCATGGCAGCCATCGTCCGTTGGTCAAAGCTTTTACGTTGATTTGGGCGAGGTTAAGCAGCTTGATCGCATCAACAGCTTTGGCGGAGTTGGAACAGGAAAATACAAATATGAATTTAGTCAAAATGGGACCGACTGGGACAATCTCATGGAAGTCGACAGCAGCCATGTTGCTGTATTTACTTGGAACAGTCAGCCCGCGGCGCTCGCAGCTCGGTATGTGAAGCTTACGACGGTTCAAACAGGCTTCTCCATGCATGAGATGGCTATTTACGAGCAAGGCAACAAAATACCGTTATCAATCGTCGGAATAAATGATGAGCAGGCGAAGGATGCCAAACGAGGCAGCGTACCTTTGCTCTTTGATGAACAGCAGCGCGCGAAATATGAAGCGACTTATATGAACGGATCTTATTTTGATGAAATTTATCATGCCCGTACTGCTTATGAGCATATGGAGCATATTGTAGCTTACGAGAATACACATCCACCGCTTGGCAAAATTATAATTGCGATCGGTATTAAGCTGTTTGGGCTTAATCCGTTTGGCTGGCGCATTGCCGGCACGCTGTTTGGCATTGCAATGCTGCCGTTAATGTATGTATTCGCGAGAAGGCTGTTTAAAACGACTGTTTATGCTGGTGTGGCGACTGCCTTGCTAGCAGCAGATTTTATGCATTTTACGCAGACTAGAATTGCAACGATTGACGTTTACGGCGTGTTTTTCATTATGCTGATGTTTTATTTCATGCACAAATATTATTCCTTAAGCTTCTACAAGGTAAAGCTGAGTGTTACTTTGCTGCCGTTGTTTTTAGCCGGTCTCTTTTTTGGAATCGGAGTAGCTTCCAAATGGATTGTGCTCTATGGGGGCGCAGGCTTAGCTATTATGCTCGGTTTATCTTTATTTGATCGTTATAAGGAGTATGCAGCTGCCAAGCGAGTTCTGAAAGAGAACAAAAAAGAGTCTGGCTTTAGCCAAGACAAGCTGCAGCATATTATAAACGTATTTCCTCGTTATACGATCATAACGCTTGCTGTATGTCTCGTATTTTATATCGTTATACCGCTTGCGATTTATGCGTTATCCTACATTCCAGTACTGACTGTAATGGATGAAGGATATACCTTGAAAAGTCTAGTTGATTACCAGAAGCATATGTTCAGCTATCATAGCAAGCTGGTATCAACGCATCCATTCTCATCCTCATGGTGGGAGTGGCCGTTCATGAAGAGGCCGGTATGGTATTACTCAGGCGACAATATGGCAGCAGGTATGAAATCCACAATTGTAGCGATGGGCAATCCGCTTATTTGGTGGGCAGGCATTTTTGCGATGGCAGCGACGATATGGATGAGTATCAAACGGAAAGATAAAGCGATGTATACGATATGGATTGCGTTTCTAGCACAGTACGTGCCTTGGATGCTTGTAACACGTCTAACATTCCTTTATCACTATTTTGCAATGGTGCCGTTCATTATTCTGAGCTTGGTCTATATGTTTAAAATAATCGAAGAGAAACGGCCAAACTTTAAGCTGATTCGAAATGTTTTTGTAGCAGTAGCGATATTGTTGTTTGTGATGTACTATCCTGCGCTATCCGGTATGACTGTAAAGACCTGGTATGTAGAGCATGTTCTGCGCTGGTTCCCAAGCTGGTTATTTTAAAATATAAGAAAGTATATCGTTTTCTCATACTTATCTTATATTTCACCGTCAAGGCTACTTCAGCGTCTAAGGACGCCGAAGGCGTTTTTGCTTGAAGAAAGGGGTATCTGGATGAAACAATCGGCTGTAAAATACAGTATTATCGTTCCTATGTACAACGAAGAAGAGGTTATCGAGCATACGTACGAGCGGCTGAAGCTGGTCATGGACAGCACGAACGAGTGTTATGAGCTTATTTTCGTCAACGATGGAAGTAAAGATCGTACAGTCGAATTAATTTCCATGATCTGCGATTTCGATCCAAATGTCCGAATGATTAATTTTTCACGTAATTTTGGTCATCAAATCGCGATTTCAGCGGGGATGGATTATGCGCAGGGTGATGCGATCGTCGTCATTGATGCGGATCTACAAGATCCTCCAGAGGTCATTATCGATATGATCGCCAAATGGAAGGAGGGCTTTGAGGTTGTTTATGGCAAACGTCTTAAGCGCAAAGGCGAGACGATGTTCAAGAAAATAACAGCTAAGCTGTTTTATCGCACGCTGCGCAGCTTAACGAATGTGGATATTCCCGTAGATACGGGGGATTTCCGTTTGATCGACCGGAAGGTATGCGATGTGCTGCGCGGCTTGAAGGAAAAAAATCGGTTCGTTCGCGGCTTGGTTAGCTGGATCGGTTTCCGTCAGACGATGGTCGAATATGAACGGGAAGAACGTTTTGCAGGCGAAACCAAATATCCGCTGAAAAAAATGATTTCTTTTGCCATAGACGGAATAACCTCCTTCTCTTATAAACCTTTGAAAATTGCCACCTATGTTGGCTTTACATTATCAATAACGAGCTTCTTGTATTTGTTAGTCGTTATATTCCAGAAGCTGTTTACGGGCACCACGATTGCTGGCTGGGCTTCCATTGTGGCAGTAAATCTATTGTTTAACGGCATTATATTGATGCTCTTAGGCATAATCGGGGAATATATTGGCCGGATTTATGAAGAATCCAAAAACCGCCCTTTATACATCGTTCGCGAAGCTCAAGGGTTTCCTGCGAAAGAAGACAATCAATCCTCAGAGTCTGCTGAACAAGATCGGGTTAAAAAATATGTCTAACGCAACATCAAAACGAGCAGCTAGAGGATTCATCGCACAATTTGTAAAATTCAATTTAGTTGGACTTCTTAATACGTTAATCGATTTTCTTATGTTTTCACTCCTCATTTGGTTTGGTGCGTATTATTTACTTGCACAGGTGATCGCATACGGAGCCGGAATGATTAACAGCTATGTGCTAAATAGCCGATATACTTTTAGGAAGAGGGAAAATGAAGCTTCAAGCCCGCAGCAGCTAAATAGAGGTATGAGATTCATCGTATGGAACGGTATCATACTAGGTATTACTTTACTGCTGCTTATGGCCTTGAACGAGTGGTGGGGTTTGAATGAGGTCGTCTCAAAGCTGATTGTAACGGTGGTAACCGTTGCGCTTAACTTTTACGGAAGCAAGAAATGGGTTTTCGAGGTGAAAGGACCACAGACTGAGGCCAGCTAGCGGAAGGTGGGGAAAAATGAAAAGAATACTGTCTTATGCATTAGTGATTGTAGGTATTCTCATATTGCTCTATCCAAAAGCGAATGAATGGTACGAGAACCGTCAGCAGGATAAGCTGATGGCTACTTGGGATGAGGCGAGCTTTGATGTGAGCGCAGAGCAGCAAGCGCAGCAGCAATATGAGCAATTGACGGATCTCTTCAACGAGCAATCCGCAGCGACCGAGACGCCGATTCAATCGCCGACGGAAGCAGCTACACCAGAAGCAACTCCTACAGAGGCGCCAAAAGCACAGAAGATTGCCCCCATTGCAACGATTAAGATTGATAAAATAAAGCTTAAGCTGCCTGTCGTTGAGGGAGCCACCCAGAAGAATATGAAATCGGCTACAGCTCACTTAAAGGAAACAACAGCAATAGGCAAAGTCGGCAACGCAGCTATAGCCGGCCATCGGATGCGCTCTAAGGGAAGGCTGTTTAATCGGCTTGGGGAAGTTGAGGTCGGAGATAAAATCGTCGTGGATACAAAAGATGAAAGCTTTACATATACCGTTTATAAAGTATCCATTGTAGATCCGACTGATGTATCTGTTCTTAATTACAACAATAAAGATAAGCTGCTGACTTTGATCACCTGTGATCCCATAGTAAACCCCACGCATCGGCTCATCATTCATGCAAAAATATAAAGGGCAGCAGAGCCCATTTTCCCTTCATAACAGCACCAATGGTATCGCCCCTTCATAGTATAAGTTGACTGTATCCCTTAACCTTGTTAAACCATAAAAACCCGCGCAAGGAGGGGTGACAAACATTGAAGGGTAGCGACCATAAGAGCAAGTTTTTATTGACGCATCGTGAACGCGAGGTATTCGAGCTGTTAGTACAGGACAAGACAACAAGAGATATTGCACAACAACTATTCATCAGCGAGAAGACCGTCCGCAACCATATTTCTAATGTCATGCAAAAGCTGAACGTAAAAGGTCGTTCACAAGCGGTTGTCGAGCTAATCAAGCTTGGTGAATTACAAATCTAACATAGCAACCTAATCGGACAGCACTGTGACAAGGTGCTGTCTTATTTTTTTAAATCGATTAATGGGCAATTATTGAAATTGATTATCTAATTATGGAAAATAAACCAGCTAGGAAAGAGGTATTTGTCGAATCTCGTCGAATAATTAGTAATATCATAAATCAAAGAAGGTATCGCTGTGTCGCTTTTACATGTAAAACAAGCTATCCAAAAGAGAAAAGTGAGCCTGACGACGCTAATGATTGGTTTAGTCTCTGTTTCGGTTTTACTCATGTTAACCATTTTGCTTTTTGCATCCTACCAGTCCAAGAAACAAGCGTTGTATGAAACAACACTTACACTTAATCTTTCAACCGCATCAAAAATGAGCATGACAATGGATTCATTATTTGAGTCGATGCGAAGCAGTCTTAAAAACGCGGCAGACTTTTATTCTTTGAATAGTGTTATGAAGCAATCAGATTCCGGAAAATATCTTGATCTCATTCGCAATAGCAGCAACTATTTTAATTCGATTGTCGTAGTTGATGAGAATGGTGTCATGCGTACACTGTCCCCTTCGTCGATTGGCAAGGCAGGCGAGCCTATAAAAACAGCCGCTGCGAAGGAAGCATTGGCATCACGAAAGCCATATTTGTCAAAGCCTTATACGAGCGCGACAACAAAAAATCTCATGGTGTTTATTAGTGAGCCTTTGTTTGATCAAAAGGGTGTGTACCGGGGCTATATCGGTGGAAGCCTCTATTTGCAACAAAATAACGTTCTAAATATGATATTCGGTAATGATAACCTTGACCATAACGGTTCCTATTTCTATGTAGTAGGTTCAGATGGCCACTTGATGTACGATCCTGACAAAAGTCAGATTGGAAAGGATAGTACCTCGAATCTGATCGTTCAGAAGTTGATTAAGGGGCAGAGTGGACAAGAGCTCGCCGTAGATGAAGATGGTGTGAAATGGCTTGCCGGTTACTCCTACGTCCCTGAGAATCAATGGGGGGTCGTTGTGCTTTCACCAATAAGCATAGTGAAGGAGCAGTTGAACAATCATATACAAGCGATCCTATTATACACGCTCATACCCTTTATTCTTTTGATGCTCGTGACGACCTTTCTTGCCCGCCGATTGGCTAAACCTTTTGTAACGCTTGCGAATATCGTCAGCAAAATGGGAAAAGAAGAAGTTCCCATACCCGCCATGAAGCATCATTGGAACAGAGAAGCCGATTTATTAACGAGCACGGTCATACTTGCTATGAACGGTATTAAAACGGAAACCGATCGGTTGACACAAGCGGCTATGACGGATGCTTTGACCGGATTAAATAATAGAAGAACGTTAGAAACGATTATGAAAAAATGGATAGAAGAAAAGAAACCTTACTCCATTGTCGTCCTGGATATTGATCGCTTTAAAACCATTAATGATACATATGGGCATCAGGAAGGTGACAGAGTGCTTCAGCATTTGGCAGACATTGTCAGGTTTTCTGTAACACCTGATGACCTTTGCAGCCGTTATGGAGGGGAAGAGTTCGTTGTCCTGCTGCCGAATGCCGCGCCGTATGTTGCCTTTGAAACTGCTGAGCGGATTCGTACAACGATGGCGAGCAGCGAAAATCATCTCAAGCAGATGGTTACCGTTTCGCTTGGCGTAGCTCAGTTTCCTTCCCATGCACAAACAGCAGATGAATTATTTTCACTTGCAGATCAAGCTCTCTATAAGGCCAAGCACGCTGGAAGAAACCAGACGGTAATGGCTGACTAGTATGCTGCCTCTGAAATTTCTGATTATTATCAATTATTGATGTACTGAAAAGGAATAAGCTAATGAAACCAGACCTAGTGTATACAAAAAAAAGAATGATTTATTTTATCGTTTTATCCATTGCAATCATAAGTATGCTTGTCGGACTTAAACTCATCTCCACCTATCACTATACAACGAAGTCAGCGGAGATCACGCTGGCGAAGCAGTATACGGAAATCGCTACGGATGCAGCAAAGGGTTTAGATAAAGTTGCTTATAAGCAATTTCTACTAACCAAAACGGATGATGAGAATCGCAAAAAAATAAAGCTGTATTTAGAGGAGTATCGGAAACGTATAAATGCGCTCTATATCTATATTCTGCTTTTAGATGATACCGATGTTTCCAAAGTAATGGTTAACGCATTTCCGCCTCATATAAAAGATATACCGATTGGTTTTCCTTGTACCGTTCCTACTAATCAAGTGGAGATGGCTAAAAAAGGGTTAAAATATTCCACAGGAGTGTTACATGATAGGATAAGCGAATCCTATATGTCCGTCGGGGTTCCTTTCTTTGATGAGGATGGCACGGTGCTTGGTGTTGTGGGGATCGATATCGCTGCAAAGGATTTAGGCCATGTGGGCAAGTATGTTGTCCAAAATAATATGTTTATTTTCGGAGTGGATGTCCTGTTTGCTTTATTGCTGCTCGCTGGTGTATATGTGCTTAATAAATGGTACAAAGCCAGGCTTCATCAGGACATGCGTGAATCCGAGAAGCTATACATTTCCGAGTTGGGCAAAATTGTAGAGACCATCAAATCAAGTCGTCATGATCTCATGAATCATCTCCAGGTGTTGAATGGATTAATGGACATCCGAAGGTATGATAAGGCACATGATTATTTAAAACAGCTAACCGAGGAATCCAAAACGCTAAACCTATCGCTGCATATAAAAAATCCGATTTTAATGGTGCTGTTCCAGAGCAAGAGGGAGCTGGCGCATTCGAAAAATATAATCATCAGCTTCGCTACAGATTATGATGCATTCGATAAAATAGAGTCGATGGACTTAGTCAAATTATTTTCTAATTTGTTGGATAATGCGATTGAAGCGGTGGAATCAAATGCTGGGTATATATCGCAGGAGATTCAAGTGCAATGTAAAGTGGAACATGGAAAATATATATTTATAATCGAGAATCCAGCCGTGCTTACGGATGAGGAGCAAAAGTGTTTCTTCCAATATGGTTTTACTACGAAAGCAAAGGGTTCTGTTTTACGAGGAAACGGTCTCTCTATAGTAAGGAGAACGGTGGAGAAATATAAGGGTGAGCTTAAATTTCAATATGAAGAAGGCAAGGTTCGTATTCAAATCCGAATCTAAATAAAAGAGGCTGTACCGCATTCTGATGCAGTACAGCCTCTTTTGCTGAAATTTTATTTTAATCCAGAAACATGCTGCTCCACATAGCCTTTAACCTCTTCAGCTGAGCTTAGTGCCAGAACGGCCTGAGCTATCTGCTTCATTTCCTGCTGAGATAGATTTGCGAGCAAAGCGCGAGCAGGAAGTATTGCACTTGCGCTCATACTAAACTCGTCTAAACCTAGACCGAGCAGAATCGGCAGTGCATGCTTCGAGCCCGCCATTTCACCGCACATCCCCACCCATTTGCCATGAGCATGAGCGGCTGTAATAACACGATTAATAAGCTGTAAAATAGCTGGATGAAGCGGATCGTTTAGATAGGAAAGCTTAGGATTCATACGATCTGCAGCAAATGTGTACTGAACTAAATCGTTTGTTCCGATACTGAAGAAATCAACTTCCTTGGCAAATAAATCCGCTAGCAGAGCCGCTGCTGGAATTTCGATCATGATGCCGGCTTCGATCCCAGAGTTAAAGGGAATACCTGCTTCGGTCAGTTCCTGCTTTGTTTCTTCCAGCATAGCTTTAGCTTGGCGCCATTCACCCAGTGTAGCAATCATAGGGAACATAATTTTTAAGTTGCCGTATGCGCTGGCTCGCAAAATCGCCCGAAGTTGTGTCTTGAACATATCCGGTCGATCCAAGCAGATACGAATGGCACGGTAACCTAGGAAAGGGTTGTCTTCCTTAGGCAGGTTGAGGTATGCAATTTCCTTGTCTCCGCCAATATCTATCGTTCGAATGACGATAGGCGCATCGTTTCCAAACGCTTCTGCTGCTTTGCGATAAGCTTCAAACTGTGTATCCTCGGAGGGCAGCCCAGCTGCGTCCATATATAGAAACTCGGTACGAAAGAGTCCGATGCCTTCAGCTCCTGCCGCAGCGGCAAGCTCTGCATCCTTAACTAAGCCGATATTTGCTACAAGTTCAACCTGTACGCCATCACTGCTTACGGAAGGCTGATTCATAAAGGTTTGATAAAATTGCTTGCTTTCAAGCTGCTGCTTCTGCAATTGTGAATATCGAGTTAACGTTTCATTATCGGGGTCCACGTAAATATGCCCATCTGTCCCGTCAATGATGACGGTTTGGCCGTTTTTCACTGCCTGCTCCATGGAGCTGCCGATTCCGACAATAGCAGGAATGCCGATAGACCTTGCAATAATGGCAGAGTGGGAAGTACGCCCGCCTGCTTGTGTTGCGAAGCCAATCACTTTGCTTGGATCAAGCTGAGCCGTATCTGAAGGTGTTAAATCTTCTGCAAACAGAATGATAGAACCTGACTCATCATTCAAGGATGTTGATGAAATGCCTTGCAGCTTGTTTAATACACGCCGACTTACGTCACGAATATCGGCTGCTCTTTCCTTCAAGTAGGGATCATCCAGCCCGCCAATCATTTCTGCAATCTCTTCAGAGGTGTTGAAAAAGGCGAATTCAACATTGATCCGTTCGGATCTGACGATCTCTTTCGAGCGATCGATGAGCTCTTCATCCTCGAGCAGCATCAGATGCGCTTCAAATATTTCTGCCTCATGCTCTTTGTTCTGAGCAATCAGCTTGGCATGGATGGCTTCAAGCTCTTCATGAGTTGAAGCAATTGCAGCTTCAAAACGTTTAATTTCATCGTCCAATCGATTGTCTTCCAAATGAACTTTCTCGATCTGGATAGGTTTTGTAGACAATACTTTAGCTACGCCGATCGCATATCCAGGAGATGCGGCAATTCCTTGAAGCATCATCTCTTATTGCCCCTTTTCTGCATGCGCCTCAATAGAGACAAGAATCTCTCCAATAGCAGCTACAACAGCCTCAGCGTGCTCACCCTCAGCAGAAACGGCAATGCTGTCTCCAAGTTTTGCCCCAACGGAGATGACATGAACTAGACTTTTGGCATTGAAGCTTTTGCCATCCTTCTCTAGTGTAACTGTTCCTGTGAATGCCTTTGCTGCTTCAACGATCTTGCGTGCTGGTCTTGCATGTATGCCAAATGGATTTTGTATAACAAAGCTGTTTTTCATCATTTTTCACTCCTAATATGTTTGTTGTTACATTATTTTTTTGATTTCGTCTTTCAATTGCTCGGACTGCGTGCCGAATATAACTTGCACTGCGCCCTTGCCTAAACGGATAATACCTGCTGCGCCCATGCCCTTGAGCTGTGTATCATTGACAATCGATTCATCCTTTACGACTAAGCGAAGACGTGTAATACAAGCATCTAGACCGACAATATTTGAAGATCCGCCGAGCGCATGCAGCACATTTTCTGCTTTACTGCCAGATGCGGCTGCAGTCTTTTCTTTGTTATCGACTTTGTCCTCGGCTGTCTCATCTTCGCGACCTGGCGTCTTAATATTGAATTTGACGATGATAAAGCGAAATAAGAAATAATACACGACGGCAAAGGCAAGGCCCACCGGAATAATGAGCAGCGGATTCGTCGCAAGCTGATAATTGATCGCATAATCGATAAAGCCTGCTGAGAAGCCAAACCCATGCCTAACCTCCAGCTGGTAGAGGATGAAGCCGGATAACCCTGTCAAGATGGCATGAATGACAAATAGAAATGGTGCTGCGAACATAAAAGCAAATTCAAGCGGTTCTGTGATCCCTGTCAGGAATGAAGCGAATGCCGTACCAATAAATATGGAAGCAACGAGTTTGCGCTTCTCTTTGCGAGCTGTATGGATAATCGCAAGCGCCCCTGCTGGCAGTGCAAACATCATAATCGGGAAGAAGCCAGTCATAAACATGCCCGCTGTTTTGTCTCCAGCGAAAAAGCGATACAAGTCACCGTGCACTACTTTGCCAGTTGCATCTGTATAGTCACCGATTTGAAACCAAGCGATGGAGTTAATAACATGATGCAAGCCGGTAGGAATAAGCAGTCGGTTTGCTGTAAGAAAAACAAAGGAGCCGATTCCGCCAAAACCAACGACCCAGCGGCCAAAAGTATCCAGTGCCATTTGAACAGGACCCCAAACAAGACCGAGCAAGAGAGCGACGATAACCATAACGAGCGAGGTTATGATAGGGACAAATCGTTTGCCGCTGAAGAAGCCAAGCCAGTCGGGCAGCTTGATCGTATGGAATTTTTTATATAAGTACGCTGAGATCAAACCAGCAATAATACCGCCAAGGACGCCCATGTTGAGTTCAACGTCTTTTCCAACAATGTTGGTAAAGACGAGCGGCACTTTAATTTGAACGGTTACAAGAACTTGGTACGCAATAACGGCAGCCAATGCGGCAACTGCATCACCAGCAAGTCCGATGGCAACACCGACGGCAAATATGAGCGGTAAGTTATCGAAAATTGCGGCGCCGCCAGCAGCAAGAAACGGTGCGATGTATTGATTAATAAACTCTCCTGCGCTGCCCATGTGAAAGTCTTTCACATAGTCAATATTACCGAAACGAAGCAAGATGGAAGCCGCTGGAAGAGCGGCGACTGGAAGCATTAATGCTTTACCTATTTTTTGTAGGAAGGCTAGCATAGTTATTCGTCCTCTTTTCTGATCCAATGTAGGGGTGTTTCTTTAGCCGTTCATAGATGCCTTAAGCAGAAGCTCTTTGCCAGCTGTGACAGAACCGCTGGTGAGCAAATGTTCCAACTGCTTCACATCATCCTCGTTTGCGACAACGATGGGTGTGATGGATGGATAACCTGCAGCTTCGATTTTGGCGCGATCAAATGTTATAAGTGCATCACCGGCTTGAAAGGTGTCACCTGAAGCTACATGAGCCTCAAAACCATCGCCATTTAGTGCTACAGTATTGATACCGATGTGAATGAGAAGCTGCAGGCCTGATGCATGCTCAATAATAATGGCATGATTGGTATGAATAAGATGAGATACAGTACCATCGAAAGGTGCGACGATTGTCCCTTCAGACGGCTCAATCGCAAGTCCGTCACCCATATGTTTGCCTGCGAAAGCTTCATCAGGAACAGCGGTTAACGGTACGACCTTTCCTGACAAGGGTGCTGATACTTCAATTGTTTTTTGTTTTGACTTTCCAAAAAGTTTAGATAGCATAATAATATCCTCCTAGTGTTGGTCTGCTTGTTTAATAAGTTGCCCTACCGGTACATTGTGAATTCCAGAATAAACATGAAACGATAAAAACCCTATTTCTTCTTCCGGGATGCCGACGTGGAATTGCTCACTTATCCACTCAGCCAATTTGGCGGCAATTTCGAACTCTAAAGGAAAGCTCTGTTTCGTCTCGTTTAGAAAGGGATTTACAATATCCATGCCATTGTGAAGCCGATAAACAGCAAATTGGATGTGGCTCGGCAGTGTGAAATATAGTTTCGGGTTTACTTCGACACCCGTTTTCTGCTTGATGTAATCGGCTATTCGCTCTGTCATATCAATGATGGTTGGATCGATTTCTTCAAGATACGTGTGATATTTCTTCATTTGTTCGGAATCATCCAAACGAAATCGTTTTTCTATGCGGTTATCGGTTCGATCAATGATTTGTCCGGCTTTAAGACTGAACCCTAATCCTTTGCCAAAAATGACGTATTCTTTCTCTGTTTGCACATCAATTGTTAATAACACATTGTTGCCGATTGCGCGTTCAACCCGAAAGGCGCGAGCCATACTTGAAATCCCTCCTTTGTCATTAAGGTGCCCATCTGGCAAAAAAAAGAGCCAAGAAAAGAAAACCGTTCTAAAAGGAAATTAGAAGGTAATCAGTTCTTGGCTCATGCCTCTTTTAGTGAGTAACACGCCAATTTCATATGATTGATCGTTTTAATCGATAAAATGATGTTGAACACCATTCATTTGAATATTAACATCATAAGAATGTAAAACGCTTTCGTCAAGAGGGTATTCACTTGAAAAATATCACTTTCATCATTTTCAATAACCGTCAGTGGAGTGGCCGAGCTCCTCAGAAAGCTCCATTCCTTCGTTTGCAGGCGTGGTTCCAACGTGTTTTGTGCTGTTGCCGAGCTTATCGGTTGTCTGTAGTCCTTCCTTCACACGTTTGCCATATTCGGGATCCGCTTCTGTGAAATGTTGAATCATTTGATCACGAATAACTGTGCTGCATGTGCTGAGTGCATCTACCAAATTTTCGATGAGCTCATCCTTCTCCCAGTCCTCGAATTTACGATAGGTCTCCCCAGCTTGTTTGAAATTGTTTTGGCGATCGATAGGCTGTTTTACAAGTTTTGCGGAATAGGAGGGCTCATGAGGTTCACCCGGCTTTGGGGCTTCCGTTAATCCGCCCATTGTAGACGGCTCGTAATTGACATGCGGATTTCGGCCGGGTGCAATGTCGATATAGAAAGCCATTTGCCCGTCACGCTGATTGGTCGCGACACGTTTCTTCGGTGCGTTGATCGGTAATTGAAGGTAGTTGGAGCCGACACGGTGACGCTGAGTATCGGAATAGGAAAACGTCCGGCCCTGCAGCATCTTATCGTCAGAGAAATCTAGACCATCAACGAGTACGCCTGTGCCAAAAGCCGCTTGCTCGACTTCTGCAAAGTAGTTTTCCGGGTTTTTGTTTAAGACCATCTTCCCAACGGGCAGCATCGGGAATAATTCAGGGTCCCAAAGCTTTGTGTCGTCCAGCGGGTCAAAATCAAGCTCTTCATGCTCGTCATCGCTCATCCACTGCACTTGTAATTCCCAAGCTGGATATTCACCACGTTCGATGGCTTCATATAAATCTTGGGTTCCGTGATTGAAATTTTTCCCTTGAATTTGCTCTGCTTCGCTTTGTTTTAGGTTGCGAATGCCTTGAAGCGGCTCCCAATGGTATTTGACGAGTACGCCTTCGCCTGCGGCATTAATCCATTTGTATGTATTGACGCCGGAGCCCTGCATTTGCCTATAGTTTGCGGGTATTCCCCAAGGCGAGAACAAAAAGGTAATCATATGGGTAGCTTCCGGCGATTGAGATACAAAATCAAAAAAACGTTCCATACTTTGTACATTGGTGACTGGGTCGGGCTTGAATGCATGAACCATATCAGGAAATTTCATCGCATCCCGTATGAAAAATATTTTCAGATTGTTGCCGACAAGATCCCAGTTGCCATCTTCAGTATAAAACTTGGTAGCGAACCCGCGCGGATCGCGCAGCGTTTCTGGTGAATGGCCTCCGTGAATAACGCTGGAAAAACGAACGAATACGGGCGTACGCTTGCCCGGCTCTTGAAATAGCTTGGCTCTCGTATATTTTGCAATCGGCTCTTCGCCAAGCTTGCCGTAAGCCTCGAAATAACCGTGCGCACCTGCGCCGCGGCCGTGCACAACACGTTCTGGAATACGTTCTCTGTCAAAATGAGATATTTTCTCGATGAAATGATAGTTCTCCAGTGTCGACGGACCACGATTGCCAACGGTACGAATATTTTGATTGTCTGAGATCGGGTGACCTTGCCGATCAGTTAATGTCGAATCTGGTGTCTCATTCGTCGCCATGATGTTTTCATCCTCCAATTTAATGCAATTGATATTTCTAGCGTGTAGTTTAAGTCATACAAGTTTTTATTATTCATACATTAGATATAGTAATGAAATGCTATTTTTGCTCGAAAAATGTGAAGATTATGGTATGATAGAACCATATTTGTACAATAAATGATGGATTTGCTTACGAATTGAATGTTTAATTACAAAGCGTGCAGGAGGATCATATGTTAAAATTTAGTCTTTTAATATTTTTATTTTGGTTGTTTGGCAATCCGTTTATAGCCATTCTTGTCATGCTTCTCCTGCTGTATGTGCTTGATCGTCGGTTTGTCGGGTTAATGCCAAGCATATTTAAACCACTAAAAAGAATATCAAGAATAAAAAAACTGAAACAGCAAATTGATCGGTCGCCAAATGATGTGTCCTCCAAGCATGAGTTGGCTCGTCTTTTAATTGAGAGAAAGAAGTATAAAGAGGCTTTGACATGGCTTGTCCCGCTGCAGCCAATGCTTGATGAATCAGCTGAATTTTGGGATGACTTAGGGACTAGTTATTTATATACCGGTGATGAGGAAAATGGGGTAGCAAGCATACTTCGGGGGCTGGAGCTTAATCCACGCGTCAAATACGGTGCACCATACTTGAATCTAGCGGCTCATTTCTCGAATGGCCAAACAGAGCAAGCGCTTAAGCATATCCAATCCTTTCAATCGATAAACTCCTCATCTTGCGAGGCATATGATCAACTTACTATGATATATAAGAAATTAGGCAATACGGCTGAAGCTAAAAATGCCATTGAAGAAGGACTTCGAATTTATCGTATGCTTCCTCGTTACAAAAAGCGGCAGGAGCGCAAGTGGGCTGTTCGATTGTTTTTCAAAAAATGGACGGTTTAATCTAGAACGAAATACTAGCGCTTTGGTTGATATTCATGTATTTGTAATCATTTGTTAGTGATTGTCATATTGTCGTTTAGTTTAGGATGATCCATAATGGAAGCTATAATAAATAGAAGGGCAAGATGCTTGAGATGCAACGCAACATTTGGCTTGTGGCGATTAGTATTATCGTCGTTTTAGTTTTATTAAATAATACGGCTTATTATTTTCTCACAAAAAAAACGCTGGAAGATTCCTTTAATGAAGAGCTTCTAACACATGCCAAGCGGCTGGAGATTTCGCTCGAGCAATCCCGCGAAGGCTCGGAACAGTTTCAAAACCAGATTGGACGTGAACTTCGCGCCGCCTCGATTGCAATTCAATATGCGCTTGATCCCGATATTGAGAAAGTAACGACGGAGCAGCTCATGGAGCTGCGCGATAAGCTGGACCTAAGCCACATTACCCTTCTCAAAAAATTGCCTGATGACATTGTTTTATACAAATCATCCAATGCTAAGCAAACCAATATTAGTACAAAAGAATGGAAGCCATGGTACGAGGTGTTTAACCAGCTATTCGAAAACAAAAATGCATCGGTAAACTGGCTTGGACAATCCCTTCCGAACTTCTGGAGCGGACCTTATGAGGTATCTGCAACAAATGTGGATAAGCTTAACAAATGGGGTTACTACTACGACGGAGCTACGAACTATATTATTGATCCTTATGTAGATTATGAGCGACAACAAAAGTATGAGAATGCGACAGGTGTTCACCGCATGATTGAAAATTCAATTCAAAGCAGCGATTCATTGCTTGAAATTGCTTTTATTAATCCGGAGACATTTCCTGATGGGAAAAATACGATTAATCCGCAAGGCGAGGTTCAAGGTCATAAAGTGCAGGAACCGATCTTTTATGGCACGTATAATATTAAATCAAAGCAGGATACGAATTTAGTCCGTAAAGCTTACTTTTCTAAGAAGACGGTCACCTTAAGAGAGAATATCGGCGGCAAAGAGATTTTCAAAATGTATATTCCGGTATTTGTTAATGAGGATGGTATTAATATTACCGATCGTGACGGTCAGCCTATGAATAGCTATGTGCTAATGATGACCTCTGATTATCACGTCATTCAGGATAAGCTGGACTCTCAGTTTCTGAATTTAGGCATTATCATTTTAATTGTCACCTTTTTCAGTTTGTTGATAGCTGTATTTGCGATGAGATATTATAGGCATTCTCGCGACAAGGTTGTTCGCGTCACGCAGGAGACCTATGTGGAAGAGATTAATCAAATGTTCCAGTCTATTCGAGCGCAGAGGCATGATTTCTTGAATCATGTCCAGACCATTCACTCTCTCGCAGAGCTTAACAAATCGCATGAGCTCGTTGCTTATACGAAGGAGCTGACCGGTGATATTCGATTAATGAACGATATTATCAATATTGGCAATCCGGCCATAGCAGCTTTGGTTCGTTCCAAAATTTCACAAGCAGAAAGCAACAAAATTCAATTCAGCTGCTCCTTTACCGGACTGAATATGCAGGAAATGGGCGTTAGAACGCTTGATGTCAATCGTATGCTTGGCAATTTGATCGATAATGCTTTTGATGAGGTATTGAAATACTCGGAGGATCGACGCCATGTTACGCTTATCGGCAAACAAACGGCGGATATGCTGGAATTTACGGTAACAAATAATTGTGACGATGCGGAGCTTGCCATTTCGAATCCTATATTTGAAGCGGGTTATTCCACTAAGCAGCAGGATCATCAAGGCTTAGGCTTATCGATTGTAAAAACGATTGCGAAGCAATATAAAGGTGATGTTTATGTGGCTGCAGAGCCGGCTGGGAAATTAACGTTTACTGTGAAGATGCCATTATAATATAGTTTTGTGCCTTGCCGAGCGGAGATCTTCGCCGGTAAGGCTTTTTTTTTGCTGCTGCTTATTTCATTTGCAATTGTAATCCAGCTTTTAACGTCAAATGATGGCACCAGCCTTATTGGCTTGGTATAATAGTAAGAATGCAAGTGAACGGAAAGGAAGCGGGTGAATGTCTATGATGCACCTCAATGAAAAGCTGCACGCGCTAATTGAGGAACAACTGAACGTCCATGTTGAGACAACGATTATGAAGCGGGGCTGGCATTATTACATGGAAGGTAAAGTGAACAGCGCGAATGAGGGGAGCCATGATCATCTTTATGGGGTCGTGCAAGGATCGGATCTTTATGCGGTCATCCTTGATGCTGGTCAGTTGCGTTATAGCTCATGTACTTGTCCCTATACAGGATTTTGCAAGCATATGGCTGCTGTTTATTTTCAATATTGCAGTCAGCAGGAGGGGGGACATACAATGGCGGAGCGATCCTATTTTCGCTTGCTGGGGTTGTCTTCCGCGAGTGCGCTGCTCAAAAATACACAAGCTGCAGCACCGCCGCCCGAAGCAGCGCCTGCTTTGCCTCGCGAGCCCGGTGAACAAGCGTCAGCTGAGGAGTGGCTGGAATGGATGGAAGTGACACATGGCGACGTTTGGCGGAAATGCCGGCACTCTCTCCATGCCCTTCAACCATTATTGTCCTCATTAAAGGGGCTGGCTAAGGATTGGGAAAAAAGGATGCAGCGTTTGCATTGGTCAACAGCCATCATCTTTGTGCTGGAGCAAGCAGAGCGAGCGATCAATACGGTGGACTCGTTCAGCAGATATTATCATGAAATGTCGTTCATCCGGATGGCAGAGCCTTGGGTGGAGCATTTATATACATTGATATCCGAGCTAACTCCCGAAGCAATGGAGCTGCGGGAAGAAGCTTGGGCGGATGCATTAATCGCTCGTGTGAAAGTGTGGGCATCAAGTACTGAAAAGCAGCTTTTTGACTGGGAGTATATCTACTTAGTTTTATGCGAGAAGCTTTCAGAGAGCCGCAGCTGGTTTGAGCGGGAGTTAGCTTCGATGGTTGATCTGTCGATGAATGAAGATGTCGAAGACGTCAATAAGGCATTTTTGCATACTGCGATTGGCATCATGTATTTTTTTGACAAACAGGATGAGAAGGCAATTGCTCATTTTGCATTAACAAGCTTTGAGCGCTCTCAGAAAGTGATGTATCCTTGCGCCGCACAGCGGATGGAAGAAGGGAAATGGGAGCTTGTAGAGCAGTGGATGAGCTTCTTGTTCGAGCGAATCAATAAATCGAAAAATGGCCGTTCGGTGGGACCCTTCGTTACATTATGCCGAAGAGCAGATCTTGACCGGCCTGAAATGCTGATATGGACCGATTATATGAAGCAATTGCTGCCCCATTCTTATTCAGAATTATCTGACCATTGGCTCGACCAGAAGCGTTATGATGAATGGGCTGATTTACAAATGCTGATTGGATCAAGCCCTGAGGATGTAGGCGCTCATGCGCTTCGAGAAATTGCTAAGCTTGCGCCTCGCGCGCTAATGCCCATGTATCATCAATCGGTTGAATCGTCTATCCAATCACGGAACCGTCAAGGCTACCGAATTGCGGTTAAGCAGCTTAAGAAGCTGGAGCGGTTATATAAAGCGGATAAAGATGAAGTGAGATGGAATCAATATATTTCTGGACTTGTAAGTAAGCATCAGCGATTGCGAGCATTTCAGGAAGAGCTGTGGAAAGGGAAAATAGTTACATGAGAACTTACATTGGCGCGCGCAAGTTGACGATAGACGGATTTTGGAATGAAGAAGAGGGTACGTCCATTTGGTTAAGCGCTGTCGATCGCAAGGATTCTGCGGATGGCAAGCTGCGATCCTTATTGTTCGCATGGCACAAGGCATCTTGGTATGGAGCGGATGTAGAGGAAGTCAGTGTTGGAGAGCGTAAGATGCTGAAGGTCCCGCCGCTCCTTGCCATTGATTATTTATCCTCGCCTCAGCATGTTCGCCTTCTTCAAGTAGAGTGGACGGAGCGTTTGACGGTCTTGATGCAAATGGCAGAGTTAATAAGAATTGCGCTTCTTAATGGTTGGTATATGCCTGATTGGGAGCGTTGGACGGAAGAGAAGCGAAGCTGGAGAATGGCTATTCCTGAGCAGGATACCGAGCGCAACCAGCAATGGAATGCTATTGTAGCAGCTGCTAATCAGAACGGCGATAAAGGAATTGAACAGTGGATTAGCGGAGCAATTGAGCAAATGATTGAAGAAAACGAACAGGCTGCACAGGCTTGGAGGGAAATAGGCAATGCTTCTGGAGAAGCGGTGCTGAGGAGAAAAGCTGTTGATGAGGAAGATTGGCTCATTGCCATTGGGCTTAGGAAGGATGTCCTTCCATTCCGAATTGCGCTTCAGCTAGTGGAGCCGCAGGAGTCATCCATTTGGAGGCTTCGACCCGCTCTGCAAAATCGTGATGGTGGACCGTGGCTGCCTATTCGCCAGAATATCAGTGAGGATAGCTGGGAAGCGGATACGGATGATGGACAAATCATTCCGCAAGAATGGCTTCCGCTTCTAGATGGCAAGCTGGCTAAGGAGCAGCAGAAATGGATGAATGCTCTTCCTGATCTAACAGAAGCGGAAAATGACGGCAAGCTAAGATACACCTTATCGGATAATGAAGCATGGAAGTTTCTTGAGCATGCAAGCGTTCAACTGCTGGAGGCAGGTTGTCCGGTCTTATTGCCTAGCTGGTGGGAAGCGGTTCGCAATCGCAAGCTTCGTTTGAAAGCGAAGATGAAATCTTCAGTAGGCTCAGCTGCCCAGCCTATGTTTGGACTTGATCAAATCGTACAATTTGATTGGAAGCTGGCTCTTGGTGATGTGAATTTGACCGAAGCCGAATTTCTGCAGTTGGCAGAGCAAAACCGTCGTCTCTTCAATGTCGGCGGCGAATGGGTTCATTTGGACCCACAGGATGTGACGCAAATTAAACAGTGGCTGAAGCGGATGGGTAAGCGCAAAGGACTATCTTTCCGTGATGTGCTGGAAATGCATTTAAGAGGCGGCATCCCGCTCGATGACAGCGGTGAGCTTGATTCTTCTATGGACACGGAAGTTGAGCTGAATGACCATTTAACGGCATGGCTCACGCAGCTGCAGCAAATTAAGGAAATACCGCAGGCGGAAATTCCAGCTACGTTTTTGGGAGAGCTTCGACCATACCAGCATGAAGGCGTATCGTGGCTGCTTTTTCTTAGGAAATTCGGGCTTGGCGGTGTGCTTGCAGATGATATGGGACTCGGAAAAACGATTCAATTTATGGCTTACCTTGTCTATATTAAGGAGAAGAAGCTTCAAATGGGAGGGCCTTCGCTGCTTATTTGCCCAACTTCAGTAATAGGCAACTGGGAGAAGGAGCTCGAGCGTTTTGCACCTTCGCTTAATGTCATGCTGCATTACGGCAACAAACGGGAGAAAGGCGAATCATTCCGCGATTCCGTTTCAGGGGCAGATTTGGTCATAACTTCTTACTCCTTGGCACAGCTGGATGAAGAAGATTTGTGTTTAGTGGATTGGGATGCTCTTTGCCTCGATGAAGCGCAAAATATTAAAAACGTATATACAAAACAATCTACAGCAATAAGGAGACTGCCTTCGAATCATCGCCTGGCACTGACAGGAACGCCGATGGAAAATCGATTGACAGAGCTCTGGTCGATCTATGATTTTATAAATCCAGGTTATCTTGGCAATATGACCGAGTTCCGCAAGGAGATCGTTACACCGATAGAGAAAACACGAGATGAGAAGCTTATTGCTGGCCTTCAAAGCTGGGTAAAACCATTCATGCTGCGAAGAATTAAGAAGGACCCTTCGATTCAGCTGTCTTTGCCGGATAAAAATGAAACGAAGCTGTATATGACGTTGACAGCTGAACAAGGCGCGATGTATGAAAATTTAGTCGCAGACCTTCTTGAGAATTTGGATAAACTAGGTCCAATGCAGCGCAGAGGGCTCATTCTTGCAGCTTTAACCAAGCTGAAACAATTATGTGATCATCCTTCCCTGCTTAATCATGAGGATACCGCGGCTTTATGGGAAATAGAACGTTCGAATAAAGTAGCAAGGCTGCTTGAAATGTGCGAGGAAATAGCTGCCGAAGGTGAACGCTGCCTTATCTTTACCCAATATATCGATATGGGGCACCAACTGAAGCAGCTGCTTGAGGAGCGAATAGGTTTGCCGGTTCCTTATTTGCATGGCGGCGTGCCTAAGGTGAAGCGGGATCAAATGATTGAGCAGTTTCAAAATGCGGAGGAGCCGTGCTCTGCATTTGTCCTTTCACTAAAAGCGGGGGGAACGGGTCTTAATCTGACCGCTGCAAACCATGTTTTCCATTTTGACCGGTGGTGGAATCCTGCCGTTGAGAACCAAGCGACCGACCGGGCATTCCGAATCGGCCAGACGAAGAAGGTTCAGGTGCATAAGTTTATTACACTCGGAACGCTTGAAGAGAAGATCGACGAGATGATTGAGCGAAAGCAGTCGCTTAACGATCAAGTGGTCGGTCAATCGGAGCAGTGGATTACGGAAATGTCTACTGAGGATCTTAGGGAGCTTTTTGCACTGCGAAAAGGCTGGCTAAAGGGATGAGGGATATAATTGTCGGATGGCAGTTTACGTGCAAAGCAAGAAAAATTGCAGCTTGAAGGTCAAAAAACGAATAGTGAAGATAAAACATCACATAATGAAAACAATATTATAGTGGAAAATAACCATATACAAGGTTCTATTCCAGAGTGGCAGCGATTTTATGAGGTTGTTAGAGGGATAACGAAGGATATGCGTTACTAAAACGTAAGATTAATTTACATAGCCCGTCGGGAAAAGTAACCCGACGGGCTATAAGATTTTATCCCTCTTTTGAAAAATGAGAGAATTGTCTCCCTAACTCGTCGTTTTTTTGACCTCCTTTGAATTGGTTCTGCAGGACTATAATAAATGTGCGAGGCAAACAAGCAACACCATAAACGAGGAGGTCTTCCCAATGAAAAAGAGATCTACACTAATTGCCACTACGCTGCTTTCCCTTATGATTGTCGCATCGGCGTGCGGCGGTAACAATGCTGGTAAAGGAAATGAAGGCGCTGCAACAAATGCACCAACGAATGCAGCAACGGATGCTCCAGCAACCGATGCACCAGCAAAGGACGTAACATTGTCCCTTCGCCACACTCAAATTAAAGAAACAAGCAAAACTCGTTTGAAAATTCTTGAAGATGTTGTTGCAAAAACACAAGACGAAAATAAAGGTCTTACTTTCAAGCTTGAAGGTATCGACGAGATCGTTAACCGCGATCAAAAGCTGAAAGCAGAAATGGCTGCTGGCAACCCTCCTGATATTTTTGAAGTATTCGGTGGAGCAGACCTTAACCTTTATGTAAAAGCTAACCGCATGCTTGACTTGACACCAATCATTGCAGAACTTGGCCTCACAGACAAATTTGCAAGCTTGGACGAGTTCACTGTAGATGGCAAAGTATATGGCCTTCCTTTCGGCGGCTATAGCGAAGCGATTTTCTATAACAAGAAAATTTTCTCTGAGCTAGGCTTGGAAATTCCTACAACTTGGACGCAATTGGTTGAAATCTCCGAAAAAATCAAAACAGCTGGCTACACACCACTTGGTTTGGCTGCTAAAGACGGCTGGGTAAACGGTATGCTTTGGAACACAGTTATGGAGCGTAACGTTGGTATCCAAGCATTCAGCGATGTTGTTGCTGGTACTGCAAAATGGACTGATCCTAACTTCGTTAAAGGTCTAGCTTCTTATGCTGAACTTGTTAACAAAGATTTCTTCACTAAAGGTGCTCTAGGTCTTGCATACGCAGATCAAGGCGCGCAATTGCTTTCCGGTAAAGCAGCAATGGTATTCACAGGAACTTGGGATGCTAACCGCTTCTCAGGCGACGAAGCAGGCGACCTTAAAGGTCAAATCGGTTACTTCGCATTCCCTTCAATCGAAGGCGGCGCTGGCGACCAAACATCAATCAATGCATCATACTCAAACGGCTTTGGTTTCTCTGCTACACTAACTGAAGATCAAATTGCAGCAGTTAAGAAATTTATCGCTAACTTCTATTCTGAAGAGGTTCAAAAACGTACTTTGGTAGAAGACAAATTGCTTCCTTCTTTGAAACTAAGCGATCTATCTGGTGTTGATCCGCTTACAACTGAAATCTTGACGGTTATGGCTAACGCTTCCAGCTCATGGAAAGCTTATGATGCAATCGTTCAACCAGCAGTAGGCGCTGACATTAACGTTGGTATTCAAGAGCTTATTGGTAAAGTAAGCACACCAGAAAAAGTAGCTGCAAAAATTCAAGCATCGCAAGATAAAGCGAACGCAGCTAAGTAATCGCAACACATTACATTCGATCCTGCTATGCAAGAGGGTGTGCTTCCTTCCTGGAGGGCACCCTCTTTTAACGCTAGGACAAAAGGAGGACATTATGAACAGAGCGCTCAAAAATCCGATTACTTACGTGGCGTTCATTATTCCGACGCTTGCTTTATATGCTTTGTTTTTTGTTTATCCCGTTATCGTATCTTTTTTTTACGGTTTCTTTCGTTGGGATGGCATTACTGAGAAGGTGTTTATCGGATTTGATAACTTTACGAGATTGTGGCAGGATGAAATTTTTAGAAAAGCACTTTTAAACAACTTTTATTTCATGGCGTTTTCCCTAATCGTGAACATTCCGCTCGTCTTCTTGATTTCGATCATTATTAGTAAAGTTAGACGGATGCGTGACTTTTACAAATCGGCCGTGTTTGTGCCGGTTGTTATATCGACGGCTACTGTAGCTATTTTGTTCGGCGTTTTGTACAACTATGATTCAGGAATGATCAATCAATTAATTCGTCTTGTTGCACCAGAAAGCTGGGCGCGCGAATGGTTGTCGGATCCCAAGCTTGCAATGCTCTCGATTCTTATCGCGAATGCATGGCAAAATATCGGCTTCTTCATAGTACTTTGTTTGGCAGCAATTCTAAACATTCCGAAAGAAATTATCGAAGCTTCTAAGCTGGATGGCGTAACCGGCTGGCAAGAAACATGGATGATCACATTGCCGCTTGTAAGACCAATCCTATTTGTAATGCTGCTTCTTTCTGTTTCGGGAACGATGAAGGTGCTTGATATCGTACAAATCATGACGAACGGCGGTCCTTTCCAATCCACAGAAGTTATGGCGACTTATATGCTTAAAGTTGGCTTCCGCTCTCTTGAACTTGGATATGGCAGCGCGATCGGTGTTGCGATGTTCATTATTATTTTGATTCTTACGGGTATTTTACAGCGCATCACAAAAAGCGAGGAGGTGCAGTACTAATGGAACGTTCCCGAGGCACACAATGGTGGATGCATACATTTTTAATGGGGTATGTTGCAGTAGTGCTCTTCCCTCTGTTATGGTTATTCATGTCATCTTTCAAAACAAACCGTGAAATAACAGTAAATACATGGTCTTTGCCAACTAGTTTTAACTTTGATAACTATATCGCTGCTTGGGAAACGGCTAATATTGGTAAATATGCGCTGAATAGTACAATTGTAACCGTTGCAGCTTGTGTATTGACGCTCCTTTTTGCAGCGATGACTTCATTTGCGATTGCGCGGATGAAATACACGAAGATGAATAAAGCTGTTTATAATTTCATTTTACTTGGCTTAATCGTCCCAGCAGGTGCATTGTTTATCCCGTTGTACCGTTTAATTCAAAAGATCCATTTGTTTGGACAGCCATTATATGATACGCATTGGTCATTAATTTTGGTATACACCACATATGCTTTGCCGATAACCGTGTTTATTATTTATGCATTTATGCTTTCGATTCCAAATGAGCTTGAGGAAGCTGGCATTATGGACGGGCTAGGCGCAAGCGGTCTGTTCTTCAGAATTATTATTCCGATTTCAATGCCGGCACTAGTTACTGTATTTATTTTAAATTTCATTGGCAACTGGAACGAATATATTTTGTCCCAACTATTTATAACATCTGAATCACTCAAAACACTGCCAACGGGTATGGCAACCTTTAATGATGGCTATCGCACAAACTTTGCATCGCTGTCTGCTGCGGTAATCATAAGCATTATTCCGGTCCTGGTTGTGTATGTGTTCTTGCAGCGTCAAATCATTGAAGGTATGACTGCAGGCAGTGTGAAGGGATAAGAAAGAAGGAGCCTCCTAGATGAACTTGAGACCGAAATTGATGCTTGCATTCATATTTCTGATCGTCATTCCGATGATTGGCCTCGGCATATTCTCATTTATTAACTCTGAGACGCTGCTGGAGAAAAAGTATAGCGAGCAAACCGAAATTTCGCTCAGGGCTGTAGGAGGCAATATTCATTATTTCTTTCGAGAGCTTGATCAGCTATCCGATGGTAATTTAACGAGCACAGAGGTGCAGGAAACACTGAAATACAGCTCGTATAATTCCAATGATGCCGGCACGCTCATTCAAATTAACCAAGCAGAGAAAGAAATGAAACGGATTTTGTTCCAACACCCTGCTGTCAGCTTTGTTGTGCTGTATGCGAAGGATGGGACGATGTTCCGCTCTTACCGCAACGATCCGACGACGTTCAAGCCTATTTCCTTTGATATGCTCAAGCAGCATTCCGTCTATAAGGATGTTATGAATCTTGGCGGACGTCCGCTTTGGATTGGACCTTATGAACAGCGTGAGCTGACAGGTGTTGAACCGCCTCTATTTACACAAATTCGTGTCGTTAAGGATATTGAGTCATTTAATGATTTGGGCGTAATGATTACGCAGTACAAAACGGAAGAAATATCGAGCATGCTCAAAACCTTTCAAAACCCGCAATCCAATGCAGCCGAAACAAGATACCTCATTGTCAATAAAGCAGGCCTTATTATGCTAGACAGCAAAAAAAAGATGGATGGTCATAATATAAATGAACAGACCGATTCATTGCCTCAGCACACGAATAACTACAACAGCTCGCGAGAAAAGTTTGAAGGTATAGACAGTCTTGTTTCTTCCTATCAATTGGATCGCAATGGTTGGATACTTGTGTCCATAAAGCCTTGGGATTCACTTACTAACGAAAATGTTCGGTTTGTCCAGTGGATTGGGATGATTACGGTCCTTGGTTTGCTATCAGCGGTGTTGTTCAACGTCTTTTTTGTTAACCGAGTAGCGAAAACGATCATTAAAGTTGTTCGTAAAATGAGATTGGTTGAGCAGGGGTTGCTTGATATTCGAGTAACCGCTCAAGGTAAGGATGAAACCGTTCTACTGGCCAACAGCTTCAATAGTATGGTTGAGCGAATCGGCAATTTGCTTAGTGAAGTGCGCAGAGAGCAGGCACGTAAGCAGCATGCGGAAATGATGCTTATGCAGGCACAGATTAAACCGCATTTCCTATTTAATACGCTCGAATCGATTAATGCTCTTGCAGCACAAAATGAAGGCGCAAAAATTATGTTGATGGTGCGCAGATTAAGCAATTTGCTTCGCACAAGCATGCATCAATCCGAAGAAATAAGGATCAGCCAAGAAATTGAGCATGTCCGCAGTTATTTGGAAATACAGAAATACCGCTTCGAGGAGCTTTTCTCATACGAATTGAATGTCCCGGCAGAAGCACTTGATTTCTCCATACTAAAGCTTTCGCTTCAACCGCTCGTAGAAAATAGCATTCAGCATGGGTTTGATGGTTATGAAGACGGACAAGGCAGGATATCAATTGATGTAACTGCTGAGCCTCATCAGATCGTCATTATGGTTCGTGACAACGGATTAGGCATGAGCTCCAGAGTGCTGACTAAGCTGTCAGCAGAGTCAGACTCTGAAAGTAAGCAGACGGATGCTGCGCAAATGGGTGAGAGAAGAGGACTTGGATTACGAAATGTTGCAGATCGCTTGCGCATACATTATGGTCCTGCGTTCGGTTTGTGGATTTGTAGTCAAGAAGGCAGCGGGACCGTTATTCGCTGTGTAATTCCGAAGAGCAGAGGTGATCAGCTATGACGGGTAAAGTACTCCTAGTTGACGATGAGGCACATATTACGAGAAATTTAGAAAAAGTTATTCCCTGGGAAATGCTAGGGCTTACCGTTGGCGGTACAGCTAAAAATGGTGTTGAAGCGTTAGAGCTTATGGAGCAGCAACACTATGACTTATTGCTGTGCGATATTCGCATGCCGGTTATGGATGGTTTGGAGCTTGTTCGGCATATCCGTGATAAAGCAATGGCTTGCGATATTATTATGCTGTCGGGATATCAGGATTTCGCTTATACGCGAACAGCAATTCAATTTGGCGTCAATGATTATGTGTTAAAGCCTATACCTTATGATGAATTGACTGGTGTTATTGCTAGAGTAATGTCTACTCAGCGCAGTAAGCAGAAGCTGCAGCAGGAAGAGAAGCAGAAGCTCGGCCGGATGATCGATCTCGCTAGCGAGAAAATTTTGTACGATATTATTATGGATTATACCGATGTTACTGCAGATAATTGGCTCTTGACCGGAGATGAACAGCAGCTCAAGCGGCAGCAGTTCGTCTTAATTGTGCTTGATCTTGATGTAAGCTCGGAGAAGACGAAGGATTGGCGTGACTGGTCCGATAAGGAAAGAAAGCTGTGGAATTTTGCTGTATGTAATGTACTGCGTGAGAAGCTGCAGCAAAATGGGCTGCATCATGCGGTCATTCAAATTCGAGATGGTGAGTGGTGTGTACTCATTGAAACGGAGA
This sequence comes from Paenibacillus sp. 01T47, assembly GCF_056398245.1. NCBI lineage: Bacteria > Bacillati > Bacillota > Bacilli > Caryophanales > Paenibacillaceae > Paenibacillus > Paenibacillus sp. 01T47. Next base: position 137,411 of record NZ_JBFTPA010000012.1, read on the forward strand.
AAACGGCTGAATTTGATATTGCCTTCATTAAAAACTGGGCAGACATGTTGTTGTCTGCGATTAAGAGCCATGTAAAGCTGCATTTATTTGCAGGTATTTATCATAAGTTTGCAGCGGTTGCTGACTTATCCCAAGCCTATAAGCTAGTACAGCAAGGGATGCAGCTTACGCCTGTCCATGACATTATCGCTATTTATCCATCCGCTCAGCAAAAATCATCGCAAGCAGATCAAGCGTTTTGGGATACTGCGGAGAAATTAATTGGAGCGGTTAAACGCGGGGATACGATAAGCGTAGACAGCGAGCTTCAAAGTATTACGCTGCTGTTGCAGCGAATGAATGAGCCTTCATTAAATCGTGTCAAGCCGCTGCTTCATTTCTTTGTCCTGCATCTTATGCGTGAGATGAAAGAAATGGGCGTATTTACTCGCGAGCAAGAGGATATGCTTTGGCGCAGATTGGATCGCCGCTTTGGCATTAAGGATTTATTATCAGTTATTCGTCAAGTTACGAATACGGTTTCGGAGAAATCTATGGATAAGAAAAAGCAATCGGAACGTTCAATGGCTGAAGCGAAAGCCTTTTTGGACCGCAATCTTTATCGCGATCTAAGTGTTGAAGAAACGGCAACTCATGTCGGTTTAAGCACCTCTTATTTTAGTTTATTGTTCAAGCAGACTTTTGGCGAAACGTTTATCGAATATGTAACGCGGCAGCGGATGGAGCGCGCGAAGGCGATGCTTGGGGAATCACTCAAGAGCGTTGCACAAATCGCGAAGGAAGTCGGTTATGCGGAGCGGCGATATTTTACAAAAGTGTTTATGAAATATACAGGTGAGAATCCTACCGATTATCGTACGAGACGGCAAGAGGGCGGACAACATAACGAGGCTTTGAATGAGCCGTCGTAATAGGGTTGATAAGTGAAGGGACGGGGAAGCATTGACGACAACGCGTGAGTGGGATAACTGGAGCTTGAAGAAGAAGGTTGGACAATTATTTGTATTTGGTTTTCATGGCTTTGAGCCAACGGCGCAAATCAAGCAGTTAATTGAAACGAGCGGCATTGGCGGAACGATCTATTTTTCCCGCAATGTGAAGGATGCTAAGCAGGTGCACAAGCTTAGCGGCGAGCTTCAAAGCATCGCAAGAAAAGCTTGCAATCCGCCTCTATTCGTAGCGATTGATCAAGAAGGCGGCATGGTTGCAAGACTAGTTGACGGTGTAACGCTTATGCCGGGCAACATGGCACTTGGTGCAACCAGCGATAAGGAGAGTGCTAGAGAAACAGCATTTGTATGTGGTGAAGAGCTTCGTCAATTGGGTGTTACGATGAATTATGCGCCTTGTATTGATGTTAACAATAATCCGGATAATCCTGTTATTAATGTACGTTCGTATAGCGACCGTTCTGATGTTGTTGCGGAATTCGGAGCAGCCGCAGTAACTGGCTATCAAGCTGCACGAGTTGCTGCGACTGTTAAACATTTTCCAGGGCATGGCGATACGGCGGTGGATTCCCATCATGCGCTGCCGATATTGCTGCATGGGCGTGATCGGTTAGACGCGATTGAGTTGAAGCCGTTTCTGGCTGCAATTGAAGCAGGCACGGATTGCATTATGACAGCGCATGTTTGCTTGCCGGCGCTTGATCCATCGGGCGTGCCGTCGACTTTGTCTGAGCCTGTCATCACGGGTTTACTGCGCAAAGAGCTTGGTTATGACGGGATTGTTGTGACAGATTGTTTAGAGATGGATGCGATTGATAAAACCTATGGTCCAGAGCAGGGCGCTATTAAAGCGCTGCAAGCGGGAGCCGATATGGTGCTGATCAGCCATACATTTGATAAACAATGGGCTGCCCTTGAAGCCGTTGTGCGTGCTGTTGAGAACGGTGAGCTTGCAGAAGCTCGTATTAACGAGGCGCTTAATCGGATTATGACACTTAAGGAGAAGCTTGTGCTTGAGGAGCCTTTGCTGCCGTGGTCACAAGTGGAATGGGGAATTGGTACGGAAGTAAATCGAGCGGTTGCAATTAAATGGAGCGAGGCTTCAGTTACATTAGTAAAAGACGATGGGCCATTGCTGCCATTAAGCCGCGAGAAAAGCACGCTCGTATTGTGGCCCAAAATTGTCCCTGTTTCGGTGGCTGACGAAATGCTTTCAGGTGACGGCTCATTAGGTCACTTTCTTGGAGAGTATGGAGCTAATATCGTCGAGCGTCAAATGGAAGATGATCATCCACTCGCTGATTTGGAAACATTCTCACAAATCGTCGTTGTCACTTACGACGCTTCCAAGCATCCGGTAGAGCGCGATATTGCACGCGAGGTCGTAAAATTGGCACCGGAGCGTACGATAGCTGTGTCGGTTCGGAACCCGCTTGATCTATTGCTATACCCGGAAGTAAAAACGTACATGGCAGTGTATGAGTGTCGTCCACTCGCGCTAGCTGCTGCTGCGAGAGTATTGTTAGGTGATCTTATGCCGCAAGGCAAGCTGCCGTTAGAAATATCGGCTGCATACCCATTCGGCTGGAGTGCTGCTGTTCATAGCTAATATAAACCAAAGCTGGGCCGCGAGATATATCTCGCGGCCATTTTGTATTGAAGACTTATTGTCCAATTAAATTGGAATAGGTTAAGTCATGCAAAATATAAGCCAGGAAAAAAACAACACAGTCATTCTCATAGCGATGCTGAACCTTCACCAGCTGGTTATAATAAGTATCAGCGTAATGAGGGTTATTTCGCATCTCAAGGCTTGCTTTGATTAAGGCGTCCAGCTTGTCGGAAATATCAACGAGTTCACCATTTGCATCTGCTGATTTGCTGTGTACTATGAATTCGGTCATATCTTCATGAAAAAACGATGGAAGCTTATTAATCATGAACTGAGCGGTTTCTTTCTCGTATTGCTCGAAAGCGTGCTTAATGTCTGGATTATTGTGCTTGAAATTCGATACAACATCGCCGGATAAAGCTTCAGGCAAATCATGAAGGGCAGCTTTGGCGAGCAGCTTATAGAGATCGATATTTTTATTGCCGAAACGCTCGATTTCAAGCAGCCCATTAAACAAAGCAAGTGAAGCGACTCGGAAGGAATGTGTCGCATCATTGTCTGGAACGAGATTATAGCTGCCGTTCCATCTTTTTACGGTATCGAGATTCATAATGTATTGGATAAATTCATAAAAGCCATCATGTTTATCGTATTCATCGAGCAGCCAGTGTATGGATGGAAGCTCTGTGCTTCGCAGCACTTGTTCGAGCTCCTTATATTTGGCATGAAAAAAAGGATTCGTGTCATAACGAGATTCTCTGTGACAATACAAATAGGCATCCAGCGTATCGATGGCATCAACTAATCGTCCAATAGGTGAATCATCTTGCGCATGGACGATAAAATCGAATGCTTGAGCCTGTAGAGACTTGGATAGGTACGAGACAATCTCCTTGCTAAGTTCCATTTCGAAGTCTCGGATATGATTCATAACGAGCGATTCTTTTTTGGTGACATGCTTAATGGAGCCGGTGCCCGTGTTTTTGAGATCACCCCATAAGCATCTTCCTACAAGCTTCAGCTTATCTAACGGCTGCTTGAATATTTTTTCTTCAATAATACCAATCAAAATAGACAATGCAGCGCATCTAAAGCTATGAGCGGAGGCGTTATCCTCAAATCGTGGAGCATATTCGCTCCATCTAGGTACATATTGCATCCGAATGATCGTATTGGTGAATTTACCGTTTTTCATAAATCGGGCTCCTTTTTAATCGAAGTTCAAGAGTTTCCGTTCATGTGCGGAGTGTCTATGTTATTATATAGCTTATGTACAAAATCGACTAGAAGAGGTAAATGAGGGAAAGATCATGCGTGAATGGGGTTTAGCTTTTAACCAGCAATTTGAGAGATGGATGTTCATCATTATTCCAGGATCGTTGATACTTGGCTTTCTATTTGCAACACAGCTTCAGCCTTTTATTGAAATGGTTCCTTACTTATTTGCCTATGTCACGCTAACGATGGCCATTGGCTGCGGATTAGGACAATTGCGAGAGGTATTGAAGCGGCCGGGCATTATGGGGCTTACCTTTTTGATTGCTCATGTCGTATCTCCGCTGGTAGCTTATGGACTTGGGGCACTCGCATTTGGTGCGGATTCGCCCTATGTGGTGGGCCTCGTTTTGTTTACGCTTATACCAATCGGAGTGTCTACCGTGCTGTGGGTTGGCATGTCAGGAGGCAGCGTTCCGCTTATGCTTGCCATGGTTGTGCTCGATTCAGCGCTTAGTCCACTGGTAGTTCCGGCGGGTATCCATCTGTTTTTTGACTCCGCTGTTGAAGTGAAGGCAGGACCTATAATTGTTGATTTACTCGTTATTATTGTACTTCCTACGATCATTGGCGTCGCCCTTAATCAAATGAGCCGAGGACGTATTCAAAGTATCGTGCAGCCCTTTACAGCACCGCTTTCCAAGCTTTGTTTCGTCGGTGTTGTCGCGTTAAATGCATCGGCTATTGCGCCTCATTTAGGAGAGCTGAAGCAGGATATGCTGCTGCTCGTTCCGATTGTTGTGCTGCTGGTTAGTGCTTGTTACGCCTTCGGCTACATTGGAACGGCGCCGCTTCGCAAACGCGAGCAGCAGGTGACCGTTTCCTATGCAACAGGAATGCGCAACATTTCTCTTGGCATTGTGCTGGCGCTCGGTTATTTCAGTCCAATAGCTGCTGTGCCTGTTGTGTTGTCGATTCTTATTCAGCAGCCTTTAGCAACTGTGTACCATTATGTTTTACAAAAACTTAATAATCACAAGGGTAGCGAAAGTACTGCGACGCATGTACCATAAACGATGTGTGCATGATTAAACATAAGGAGTGAATGTTAATGAACAGCTTCCGCACTAGGCTGACGCTCATCATGATTGCGATGATCGCATTATCGGTCAGTGCAGCAGGATTATTTATGGTCAAAACGTTCAAAGAAAACCATATCAAAGCGCTTGAAGACAATATGGTTCGTGAGATGCAGATCATCTCGGCAAAAATGAATTGGAAATCAGGTGAAATTTCCTCCTTATATGACTATTATACAAATGAGGCAAAGGAGCTCCAGCGTTATGCGGGTGCTCGAGTAACCTTTATTCGCAATGACGGTGTCGTGTTAGGTGATTCAAATGGAGATCCTCGGGATATGGACAATCATTTAAACCGTACCGAAATTAAGGAAGCATTGGCTACAGGAACAGGAAGATCGATTCGGGCTAGTGAAACGGTTAGACAAAATATGATGTATGTCGCTATTCCTGTAACGGTGGTGCCGGGTCAAGCGCCTGATGTGATTCGCCTTGCGATGAGTTTGAAGGAAGTTGATGAAAGCATACGTCAATTGACGATGATGCTGTTCTTAGGCTTGCTTGTACTTTTCCTTATTGCAGCTTTTATTAGCTACCGCCTGGCACTTGGTCTGACAAAACCGCTGGAGCAAATTACAAAGGTTGCTAAACGCATCAAAAATATGGATTATTTGGCAAGAGTAAAAGTGATGAAGCAAGATGAAATTGGTGAGCTTGGAAATGCTATTAATGCGATGGCAGACAGCTTGCAAGTTCAAATGACGCGTATCCAACAAAATGAGAATCAGCTTGAGAGTGTTCTTGATAATATGATTAATGGAATCGTCATGATCGACCTAAATGGAAAAATCGTATTGATGAACAGACGTGCAGAGGAAGTGCTCGGCTTCTCCGCTCGTGAGCTCGTTGGCCGTCATTATGCGGAAGCGAAGCAGCAATACGAGCTGTCGCAAATGATTCAAGAGGGTCTTAAAAGCAAACAGCATCTGCGTGAGGAAATTACGTTTTATTTTCCAGAGGAGAGGCTGCTGGAGCTTAATCTGGTGCCGATTCATCCGGAGGGCAATGATTTCTCTGGTGTGCTGCTTGTCCTGCAGGACGTTTCCGCTATTCGCAGGCTGGAGAGGATGCGCAGTGAATTTGTCGCAAACGTCTCTCATGAGTTGAAGACGCCGATTACTGCAGTAAAAGGTTTTGCTGAGACGCTGCTTGGCGGCGCGGTTAACGATGAGGAAACAGCACGTTCTTTCTTGCAAATTATATTTGATGAGTCAGATCGGCTTAACCGATTGATCGGAGATATATTGGAGCTGTCCAAAATCGAGTCACGGCGAGTGCCGCTAGTGTTCTCGCCTGTAGAAGTGGATACGTTCGTTCACAAATCGATTAAGCTGATGGAATCAGAAGCGGTTCGCAAAAGAATTGAGCTCAGCATGAACATCGAGCCAGGTCTTTATGTTGAAGCCGATGAGGATCGTTTGCGTCAAATCATTATGAATTTGTTATCGAACGGGATTAACTATACGCCTGAAGGGGGCAGAGTATCCTTAAAGGTTGAAGGTTTGGGCGATGATCATATTCGCATTCAAATTAGCGATTCCGGCATCGGTATTCCGAAAAAGGATTTGCCGCGTATATTTGAACGGTTTTATCGCGTTGACAAAGCACGTTCGCGCAGCTCAGGCGGTACGGGGCTTGGATTATCGATCGTTAAGCATCTCGTTGAGCTTCATAAAGGTACCATTACAGTAACAAGTGACGTTGGTGTAGGATCTACATTCACGATCGAGCTGCCTGTACTGCAATAGAAAAAAAGATTTACCTATTCTTCATGAATCCGTGATAAACTAAAGCTAAACGTTCTAAATATGCGGATGCGGCGTCTTTGGCGCCGCCATTCGCCAGGTTGGAGGTAACATGTCGCATAAAGTGCTCGTCATTGAAGATGAACCGACATTAGCAAGGCTTCTGTCGTACAATTTGACCCAAGAGGGCTATGAAACGACCGTTATCGATCATGGCGGGGAAGGCTTGCAGACGGCTTTGCAGCGTAATTTCGATTTGGTCATCTTAGATATCATGCTTCCTGGCATGAACGGCTTTGAAATATTAAACCGTCTTCGCCAAAATGGCGTAAGAACACCGGTCATTATTTTAACAGCTCGCAATGCGGAAGAAGAGGTTGTGCAAGGACTGAAGCATGGTGCTGATGATTATATTACGAAGCCGTTTGGCGTGGCTGAACTTCTAGCACGCGTATCCGCGGTGCTTCGTCGGACACAGCTTGATGATAGCAAGCCGATCGAGTCTTCAGAGAAAGTCATCACAGCTGGTGATTTGTCCATCTATCCCGAGAAGTATGAGGTCATCTTAAACGGCGATACGATTCCGCTTAGACCGAAGGAGTTCGAGGTTCTGCTTTATTTAGTACAGCGTCCAGGCATGGTAATTACGAGGGATGATCTTATGAATGTCGTGTGGGGCTTCGATTATATCGGCGGCCAACGTACGGTTGATGTTCATGTGAGCTCATTGCGGAAGAAGCTGGAGCTTGGTCAGCAATCTGTACAAATCGAATCGATCCGTGGTGTAGGTTATAAACTCGTTATGCCAAAAAAGCTCGTTACCCCGAAATTATAGGGTGGACGAGCTTTTTCTAATGAAAGTATATCATTTGCTCCTACTTATCTTATATTTCTCCCTCAAAGCTGCTTTCATCCAAAGGACGCTGAAGGTATTTTTGGTTGATAAGCAGATTATTGCCGGTTAAGCACAAGCATCTTACGCTGGAATTGCTTAGGCGAGCAGTCGTTGTATTTTTTAAACATTTTATAAAAATGTGCCATATTCGGCATCCCGATTCGCTCGCCAACCTCCGAAATGCTCAAATCCTTCGTCAGCAATATTCGTTCTGCCCACTTCACCTTGCGATAATTCACATATTCCGTAAAGGAAAGCCCGATCGTTTTTTTGAAATATTTTACGAAGTAATAATAGCTCATATTGGCGATCTTGCAAACCTCTTCAACTTGGATACGATCCGTCAGATGATTTTCGATATAATCGAGCACTGGTTTCAGGCGAATGCGCTCAAAATTATCTTGCTCAATCAACACTTTGCGGCTGTCGTTGCGGAGCAAAAGCAGCAATATTTGCTTGACTAAAACGCTGACTGCCAGCTCATAGCCTGTTTCTTTATGTGTCGTCTCGTGCAATAGCTGATGAATGTAAGAGACAGCTTGCTGTTTTGCCGTGTTGTTTTCTTGGAAAATATAATTCGCTTTACTGAGCGGTGTTTGGGTTTCTGAGAAGTACCGCATATAGGGAATCGTGCTTTGATCAAAAAACGGTTCCAGATCGAATTGAAGCACAATATAATCGAGCAAGTTATGGCTGCGATCGGAGTGCAGCTCCGAAGCTCCGATAAGCACGATGTCGCCAGAAGTCAGGTGAAAGCTTTCTTCATCGACGTAAACGTCCAGCTCACCCTCAAGAATGAGCAGCAGCTCAACCTGTTTATGATAATGCCAGTTTGTATAACCGTCCAGACTGCGAATGGGGCGAAAAACGCGCAGCGACAGCAATGGGTTTTCGTATGCGACTTTTTCATTTATTGCTTCCAAATCTAATGTTACCCCCTTGGCGCTGCATGACAATATCCTTATTGTAGTGAATGCTTTCACCATTAGCAATAAGGGAGCGGTATAAATGATGCGCGATTGCTCATTTATCGTTAAAATAGATATAACTTAGCAAGTATACGGAGTAAGGGATTAACAGAGAGGGCTGGACGACATATGGAACGGGATTCGATAAGGGATTATGGTTTGGAAAATGTGCTGCTGCTCGACCGAATGAATGAGCTGGATGAATTAGATGTGTTATATCCCTTTGCGCTGGATGAGCTACTTTGCAGAAAAACAGGGCAGGGAGGTCCAGCCATTTGCCATATTTGGCGTCACCCAAGAGCATTTGTTATGGGGCTGCGCGACAGCCGATTGCCAGGCGCTGCCGACGCTGAAATGGCTCTTCAATCGGAAGGCTGGTCTACTGCTGTGCGCAATTCGGGAGGAGCTGCGGTACCGCTTGATTTGGGGGTCATTAATATATCGCTGATCATGCCGAAAAAAGCGCTGGACTCCTTTCATTTTCATGATGATTTTGAAAAAATGTATGGGCTGATTCGTCATGCATTACAGGAGACGGGCTGCAAGGTTGATAAAGGGGAAATCAAAGGCGCTTATTGTCCTGGCGAATTTGATTTGAGCATTGGCGGGTATAAATTTTGCGGCATCGCACAGCGTCGGCAGACGCATGCCTTTATTGTACAAGCCTTTATTGTAGCGGATGGATCTGGCCAGGAGCGGGCCAGCTTCGTTCGATCCTTCTATGATAAAGCTGCACAGGGGGAAAACGAAAACGATTATCCGCTTGTGGCTGCTGAAAGCACGGCTAGTTTGGAGCAATTGACACCGCTTGGCACAGGAGCCGGAGAAGCTTTTGTCAAAGCGGTCAAACGAGTCATAGCTTCGCAGCAGACGGAAGCGGGTATGAGAGAAGCAGAGTCGAAGCTTGTAATGCCGACAAAAGAACAAATCATGGAAATGGCCAAATTATTGCGTTCCAGGTATGCGATCCCAACTCAATAAATTACGCTAACGTTCCGTTTTACGGATGAGCTGATTGACGACCTCTGAGAAAATAAGACCAATTGCAATGGCTCCTGAGAGCATGAATGCTTTTACGGCTAGCTGCACGGCAATGTCATAATTGTCTTCCACGACGTTTCTCATAGCATCGTAGGCGAGTCCGCCGGGAACTAAAGGAATAATGCCGGATACGCTGAAGACGATGATGGGCGTTTTGTATAGCTTTGAGAATAGCTGGCTCACTACGGTTACGATAAAAGCAGCAATTAGCGTCGCAGGAATGGTATCCAGCGACAGCTCTGTGCAGGAAATATAAATGAACCAGCCTATCATGCCAACAACGCCGCAGTGCACAAGCGTTCGCTTCGGTACGTTGAAGATGAGGCCGAAGGCTGCTGAAGCTATAAAGCTAGTGACTAGCTGTTCTATTATCGACAACGTAATACACCTCCGAATTTGCGAAATATAAGAAAGTATATCATTTTCTATTACTTATCTTATATTTCACCGTCAAAGCTACTTCAGCGTCTAAAGTACGCCGAAGGCGTTTTTGCTTGATTAATAAAACGAGAGCACCGCGGCGATTCCCGCACCCACAGCGAATGCTGTGAGAAAAGCTTCTGCTCCCTTCGAAAGCCCTGATACAAGGTGGCCAGCCATCAGGTCTCTGACTGCTGCTGTAATATGCAAGCCGGGCACAAGAGGCATAACAGAACCGATAATAATTTTATCGAGGTCAAATCCATATCCTTTATGTACAAACAGCACGGACAAGGTGCCGATCAGCAAAGCCGTAATAAACTCGGAGAAAAATTTGATCGGCACGATTCGATGCAGTTTAACTGAAAAACCGAAGCTAATGCCGCTGATGAGCACAACAGGGATGAAGTCGCGCCAGCTGCCTTGGAACATGATAAGAAAACAGCCGCTCGCTATAGCAGCAGCTATGATTTTCATCCAAACCGGATAAACGAAAGCGTTAGAGTCTATTTCTTGTAAAAGTCGGTGTGCATCGCCAGCAGCCAGCGTGCCGGTGCTAATTTTTCTGGAAATATCGTTGACTAAGGATACCTTAAGCAAATTCGTCGAACGCTCGGAAATACGAATGAGCTTCGTCATCTGGGATGAACCGTCAATGGCAAATATAATACCGGTCGGCGTGACGAAGCTATGGGAGTTCTCTATGCCGTAAGCAGCTGCAATTCGGGACATCGTATCTTCGACACGATAGGTTTCGCCGCCGTTTTGCAAAATGATTTTGCCGGCCAATAAACAAATTTGTGTAATCTCGTGGCTATTGATGATGCTTTTATCCATTGCGGCCTGCCTCCCCATTCCGAGCGAAGTTGTTCTTTATCCTGTTCTTATTTGCTGCTTTTGGTTTGATGCTCGAATTCAGCGCGAATTCGTGCGAGCAGCGCAGGATCGGCAAATACGTCGTATGCGGTTGCAGCTAGCATTTTGGCACCAAATAACATGCCGTCCAGCGCATATTCGGTCATTGCCGCATCACGAAACGCCTCCGTATGAAGCAGCAAACGATCTTGTACCACCTTGACGTAAGGATGAATAGCTGGACAGCGAACGGAGACGTTGCCTAAATCAAGCGAGCCATGATCCTTGCCGATTTCCATATCCTCAGGGCGAATGCCTGCCTTGATCAGATTCGTATTGAACTGCTCGGACAATGCTTCATTAGTAAGCAGCTCGTCATAAGAGTATTCGAAATGATTTGTTGTAACGGTGCAGCCCGTCTGCAATGCGGCCCCATCTGCACAGCGCAGCACTTTCGCAGTGAGCTCGTTTGTATAAGTGCGTGAAGCCGAGCGGACATAAAATTTGGCCGATGCATAATCAGGAATAATGTTCGGCGCCTTGCCGCCGTTGTCAATAATACCATGAATGCGCGCATCGCTGCGTGTTTGTTGGCGCAGCGCATTAACACTATTGAATAGCTGAAGAACAGCATCCAGCGCATTAATTCCTTCATATGGACTTGCAGCTGCATGCGCGGCTAGACCATGAAATTCAAACTGCACGGCATCCAGCGCTAGTGATTCGCCTGAACGTTCAAACGTATAGTATGGATGCGCCATTAAAGCGAAGTCGCAGTCATCGAATAAACCTGCCTCTGCCATTGGTACTTTCGCTCCGCGTGTTTCCTCAGCTGGCGTACCATAGATGCGAATTTTTCCGCCAATGCCGCTGTTTATCAAAGCCGCTTTAAGTCCGACAGCTGCTGCCATGCTCATAGAGCAGATGAGATGATGTCCACAAGCATGTCCGATTTCTGGCAGAGCATCATACTCGCATAAGAAGCCAACTGTCGGGCCAGGGCTTCCTGTATCATAAACACCAATAAAAGATGTTTCAATGCCTAAAATACCACGTTCAACCTCAAACCCGTATTTTGCAAGCTCCGTACAGAGCAGCTCAGAAGCAAAAAACTCCTCATGTCCAAGCTCTGGCCGGCTGCCCACCGATCGTGATATCGTGCGAAAAGCGTCCGCATATAGATCAATTTCATTAAATATAAGATTTTTATCGGTCATTATATTTTTTTACCTCCTGAAATGAAGTGAAACCTATGAATTCGGCTGTATGTTCGGAATAGGTCGGCTCCCAACAGCGGAAAGTCTGCTATTAGCACGTATGTGTTCTTACAACCTCCGAAGTAGCCTAGCTATGTGCCTGTAAGAACCTACAGGTTCTTATGGAGCCCGTCAGGCGTGCTGCCAGCAGCGGAAAGTCTGCTGTTAGCACGTATGTGTTCTTACAGCCTCCAAAGTAACCTAGCTATGTGCCTGTAAGAACCTATAGGTTCTTACGGAGCCTGTCAGGCGTGCTGCCAACAGCGGAAAGTCTGCTGTTAGCACGTATGTGTTCTTACAAGCTCCAAAGTAACCTAGCTGAGCGTCTGTAAGAACCTATAGGTTCTTATGGAGCCCGTCAGGCGTGCTCTAGCAGCGGAAAGTCTGCTGTTAGCACGTATGTGTTCTTACAACCTCCGAAGTAACCTAGCTGAGCGTCTGTAAGAACCTATAGGTTCTTATGGAGCCCGTCAGGCGTGCTGCCAGCAGCGGAAAGTTTGCTGTTAGCACGTATGTGTTCTTACAGCCTCCGAAGTAACCTAGCTGAGCGTCTGTAAGAACCTATAGGTTCTTATGGAGCCCGTCAGGCGTGCTGCCAATAGCGGAAAGTCTGCTGTTAGCACGTATGTGTTCTTACAACCTCCAAAGTAACCTAGCTAAGCGTCTGTAAGAACCTATAGGTTCTTATGGAGCCCGTCAGGCGTGCTGCCAGCAGCGGAAAGTTTGCTGTTAGCACGTATGTGTTCTTACGGCCTCCGAAATAACCTAGCTGAGCATCTGTAAGAACCTATAGGTTCTTATGGAGCCCGTCAGGCGTGCTGCCAACAGTGGAAAGTTTGCTGTTAGCACGTATGTGTTCTTACAGCCTCCGAAGTAACCTAGCTGAGCGTCTGTAAGAACCTATAGGTTCTTATTGAGCCCGTCAGACGTGCTGCCAACAGCGGAAAGTCTGCTGTTAGCACGTATGTGTTCTTACGGAGCCAACTCCGATCCACACAACTGTGCCCCCACATCAACGCATGCCGTGAATTTTTTTAAATTGCTCCGGGCTTAACCCTTCGAGCCGTCTAAAGACGGAGCTGAAGTAGCTAGGGGAGTCGAAGCCGACGCGCTGGGAGATTTCGTGCATCTTGATCTCGCTTTCGCGGAACATAAGCTCCTTGCTCCGATTGACGCGCTCTCGGTTTACGTATGCCATTGGTCGCATTTTCAAAGCTTTCTTAAAAAGTAAGCATAGATACTGCGGTGTTACATCGATACAGCTTGCTAAATCCTTTATCGTAATAAGCTTGCTGTAATTAGCTTCAATATAATGAAGAACAGGCTGCAGCTTCAAGTAGTTTTGTTCTACCGAGTGTGAGCTTACAAGAATAACCTTCATTAAATCAAGTAAAAACATGTAAACCAGCTTAGAGCACTCGAGACCGAGAAAGGATCGGCCGGATTGCGTCATTGCGTAAATGTTTTTCATGTGGGTAACAATCATATCATGATCAGCAGTCGAATAAACACCGGATTGTGTAATTCCAGCCTGCCTGAACAGCTTGTCGGACAAATCGCCTCTAAAGCTCATCCAAATGATTTCCCAAGGCGCTTGTATTGAAAAATATTGATGCTGCTCGTTCGGAAACAGGCAGAACCCTTGCCCAGCTCGAACGGTCATTTGTTGATCGCCAACATGGAGCTCGCCCGAGCCGCTAATGACTTGCAGCCATTGAAAATGAGGATAGCCGTTTGGACGGTCAATCGGCTCTTGATCGCTCCAATGCCCGATACTCGTGAGATAAACCGGGAGTGTCTTGTCTGTCTCTGTCAAAATCGGAAAAACCATCGTGTCGATAGCGGTGTCCTCCTGTTTCATATTTTTATAATAATGCGAAAATACTGTTATATAGTTGGTTCGATGAACAAGATATAATATGAATATCATTATAGTATAACCAATAATAGCTGCAAGCAAGACGAAAATGGAGGCAGATGAGATGAGTATGAAATTTCCCCCGATAAGTGCAAAAATTCCGCAAATGCTGCATGGTGCAGATTATAATCCAGATCAATGGCAGAAGTATCCTGAGGTGCTGGAGGAAGACATCCGCCTCATGAAGCTTGCACATTGCAACGTGATGTCTGTAGGCATTTTTGCATGGATGGCGATCGAGCCGGAGGAAGGCGTATTTACATTTGAATGGCTGGACACGTTGCTTGATAAATTTGCTGCTAACGGCATCTATGCCTTGCTTGCTACACCAAGCGGAGCACGCCCGGTTTGGATGTCTCAAAAATATCCGGAAGTGCTGCGCGTTGCACCTAACGGAATTCGTAATTTGCATGGTGCGCGTCACAACCACTGCTTCAGCTCACCTGTATATCGCGAGAAGGTAACGATCATGAACTCGAAGCTGGCAGAACGTTATTCGGATCATCCTGCGGTCATCGGCTGGCATATATCAAATGAATATGGTGGCGAATGTCACTGCTCGTATTGTGAAGACGCTTTCCGCGACTGGTTGAAAAATAAATACGGTACACTAGAAGCACTTAACGATGCTTGGTGGACGACGTTCTGGAGCCATACGTATACCGATTGGAGCCAAGTCGAGTCGCCAACCGAGCGTGGCGAGAAAGCGGTTCACGGCCAGAATGTTGACTGGAGAAGATTCGTTACGGATCAAACGGTTGATTTCTGCCACAACGAAATAGCTCCGCTGCGCGCCGCTAACAGTGAGCTTCCGATTACGACGAACTTTATGCTTGATTTTGAGCCGCTTAACTATTGGAAGTTTACAGAGCTGCTCGATATGATATCGTGGGATGCTTATCCAACTTGGCATGACAATGGCGGAGATGACAGCGAGCAAGCGGCGTGGATTGGCTTCAACCATGATGTGTTTCGTTCGCTTGGCGGCGGAAAGCCGTTCATGCTGATGGAAAGCACGCCGAGCATGACGAACTGGCAGCCGATCAGCAAAGTGAAGCGTCCAGGCATGCACATGCTGTCATCGCTTCAAGCGGTTGCACATGGCTCAGATACTGTTCAGTATTTCCAGTGGCGCAAGAGTAGAGGCTCAAGCGAGAAGCTGCATGGTGCAGTAGTGGATCATGTCGGCCATGAGCATACTCGCGTTTTCCGCGATGTGGCTGAGCTTGGCGAAGCTTTGGAGAAGTTGACCGAAGTAGTAGGTACAACTGTGAAGCCAGAGGTAGCGCTTATCTATGATTGGGAAAATCGCTGGGCAGTAAAGGATTCGCAAGGTCCGCGCAATAGCGGTCTTCATTATGAAGAAACGGCTAAACGCCATTATCGTCCGTTCTGGGATCTGGGTGTGCCAGTGGATATTATTGATTCGGAATGCAGCTTTGATTCGTACAAGCTCCTTATTGCTCCTATGTTATATATGGTGCGTCCGGGTGTAGGCGAGCGCATTGAACGTTTTGTTGAAAATGGCGGTACTTTCATCGCTACTTATTGGACAGGTATCGTCGATGAGAACGACCTATGCTTCCTAACAGGTTTCCCAGGACCGCTGCGCAAGACGCTTGGGATCTGGTCCGAGGAGATCGATTCGCTGCATGATCATGATTCCAATCAGGTCGTGCTGAAGGACGGAAATAAGCTTGGACTGAGCGGCCAATATACAGCACGCGAGCTGTGTGATCTCATCCATCTTGAAGGTGCGGAGGCACTTGCTGTATATGGAGAGGATTTCTATGCGGGTCGCCCTGCCTTAACGGTAAATCATTTGGGTGCAGGCAAAGCCTATTATGTTGCATCGCGCAACGAAGCAGCTTTTACAAACGATTTTCTGACTCGAATTATTGATCAAGAGGGGATCAAGCGAGTTCTTGATTCCGAACTGCCGCATGGCGTAACTGCACAATTAAGAACAGATGGCGTGAACGACTACGTCTTTGTATCCAATTTCAATGCAAATGAGTCTTCGGTTGCTTTAGATGCTCAGCAGTATACAGATTTGTTGACGGGTGCGGCTCTAAACAACAGTGTTGAATTGAAGCCTTATGGCTGCCGGATCTTGAAACGAGCTTCGAAATAATACTAGCCTCATAGAAAAGCTGTGTGAAGCGTACAGGAAACTGTACGTGGATCGCAGCTTTTTTGTTGTTTAGTCATAAAGACTCTCTTATTGGAAAATTCAATAGGCATGTTTTTACGGAAATTAAAAAATATATTGTCGAATTTAACATTCCGATAACATTTCTACCTAATTCAATTGATGCTTGCGACCTATAGTGAGTGCATAAGGAAAAAGAAGGAAGGGTGAGGGTGAAGTGACAGCGACTGTTCTAGATAAAGAAAAACAATCAGCTATCGAGAAAAATGAGCGTACTGCTCCAAACACACCACTTAACGGAAACGTGCAACAACCGATTGAGGTAAAAGGAACCGATGAAAGGACTGTTAAGCAAGCGGAGCAGCGTGCTGATGAAAGAACAATGCATCCGGTAAAAGCAGAAACAACGCGCCTGCATCATTTTTTGCGTCAGGCTCCAACAATAGACGCAGAGCATACATGCCGGCAGACGATCGCTGTGTTTAAGAAGCATCCGGAAAGTGAGTGCATTATCGTAACTGGGGAGCAAGGGGCTCCTATCGGTCTGATGATGCGCAATCGGTTCTTCCTGAAGCTAGGCCATCGCTTTAGCGCAGATTTGTATGATGACAAACCAATTACAAAGCTTATGGATGCGAGTCCGCTCGTAGTCGATTATGATTATGCACCGCAGCAGCTCATTGACAGCGCATTAAGCCGCCACGAGAGTGTGCTTTACGATTGTGTCATCGTTACGTTAAAAAATAAGCTTGCAGGTATATTGACTGTGTCGGACATGCTCAAGATTTCCCGGCTGCTGCAGCAGGAAGCCGTTGATGCGCAAATGAGTACGATTCGCTCAGCAGAGCAGCGGGTGAGAGAGATCGAACAAGCCGTCAGCAGCGTTCGCAAGTCAACTGAACAAGGCGAGTCAATGTCTGTAGATATGGTCGATTTGACCCTAACCGGCAAAAACGAGCTGGATAAAGTAACAAAAGCTTTTAACGCCATGACGCTGAGTTCTGAGCTTCAGGAGAAACGGATGAATGAGCTTCAATCTGAGGCGGGGTCTATCAGCAAAGTTTCTTTATTAATAAAAGAACTGGCAGAGATGAGTAATCTACTCGCGCTGAATGCTTCTATAGAAGCAGCCCGTGCAGGGGAGCATGGGCGCGGGTTTGCGGTAGTAGCTGGTGAAGTGATGAAGCTGGCAGGCCAAACGAAGCAATTTGCGAACGAAATTACGACGTTAACAAAAACGATAGTTGATGCCATTACGCAAACGACAAGTCTTGCTCATTCGGGACGAATGGAGACGATCGCAAGCGAAGCGAATATCAATCAAGCCGTGGAGGTGTTTAATCATCTTTTCCGAGCGGCAGCTGATAATCGCAATAGCGCGAAGCAAATTGGCGTTTTATCGGAGCAGGCACATCAGCAAGCCGTTCATATCGCAGTCGAAATGAAAAAATTACAGCAATCTTATTTTTAACATGGAGTTTACAAAAACAGAATACGAGGTTTACAAACGGCTAGTAGTATAAGAGGCACGGGGATGAACCCTTACAGACATAATAAGAGGAGTGGTAGAGTTGTTAAAGAAAAAAGGGTTTAAAGGAATTCTAATGTTGTCGATGGTGACGCTGCTCGTATTCGCAGCTGCATGTGGTAATAATAGCGGAAATAAAGGTTCTGAAAATACAGGATCTAAGAATAACACTGCAACTAACGCACCAGCTGGTGAAGATGTGAAATTGTCAGGCGAGATTAAAATTGATGGTTCAAGCACAGTGTTCCCACTTACAGAAGCAGCAGCTGAAGAATTCAACAAAGAGCACAAAGATGTACGAGTACCGGTTGGCGTATCTGGCACAGGCGGCGGCTTTAAACAATTTTGCGCAGGCGAAATTGCCATTGCAGATGCTTCCCGTCACATCAAGGATGAAGAAGCAGCAGCTTGTAAAGCAGCTGGCATCGAATATACAGAGCTTTCTGTAGCATTTGACGGTTTGTCTGTTGTTGTAAGCAAAGACAATGACTTCATCGACCACTTGACAGTTGAAGAGCTGAACAAAATCTTTACAACTGGCAGCACAGTAACAACTTGGAAAGACGTTCGCGACACTTTCCCTGCTGAGCCGATCGTAATGTTCTCACCAGGCGCTGATTCCGGAACTTATGACTACTTTAATGAAGCTATTCTTGAAAAAGCAGGCATTCGCAATGATAAAGCAATCAGCTTCTCTGAAGATGACAACGCACTTGTTCAAGGCGTAGCAGGCAGCAAATACGGCATTGGCTACTTCGGTTTTGCTTACTTTGAAGAAAACCAAGATAAATTGAAAGTTGTTCCTGTAGACGGCGGCAAAGGCGCTATTGCACCAACTTATGACACAATTAAAGACGGCACTTATGCTCCATTGTCCCGTCCGCTCTTCATCTATGCAAACAATAAAGAGCTTGAGCGTCCAGAAGTGAACGCATTCGTTAAATACTATATCAACAACATCGGTACTTTTGCTGGCGAAGTTGGTTATGTATCCCTTCCAGATGAGCAATACGCAACTGAAGCAGCAAAAATTAAATAAGTAACAAACGACCTGATGAAAATGTGTGGTGTCTCGAGGGACATCACCTTTTTATCGGCACAAATGTAAACGAATTGTAAAGGCAAGAAGGAGGACGCTGCAATGCCAAGCCAAGGGCTGCAAACGGTCAGTAAGGCTCAAACAAACAGCAAGGAAGTCTATGATTTCAAAAATAAACGCGTAAGCATCATGAACAAATTGATGCCAATCCTATTGTTCCTGTGTGCATCCGTATCTGTTCTAACTACAATAGGTATTGTCGTCACACTCATCTCAGAGACCTATCAGTTTTTTCAAAAAATACCGATTTTTGATTTCTTGTTTGGGACCAAATGGTCACCGTTAATTCCGCCCAAAAGCTTCGGCGTTTTGCCGCTCCTGTCAGGCACGCTCATGATTACGTTTATCGCTTGTTTAGTCGCTATCCCTCTAGGGCTTGCAAGTGCCATTTACTTATCAGAATATGCACCGAAGCGGGTTCGTAAAGTAATTAAACCGATATTGGAGGTACTCGCAGGAGTTCCAACCATCGTATATGGTTACTTTGCTCTTAGCTTGGTTACACCTCTTATTCAAAGTATTTTTCATAGCGCCGGCGTGTTCAACGCATTAAGTGCCGGTATTGTTGTCGGTATTATGATTATTCCTATGGTTTGCTCGCTAAGTGAGGATGCGATGTCCTCTGTACCGCGCAGCTTGCGTGACGGCGCTTATGCGCTTGGCGCAACACGGTTCGAGGTTGCTTTGAAAATCGTTGTGCCAGCAGCCTTTTCGGGTATCGTGGCTTCTGCCGTACTTGCTTTCTCAAGGGCGATCGGCGAGACGATGATCGTTACGGTAGCGGCAGGCTCTACACCTAATATGACGGCTAATCCGCTCGAGAGCATCCAGACGATGACCGCTTATATCGTTCAGGTCAGCCTTGGGGATACGCCGCATGGAACGGTTGAGTATGGATCGATCTTCGCGGTCGGCATGACGTTGTTCGTCATTACATTCCTACTCAATATTCTTGCCCAGTACATTGCAAGAAGATTCAGAGAGGAGTACTAAGATGAACATATTTCTAGATGCTAACCGCAAGCAAATTGCTAATCGGCGGAAAAAGGATTGGATGCTTCATATCCTGTTCGTCGCCGCCACTTCCATCGGCGTTCTCGCGCTTTGCGCGTTAATCGTAGATATTTTGATCGACGGTATTGCAAGGCTCCAGCCTGATCTATTCACGAACTTCCCGTCTCGCAAAGCGGACGGTTCCGGAATGAAGTCGGCGCTGGTTGGTACGATTTACATGCTGCTTATTATGGCGCCTATTTCCTTTATTTTTGGAGTAGGAGCTGCGATTTTCTTGGAGGAATATGCGAAAAAGGGCCGGATTACCCGGATGATTCAGCTTAATATCAGTACACTAGCGGGCGTTCCGTCCATCGTATACGGTATTTTGGGCTTAACCTTGTTCGTACGACTGCTCGCTCTTGATCGCAGTCTCATTGCAGGGGCGCTCACGATGACGCTGCTTGTGCTTCCTATTATTATCGTATCTGCACAAGAAGCGATTCGTGCCGTTCCGAAATCACGCCGTGATGCTTCGTTCGCTCTAGGCGCGACCAAGTGGCAGACCGTTTCTCGCTCTGTTATGCCCTCAGCTCTTCCGGGCGTACTAACTGGCGTCATTCTTGCTATGTCTCGTGCAATTGGAGAAACGGCACCGCTAGTTATGATCGGAGCATTAACGTATGTTGCCTTTTTGCCAGAAGGTCTTAAGGATTCGTTTACGGTTATTCCTATTCAGGTGTACAACTGGTTGTCCAAGCCACAGCTTGAATTTAAGGAGCTTGCGGCCAGCGGTATTATCGTTTTACTAGCGCTGCTGTTGCTAATGAACTTTTCGGCTATTTTGCTTCGCAACAAGTATCAGAAGAATATTTAGGAGGAAAACGATATGGAAGCACTTATTAATATTAACAAGCTGAATTTGTTTTACGGCGCTTTCCACGCTTTGAAGGATGTAACACTAACGATACCTGAGAAAGCAATCACTGCATTCATCGGTCCATCCGGCTGCGGAAAGTCAACTTTGCTTCGTACACTAAACCGTATGAACGATATGATTCCGGGCACTCGGATCGAGGGTGGTATCGCCATTGGCGGTACTGAAATTTACTCGAATGAAGTGGATGTTGAAACACTGCGCAAAAAGGTCGGCATGGTATTCCAACAGCCGAACCCATTCCCGAAATCAATCTATGATAACGTGGCATACGGTCCTCGCCTGCATGGTATTACTAGCAAGCGCGAGCTCGATGAAATTGTAGAAACAAGCTTGAAATCCGCGGTATTGTGGGATGAAGTAAAGGATCACTTGAAACGTTCCGCTTTCGGTTTATCTGGTGGACAGCAGCAGCGCCTTTGTATTGCCCGCGCACTTGCAGTAAACCCAAATATTTTGCTTATGGATGAGGCGACATCAGCGCTTGACCCGATTTCCACGCTGAAAATTGAAGAGCTTGCTCAAGAATTGAAAGATAAATACACAATCGTGATGGTTACTCACAACATGCATCAGGCAGCCCGCGTATCCAATCAAACGGTGTTTTTCTTGAATGGCGAGGTCGTTGAATACTCGGATACGGAGAAGCTGTTCTCCAATCCAACCGATCAGCGCACAGAAGATTATATAAGCGGACGTTTCGGCTAAACCAAACGGATCGTGGGAGAAAACTTTTATTCAAGAGGCTTAATCATATCATTTTGTCCTTGCGAATGATGTTGTTTTACAAACCTTGTAGGGGGAATGCCGTTCATGATGACCACGCGTAAAGAGTTTGACCAAGGACTAGAGCATCTTCATAATTTGCTGATTGATATGGGTACTTTTGTTGAAAAAGCGCTCGTAGAATCGATGGAAGCATTAAAAACCGTTGATGTTGACCGTGCGAAGCAGGTCATAAAGCTGGACCCGTCGCTAAACCAAATGGAAGAAAAGATTACGGAAATCGGCTCGAAGCTGATCGCTACGCAGCAGCCTGTTGCCAAGGATTTGAGAAGAATTCTGTCCTCGTTTAAAATCGCAAGCGATTTGGAGCGTATGGGCGATCTCTCCGTTGATATTGCTAAGGTTGTATTGCGTTTAGAGGGTCAGGAGCTAATAAAACCGTTAATCGATTTGCCGCGTATGGCAGAAATTGTTCAGCTTATGACATACGAGTCCATTCAATCGTTTATTCAAGAAAACGTAGACCTGGCTTACAAAATGGCGAAGGACGACGATCAGGTTGATGCCCTATATGGACAAATTACGCGCGAGCTTTATTCCCTTATGATGGAAAATCCTCGCAACATTACACAGTCATCGCTTCTCACTCTCGTCGGACGTTACCTCGAAAGATTCGGTGATCACGCAACGAACATCGGTGAGAGCGTCGTTTATCTCGTAACGGGCAATCGTCCGGATTTGAACGTATAACCTACTTAAAACATACTTAAGACCGCCCACGCTTAGCTGCTGGACGGTTTTTTTGTTTAGGAGAAAAGCACTAAGAAAAATGTCGAATTTTACCGCAAGTTAATCCTTTTATGCATCTCTATTCACAATTGGCTGGTAAAGTAATACATAAAGGAACTGAAATAGACGATAGTCGATTGAGGGGATTGGCATGAATGGAGTCGGGGTTGGTTTATTCAATCGAGATATGCTCCGCAGCATAAAAGAGCGCTGGCATGAAGGCGGAATTGGTGTCATCTACGTCCGTTTTCGCATTGGGAACACAGCAGCAGAATCAGCATTGCAGCTATGGGAGGGCACGGAGGCAAGGCTTTTCTGGCGTCAGCGCCTTGAATGGGATTACTTTTATTTATTTGATCGGCAGCAGAAGGATGAACCGATCATTCGAGTGGTCGAGAAAGCGATGGAGCGGCTTATTGATAGGCTAAGGAAGTCTGATGCAAAAAAAGAAGACGGGGCTTTCTCAGACACCGATCTGGAGGTAAGCATAGGTCTTTCAACGGCATACCCTCCAGCAACCGGCCGTTCCTCGGAGTCGGTTGTTTATCGGATGATTCTTGATGCGATGGAGCAAAGCGCATATAACGTTACTCTCGGAAGGAACCGCCAAGAATCTCTATCCGAAGGCAAACCGAAAATAGAAAACTACGGTCAGATCATCGGAGCAGGCGAGCCAGTGCAGCAGCTGCATTTGCCGGGGAACCATAGCCGAACCGTTCGAATTGGCGGGCTTGCTGCACCTTTTCCGATATTTCCTGCCCGGGCCAGGGTGTCCGAGGTTGCTTATTTTTTCGATACGAATGCGAAGGCGCAAGGCGCGGTCATTGTCGATAAAGGCAGACCAATTGGCATCTTAATGAAAGAGAAGCTGCATCAAATGTTAGCCGGCCAATTCGGGCTGCCTCTTTATTGGAACAGACCGATTGAGCGGATTATGAACAATCAACCGCTTATTGTGGATGAGCAGCTTACTGTCGAGCATGTATCTCAGCTGGCAATGGCAAGGGATTTCTCACAGCTATACGATGTCGTTCTTATTACGAAGGATGGACAGATGGCAGGAGCAGCTACGATCAGGTCTATTTTGGAATGCATGACGGCGCTTCGCACGGAGGCAGCACGAACAGCTAATCCGCTTACGGGGCTGCCGGGGAACGAGGAAATTCAGCTGGAACTGAGCCAGCGGATCGGACAAAGTGAGCCGTTTGCTGTTGTCTATGCGGACTTGGACTATTTTAAATGGTATAACGATTCCTTGGGTTTTGGGCTCGGTGATAATTTGATTCGCTATTTGGGAGATATTCTGCGTATGGAGCTTGATCAGCTCGGAGCAGGCGACGACTTTGTTGGACATATAGGCGGAGATGATTTCATTGTGGTAATGAGAGCAGATTCGGCCGAGCAATTATGTCAGGCTATGATTAAGCGTTTCGATAGCGGGATTAAAGCATTTTACGGCGGCGCCCAAGTAACGACAGTTGAGGATCGAGAGGGCAATCTCATTGATCAGGAGGGTGTAACGCTTTCTTTGTCACTCATGTTATGGGATGGCAGAGTAGCGCTTACGGCAGATGATATTCCGAGGATTGCGGCAAAGCTGAAGAAACAAGCGAAAGCTCTTAAAGGCAGCGTCTATGTCATGGATCAAATTATAGGAATGCATCATGGAGAGGAACGGAACGGAAATTGAGACAACTACGGGACATATGGCGGCTAAACGATACGGAAAACGTGAGCTCGGGTCATCTTGGTATTATTTATTTATCATGGCAGTTTCCTACGGATGTTCGGAAAAATCATTTATCCGCGCAGCATGAGAAATGGCGTGTTTTTGCAGAGAATGAGGTGAAGGCTGCATTTGGAAGCTCTTTACTATATGAAGGGCTGCAATGGATGAAGGAGGATTTATTTATCCATATGCGTTTGCCAGCCGGGCATCAAATGCTGCAGGAGGACTGGCTTCTTGAGCTGGCCTATAAGCATACCGCTGATTGGGAGAAACAATTTGCAGAGGAGATCTGCTATGAGGGGCTAGCTGATGTGTTTGGGAAGCTCCATGTTGGTGTATCTGTCGTACCCAATGACAATGACCCTGTGGATGGCCTCGTCTGGTATGATGCGATGAAAAAAGCAATTTTGCACGGGCAATCTGCAGGATCGATGGAACGAAGCTTGAAGCGCCGAGCGCTGGAACGAGTCATTAGCGAGCGGCTTATTCAGCCAGTATATCAGCCTATCGTATCGCTGCAGCGCGAAGGAGAGGTATTTGGCTTCGAAGCGCTATCACGTACGCAGGATCAAACTTGGTTTAATGGACCTATGGAGCTCTTTCAGTGTGCTGAGCAGGAAGGATTGACTTATAGCTTGGATAGACTGGCTAGAGAAAAGGCGATAGACGGCTGTCTGAGGCTCATGCCAGGGCAAAAGCTATTCATCAATGTGATGGCGCAAATTATGGAGGATCCAAGCTTCTCGCCTGGCCAAACACTCAGTCTGCTGGAGCAGCATAAGCTATCGCCCCATCATGTCGTATTTGAAATTACAGAACGAAGCTCAATCGCGGATTTTGGCTCTGTGAAGAAGGCGCTGGAGCATTACCGAAGCCAAGGTTATCAAATTGCAATTGATGATGTTGGAGCGGGTTATTCGTCATTGCAATCTATCGCTGAGCTGCGACCTGATTATTTGAAGGTGGATCGGTCGATTATTCAGAATATCCACTTGGATGAGATGAAAGAGCATATTTTGTACACGCTGGTTCAGATTGCAGCAAAAATGGATATTTCCATAATTGCCGAAGGCATAGAACTTGAAGCGGAGCTTGCGAAGGTGCGTGAGATGGGGATTGAATATGCTCAAGGTTATTTATTAGGCAGGCCTGCTCCATTTCATTCCATGATGATGTAACCGATACAAAAAAGGGCTATCCCATCGCAGTGATGCTTGGGAATAGCCCTTTTTGTGGTATACTTAAAGGTATGAATGTTACATAAAGAAGGTGTTGATTCCTTATGGAAAAATGGATGCTAATTGACGGAAACAGTATAATCTACCGTGCATTTTTTGCTTTGCCGCCGCTTACGAATTCGGCGGGCAATCACACGAATGCGATTTTTGGGTTTACAACGATGCTGCTTAAGCTGCTTGAACAAGAAAAGCCGACTCATGTGCTGGTTGCATTTGATGCCGGCAAGGTCACTTTTCGCCATGAAGGTTATGCGGAATATAAAGGCGGCAGACAAAAGACACCGCCAGAGCTGTCAGAACAATTTCCAGTGCTTAAGGAGCTGCTTCAAGCCTTTAGCATTTCGCAGTTTGAGCTGTCCGGTTATGAGGCCGATGATATTATCGGTACGCTAACGAAGGCAGCTGACGAGAAAGGTGTAGAAACTTTTGTCGTTACTGGAGATAAAGATATGCTGCAGCTTGCTTCAGACAAAGTAACCATTGCGGTAACACGCAAAGGCGTTAGTGATGTTGAACTTTACACACCAGAGACGATCCAAGAGAAATACGGCCTTGTGCCGATGCAAATTATCGATCTTAAGGGGCTCATGGGGGATACCTCTGACAACATCCCTGGTGTTCCGGGCGTAGGCGAAAAAACGGCGCTTAAGCTGCTTCATGAGCATGGATCCGTTGAAAGCGTGCTTGATAACTTGGACAAGCTGAAGGGCAAGCTGAAGGAAAACATTGAGAGCCATAAAGATGATGCTACGATGAGCAAGCGCTTGGCGACGATCTTCCGTGAAGTGCCTATAGAAAAGTCTATCGATGACATTCGTTATGCCGGGTATGATGGTTCGAAGCTGGCTGAGGCGTTCCGCAAGCTGGAATTTAAATCATTAATTGATCGCCTGGAGCTAGGTGCTGAAGCGGGTGATATGGATAAGGAAGCCGAAGCTGCTGCAGCTGATTTGAATATTAATGTGATCGAATCAGAAAAAGACGCAGAGATGCTGGAGAAGCTTATTCAACTGCTCCAGAAGTCGGACAAAAATGGCTTGTATATCGAAGCCATTGGGGAGAATCCGCATCATGCCGAGCTGATTGGCCTTGCTATCGCTACTGATGAAGCTGTGTTTGTAATGCCATATTCAGTGCTTAAGCAGCCTTTCGCAGCGAAGCTTCGCGACTGGCTCGAACAAGCGGACAAGCCGAAATACGGCTTTGATCTCCATAAGGTGGAGCTGGCACTCAAATGGAGCGGAATCAGCTTCGAGGGTTCTGCTTTTGATGTGCAGCTGGCAGCATATTTGCTCGATCCTACAGAAGCAAGCCAGACATTAAGCGGCATTAATGAGAAGCAAGGCTTGTCGACACTGCCGCCGGATGAAGCTGTTTATGGCAAAGGCGCGAAATTCAGAGTGCCTGATGCCGATACGCTTTACCGCCATTTATCGCTGAAAGCGGAAGCGGTTCGGAAGCTCGTGCCTCTGTTAACCGAAGAGCTAAGCAATACGGGCATGAGCAAGCTTTATTTTGACATGGAGCATCCATTGTCCCGCATTCTTGCAGGGATGGAGTTTCAGGGCATTAAAGTAAAGTCGGAGGAGCTGGAGGCGCTTGGCCGTAATTTGGAGAGTAAGCTGACAACAATCATTAGCAGCGTGTACAAGCTTGCTGGTACGGAATTTAATATCGGATCGCCAAAGCAGCTGGGTGAGATTTTATTCGAGAAGCTTGGCCTGCCTGCTAAGAAAAAGACGAAAACAGGTTATTCGACGGATGCTGAGGTACTGGAGGAGCTTGCTCCTTATCACGAGATTATTCCGCTTATCCTGCATTATCGTCAGCTCTCGAAGCTGCAATCTACTTATGTAGAGGGCTTGCTTAAAGAGGTGCGCAAGGAAACAGGCAAAATACACACGTATTATCGCCAGACCATTGCAGCTACCGGTCGTCTAAGCAGTCAGTTCCCTAACCTGCAGAACATTCCGATTCGTCTTGAGGAAGGACGCCAAATTAGGAAAGCCTTTGTACCGTCCGAGCCGGGCTGGTCCATCGTAGCAGCTGACTATTCACAAATTGAGCTTCGTGTGCTCGCACATATTGCTGATGATGAGAATATGAAGGAAGCGTTCATTAAGGACATGGATATTCACACCAAAACCGCGATGGATGTATTCGGCGTAACTGCCGAGGAGGTTGATTCCAACATGCGTCGTTCGGCAAAAGCGGTCAACTTCGGCATCGTGTATGGCATCAGCGATTTTGGCTTATCGCAAAACCTTGGCATTTCCCGTAATGAAGCTGGAAAGTTTATTGCAGATTACAAGGAAGTTTTCAAAGGCGTTCGCCAATATATGCACGATATCGTTCAGCAAGCGAAGCGCGACGGGTATGTGGCTACACTGCTTGAGCGCAGGCGTTATCTGAATGACATCAATGCTTCTAATTTCAACTTGCGATCCTTTGCTGAACGTACGGCGATGAATACACCGATTCAAGGTACTGCGGCAGATATTATTAAGCTGGCCATGGTCCATATGGATGCTGCGCTGCGCGAACGCAAGCTGAAGAGCCGCATGCTGCTGCAGGTGCACGATGAGCTCGTGTTCGAAGTGCCGCAAGAGGAGCTGGAGCTGATGAAGACGCTTGTGCCTGAAGTGATGGCTGGAGCGCTCAAGCTTGACGTTCCTTTGAAGGCCGATATGAGTTTCGGTGACAATTGGTATGAAGCAAAGTAACCCACTGGCGGGCAGTTTCGGGTATAATGGTTGTTGAGGTGAGGAGAAATGCCTGAATTGCCAGAGGTAGAAACAGTAAGAAGAACATTAATTGAACTTGTAGCGGGAAAACGAATCCAATCAGTAACCGTTAGACTCCCGCGTATTATACAGCGTCCAGCAGAACCTGAACAGTTCGCGGATGCGCTTGTCGGACATACGATCCAGACGGTTGAGCGGCGCGGCAAGTTTTTGCGGATCATCTTGGACGGGCTCGTACTTGTATCGCATTTGCGAATGGAAGGCCGATATGGGGTTTTCCCATCGGAAGAGCCGATTGAGCTGCATACCCATGTTATCTTTCATTTTGAAGATGGCACGGATTTGCGTTATAAGGACGTTCGCCAGTTCGGTACGATGCATTTATTCCAAGAAGGGCAGGAGCTTGAGCTTCCGCCGCTTAACAAGCTTGGTATAGAGCCGCTTGAGCCAGCTTTTACGCTAGAAGCGCTTCGCGGAAAACTCGAGAAACGCGCGACTAAGATTAAGCCGCTATTGCTTAATCAAGAGCATATTGTCGGTTTGGGCAACATCTATGTAGACGAAGCTTTATTTCAAGCACGCATTCATCCGGAGCGAACACCTAACACATTGAAGCCGGCCGAATGGAAGCGACTTTATGAAGCGATACGCTCGACACTGGGAAATGCGGTTGAAGCAGGCGGTTCGTCCATTAAATCGTACGTTAATGGACAAGGCGAGATGGGAATGTTTCAGCATCAGCTGCTTGTATACGGCAAGAAGGATGAGCCTTGTCCAACCTGTTCAAGACCGATTCATAAATTTGTCGTTGGCGGCCGAGGTACGCATATTTGCAATAAATGCCAGACATTGCAAGCATCAGGAAAATAATACGAATCGCAGCAAATGTTAACCAGCATGCACAGTCAAATACTCCCCGCATATGATAAGTGTGTTACGAACAATAGGCGGATGTCTACTTACAGCTTCTTGTAAGCCGGATCGCCGCTGTGCGGGGAGGGACTAAAACATTGTTCGCGCATGTAGTTTCACTATTAGTTCTTGCTGTTGCTGTTAGCGTAGACGGTTTTGGTGTTGGCGTTACTTACGGTTTGCGGAGGATCCGCATACCGATCGTGTCAATACTGATTATTGCTTGCTGCTCTGGTATTATTATTTATTTGTCCATGCAGGTTGGCGGATTGATAACCACGTTCCTGTCTGAATTCGTTGCGCGTCTCATTGGCGCATGTGTCCTCATGCTGATTGGTGTCTGGGCGCTATTGCAGCTTAGACGAAACAAACAGCAGCAGGATGATGTGAGGCATGAGCACGTAGAAACCGCAGTACAAGAAAGTGCTGCTTCGGCAGAAGCTGGCGCAAAAACACATGCCGGAGAGATCGCGAGTGCTGCGCTTGTCGTTATGGTAGAGCTGAAGCGTCTAGGGCTCGTTATTCAGATTTTGCGCACGCCACAGTCGGCTGACGTCGATAAATCAGGCACCATCTCTGCATCGGAGGCCGTCATGCTTGGCTTTGCATTATCACTTGATGCATTTGGAGCTGGACTTGGGGCTGCGTTGATCGGATTGCCTTCCTTACTTACGGCTTTAACGATAGCGGCGGCAAGTGCGCTTTTTCTTGTTGGCGGTATCCGTTTTGGCTTTCGTTTCTCCGCTTGGAAAGGCATGCAGACATTAGCTATGCTGCCAGGCATATTATTAATCATAATCGGAATCATGAAGCTGTTATAATTTGAGGTGAAAAGGATGATAATCGGATTAACCGGCGGTATTGCCAGCGGCAAAAGCACAATCGCAAACATGCTCGTCGAACGCGGTGCGCTGCTGGTCGATGCCGATCAAGTCGCAAGGGAGGTTGTACTTCCCGGGGAACCAGCATTAGAGGCAATCGCCTCTACGTTTGGACAAGCTGTCCTTGAAACAGACGGTTCTCTTAACCGCAAAGCTCTCGGCGAAATTGTGTTTCGCGATAAACAATCACTAGCAAAGCTTGAATCCATAACCCATCCAGCTATACGGGC
This sequence comes from Paenibacillus sp. 01T47, assembly GCF_056398245.1. Taxonomy (NCBI): domain Bacteria; kingdom Bacillati; phylum Bacillota; class Bacilli; order Caryophanales; family Paenibacillaceae; genus Paenibacillus; species Paenibacillus sp. 01T47. Next base: position 167,383 of record NZ_JBFTPA010000012.1, read on the forward strand.
GCGGATGCAGCAAACCATACATACTTACGCAGAGCAGTATCCAGAACGATTAGTAGTAGTTGACGTGCCGCTGCTATACGAGACGAAGCAGGAGCATCTGTACGAGGGCATATTGGTCGTATATGTACCCGCGGAGCTTCAAAAAAAGCGCTTAATGGAACGAAACCAATTGCCTGAGGAAGAAGCAAGCCGGCGCATCGCATTGCAAATGGATATTGAGCAAAAGAGACTGAAAGCGGATTGGGTCATCGATAACAGCGGATCGCTGGAGGAGACGCAGCATCAGCTGGATGAATTTTGGAAAAGTAAGTGTATGCCATGAGGGTATTCCAAAAGAAAAGGGTGCTGCTCGTCCTGCTGCTTGGTTTATTGACGATTTTATTTCTCAAATCAGATTGGCTTGCGGAGTGGATGTATCCGGTTCATTACAAAGAAGACATTCGTGCAAGTGCTTCTAACTATGGCGTTGAGTCGCATTTAGTGGCCGCGATTATTCGCAGTGAAAGCAATTTTCAGACAGGCAAGGAATCGAAGAAGGGTGCACTGGGCTTAATGCAAATTATGCCTGATACGGCTGCATGGGTCGTTCAAAAAGCAGGATTTCAAGCCGTAACGGATGACATGCTAATGAATCGTGCAGACGTTAGCATTGAGGTTGGTGCGTGGTATTTAAGATCTCTTAATCAACAATTTGATCAAAATAAGATAGCTGCAATTGCTGCATACAACGCGGGTCCAGGAAATGTTCGCAAGTGGCTTGATTCGGGGACTTGGGATGGAACAATCGAATCGGTTAAAGAAATTCCGTTTGGAGAAACTAGACACTATGTGCAGCGAGTCATTTACTATTATAATAAGTATAAGGACTTATATCCTAGTCTTTAATGGATGATCCTTAACGATAACGAAAATAAATGAAGCCTTGGAGGCTCGTCTCTTCATGGACGAGCCCTGCCAAAGCTTCGGTTATTCATACAACTTTTAATGAATCATTATTTGTATTGACCAGCAAGGGATTGCTCGGCAATTTGCACTAGGCGACGGGTAATGTATCCCCCGATGGAGCCTGCGTCTTTTGTAGCCATGTTGCCGTAGTATCCGTCTTGCGGAATTGCGATGCCTAGCTCTTGAGCAACTTCATATTTCATTTGGTCAAGGGCAGCTGTCGCTTGTGGCACTACCAATTGGTTACTGCTGCGGGATGCGCTCATGTATGTTCACCTCCTTGCGGTTGGTAAAAGTATTATGTGCAAAAATCTGAACTTCATTACAGGAATTACATGGAAATTAAAATTTTTTTTCGAAGAGTCCATTTTTGAGGCTCAAGCGACTAAGAAAGGAGGCAATACGCATCATGAAATGCCCATACTGCGACTATGCCGGAACGAAAGTATTAGATTCAAGGCCCGCCAACGAAAACAAATCCATTCGCCGCCGCCGTGAATGCGAAAAGTGCAGCCGCCGCTTCACGACATTCGAAATGATTGAAGAGACGCCTCTGATCGTCATCAAAAAAGATGGCAGCCGTGAAGAGTTCAGCCGTGACAAAATATTGCGGGGTCTTATCCGCGCCTGCGAGAAGCGTCCGGTTCCAGTGGAGCGCCTAGAGGTAATCGTATCCGAGGTTGAGAAGGAGCTGCGCACAACGGCACATGCCGAGGTTGATAGCAGCGATATTGGTGGAATCGTTATGAACGAGCTTTATCCTGTAGATGAGGTAGCTTATGTCAGGTTCGCATCTGTTTATCGCCAATTCAAGGACATAGATATGTTCATGAAGGAGCTCAATAATTTGCTGTCCAAACACCCGCTCAATGGTATGATAGATAAAGATTGACAGTTTTGACGACCCTATGCTAAGATCAATCTTGTCGTCATTTGGGGCCTTAGCTCAGCTGGGAGAGCGCATCGCTGGCAGCGATGAGGTCAGGGGTTCGATCCCCCTAGGCTCCACCATAATAAACCATTCAAACCACTTCTGTTGAAGTGGTTTTTTTATTATTTGGTGGAGCCTAGCAAGGGGCAGATCGCGCGCACGAAGCGTCAGTGTAGGAGCACGGCATCGAAATTTACCGCTGAGCAGTGCATCATTGAAAAAGCTTCTGTGAAAGTTTAATCAAAATTTCGATACCCCGAGGTTCAGTCCGCGCGGACGTAATGAAGTGAGTGGGCATCGAAGGAAAGTAGTAAGAAAAGCCAATAAAAAAGCAGTACCACCACTATAAAAGTGTTGATACTGCCATATTCAGTGGTAATTGTTTTACTAGTTAGAATTTACTTGCTACTTTAAGAGCTTTTTCAAGACCATCCGCAATTATCTCTTCTGCTTTTTCTGGGAATTGATTGTGGCCTTCTATCACAATTGTCTCTGTATCATTTACTCCGAAGAAGCTCATCATACTTGCTACATATTTAACAGCCATTTCAACGTCAGCTTTTGGTCCTTCAGAATATACACCGCCACTAGCGTTTAATAATGCAATTTTCTTATTCCCCATAAGTCCCACTGGACCGTCTGGTGTATATTTAAATGTTTTACCTGCTCGGTTTAAATAATCAATATATGTGTGTAGCACAGCTGGGATTGTTAGGTTCCATAATGGGAAACCAAACACAACTTTATCAACAGCAAGGAATTGATCTAAATATTTATCAGCAACAGCTACTGCTTTTGCTTCTTCTGCTGTTAACGCAAGTCCTTTACTCGTTTTAAAAGTGCCATTAATCATATCTACGCCTACATATGGCAATTCTTCCTTGTATAAATCAAGCTCTATTATTTTATCATTTGGATGCGATTCTTTGTAACTCGCAAAAAATGCATCATATAATTTTACACTGACTGATTGATTTGCTGGGCGATTGTTTGCTTTTACGAATAAAACTGTTGTCATTTGTTCCTCCTGGTGTTCACTACTCTAAGGTGTTTTATTTTTAATTACTAAAAAGTTCATCATATTGGCTTCACAATATCTTTTTGAATCTATACTCCATATCCCCACCCATAGCTGCAGGTGTATCACCAGTTTCTCTGAAATCATGGGTATAAATTTGTTCAAACGGACCCAAATTTACTTGCTTATAAAATTCATAACAAGGGAATCCATCGTGTTCCCCTTGAATGTCGACAATACCATCTTTTTTGACAAGTACAGTTAATAGATAGTCAACAGGAGGTGCTAATACATTTAATGGGTTGCTAGCACTTGCACTCATTTGAAATTTGACCTCGTCTGACTCCCATACAATATCCGTGCACAAAATGCCTTCCGTACTAGCTTTTCCTGATCTTTTATTAATGGAACCATCAGGAGTTGTGATTTTTTCTGTTGTTATGCCAGTATTCACATATGTGAAAATTTCTTTTTTGTAGAAATCTACAATTACTTCTTGTTCAATTCTTGAACGCAAAGTGTTTACTGCATAAGGTGTAAACTCACGTGAGTCACCTTCGAATTCGATTGTGTTACCCGTTTGAATATCTTTCCTAGGTTCAGTCCAAGATGTTGGAATAAATACACTTGCTCTAACTTTAACGATAGTAGTCATGAGAATACACCTCTGTAATGTTTAATATTATTTTTCGTATGGTTAAATGCTTGCTTTTCCTTTAATATTTGCTGTTTACAATCTTCTACTTAATATTTATTTCTAGAGTGTCGCTTTGAAATTGTATTCCATTTCCCCAGCTAGCGCTGCTGGAGTGTCACCAGTTTTTCTGAAATCATGTGTATATATGAATTCAAATGGACCGAAATCTGTTTGTTTATAAAATTCATAGCAAGGGAACCCATCATGGAAACCTTCGATATGTGCATCCCCACTTTTGTTAACGTTTATAGTTAATACATAGTCAGCTGCAGGTGCTGCTGTATTCAACGGATTGCTGGCACTTGCCCTCATTTCAAAAGAAACATCATCAGCGCCCCACATAACATTCGTACATACAATGTTTTGTGTATTTGTTTTTCCTTTTTTATGTTCGATAGAACCGTCTGGATTTGTAATTTTCACAGTCGTAATACAAGCATCTGCAAATGTGAAAATTTCTTTTTTATAAAAATCAATAATCACTTCTTGCTCTAATCTTGATCTCATTGTATTTACAGCGTAAGGTGTAAATTCGCGTGCATCACCCGTATATTCGAAGATCCTTCCAGTTGAAGGATCTTTAATAGGTTCCAACCAAGCATACGGTGCAAATACACTTCCTCTAATTTTAACGATATTAGCCATAAGAACCCTCCATAATTTATTAATTTTGTCTCGGTGAATTCTATTTCTTTCACAATCGTAATATAGTCAACTTGATTGACTATATTATGCATAGTACAATGAACTCTGAACAAAGTCAACCTAGTTGACTTTATTGAAGGAGGTAATATGTATGAATAATCAATTTTTTAGTGAATTAGATCTTACATCCCTTTTGTCATTATCTTTTAGTGTATCGATTAATGAACTACATAACAGATTGAGTGAATTGGGATTTGATGATATTAGACCTGTACATGGTTTTATGTTTAAATGTATCAATCCTAATGGAGCAACAGGTATAGAACTAGCCGAATATTTAGGAGTTACAAAGCAAGCTGTGAGTAAAATGGTGGATTATCTCGAGCAATGTGGTTATGTAATACGCAAAGCTCATCCCACTGATAATAGAGGGAAAATTATTATTTTGACCGAACGAGGTTGGTTAGTAGTGAAAGCAAAAGAGAAGATTCTAACTGAGATTGAGCAACGTTGGATTGAAAACATTGGAGCAGAACGACTGCAAATGATCAAAGAAGATTTATCAAAATTAATTTATGGAGCAAATGAAGGTAATTTACCAACAAGAGTAAGACCTGTGTGGTAATCATAGAAAATTAAAACCTCTTCTATGATTGAACTGCACCCCCAAAAATAGACATTAGAAAAAAAACTGGGTTAATCTAAACTATTTTAGGGGGTGTTTGGCATTGGCTACAAAAGGACAGAAGTTTAAACGTTACAGTTAGGAGACCAAGCTAAAAGCAATCGAGCTAAAGCTAGGTGGCAAAACAAAAAGGGAGATAATAAAGGTATTGGGGATTGAAGATGAAGGTCAGATTAAGATATGGATGCGTAAATACAAGCAACTCGGAGAGTACAGGCTTATGGATAATAGAGGGCGCCGTATGTAGGACGTGTAGCGGAGAATAAACTTAATCGTGATTTTACAGCCGACAAACCCAATCAGAAATGGGTCATGGATATTACTCAGTACCGCGTGTTCGATCAGAAGATTTACCTGTACGTTATTAAGGATTTGTTTAATACTGAAATTATTGCTTATCACATGAGTTTCAACAATGAAAATCCGTTGGTATTAATAACGTTTGAAAAGGTATTTAACAAGCTGACTCCGGTTGAGTACCGTCGCCAGCTTGTTTCCTAGGGCTTTTTTCAATGTCTATAAAATCGGGGCTTGACCATGCAGCATAGGTTTTTTTATTGTCTACAAAATGGAGTCTTGTTCAGACTGCTGCACTGATTATTTAACTATCGTTCTCCGATTGTACATTTGTTGCCCTAAGGCCTTGCGGTAGCAGTTGATAGCCTCTAGTCGTTCAGCTCATTCACAGAAAAGGGTTAATATTTGTAATATCTCCAGTGGATCGATCCACTGTTACAAGAAACCGGCCATCGCTGGTAGGATTACCCTCGGAAGAAGGTTTAATTTCGAATAAAACAAGTGAATCATTGGCGTAGCTATGTTCTGTTGTTGTAATTTGTACTTCTTGAACACTAACGTCCAAGAATTGTTGAGCCAATTGAGTCGCTTTCTCTTTACTTTGGTCTATTGAAATCCATTGTTCTTTTTGTATTTCATTGATTTTGTTTGATTCTTTAGCTGCCTTCATATCGTTAATACCAATTATTTTATTATTTTGACCAACCCATACACGCATACTGTCGTCTGCGGTTACATAAGTGGCAGTTTCTCTTTCATCTTTTATAAGTGAAAATCCAGTCAGGTTAAAATACTTCTGCAATACGAGAGTAGCTTCTTCTGCAGTATTGACTGTCAGGCTTTGGATTTGGCCGCCTCCAGGCTTCGATAGCTTTGCCACTTCCACTGTTTCATTTGATTGGGTATTCCCTTGAGCATTTACTAATGAGAATGAGCAGACAGTTAATAGCGTTGCTAATCCTAAAACAGATAAACGCATAGAATTTTTCTTAAAATGTTTAATCATGAGTATTCTCCTCTTGAGATGCTTGTAATTACCCGATAATCCGACCAAACCTGGATATCTCTGGGCTCCTGTATAATGCTCCAATAAATTAATGATCGTCTGGCCGTAAGCTGCTTTGTGTTCAGCATGGATGTAGGACAAGGCTAATGCATCACAGGCTATCTCTTGATCTGCTCGCATTCGTGCGTAGACAACCCACATTATCGGATTAAACCAATGTAAAATAACCAGAACATGCATGAGCCAATTCATCGCAACGTCCCTGCGCTTGATATGTGCCAGTTCATGATTGAAAATATAACGGAATTGATCGGCATCCATCGGACGAATCAACGAACTGGATAATAAAATCCTTGGTTTCATAAACCCATAAACCGCAGGACTCGGCACTGCATCTGTTACGGTCAGAAGAATCGGTTGTTTGACCGACATTTGGCGCTTGCATTGCTCGAATACTTGTAATACCGCTGGATGGGTTACATTGGGCTGTTTTTTAATTCGTCTATACACGTTGATATTGGCTATAAGGGTTACAAGGCTCAAGATTATGACCCCTAGCAACCAACCAAACAACAGGATGTCTCGCAGCGTTATTTTGGATAATAGATCCACAAACGATTGCTTTGCAAGGACTTGTTTTTCAGGAACATTCGCAGAGGAATGAACTATGACATCGGATGGATCTTTGAGTGTCCATTCGCTCGGTGAATCCACGTTGTTCTTCAACTGATTCTTTCGTTCATAAAGATTGGAAATATCATCGAGCGATCCTAAAAGGGATTCATTAGACAACTGCTGCTTCATTGGCAATAGATTGTATACGCTGTACGAGCTTTCTGGCGCCCAAGGCAATACGAGCCGAATGACAACAGGAAACCATAGGAGATAATGCCACTTCGGCTGCAACTTGTTTCTGAGCATCCATTTGATCATGACAATGAGAGCAACCAGCACACTTGCCATCAACGAAGCGCGAATCACCCAGTCGAAAAAAAACTGCATATACATCTGCACATATGTCATGGCTATTTGCCTGTCTTCGATTTGTTATCATCGAATAATTGTTTCAGCTCATTGATTTCCTGTTCCGTCAGTTTTTTCTCCTGAAGGAAGTTCGCAAGCATCGGTTTAATGGCTCCACCGTACAATTTTTGCAAAAAACTTTTTGTTTCACTTTGCAAATACTCATTTTCTGAAACCAAAGGATAAAACATTTGGGCTCGTCGAGATTCGTCTTTGTTGATTCCAACCGCTTCTTTCTGCACCAGACGGTTAAGCAGCGTACGAATCGTCTTCGGACTCCAGTCCATTGTTTCCGTTAGTTGTTTAACAATTTCGCTGGATGGACATTCCTTCCTCGCCCAGAGGATTTTCATAACTTCCCATTCTGCATCTGTGATTTGTGGTAATTTTGTCATACTCGAAACCTCCCGTTACATGTAAAAGGATCACAATTGTAGGCCTACAAATCATATACTACACGTGTAGTCCTATTGTGTCAACGAACATCTCGTACCATTCACTTCCTATAACGACGAAAATAATAATAATTATGATGTGTAATACCTCTAGGTGGGAGATCCAGTGCAGCGAAAAATGCGCTCAGGCCGTCTAATAGGTGGAGGTGATGATTCAGTGATGCCGGCCGGCTCGAATAACAAGGAAAATTTCGCGAAAGATCCCACTCAAGCTCTAGAGCAGCTGATGGAAAGCTTTGGCTCGACGATCATGCGCACCGCGTATTTTTATACCGGGGATCGGCATTTTGCCGAGGATATCAGTCAGGAGGTATTTCTTCGCGCTTATCGCAACTGGAACTCGTTTCGTGGAGATAGCGCGGTTAAAACCTGGTTGACGACAATCGCTATCAACGTTTGCCGGGACAAGATGGGCGTACGGATGTTTACGGAACAGCCGACCGATCCCAGCCTGATGGAGCGGGGACGGATATTCAACGTAGAAGAAGAAGCGCTTAAAAGATTGCAGAAAAGCGAGATTTTGCGGCATATGCTGCGTCTGCCTCTGCCGTATCAGGAGGCTTTGTATTTATATTATTATCTGGACTTGGACACACGGGAAATTGCGAAAGCGACGTCGTCGCCCGAGGGTACCGTGAGAAACAGACTGCACCGGGCGCGCGAGGCGTTGGCTCGGGAAATGCGCAAGGAGGAGACAACCGATGACGGACATGGAGCGTAATTTACGTCAACATTTGCAAAAGGAGTCGGATGATATGTTGTTTTCTAAAATGGAATTGAGCGATAGCGTTAAACAGAAGATCAGGAAACAAGCCGCCGCGGAAGCGAGAGGCCGCCGCCGATTCGTTCTTCCGAAAGCCTGGCTTGTAGGAGCGGCAGCGCTGGTCGCGGCAGTCGTCATAGTGGCGGGATTGCCGATGCTGCAAGAGCCCGCCGCAGTCCCGACGCCAACGGATAATTCGTCGGAAATCGTGCCGCCAGGAAACGGAGGAGCCACAGGCTCGGAGTTGTCCCAATTGATTACAACTCCATTAGGAACGGCGGAGGCAGCGAAAGCAGCTTTCGGTTCCGGTGTGCTTGTTCCTCAAGTCGCCCCGGAAGGCTTCAAGCTGGCTGAGATCGTCGGCGTGGGAATGAAGGACCAACCGCTCAGAGATTTAAACTTCACATACGGCTCGGGTGATAAGACGGTGACGTTCAGCGCGAGCCGCATGCCGGCGGCGTTCCCGATGGACCTGTTCACACAGACCAAAGTGGGCGGAGCGGACGGCCTAATTTTCGAGCAAGCCGAGTTCACGGAGCTATTTTGGGTGGTTGACGGCATTCAGTATAGCGTGTCCGGTCCGATTTCGGGCGACGAGGCCATGAAGGTAGCCGAATCGGTGGAGCCTTAATGAGTTGATGCGTGTATATCGTGAATGAATGGAACGCCCCACCCGTCGAATGCTAGATAAAAGGGGTAGTGTAATAGCCCCACACGGGAGAGCATATCACTTGCAGATATGAGGTCAGGGGTGAGGGTCGCCCTAGGCACCTCCAAACAATTAATTCAAACCACTTCATCTGAAGTGGTTTTTTTGGTGAAGCCTAGTTGCTTCAGATGATTACAGGAAAAATTGAAATTTAGGATTGGAATCAAGATTGAATGCAATCTACGGTTGAGCCAGTTCATTGGAACGAGGGGGCAGGGGTTGACGAACTGGTAGATTCGAAAATTACAAGTTGAATTGTGATTGGGGACGATACCACATGATAGCGAGACGGCGCTCTGTTTTCATTAAATTAATATTGCCCCTGTAAAGGATAAGACTACCTCATTGGAACTTTATTGCAACACTCGTATGATAAGATAAGTCCCCAATATACAAATCGTGTTCCGGGAACTTATTACAGGGTTAAAAGAAGTAGTGAGATTACGTTATTTGCACGTACGCTTATCGCTCTTTGAATCTTGTTATTTTTTTGAGCTCGTGAAAACGCTAACATCGGGTCAATTGTGGACGGGATTGCATTTACAAGACTAGACATATGGAATAGTAGAGGTGATGCGGCAGCCAGCATAAAAGCGGGAAAGTGTTGTCAGGCCACACATGAGGGGTTCATATTGGGTGTAAAGGATCACTTTTTTTTGTGCACTACATAAAATCATAGAAAGTTTTGAATTTAGTATTTAAGTGAAGAAGTTTGAAAGAGTTATGGGATCTCTTCAAAACCTAAAAATAGGATATATGGAGGAAATTTGAGAATGAAAAAAAGACGATTATTAGCATCTTTACTTGTGACAGCGATGCTATTTACTTTGTTTTCTCCGCTTATGGCAGTCAGCGCGGCATGGGGAGATGATGTATCTCTTTTGACCGTAAATGCAGGCGCAGATGGTAATACGGCGACAAACGCCGATGCGCAGGACGGACAGAAAGCGTGGAGTTTAAACACCGGAACCTCAAAGGGCGGGGGGCCTTGGGATAACCTCTTCACGCCAAGCGTAGCGCCTCTAAAAGATGTATCCGCTTACAAGGACGGATACTTCGTTTTCGAGATGTATATTCCAAATGCGAGCTTTAAAAATATGCTAGGCAATAACTGGCTCGTCATCGTAAGCGACAGTAATCCCGCTGCGGATAAGTTCAACGCAGATTCTCGTCTCCAGCTTGATTTGAGCGGAGTCACAAATGCTGCAGTGGGAACATGGGCGACGGTCTATACGAAGTTATCTACGTCAAGTGCCGTAGCCGGGAATTTCAATGACGCCTGGTTAGACAAGGTGACCAGACTAGCCATGCATCTGCAATGGGATACGAGTGTCCCTAGCACTGACGTTTTCATAAAAAACCCGCGTTTCCAGAAAAGTACGTTAGGTGTTCCGGTTTCGCCGTCAACGGCTCCCGCACTTGATGTAGCAACAAAAACAGTAACTGCGAACGCACCGGCTAGCGGGCAAGCTGTTGAATTTGCAATAAGCGAAGATGGGATCGCTCCCGCATCCGGGTGGGTGGATGGAAGTAAAAACGATAATGTTTATTCTCATCAATTTGCCACATTGCCTTCAGCGCAGACTTATTATGTATTCGCGCGGGCGAAAGCAGACAACAGTTACAACTTCATCGGCGCATCTTCAAGAATTACGGTAACGTCTATTGATGAACAAACATTGGTTAATGAGGCGGCGGCGTCTCTGACATGGGATGCGATTAAAGGCAGTAATACTTCGAATAACGATGTAAAATCACAACTTAGCCTTCCGACAGCAATAGGAACAACTAACGTAGCCTGGTCTTCGGACAATGCGGCAATAAGCAGCACCGGAGGCGTAAATCGTTTATTGAATAGAGAAGTAGACAAAACCGTCGTACTCACGGCGACAATAACCAAGGGCAATGCAAGTGCTACACAAACGTTTACCTTGACGGTGAGAGCCGTGCCGGCGGAGGTCAACGCCCGGGCTGCGACGTATTTTCCTAATATAGAAGAGGGAACAAGCAGCGCTATTGCGCCGGACGGAAATAACGCGGTTAAGTTGGGCGCTGGAAAAATAGGCGCCGGCGTTGAACGGCTTTGGGATGCCCGCTTTGTTAGCAGCAGCGGCAATCAGGATTTATCAGCTTATGCGAATCAATATTTTGTCTTTGATATGTATGTTACACATACGGACCTTTTAAAGCTCAGCGGCAATAACTGGATCGCGATGGCAAGTGGCGGTAACAATCTTGACACCAATTCGCGTCTTAACCTTAATGTTAACGAAATCAAAAATGGAAAGGTTAATGAATGGATTACGGTTTATGCGCAATTATCAACGGCCAATTCTCCGAATGGTTTCAATCCCATTCATTTGGACACGGTACAGGCAGGGAGATTGCAAATGCAATGGTCATCCGTGCCCCAAGGCGACATCTATATCAAGAACCCGCGTTTTCAGAATACCGTGGATTCTCCGAAACCTATTCCCACGGCTGTTGAGACAACGGGCAACGTTACGTTATCCTCAGCAGCGCCTGCAAACGGCCAGGCTGTGCAGTTTGCAATCAACACCACTGGTAACGCTCCTGCGGTCGGCGATTGGACGACGGGTACTCTGGGTACAGGCGTTTATACTGCTTCATTTACAAAACCAACAGGCAACATCTATTATACATTCGCACGCACGGCTCAAAATACGCAATATCCTTTCGCAGGAACGCATACAAGAGTTAAAGTGGAGCATCTTGACGACAATCAAGCAATATCGGACGCAGCAAATAAGCTGACATGGGATACGATCAGGAATTCGAATGCTATTCAATCCGAAGTAAGAACAGGGTTGACACTTCATGCAACCGGTGCGAACGATACGGCTATTGCATGGACTGCTGAACCGGCAGGTATTATAGATCCCGCAACTGGCAGTGTAACTCGCGACCCTGACGTAGGAAAAGCCGTAACCCTTACGGCGAAAATAACCAAAGGCAATGCAGCACCTGTTCATAAAATTTTCAATTTGACAGTAGCCAGTACGACTAACGTACTTGCTGAAGTGTTCATTAACTTCAACGATCCTGAATCATTTGATGCCGTCGATACCATTGGAAGCGGTTTCGGCGACGGTGGAGATCCAGCTGGACCGTACAAAGGACTACAAGGCAATGGCATAGGCATCAGTCTTATCGGAGACGGCGGTACCGCAGTGGATGTAGTCACTCAAAGCGGCGTAGACGCTGTGAAGATCGGCAACTTTATGTACGTCATTGTAGACGATCTTAAGCTTAAGCAAGCAAACAAGGTCGAATTAGCGGTCACATACTGGAGACCGAGCGCAGCGGGCGGTATTTCGTTACAGTATAACACCATATATCCCGGCAGTTTCTCTGGATTTGAAGCGTATAGATCAGCGAGCCTTCCGGCGACAGGAAGCGGAAACGCTTGGGTGACTTCAAAGGGTGTGCTTAACGGAGCTAATTTTGCGATAGGAGCACAAAACCAAGGCGCGCACTTCCGGATCGGTGCAGCCGGAGCAATCATACAGAGCATACGAATAACCGAAATTCCTCCAACGGATGAAGAAGCGGTAAAACTTGTTTCGGACGCGCTTACTTGGGACGCGATCAAGGGTACGAATACCAGACAGGACCTGGTTGAAACCAATTTGAATCTTGCTAAGGCGGGTTCAGCGAGTACGAGCATTGTGTGGGCATCTGCCAATAACACGGTGATCAACAGCAACACCGGCGCAGTAGTTCGTCAAGGAGTGAATACATCCGTAACACTTACGGCGACAGTAAGCAAAGGAACGGCAACACCTGTTGTTAAAACTTTTAATATCGTCGTTCGCGGAACAGGGACCGGAACCGACGAGGAAGCGGTAAACGATATGTTGAATAAACTGACATGGAATTTAATCAAAGGCATGAATGCTTCTGAGACAAATGTGACGACGAACTTAGTTCTCCCGTCCATGGGTGAAAATATGACGGATATTACATGGACGACATCCGCTGCTACCCTTATAACCACTGCAGGCGTGATACCGACAAACCGTCCGGACGGCGGAGGCGAGGTAACGCTCACGGCGACGGTAAAAAGAGGTCCGGTAGCCGCTCCTGTAACCCAGTCTAAAACATTTGTGCTTACAGTTCCGGATCGATATGATTACGCAAAACACATGAGAGCGGCAATCGTTCAGGAACACGACGCGAAAGATTGGGCAATATCGGACTTTAACGTACTCGCTTTCGGTGCGAAAACAGCAGAGATGGCCGAAGCGGAGGGCTTAGTTGATTTCGATAATAGAGAGGCTTTCCAGGCCGCGATTGATGCGGCTTATAATGACGGCGGCGGCGTAGTCTATATTCCGGCGGGAACCTTTGCGTTCTACACGGAAACTACCGGCACAATAAGCGTTCAAAGCACGACAGGCAGTACAACCTACGAATATAAACAGGTTTTAAATTTGCGGGCAGGCGTACAGCTCCGCGGCGAATGGGATAATCCGGATGCGGACGATTACGATGGTAAAATCGACGGAACCATTCTCGCAGTCTATGCCGGACATAATTCCGCCAATTATGATACGTATGTTGACTCTGACGAGAGAGAAAATCAGACAGGCGGCAAAAAAGTAGCTAACGTGTCCGATAGATTCATAGACATGGAACAAGGCACAGGTGTAACAAACCTTTCCGTATGGTATCCGAATCAAGATATTAATGCTACAACCACTGTTGAAAAGAGGAACGCAGATGGTCAGAAGACAGGGGAATTTGAGGACATCAAAGGAATTCCGTATCCGTGGACGTTCTATCAGAGAACCGGAAACAGCGTGACGCTTGATAACGTTACTCTTGTAAACGCTTGGGGAGGATTCATTTCCCTGCCGAGCGAAATGCATTATGTTGTGAACAGCAATATGACGGCTCTCTACAAGGGCATCGTGGTTCACACCTGTACAGATATCGGACGTATCGAGAACGTTGACATTGACCCGAAATACTGGGCGAATTCAGGTCTTGACGGCGCACCGTCTCTATCGGACGCGAGAGCGTACACAAGAGCGAATGCTACTGGATTCATGATGCACCGATCAGATTGGGAATATGTCTCGGGATTAAATATTTCCGGGTATAAGACGGGGATGTGGATCGGAAGAGAACCTGGCGGCGACGAAGCACCGAACGCGCAGTTCTACGGATTAAAAATCGAAGACAGTCAAACGGGTATATACATTGACAACGTTAACGGTTTCGGTCTGCTGCTCTCGAACTCGGAATTCGGAGGCGACACAGCAGTATATTTCAACGAACGTTTCGACACTTCTGTTCAATTCAACGGAGTTGCATTTAAAGGTCCGATTGTAAGCAACGCCAGAGGCGGAGTGATATCCTTTGAGGATAGTACGTTTGACGAATATGACAATTATGCGCTGAACTTCCTGGGTCGAGGCAACGCATTAGTCAGTCAGAGCAATTTCAAACAGGCAGACAAACATGCACATTTGGGAGTAAACTTCGGAACATTCAAATCAGTAAATTCAGGTTATAACCTTAACATCGAGAGCGCTAACCTTGCCGCTCACATCGATAACCTTGAACTTGATGTTAAGGCTGACGGCAATAACACCGCTGTACAAATCGTTAATGATGTTGATTATCTGTTTGAACCTATTCCGAAAGACGTAAAAACAGATATTGACGTACACCCGAGACCAACATCAAGCGCAGTGCTTAGACTTGACTTCCCGCGCTCGTTAACAGGCAACGCACCGACCGTGGATATATCTGCAAAGCTGCAGGAAGCTCTTGATTATATTAAAGCTAATCACGGTGGCGGCACGATCTATTTACCTGGTGGAAGATATAGACTGAATAATCCCGTCATCGTTCCCGAGGGTGTTGAACTCAGAGGAACATGGGACGTACAGCATCATACTCAAGGCGGCGGCACGGCGATCTTTACAGCGTACACCGGCGGGAATGAGGGAGAAAATGGAAATTCTCTTATTCAGCTTAAGGCAAACGCAGGGCTCAGAGGACTTAACATTACGCAAACAAATATAACCAGCGTCAATCTCGACAACCCTAACCTAACGCTAAAAACTCCGTTTTTGGTACAGGGACAAGGCGCAGGCGTATATGCAATCAATTTAACGATCCCAATTGGGGATAAAGGGATAGATCTGGCTTCCTATAAAACAGATGGTCACTATGTTGATTATTTAGGAGGCACGCTCCTCAGAGCAGGCATTTGGGTCGGAGGAGGCGCGGAAGGCGGATTTATTAGAAATATGCAATTCAATCCGCATTACGCTTTGAGACTTCCGGGAGGCCAAGGATATTCGGCACCTACCGGCGATTTGTACGGTTTCGTACAAAGATACATGAGTGCGCTCAAATTCGCGGATGTGGAAGACCAGACGATTTTCAACAATTTCGTTTTCGGCTCGGTATACGGCATACACTTCCTGAAAAGAGACCTGGGGAACGGCGAATTCGCATACCCCGGAAAAATGACGATGATTGGCCACGGTTCGGACGGAACCACGTACGCTCTCTATGTGGAAGACGCGGACGAACACACCAAAATAATCGCGATCAACTCGGAATTGGTTAATACGAACATCACGACGGAGCCGAATAGAGCGTATGTCAGAATGGGAGATGCAGCTAATACCGCGAAAATCCACCAAGACGCTGAACTTGTCCTGTACAACAGCGCGTTCTGGGGTAGCCCGACCGTAGCGGGAGCAATCGTAAATAACGGTATCGTTCGCTTACAGCAAGCAAACTTCACTCAGCTGCCCGGCAACAATCCGGGTATTGATGTCCACGGCGGTAAGGCGCATGTATACACTTCTTACTTCCAGCCGTCCAAGAACGGCCAGAATAATAATGTGTATGCCATGCTGCGCGAGAGCGGCACATCGGTAGAACTTAGCAACAATTATTACGCATCCGGTTTGAGAAACAGCACTCCAGCGGACAATCCGTACGGCATTTACGGCTCGGATTTATTGGCGGAACCGTTTGTATTCAACCTAACCAAAAACGGAGATAAACAACAATTCATCGTTAAGTATAATGTCGGAGGAAGAGCCTCTGCACCCGGAACATTAACAATTGTATCCCCGGCTGCTTATGCTAAAGATTTCACTCCCATTACATTTAACGCGCTTGCGGCAGGCGAATCCGTAACCGTAGATTTACCGTATTATGCCGCAGGTCTGATTACATTCAAGCTTCAACTCGATGACGGAAAAGCATACACCTATACGGCAAAATTTGACGCAGCATACGCTGAAAAGGTAAGTTCTGCAGGTGCAGAAAATCCGGCAAAGAGTGCTGCAACGCCGGCATTTGTAATGGACACCAAAGATTATGTCACTTCAGGGACGTGGGATGGTCCGCAAGACCTCAGCGTTGGATCGCATTTCGCATGGGACGACAGCAATTTATACGCATACATTGTCGTTACAGACGACGTGCACTTCAATAGCCAAACTGGAGGAAATATATGGAGAGAGGATAATTTGCAGTTAGGCATTGATTTACGCAATCCCGCAACCAACAATACTACGCGGAATGAATTGGGGTTCGCGCTCACCAATGACAACAAAGATGTAATATGGGCATGGACTCGTCCCACAGGCGCCAATGCACCGACTGCTCCGATAACTGATATCGCAGCAAAGATTACGAGAGATGAAGATACGAAAACGACGATTTACGATTTAAAGATTCCGTTTAATACCGTTCATAATAATCCTGCATCGGAGCTTACGAACGGAAGAATCGGAATATCAATCATGCTCAATGAATCTGACAGCTCGCGTGAATCAGACAGCACCAGATCCACCTTTGAAGTTGAAAGTGGACAATTAAAAAATTCAAATTCATTTACAGACGTATATCTGTTAGGCGCAGGCAAATACAATGAAATGCTTGAAGCATCGGCAAGGGCTGCCGTTTCAAAGGCTCTCGCGTCTGGATTAGCTGCCGATAACGCTATAGCTCGCAACTTTGTTACGATTATGGCAGACGGCGAAGTTAAAACGGATCTTCTTAACAAAATCAAACCTATCGTTCAGGATAGTGAAATCAGCCCAGCAGCTGCTGAATTTGATTTGAACCCTAGCAAGCAGCAAGCGGCTACAATAAAGCTGGAGCTTAAAGGGAATACACTGACAGCCATTAAGAACGGCAGTGCATTGCTGCAGGCTGGCACAGATTATGTTGTGAATAGCGATCAGATCATGATTACGACGGCTTACTTGGCAAAATTACAAAAAGGCACTGCGAAGCTAACGTTTGAGTTTAGCGCAGGACAGCCGCAGGTGTTGACGATTACAGTAGTTGATACAACGCCTGACACCAACAACGGCGGTAACAACGGCGGTAACAATGGAGGTAACAACGGTGGCAACACCGGCGGAAATCAAGAGAACCAGGTTGAATTGAAGGATATTGCCGGACACTGGGCAGAAGCTGCGATTCGTAAGGCAGTGACTAAAGGTTTTGTGGTTGGCTACAAGGATCAAACCTTCAAGCCAAATGCGGCGGTAACCCGTGCGGAATTTGCAGTGATGTTATCCCGTGCATTGACTGTACCAAGTGATGGAAAGCAGCATGCCTTTAATGATGAAGCTGACATTGCTCCATGGGCAAAAGAAGCGCTTGAGCAGGCTGTATCAGCGGGGATTTTAAGCGGCTATGCGGATGGAACGCTGCGTCCTAATAGCGGTTTGACACGCGCTGAGCTTGCAGTTATGATTGCTCGTTCTTTGAAGCTGGAAGACCAAAAGGACAAAGCAGCAAACTTTACTGACCAAGCTAAACTGCCAGAGTGGGCAAAGGGCGCGATTGGCGCAGTAGCTGCAAAAGGGATTATGCAGGGCAAGGAAGGCGGCAAGTTTGACTTCAATGGCGTGGCAACTAGAGCGGAAGTAATTACAATTCTGCTCCGTATTTTGGAGCTGGAGGAGTATTAAAAAGATCAGTCAGCAGAATTATTGCCAGCGGATCGTAGAGTCTTAAACAGTGAGGATGTCAGCGGCGATTAGCCAAGGCTGACATCCTTTTTATTTGCCTTTGTATAGTTAGGCATTGAAGCGCCATTACAATGGCTGAGCGTACTTGACCAGAACACTAATCACCTATGAGCACGGCATCAAAATCGCTCAGCATTCCATCATTGAATGGACTTCTATGAATGTTAAATCAAATAGAGGGTTTGGTTTGTAGTTGGTGAAGTTATAAATCGGATGTTAGGATGAATGAAGAAACAATTTAATTATGATTAAATGGAACAAAAGAAATGAAGTTTAAGCGCAGCGACTAAAAGGTATGAATGGCGCGTAACCTTGGATTTGTTATACGTCTATAAGAAGAGAAAATTCGACTAACTCCGTATATATTTACATTTACATAGCCAAATTCCTCTTATACGATTAAAGGAATTCGTATAAAGTCAATTCCTCTATTTTAAATTCAATCTACAGCTAAGAGAATACTTCATAGACCACATGTCCTGCTTCAACAATTTCGACCCAAGCAATATGATTGCGCTTTCAAATATTCCTGTTAACATCTTAGATCGTTGTTGTAAACATGCAAAGTACCTTAGATAACAAGGCGGGGATCTTATGTACAAGTTGTTAATTGTCGACGATGAGGCGCTGGTTCGAGAAGCGATAGAAGATCAAATGGATTGGGAAAGGCTAGGTTTTGAATGCATAGGCAGCTGCGAGGACGGCAAGGAAGCGCTTGATTTCATTAACCGTCATACGCCGGATGTCGTGTTGACCGATATTGGAATGCCGTTCATGAACGGCATTGAGCTGACGCGCGAGCTTTCGACCAGTTTTCCGAAAGTGAAGGTCATTATTTTTACAGGCTACGATGATTTCGATTTTGCCCAGCAGGCTTTGAAATTGCAAGCGGTCGACTATATTTTAAAACCGGTTACGGCAGCGGAACTTGAGCAGGTCATTTGTAAGCTTCGTTCTGAGCTTGACAGCGAAAGAAATCAAATGCAAGATTTCGAGCAGCTGAAGCGTCAATTGAGGGAGAGCCAGCCTTTGTTGAAAGAGCGTTTTTTGGAACGATTTGCGACTTCGCCGATGACAGAAAAACAAAAGAATGAGAACTTCAGTTATTTTGATATAGAGTGGGACGGCTCCTTCGTGATCGAGCTTGCCATAGAAGTAGACGAGTTCGTATGGAGCCAGCCTGAGACGTTGTCCGACGAGGAACTTATTCGTTTTGCTGTTTATAACATTGCCCAGGAAATTATAGCTGACCGTTCCGGGACACTTATTTTTAGAGATCGGGAAAACCGTGTGCATGTCATTATTTCTAGTCATCAGAGGGATGAACTGCATGATCTATCGACGCAGGTGGCTGAAGAAATTCACAGTACGATAACCGATTATTTGCCTGTTAAGCTTTCTATAGGCATCGGACATGTATGCAGCTTAACGGACAAAGTGCAGCGTTTAAATCAATCTGCTTTGTCAGCGCTTGATTATCGTTTTGTCATTGGTACCAATCAAATTATATGCATATGGGATATGGAGCAGCGTAAGCGTCCGGAGTTGTTGTCGCTCATTGATTGGGAAAGTGAACTGGTCACGAAACTGAAAACCGGATCACCGGAAGAGATGGATGAATGGATTGGGCAAATCTTCATCATGTTCCGCGAACATGCTTTTCCATTCGATATTTGCCACATGTATCTGCAACGGATTGTATTGACGATTATGCACACGCTCTATGTCATGGGCATTGACAGTGCACAAGTGTTCGGAGCAAACCAAGCACCAATGAATGAAATGACGAAGTTTGCGTCGATGGGTGAAGTTGAAGTGTGGCTGAAGGAGCAATGTGCGAAAGTAGTCGGATCAATCAAAAGCATGCGGGAGCATCAATGCGTGTTCCAAGTCGCGAAGGCGATAGAGTACATCAAGCTGCATTATATGGACCCGAAGCTATCATTAAAGTCGGTGTGTTATCACGTATCGATGAGCTCAAGTTACTTCAGCACCATATTCAAGCAAACCAACGGTAAAACGTTCGTGGAATTCGTAACCTATCTGCGTATGGAGAAAGCGAAGGAGTTATTAATCGTGTCAGCTTTAAAGAGCTATGAGATCGCATATGCAGTTGGATACAGCGATCCTCATTATTTTAGCGGCGCATTTAAGAAGCATACTGGAGAAACCCCAACGGATTATCGCCATAAAAAAATAAAAGGGTTAGTGTGATACGAGTGAGAATGTTTTCGCGATTGCCTAGTATTCAGACAAATATGGTGCTTGCCTCGGTCGCGCTCATCATTATGACGAGCATTATGATGAGCGTTACTTCCTTTTACTTAACTAAGGATTCCGTCAATTCCACAGCGCAGACGTACACTACTGAGCTGGTGAAACAGGTAAACAACAATATTAAATCCTACATTAACGGCATGAAGTATATGTCTGATCTTGTGGCTGGCAATTATGCGGTTCAAGCTTATTTATCCTCAGCTTCTTTTAATAGCTTAAAGGAAGAGAAGGATTATAAGGAAGCGATCTCCGAAATGCTAGGTGCGATGCTGGTATCCCGAACGGATATTAGCTCAGCAAATATTTTCGGTTATGGCGGACAGTTCGTGTCCGGCCGCAAAGAGCTCGAGCTAAATCCAAACGTCGATATTACAAGTATGAACTGGTATAGGAACGCTAAAAGCATGGGCGGGCAAAGCGTTATTTCCTCTTCTCACGTGCAGCCTATTTTTAAAGACATGTATCCTTGGGTCGTATCATTGAGCAGGGAACTGGTCAGCAAGAACGGGAACAAGAAGCTGGGCGTTTTTTTGGTCGATTTGAATTTCAGCGTTATGAATGACATGTTCAAGGATATTCGACTAGGCCAAAGAGGATATTTATTCATCATCGATTCAGATGGGAAAATCGTCTATCATCCCCAGCAGCAATTGATTTATAGTAATTTGAAAACAGAGATGATCGATAAAGTGCTGGAGGTCAGAAACGGAACGTTCATAAGCAACCAAGGCAGCGAAAGCCGAATGTATACGGTTCAGGATTCTGAGTTTGGCTGGAAAATTGTCGGTGTCTCCTATGTAAGCGAATTAGCTGAAAATCAAAATAATGTGCTGCTGTCTATTATTGTTTTGGGAATCATCTGTATTATTATCGGAATTATTATTTCATTATTCTTGTCTCATAGAGTCAGCCAACCAATCAAACGATTGCAGGGCTATATGAAGGAAGTGGAAAAGGGGAATTTCGATATCCATGTCCCCGGTCACAAAACGGTAGAAATCCAGAGGCTTGCAAGAGCTTTTAATATGATGGTCGGGAAAATTAAAGAGCTGATGCAGCAGACGGTACTCGATCAGGAACTAAAACGCAAGAGTGAGATCAGTGCCCTTCAAGCCCAAATCAATCCTCATTTCCTTTATAACACCCTTGATTCCATTGTATGGATGGCCGAGAGCAATAAGTCTAGGGAAGTTGTGTTGATGACTTCGGCGCTTGCCAAGCTTTTCCGCTCATCGATCAGCAAGGGCGAGGAGCTGGTTTCGATTAAAACTG
Source organism: Paenibacillus sp. 01T47 (assembly GCF_056398245.1). NCBI lineage: Bacteria > Bacillati > Bacillota > Bacilli > Caryophanales > Paenibacillaceae > Paenibacillus > Paenibacillus sp. 01T47. The sequence goes on from NZ_JBFTPA010000012.1 coordinate 189,150, forward strand.
AAATTGAGCATATTACGAATTATCTAATGATCCAGAAAATGCGGTATAAAAATAAGCTGGATTATCATATCGAAATATCCGAATCCATTCAGGAATATCGGGTCATCAAAATCATTATGCAGCCGCTTATTGAAAATGCGATCTATCATGGCATTAAGATGAAGCAGGGACCTGGTTTCATCCGGGTTGCTTGCGAAGAAACGGACACGGACATTATTCTGATTGTTGAAGATAACGGGAATGGGATGGATGAGGAGAAATTAAAGTCGCTTCATCTTCCAGCTTCCATTACGGAGGGCGAAAGAGGAGTCGGCGTGCAAAATGTTCAGGAACGGCTTAAGCTTTATTACGGGGCGCAATACGGATTAACCTACCAGAGCGTGCTAGGAGAGGGAACAATCGTATATATTCGTATTCCTAAATTACGCCAAGTTTTGGAGGACGAGAGACATGGCAGGAAGTCATAAGTGGGTAACAACCGCCGTTGCACTCCTTCTCATCGCAGTGGCTGTTTTTGTATATGGGCATAATGGATTATCTGCGAAAAAGAAGATAGAGGTTACGGTCATCCTGAAAACAATCGATACGTCGGTAGAATTCTGGCAGGTATTAATCGACGGCGTGCATGAAGCTGCCCAAGAGTTCAATGTAAACGTTCAGGTATGGGGGACAAAGTCGGAAACGGACGTTGATGAACAAATTGCCCTTGTGGAGAAGGCGATATTAAATAAGCCAGATGCAATCGTATTGGCGGCGACCGATTACGAGAGACTCGTACCCGTCGCAGAGAAAATAAAGAAAAGCGGAATTAAGCTTATTATCGTCGATTCGGGAATCAAGTCAGATGCAGCCGACAGCATCGTAACGACGGACAACGTCAGCGCTGGCAGAGAAGCGGGCGAAGCGATGAAAAGCTTGATCAAAGATAAGGCTAAAATAGCGATTATCAGCTATGTCAAAAGCGCTGCTTCTCATATCGACAGGGAAAAGGGCGTTCATGAAGTATTAGAGAATTATCCTGGAATCGAAATGCTAGGTACGTACAATGGCGAGGGTTCCGAGCAAAATTCCTATTTGCTGGCTATGGAAATGCTGCAGCAGCATAAGGATGTGTTCGGAATTATTGGTCTCAACGAGCCGACTACGGTTGGAGCGGGAAGAGCCATTCAGGAACTGGGATTAAAGGGGAAAGTGCAGCTGATTGGATTCGATAGTTCTTTCAACGAGATTAAGCTTTTGGATGAAGGCGTCATGAATGCTACGGTGCTACAAAGGCCTTTTCAAATGGGCTATCTCAGCATCAAAACAGCCATGGAGGTTGTTAAGGGCAAGAAGGCTGCGAAGCTTATCGATACGGGCTCACTGCTTATAACGAAACAAAATATGTATGAAGAGGAGAATCAGAAGCTGTTGTTTCCGTTTGTTGGAAATGAATAGATGAACGAGATTGAGAATAATGGGAGAGTGGCAGAGTAGGCGAAAGCCTGCTCTGTCTTTTTGTTGTTAACGACTAAATAGGTTGAACTAGTAGTTTAAGCGAAGCGAGAAGATCGTTCTGGAGAAACGAAGTGTTCGCCTTTGCGGCCGGATTCTAACCTTTAAATGTCTAATCAAATCCAAGAATCTGGCTGCAACCGCGATCGTAAGAATGATCTGCTCGCATAGCGTCCAAAACAAATTGTTTAGTTTCCTCTAATGAATTGAATCCCAAAAATTATTCGACTCTTACAAGAAGAAATCACATGTAAGTGACGGAATGAACCGTGTAAAGTTATCGGTAACAACATGAATATGGAGAGGGGAGATGAAGCGATGAGTGAAAGCCTTGTACAGATGGAAGGAATCGTGAAAAGCTTTGCCGGGGTTCATGCCTTAAAGGATTGTAAGTTCGACCTGCGGCCTGGCGAGGTACACGCACTTGTTGGGGAGAACGGCGCCGGGAAATCGACCATGATGAAGGTGTTGACAGGCGTGTATCAGATGGACGAGGGACGCATTCTCTATCAGGGCGAAGAAGTACGTATTCCGGATACAAGAGCCGCTCAAAAAAAGGGAATCAGCATGATTCATCAGGAGATGAATCTCGCAGCCGATCTAACCGTCGCGCAAAACATTTTTATCGGCAAAGAGCCGCGGAAAGCGATAAAACTGTTTCTGGACGAGAAAGAGATGAATCGACAAACCTCCATTTTGCTCAGACAAATGAATCTCGATATCGATCCTACCACGCTTGTATCGAAGCTGACGGTCGCCAAGCAGCAAATGGTTGAAATTATAAAAGCCATTTCCTACGACTCTCAAGTGCTAATCATGGACGAACCGACAGCGGCGCTTAGTGATGCGGAAATTGAGGAATTGTTTAAGATTATCGTCCAGCTGCGAGCTAAAGGGGTAGGCATTGTATACATCTCTCACCGTATGGCGGAGCTGAAACGAATTACCGATCGCATCACGGTTATGCGAGACGGAAGCTACATTGATACGGTTGCGACCGCTGATACAAGCATCGAAAAAATTATTTCGATGATGGTGGGCCGAGAGCTCTATCAATCGGATAAGACGAACCGGTTAAAGGACGAATCGAGCGAAAGCATGCTTGAGGTACGTAATCTAAACCGTAGAAATGTTCTTCATAACGTGAGCTTCACGCTGCGGAAGGGAGAAATACTTGGCGTAGCCGGATTAGTCGGTGCAGGAAGAACGGAGGTTGCTCGGGCAATCTTCGGTGCTGATCCCCTCGATTCCGGTGAGATCCACGTGCATGGCCGCAAGGTACGGATTAACGGACCCCATCAGGCCGTGAAGCATGGCATTGGGTATTTGAGCGAGGATAGAAAGCACTTTGGTTGCCTGCTGGAAATGGATGTTTCAACGAATGCCACTTTGGCAACGACAGGCCGTTTCACAAGCGCGGGTTTTTGGATGAACGAAAAACGCATGAACGAGGTTTCGACTCAAATTGTTGAGGAGCTTAAGGTAAAAACGCCAAGCATAAAACAGAAGCTGAAATTTCTATCCGGGGGGAACCAGCAGAAGGTCATTATTGGGAAGTGGTTAACGAGGGATTGCGACATCCTGATCTTCGATGAACCGACTCGGGGGATCGATATCGGAGCCAAAAGCGAGATTTATAAGCTTCTTGAGAACTTGGCGGCTGCAGGCAAATCGATCATTATGATCAGCTCGGAACTGCCGGAAATTTTAAGGCTTAGTCATCGTATCATCGTGATGTGCGAAGGAAGAATTACCGGGGAGCTTATGAATGATCATCTCGCGACCCAAGAGCAGATCATGACTTATGCAACAGATCGAATCGGATAAGGTCGGGAGGGAAAGGAAGAGAAGCATGAATAAAACAACAGTGGTTGAGCAGAAATCGCATTTTGCGATTAAGTCAGGGCTGCAGCAGCTCTTAGTATTTGGAAGTTTGATTTTGCTCGTCATCTTTTTTTCTATCGCATCGGATAATTTCTTTCATTTCTCCAATATCATTGGCATTTTGCTCTCCACCGCGGTTATCGGCGTACTGGCGTTAGGCTCGACGTTCGTCATTATTACGGGCGGCATTGATCTTTCGGTTGGCACAGTCATGACGCTGTCCGCAGTCATGACTGGCGTCTTCATTACGATCTGGGGGCTGCCCATTCCGATCGGTATTATCGGCGGTTTGCTAACCGGGGCGTTATGCGGATTTTTATCGGGCTTTACGATTGCTAGACTGGGAATTCCGCCATTTATCGCCACGCTCGCGATGATGATGATTGCCAAAGGGTTAGCATTGGTTATCTCTGGAGCCAAGCCGATCTATTTTACCGACAATGAAGTTTTTATGGAAATATCATTAGGATCGGTATTAGGTGACCTTATTCCAGGCTTTGATATTCCGAACGCTGTCCTTATTTTTTTCATCGTAGCCATCCTCGGGAGCATCTTATTGTCCCGAACGATTGTTGGCCGTTACAACTTCGCAATCGGCAGCAATGAAGAGGCGACGCGTCTATCCGGCATTAATGTGCGAAATTGGAAAATCGTGATTTATACGATAACAGGCGTGTTTACGGGAATTGCCGGCATTCTGATGGCATCAAGGTTGAACACGGCACATCCTTCACTCGGTGCGGGTTACGAGCTGGAAGCGATAGCAGCGGTAATTATCGGCGGCACCTCACTAAGCGGCGGCAAGGGAACGATCTTGGGAACCGTAATCGGTGCTCTTATTATGAGCGTGTTGACGAACGGTTTACGCATCATGTCGGTTCCTCAGGAGTGGCAGACGGTCGTGGTTGGTTTTGTTATATTACTCGCGGTATATGCGGATATTTTGCGTCGTCGCAAGGCTTAACAGCGATATAGTCTCCTTGTGAGATTATATATAAATGCAAATATAATTCATGATGAAGGGGATATGAACATGAGAAAAGTATGGATGATGGCGGCTTTGGTACTTGTAGTATTCATTAGCGCTTGCAGCTCGAACGGAGGCAGCAATTCACCTACGAATGCACCAGAGTCAACTAAAAAACCGAGCTCTGAAGCGCCTGCTAACACGGAAAAAATGTATGTACCGGTTATTTCCAAGGGATTCCAGCATCAATTCTGGCAAGCGGTTAAGATCGGCGCAGAGAAGGCTGCAGCCGAGCTGAATGTGGATATTACTTTCGAAGGCCCAGAATCTGAATCTCAAGTAGACAAACAGCTTGAAATGCTGCAAGTGGCATTGGATAAAAAACCTAGCGCAATCGGTTTCGCCGCGCTGGACAGCCAAGCTTCAATCCCGCTGCTCAAGAAAGCTAAAGAAGCCGGCATTCCTGTTATCGCATTCGACTCCGGCGTGGACAGTGACATTCCGCTTAGTACAGTAGCAACGGATAATGCGGTTGCCGCTGGTGTTGCAGCAGATAAAATGGCGGAATTAATCGGTGGCGAGGGCGAGATTGCGATTATTGCCCATGACCAAACGAGCCGTACGGGCATCGATCGTCGTGATGGCTTCAAGAAACGTATCGAGGAAAAATACCCGAATATTAAAATCGTAGATATTCAGTATGGCGGGGGAGATCATCTCAAATCGACCGATGCGGCAAAAGCGATTATGCAAGCGTACCCAAAACTCAAGGGCTTCTTCGGTACCAATGAAGGCTCCGCTATTGGTGTTATTAATGCAGTAATGGAAGCCAAGACGGTCGGTAAAGTAACGGTTATCGGTTATGATTCCGGTAAAGCACAAATTGATGCGATCAAGAATGGCACGATGGCTGGCGCTATCTCCCAAAATCCGGTTGGTATCGGCTATGAAACGGTTAAAGCCGCAGTTGCGGCTGCCAAAGGCGAAACGGTTGAACCCGCTATCGACAGCGGTTTCGTATGGTACGATAAATCCAACATCGATAACGAAGAAGTTAAAGCCGTTCTTTACGAATAAATAGACAAGAGAATCATACTAAGGCCATATTGGGGCTGTACATAAAGGAACTTCTCTTTTAGCTACAGTCCCGATCGACTTGTCCCATTCATTATATGGAAATTAAGGAGGAAGCTCTATGCGAAAAAGGCTTGTTAGCTCTACTCCCTTTTTATTCTTTCTAAGTTACCGTAGCCGCTCCTGATTTATGTAAAATGTAGCACTTCCTCTATCGTCATAGAAAATATGCGGCGAGAGAGTAGAAGAATTAAAATGAAGTCTATAAGAGATTGTATAAACATTTGTTAAATCAGTAAATACGGAAGACTCCTGCTTAAAAAGCAAGAGTCTTCTTAACGTTGAGTCCATTATAAATTTTTTATATACTCTACTAATTCTGCCACAACCAAAACCTTTCTCCCTGACAGAGTATAATCCTTTCAAACCACGTTCTAAAATTGATTTTAAAAGAAAAGGTTTGTTGGTCAATAAGCTCTCCGAAATCTCGCCAAAATAAATAATTATCACCATCAGTTCGTGAAGAATCGATTAATAAAAGATCACCTTGGTGACTTGCTATGGGTATCCAGTTGTCAAGCATGTAATCATAATGGTTCTGTAATATTTCATCAATACTGAATAATTCAAATCCACCATAGGTTCTTACAACATCGAACAATCGCGCACCATTTGTATATAATAAAAAATGTATATAATCTATCGGTAATGACCAATTTTTTAATTCACACATGCTTTCAATTTCATGCAACGAAGCTGGTGGATTAAAAGTACAAATTGTTTGATATGTTTCTCCACCCGAAGTTTGAATTGTTAATACATTATCATTAAATCTAGACATTAAAGCTTTGATTATAGTCTCATATTCACTCACAAATAACTCCTCCTTAATAGGCAGCAAACCACGGATTGACCGTTCCAGTATGAAAAGTTTTTACTAGTGGGATTAAATTCGAATATACATTAGTACCACCTAAATTTCTTGGTCTAATATGATGAATTTGATAATCATCCCAATTCCAATTTGGAACTCCATATTGTGTTTCATACCATTTGATATATGCATCCCTGCCACTCCAGGAAATTGAAGGAACTCTAGCCCAACTCGTTGTAGCTGGCTCTATCATCACTATACCAGAATGTTGATCAGTATATGGTGGATATACTACCCCATTTTTATTGTAAAGCTGAGCTACATCGGCACCACCATTATGAACACTTACTAAAACCGTTCCGGAATAGATTTGTGCTGTAAAATCGCCTTTCCAATATTTTGTACTAGCTACTGTAGTAGGTTCAGATGCGTCTAGTACTTTTTTTATAGTTTCGCTTGATGTCGCTTCGGTAGAGTATGTACCATTTCTGGAGGTAGAAGATTTAAGACGATTAGATATTGAAATAGAAGTTGGGGCTTTACCAATATAACTTGAATATACTACTTTATGTGTGATTGTTTTATTTACCACACTAGAAGTGAGATATACATTAAATATTACTGCATTTGCCGGAGCTGCAGCAGCATTAAATGAATTTATGTTCCTATTTTTGTTTAAACTTTTCTCTTTTTCAATTAAATACTCTTCTAAAGTTAGAGATTTACCAGTCTTGTCATCATAAACAATAATATAAGTTTTATAAGAAGACGGTGATACACCAGCAGTAATTTCTTTTTTAGCTACTTCGTTTCTATATCCCGTCGTTAAATACTTCCTAACCTCTTTCAAAAATACATCATCTGGATTTTGCTCTATAGATTCAATAAGTTTTTTTTCTAGATTAAAATCCTCATATTTTATCTTCTCTGCTGATGATCTTTGATTAAAATCTATATGATGTAGCCACATCCTCGGGTCTGATTGGCATGGAGATGCAAGGAGCTATGACTATATTCGCTGTAACTCTTAAGCGGATATTGAAATTAATTGATTTAAATACAGGATAAGTAACATTATTTAGTACACAAAAAAGACATCCTTCTCCCAAAATATGAGAATGGATGTCTTTTTTTATGTTCTGCTAGGGACTGCCGAAAAAATGTGTGGGTTGTTCAGTGGCCTCAATAGATAGCGTATTTTTTTCGAAATCACAAGAGAACATATGATGAAAATACCCACAGCAAAGCTGGCTTTTCGTGGGCAGCGCAATGATTGGGCTTATGCTTGCTTGGTCACGAATCCTTCGAGCTCCATCTGCCCGAATCATCTTGGGTGGTTTTAGGGCCTGAGCTTCAGCTTTGTGTCGTGCAGAAAGCCGGGAATCGGAGAAGGCAAGCTGAACGCTCTTCTCGTATTGCTGTAGCGGAACGTCCTCCGGATTCGCTGCATCTAGCGCTTCTTGGCGAATTTACTGCGGAAGCCTGAGGGAGAGAGACCTTCTTTCTTGGAGAAACAGGTGGAATAATGCGAGATATGATGGAAGCCAACTTCATCTGCAATCTGGGCAATAGATTTGGAGGTTTGCAGCAGCAGCCGTTTGGATTGTTCAAGCCGGTAATATTGAAGATAGGTTACTGGGGTCATTCCGTACATTTTCAGCATCACTTTAGCCAGATAATTGGGGTGATAGTTCAACTTCTTTTGCAGCACCGAGTTCGTAATATCGCTGGCATAGTTCTGGCGGATGAACAGTTCGATCCGCTCGGCGAGCTGAATCGCGGTGGCGTTCGCGGGGGAAGCGAGATCGCGATCCAAATGTTGCAAAAATAACTGGAAGGAAACTTGTCGCTTCCAGTTCCGAAGCGACTGCGGTTCATTCTCCTGCTGAAAGAAGGTGTCAAGCGCCTCCAACGCTTTCGTCGACAGCTTCATGTGCTTGGGAAGGAAGATGGAACAGACATCGGCGTGATTGACATACGCTAACTTTTTGTGTTCCTCGATCAATTCCAGCTGGTTGCTCTGGCATTCGTTCATGTCGCGGCACATCTGCCAGCTGCCGAAGGTTTGAAAGTGAATCCAGATGATTTCCGTATCGGCTTTGCAGGGCGCATTGCCGTAATGATGAGCATTCGGGAGAAGGATGAGTCCTTCTCCCTCATTGACTTCCCAGCTATGGTCATTCTCGGCAATGGGGAGAACCCCTTTGCGGACGACAATCAGATCGAATACATTGATACAATTTCGGTCGATATGGGTATCTCCTACCTCGTAATAGGCATAACCGCAATCCACGAAATAGGGAATCGGTGGTGAGATAAAATGAAGAATCGTAGAGTCCACACTGTTTCCTCCTAAGATTGGAATCGTGAATATCAAGGTAGAAAATATTGTTATTTTTATAATACTTCATAGTTGTCTTTTAAATAAAGAGTTTCCTGTTGATCGTCTGGCATAAGCTCGATTTCCCGATATCGGGAAATCGGTGGCGTAAGAACGAAGGTTGAAAATATTAAAAATCAGGTTGGAAAATGTTGTTTTTTTTCAAGGTACTTCATGTCACAATTCTATTAAAGCGCTTTCCTGAATCATGTCATGTTGCAATGGAAAAACACGACGGTTTGGTCAGGCGTAGAAAGGCTAAACGTTTCATTCAAACGATTAGCATTTAACATCATTCAATTGATGAAGGGAGAACGGGGCAATGAAAGTAGGAAAAAGACTTGGGGTAGGTCTAATCTTGGCTGCACTGACATTCAGTGCAATAGGCTGTGGGAACAACGGTAACAAAGAGACAAATACAACACCATCGGCAGGAGAGGCTTCAAGTAAACCGGAGAATTCGCCTTCCAAAACGGAAAAGGTCAAGATTACGTATTCGATGTGGGGTAGCGAAGAAGAAGGGAAAACCGTCCAGGCGGCGGCAGACAAGTTTAATGCTTCCCAAGACAAAATCGAAGTAAAAGTGGAGGCAATTCCTTGGGAAAACTACATGACAAAGTTGAATACACAGGCAACGGCAGGCCAATTGCCGGATACGGGGATATTGAAGGAGGATGGCGTCATACAGTGGTCCTCCGACGGCATGTTGAATGATGTGAGCTCCATGTACGATGGAAGCGACAGCAAGCCGCTCGATAGCTTGGCCTACAAATATCAAGGCAAAACCGTAGCCTATGCTGCTGCCAATGAAATCCTCCTCCTTTATTACAACAAAGACATGTTTGACAAAGCGAATGTGCCTTATCCACCATCCGCACTGGATCAAGCATGGACATGGGATGAATTCGTAGCTGCGGCCAAGAAGCTGACGGTTGACAAGAATGGCAAACATCCTGACGAGGATGGTTTTAAATCGCAAAGCATCGTTCAGTATGGCGCCTCTATTGAAAATCTACCGTGGCAGTTGGAAACCTGGGCGCTTAGCAATGGCGGCGGTTTCTATTCGAGTGACGGGAACGAAGTGAGAATCGGAGAAGATGCCAGCACGGAAGCGATTCAGAAAGTTGCTGATCTATACTTGAAAGATCATGTTGCCCCGTTGTCGGTTGGTCAAACCGATGATGGCATTCAGCGCACTATCATTGCAGGAACGGTTGCCATGGCCACAAACGGTGCGTGGAATGTAGGAACCAGCTTAAATACAGCCAAGGAGAAAGGTTTGAACTATGGCGTTGCCTTACTGCCTTATATGAAGGATAAAGTTACCCTAAACACGGGCGGCGCCAATGTCGTATTCTCCCAGACCAAGCATCCGAAAGAAGCGATGGAATGGCTCAAATGGTACAATTCCGAAGAAAACAACTGGGGGCTCATCTCATCAGGCATTTGGATGCCAACGCTGCAAAAGTGGTATACGGATGAAACTCTCACCCATAAATGGGTCGACAATCCGAACTTCCCTCCGTATGACGAATACAAGTCTGCGGTAGTCGATTATGCGCAATCCGCCGCCGCTAGACCCGCATCGTGGTTCTATACAAATCATACGACGGACTTTAACACCTTGCTCGGATCGACTCTAGGGGATGTTTGGACCGGAAAGACGACCGCCAAGGAAGCCATAACCAAAAATCTCGATGCTTTGAATGCGGCTCATACAGGCAATAAATAACGGATAGGAGGAATGACCGCCAATATATTGCAAGTGGCGGTCTTCCTTCAAACATGAGGTGGGGAGCGAGATATGGAACCGATTAACAAACCGCTGAAGCGTCGTTCTCGCTTTTACTCAAGCGAGGCAAGAGTTGCTTATATATGCTTGATTCCGGCTTTCCTCGGACTGATCTTCCTGACCTACCTGCCTCTTCTGGGGGTGCTCGGAATCAGCATGACGAATTGGACAGGGTTAGCCAACCCCGAATTTGTTGGCCTCAATAATTATATCAAGCTGTTTACCACCGATCCGTACATTAAAGATTCGATTATCGCGACGGTCTACTTCGCCGTATTATCCGTAGCCGGAAGCATGATTTATTCGTTTTTCATCGCGATGTTGTTGAACCGTAAAATTCCGGCAAGAGGTTTTTTCAGAGCCGTATTTTATGTGCCGTTCGTTTTGCCGGCTGCGGCTATATACGTAGGTTGGTCCTGGCTTTACGAGGCGAATTTCGGTTTCTTCAACTTTCTCCTCTCCGAAATCGGGTTGAGCAAAATTCTCTTTATTGCGGATTCCAGATGGGTAGTTCCTTCGCTTTCCTTGATTGCGGTCTGGTTATCGGGGAACTTAATCGTTATTTTTTTGGCCGGGCTTCAGAACGTTCCGAGCGTCTATCATGAAGCGGCTGAGATGGATGGCGCAAGCGGATGGAAACGCTTCTGGCATATCACCTTGCCTTGCATGACGCCGATTATCTTTTACAACTTGTTGATGAGCCTGATCGCTAATCTCCAAGTCATTACGCCAGCTCTTTCTCTGACCAATGGCGGCCCGGGCAATTCTTCAAGGTTCATGACTTATCTGATGTACGATCAGGCTTTCGTCAATTACAGGCTGGGTTATGCCTGTGCGACGACCTTTGTAATTTTCGCCATCCTTGCCGCGTTTACCGGTGTTTTGTTCAAGACATCAAATCTGTGGATCTTTTCTGAAGGAGGCGATGGCAATTGAGTGAAGCAGCGTACGTCAGACTAAAGAGCAAGAAACGCAGTGAACGAACGATAAACGTGATTATGTTTGTAGTCGTTGTTTTATTTGCTTTAATCGTGCTCTTCCCGATCTGGTGGATTTTTCGTACGTCTCTGATGACCAATCCCGAGATCTACAAATATCCGCCATCCCTATTACCGGGAAATTGGTTGTTTTCCAATTATGAAGATACGCTGAAGGTATTTAAATTTTGGAAATATCTAGGCAATACGATGATAATCATCGTTCCTTCCTGTTTGGCGGGAACGTTTACGGCCACCTTGTGCGGATATGCCTTTGCGAGGCTGCGGTTTCGGGGGAAACAGTTGATCTGGACCCTATGTGTCGGTTCAATGCTTTTGCCTACCATGGTTACCCTCATTCCGCTGTACATTGGATGGACGCGGGGTTTGGGGGTACATGACAGCTATCTGCCATTGATTTTGCCATATTTTTGCGGAGGCGGCGCGTTTAATATCTTTTTAATTAGACAGTTTATTCTCTCCATACCGAGAGAACTCGACCAAGCGGCAACGATTGACGGAGCCGGATACTTCCGCATCTTGTTCAATATTATTATTCCAGCGATCAAGCCCGCCATGATCGTCGTCGCATTGTTTATTTTCATCGGCTTGTGGAACGATTTGCTCCAACAGATGATTTACATTAATTCGAGCGATAAATTCACCATAGCGTTGGGACTCACCAATTTCAGAGGTCAATTAAAGCAAGATTGGTCGATGACGATGGCCGCCACGTGCTTATCCTTTGCTCCAGGAGTCATTTTCTACCTGATTGGTCAAAAGTATTTTGTAGAGGGAATCACGATGACCGGATTGAAAAATTAGTTCGGATCATTGTCGCTTTGTCCCATTGAAAGGAGAATTATCGATATGAATGTTAGGCTTAATGACCAATTTTGGCAGCCCAGGGTTCGGCAAACTATCCAGGAAACGATTCCCTATCAATGGAAGGCGCTGAACGATGAAATCGAAGGCGCGGAACCGAGTCACGCCGTAGAAAACTTCCGCATCTCGGCAGGAGAACAGACAGGAACTTTCTACGGAATGGTTTTTCAGGACAGTGATGTAGCCAAATGGATCGAAGCTGCCGCGTACAGCCTGCGGCACTTTCCGAATCCGCAGCTCGAAGCCGTCATCGATGCGGTTGTTGATCTGATGGGACGTGCCCAGCAGTCAGACGGCTATTTGAACACTTATTTTTCAGTCGCTGCACCGGAACAGCGCTGGAAGGATTTTTCATTCGGGCATGAGCTTTATTGCGCGGGCCATCTGATCGAGGCCGCGGTGGCTTATTACGAGTCCACGGGCAAGCGGGCTTTTGTGGATATGATGTGCCGTTACGCCGATTATATAGACCGGATTATGGGTCCGGATTCGGATAAAATGCAGGTGTACTGCGGTCATGAGGAGATTGAGCTCGCGCTCGTAAAGCTGTTCAAGGCAACGAAAGAACAAAGGTATTTACATTTGAGCCGATACTTCGTTGAGGAGCGTGGAAAGCAGCCGAGTTTCCTGAAGGAGGAGCCCGAGTTCGGCGGACCTTCCAAGGATCGCTGGTTCGATCTGGATTACCATCAGGCTCACGCCCCCATAAGAGAGCAGGAAACGGCAGAAGGACATTCTGTGCGTGCCATGTATTTGTATTCGGCTATGGCGGATCTCGCGATTGCATACGGAGACGCAACGCTGACCGAAGCGCTTCGCAAACTATGGGTTCATATGACTTCCAAGCGGATGTATATAACGGGAGGGCTCGGCTCGCAAGGTCATGCCGAACGCTTTACGATTGATTACGATCTGCCTAACGACACGGCATACACCGAAACATGCGCATCCATCGGACTTGCCATGTGGGCATTTAGAATGCTCCAGATTGAAACGGACAGCCGATACGGGGATGTGATGGAACGGGTTCTATTCAACGGGGTGCTGAGCGGGATGTCGCTAGATGGCAAACGTTATTTTTACGTCAACCCATTGGAGGTTCATCCTGCTGTAACTCAATACCGTTACGATATGCAGCACGTCAAAACCGAGCGCGTGCCATGGTTCGGCTGCGCTTGTTGTCCGCCTAATATTGCGCGGCTGCTAACGTCTTTGGATACTTACTTCTTTACGCAAAAAGACAAAGACATCGCTATGCATCTTTATGCTTCCAATGAGAGTACATTCGATGTTCAAGGAAGAAAGATGATATTGCATACGGAAACACATTATCCATGGGACGGAAATATCCAGATCCGACTGCAAACGGATGAGCCGACCGATTGCACGCTTTCTTTCCGAATCCCTTCATGGTGTAGAGATCCTTACATCAAGGTAAACGGGAACTTGCAAGCGCTGGATACGATCGTCAAGAGCGGATATGCGCGTATCAGCAGAACGTGGATGGAAAACGACGAGATCAAGCTGTATTTCCCGATGATCATCGAGCGTATTGAGTCGAACCCCAAAGTGCACGAGAATGCTGGCAAAATCGCTTTGCAATACGGTCCGCTCGTTTATTGTATGGAGGAAGTGGACAACGGCCCGGATCTTACGGATATTAGCTTTCCCGAAGATTCTGAATTAACGGCAGTGTATAAGGAAGATGTTCTAGGCGGTATTGTCGTGTTAACCGGAGAGGGGCTGCGTTCAGATTTTTGTTGGGAAGATGACCTGTACAGGCCGGTCACACGAAAGAAGAAGAGCGTCCCAATCTTGGCTGTGCCATACGCATTCTGGGGTAATCGGAAGCCGGGCGAAATGACGGTTTGGATTCGCGAAAAATAAAAAAAAGTCGAACGAAATGCTTTTTGGATGAAGACGATCCTAACTGTGAAACTTGAGGTCGTACCCGTTCGTCCCAGTCTCCCTGCGCTTGAACCGATGGCCTCTTGCATTCATATAAATAGACTTGTTAAGCCGACATGAGACTTCTGCTATGCAGAAGTCTTTTTTGTATGATAATAGTAATCTTCTTGCGTTTCAGGGCGATAATACCCCTATCATTTCACCCGCGTGGACGTAGTGTAAGGTGGATGATCGACAGAAGGTTGTCAATATGGTAACCTGCAATCATGACAAACTCGACTGGAAAGCCGGATGATTCGCTTGTCCGATTCTCATATGGATTAATTCTGAACAATATGGTTTCTATGAACTGCTCATTTAAGGAGAAGGGACGGCAATGAATGAAAAGTATTTTTGATCGAAACCATACGAACGAGATTTTAGCACGTATCGATAAGTTAGAGGGTCATTCAGAACCACATTGGGGGCAGATGAATGCTGCTCAAATGCTGGCTCACTGCTCCGCATTCCAGAACATTGCCTCGGGCGTTTCTTTTCCAAAGAGAGGATGGCTTGGGGTCGTGATTGGAGGCTTCGTGAAACCAATAATGTATAATGACAAAACATTGCCTCGCAATATGTCAACGATCCCGACCATTAAATTTACAGATGAAAGAGAATTCGAGAAAGAAAAAGAATTATTGAAACAAAAAACCGACTTATTTCAGCGCAATGGACCGGAGAGGTGCACGACTCATCCCCACCCTTTTTTCGGCAAGCTTACCTCCGAGCAGTGGGGCATCGGTATCTATAAGCACTTGGATCATCATTTAAAGCAGTTTGGCGTTTAGTTTTCTCTGTGTGATGTTCGGGATAAGGGAATATTAGGATAAGCCAGTCAAGTCGACGAATTATTTCGTGGACTTTTTTTTATTTGGTGGACAACCTAGGGAGTTGAACCCCTTGTAACTTGTTTGAATCTTTTTAATTTATTAATTGAAATAATATATATTATCTGAATTAACGTGTAAGTTTGGATTCGTAGAGATTTTTTTCATACAATTTCCCATAATTTTTTGGTATTTTGGCGATAATCATTTGTTAGACTAAGCACAGAAACATGAAGGAGATCACGCTGCTTTGACACGCCAAGTGAGGCGTGTCTTTTTTGTATTGACGGAGCACATAGGTGAACCTCGGTGGGGAGTCTGCAACGTAATTGTAGTTTATATCAATCGTTGGACAAAAAAGAAACAGCGGCTGGACTAACTTGAAATAAATGATCAACTTTAAAAAATCGCTTGACCCTGACACTAGTGTCAGGCGGTATGATTACAGCACACGGAAAAGGTGATGATTTTTGAATGATAAGGAGGGCAGTTCGGTATACGTGAAGTAACGAATGTGATAGCGGAAGGACACAATAAATCACCGGAGCATAGGGCGGAAATAATTGATGTCGCCATTCGATTGGCGATTCAAACGGCAAGAATTTTGAAAGGATGGAGATGTGTAAGATGGCCATTTTAGACGTAACTGACGAAAGCTTCAAAGACGAAATTGAATCGGCGGAGACAGTTCTTGTCGATTTCTGGGCGAACTGGTGTCCACCCTGCAAAATGATTGCGCCGATTTTGGAAGAACTAGAAAAAGAAATGCCAGACTTGAAGATCGTCAAGTTGAATGTGGATGATAATCCGAAAACCACCAGCAGCTTCAAAGTGATGAGCATCCCGACGCTCGTTGTGTTCAAGAACGGACTTCCAGTAGATAAACTCATCGGTTATTTGTCTAAGGACGCACTAAAGACTCTCATTAGTCGGTATCTATAAAATTGCGCTGAAAGAATCATTCTTTCAGTTCCTCGACTGGACGTTCATTCAAGATCGAGTGGATGCGATCCTCCAAATTCAACTTGATATTTTGCAGGAGAAGGATCTGATTTTCGATCTCCGCAAGCTTTTGCCGATAAATGGGGAGCACTTCCCGGCAAAATGCTTCTTTGTTTATTAAGACGCACTGTAGAAAACCGGCTATTTGTTCCGTGGATAGTCCGAGACCTAGATAAAACTTTATTGTAGAGACCTGATCTTCCGCGAGCGACGAGTATTCGCGGTAACCGTTCCCTTGTCGAGCGGGAGCGAGCAGGCCCTGCTGTTCGTAATAACGCAACGAGCGAATGCTAACCCCGGTACGGGCGGCAAGTTCTCCGATTTTCATGCGATGTGCCTCCTTCTTGTAAGATACAGTTTCATTATAACGCCTGACATTAGTGTTAAGGTCAAGGGATTCTATATTAAGAGATGTCTGTACTTTTAACTTCGTAGGAGAGCGCATCGCTGGCAGCGATGCGCTCAAGGGTGAAGGCCCCACTAGGTTCCACCAATATAACAAATCAACCACGTTCTGGACGTGGTTTTCTGTAGGAATAGATGATGTTTTTTTAGTTTTATTTTATACTATTACATATACCGTTTATTGTAAAAACATCTGGCGCGTAGAAACCACATTTGTTTGAACGGCTTGATAATCACGAATCATGGTCATCTTCTTTCATAGAAAAAATAAGGAGAAACAATGAACAATCCGATACATATTCTAGTTGCCGAGGACGATAGCGATATCAGCCGATTGCTGTGCAATATTATTAAGAAAAGCGGTTATATACCCCAGCCGGCCTACTCAGGAACAGAGGCGCTTCTCTATCTCGAGCAGCGCCAATGGAGCATGTTGCTTCTCGATCTGATGCTGCCAGGAATGACAGGTGAAGAACTGCTCAAGCGGTTCGACGGACGTGACGACATGCCGGTAATCATCATTTCGGCCAAAGGTGAGCCGCGGACCAAAGTGTCTGTCCTACGTGGGGGAGCGGATGATTTCATTACTAAACCATTTGATGTTGAGGAAGTCTCTGCACGAATCGATTCCCAGCTTCGCATGTATGCGCGAATCGCGCAACCGCCTAAGCCTAACATGCTAAAACATAAGGAACTTATACTTGATCGAGACGCTATGTCGATTACTGCAGCTGGGGCGGAACTGACTCTCACGGCTAGAGAGTTTGAAATTCTCTCATTGCTTTTGTCGGCACCGAAAAAGGTGTTCACGAAGTCCAATTTGTACGAAAGGGTTTGGCAAGAACCTTTCTACGGCGACGACAACACCATTAACGTCCATTTGAGCAATTTGCGCAGCAAGCTGGTCAAGGCGGCACCAGGAAGCGATTTTATTGAGACGGTATGGGGCATGGGCTATCGGCTAAGACCTTAAGACATTCTTAAGTATTGGCTTTAGTACCTCTTATGTTTTTGTTTCTATACTTGGTCTATCACATAAAGGAGGCCAAGACGAAGATGCAAGAGTATGTATTAAAAACAAATCAGTTATCCAAAAAGTACAAAGGCCATACAGCGCTGGACAAAGTTAATTTGTCAATCCGCAGAGGCTCAATTTATGGATTTATTGGACAAAATGGAGCCGGAAAATCAACATTGATCCGCCTTGTGACGGGACTTGCTTTTCCAACCGATGGATCGATTGAGCTGTTCGGCGCTAGCGAAGAGCAGGCATTGATCCAAGCACGCAAGAGAATCGGCTCCATTATTGAGAGTCCTGCCTTGTTCCCTCAGATGACAGCCAGCGAGAATCTGGAAGCGAACCGGATTCTGCGCGGCATTCCTGGCAAAGAATGCGTTCCAAGGATGCTGGAGCAGGTCGGACTACAAGGGACCGGCAAGAAAATAACGAAAAACTTCTCACTTGGAATGAAACAGCGGCTAGGTCTGGCGATCGCTTTGCTGGGTGATCCGGAATTCCTGATTCTGGACGAACCCACCAATGGGGTGGATCCGATGGGCGTCGTCGAAATGCGGGAGCTGCTCATGCAATTAAATCGTGAGTTGGGCATTACGATATTAATATCAAGCCATATTCTTAGCGAGTTGCATTTAATGGCAAGCCATTATGGCATTATCCATCGTGGTCGTTTACTAGAGCAGCTCACTGCTGAGGAATTGGATTTGAAATGCCAGCAGTATGTGTATATCAAAGTGAGTGATCCGGGCAAGGCAACAACTGTTATTCAAAATGAGCTGGGCACGGCTGATTTCGAAGTGATGCAGGATGGGGCCATAAAGTTGTATAGTCCTATTGAGCAACCAAGTAAAATATCGTCGTTGCTTTTCTCCGCAGGCCTTGAAATTGAAAAGTTTACACCCATGGGTGAGGATTTGGAGAGTTATTTCACGAAGCGGATCGGGGCTAATTCGCATGTATAATCTGATCAAAGTAGAGTTTTTTAAGCTCCGCAAGAACAGATCGTTCTGGACGTTGCTGATCGCACTTGCCCTAATCTCGCTTGCTTACCCCTTGCTCTACTATTTTGATCATCGATCAAATGGAGAGACTCAGTTCACGGGAGCCGAATTTTTGGTTACCTTTATTTCAAGCAATGCCTACGCTATCAAGTTCGGAGTAGCTGTTTTGGCTGGCTTCTTTATCTGCAATGAATATTCTACAGGTATCATGAAAACAATTGCTTCGTCGGGCAACACTAGAGGGCGACTGTATGCAGCAAAGCTGACGGTGTTCGCAGTTGGTGCGATGTTGATTTCTCTCGTCTTTCCAATCGTCAGCACAGTCGAAGTCACGCTGCTTTCAAGCTTTGGTCATTTACCTGAGGGAACTACCATTCTTTTCATACCTCGAGCTCTTGGGCTGACACTATTGTACACGGCGGCCTACGCGGCCATTGGTGCGCTGTTCACTGTGATCCTTACTGACAGCGGCAAAACGATCGGGTTTACAATGATTTTCTTTTTAGTGATCGATATCGTTTTGGCTGGCATAGGTTCGAAGGTCGAATTTTTTGGTATGTTGTACGATTATTCCATCTTCAAACTGGTTGGCCAAATCGGTGAACCTAGGATCGATAGCGGAGATTTGCCCACGCTCTTACTCGTGCCGCTGCTGACAATCGGCTTATCCGCTATTATCGGTATTTTCGTGTTCCGCAGAAAGGATATTAAATAATAGATGGGAGGGGGAGGGCATGTTGCTTATCCTGACGATCTTGTCGATGGCGGCAGCAGCTCTCCTGTTTGTCCATCTGCTGATGCTAAGGCGGGAGTTAGGTCGGATGACGGATCAATTGCGAAGCTATAATGAAGGGTTGACTGGTAAAAAAATCGACGTTGCTCTATTCGATCAGAAGCTCGAGCAGCTTGCTGGGCAGATCAATCGTCAGTCCCATTTCATCATCGAAGCGGAAGCTCATAGAAAAAGAATCGAAAATGAATTTCGGCAGGCGGCCGTAAACATTTCCCATGATATCCGTACTCCGCTAACCTCCATTCTCGGATACATCCAACTGTTGGAGGTGGAGACTATAACGCCTGAGGAGAAACTCGAATACGTCGCTACTGTTAAAAATCGGACAAAGCGCCTACAGGCATTGCTAGACGATTATTTCGAACTATCCGTGATCGAATCGCTGGATTATTCCCTTAAAACCGAAAAGCTTGAGCTGACCAACCTGATCACCGACATTCTTGTCGAATTTTATGATGCATTCAACGAACGCGGCATTACGCCTGACATACAGCTTCCGGACGAAAAAATGACCATATACGCCGACGAATCGGCTGTACGGAGAGTTGTTGAAAATTTGCTTGTCAACACGGTCAAGTATGCGGTCGGCCAGGTGGAAATCTGTTTAGAACGGCAGCGATCCACGGTAGATTTGACGATTATCAACGACGCGAAGGAACTAGCTGGAAGCGACGTCAGCCTCTTGTTCGATCGGTTCTACACTGCAGACCGTGCAAGGTCCGCCCAAACATCGGGGCTTGGCCTCTCAATCGCCAAAAGTCTGATGAATAACATGGGTGGTACGCTGACAGCCGAACTGTACGGTGAAAAGTTGATGATAGTTTGTCGCTGGAAACTTACAACCGAGGTACTGATTTCGTAATGAATGGAGTATCTGTAGCGGAAAGTTAATGCTCTAGAGAAAAACCAGCGTAAGGAAAGAGCCACCAGTTTTCCCTGGTGGCTCTTTGTATGACTAACGATCTTATAAGCACTCCTTTAGCTATAAGGTACTAGGGTGTTCCTCAGGTAGTAATAATTGTTCGGCATAATCTGGATCATCCAAGAGAGGGCGGCCAATCGCGATTCCATCCGCTAGTTGATCCTCGAGTATACGATTGGCAAGACTGCGGGTATAAATCTTTCCAACTGCAATAATGGGGATGTTGAAATGCTGTTTGATCGCAGCCGCATGCGGCAGCTGATAAGCATTGTATACGTCACTAGGCTGCATTGGCATATTCCCGCCTGTAGAGACATGAATTGCATCCAATTCAGATTCGAGCGGTTTTAACATTCGAGCCCACTCTATGGGGGTTAACCCTCCTTCGCAATAATCGGTTGCAGAAATTCGAATAATAACCGGATAGTTATTGCCAACTTCTCTTCTAATCGCATAGAGGACCTCCTTTAGAAACCTAGTTCTGTTTTCGGAAGTACCACCATATGCATCCAGCCTTGTATTCGATAGTGGTGATAAGAACTGGTGGAGTAAAAACCCATGTGCTGCATGAATCTCAATGCCATCAAACCCTGCTGCCATACTTCGTTTGGCCGCAAGACGATATTCCTCAACGATTTGCTCAATACCTGCAACTGTCAAAGACTCGGGTGTGCCATAATGATCGTCGTATGCAATCGCGCTAGGTGCGACTAATGTTTTCGTAACTTCAGGTGAAGATTTTCTTCCGCCATGCGATAACTGAATAAAGACGGGAGTTTGGTTTGCGTGGATAGCGTCCGTAATTTTTTTAAAAGGTTCCACGTGCTGATCCGTGAAAATTCCGATATCATTTCCCCACAACCTCCCATTTGAAGAGATTGCAGTGGATTCCAAGATCACGAGCCCGACATGTTTTGCCCTCTGGCTGTAATGTTCAACATGATGAGCTCCGGCAAAAGCTTCGGGAGTACCCATGTACTGCTGCATAGGTGCCATAATTAATCGGTTTCTTAATGTTAACCCTCTCAGAGGCAGGGGATCATTTAATGTAAATGCCATAGCGCATTCTCCTTTTCAAATGTGTGTTTACATTTTATTGCATAAAAACTATGATTTACATAGTGTTCTTAAGGAAGAATGCATCCAAAACCTAAATTATGTAGTTCTTCTAAGTTCACAACCTTTAAAAATGAGGTGATTTCGTTAATGGATCAAATCGACTCCAAAATTTTATCTTTAATGTTCGAAAATGCTCGGATTCCGATTTCTGAAATGAGCAGAATGATTGCGATGTCGCAGCCGGCTGTAACGGAAAGGCTTCGAAAGTTGGAAGAGCAAGGCATGATAACTGCCTATCGTGCGAAGCTTAATCCTCATAAATTAGGCTTGTATACAACTGCCTTTGTACTGTTCAAAACGAATTGTTGCAATGATTTTATTACATTCAGCGAATCATCCCCTGAGATTATCGATCTTTACAGAATAAGCGGAGAGTATAACTTTTTAATGAAGGTGTTATCCGAAACTACAGAATCAATGACCAACTTTCTAGATAGGTGCAGCCCATTCGGATTTTCAACGACCTTAATTGTTCTCTCGACGGCTTTCGAAG
Source organism: Paenibacillus sp. 01T47 (assembly GCF_056398245.1). Classification (NCBI taxonomy): domain Bacteria; kingdom Bacillati; phylum Bacillota; class Bacilli; order Caryophanales; family Paenibacillaceae; genus Paenibacillus; species Paenibacillus sp. 01T47. The sequence goes on from NZ_JBFTPA010000012.1 coordinate 211,007, forward strand.
ATAAAAGTTTGGTAGGAAACAATATGTGATAAGGAATGAAACGGAATACCTAGATAGTTTCACTACAGAGACGGCAGCGATGCCGTTTTTTATTTTGATCTTTGTGTGTATGATATTCCATTAGAAAATAATGAATAAAGCCTTTCGGAATAAACTCCAAAAGGCTTCATATCTAAATTCTATAGCTAGATTTTCATCATTGTGTAGTCATCGTAGAAACCGAGGCAAGAATTCAACTACCTCGAATTATTTATTGCGAGCAGAAATTTGAATGCAGTATTGTGGTATGGAATCGGTTTGATATCAGGGTATGGTTTAGTTTACATAAGATAAAGCAGAGAGAGGGTACTCCATTTTTGTGTATTTAATGTATAAGCAGGGAAAACAGAGTTTAAAATAGAGCGTACTTGTCCGCTGAGTCAGCTGTTCCTGACTTAGCGGATTTTTTATAACTACATTGCTGGGGCAACTAGAAGCATGATAGTATTTTAAGTAATGGAATGTTGCTAAATGGTTATTAGAAGAAATTAAAGCAATCCATAAATTAATCCGAATACAACTAGAGGTGAACAGGATGCTGAAAATTAACCGTGAGGACAAGCGTCCAATATGGCAACAACTGCTTGATCAAGCAATCCATAACATCACAACCGGCAAATGGCAGCCAGGCGAGTTGCTGCTGCCTTCTCGTGAACTTGCACTATTAGTGGGTGTCTCTCGTTCAACGATACAGATTGTTTATGAGGAATTATTTAGTCGCGGCTACACGGTTACTTCAAGGCGCGGCGGAACAAGGGTGAGTGACTGGACCAGCAGAACAAGTTTTACAGAGGATGTGAAACCCCAAGGGCCTATCACCCCAGAGTTACCTTTATTAAACGAAGCAGTCAGTCATTTGCAGAGCTGGTTTAGAGGCAAAGAATATCAAAATGTTGAGATCGATTTCAGCCCCCATGAGCCTTATTTGGATCAACATTTTCAGAAAAACTGGAGACACTCATTTTTGCAAGCCTCGAAAGAAACGGACCTGGACAGTTGGACATATGGCAACGCTTATGGTTTCGTTCCACTACGCGAACAGATTGGGCGTTATCTGTCACTCGAGCGAGGTGTTCACGTTCATATCGATCAAATTATTTTAACTTCGGGCGCACAACATAGCCTTGATTTGATCGCTCAAGCACTTTTAAATGAAGGAGAAACGGTTTCCGTAGAAGATCCCGGGTTCCCCGCCGCATGGATGGCCATGAAATATCGGCGGATGAATGTTGTACCTGTCCCTGTTGATGATTACGGATTACAGGTAGACCACATTCACCCACAATCAAAGCTTGTTTATGTTACGCCTTCACATCAGTGTGCAGTTGGGGTGATCATGTCGGAGCCCCGCAGGCAACACTTGCTGAATATGGCTGCTCAGCAGCAATTTTGGATTGTGGAAGACGACTATGACAGCGAATTTCGGTATCGCGGCGACCCGTTGCCTACGTTGTTTAGCCAGCAATCTCAGAACACATTGTATATGATGAGTTTTTCAAAAATGATTGCTCCTGGTATACGAATATCCGCAATCATTGGACCCCAAAAAGCCATTCGCCAGCTAGCACAAGTCCAAGAGCTAACTTATCGTCACCTTCCGATTATGGAGCAATTAACGCTTACACACTTTATTGAACATGGGTATTTCATGCGTCACATGAGAAGGGTCAGAAACGTATATCGGCGCAGACATGAAGCGATGTCGAAAGCCATTAGCTCATCTGGGTTAGGAGAACGTTTCAAGCTAAGCGGCGTAGAAACGGGATTACACATGTTTTTAGAAGCGGAAGACTCGTTTAACGAACAAGCCTTTACGAACCAAGCGTTAGAAAACGGAGTACGCGTTTATCCGCTTAGCCATTATTGTTTGGAAAGTAATCGAAAAGGGTGGGTGCTTGGTTTTGCTAAAGTAGATGAGTCAGCAATAACAAAAGGGATTTATCGTCTTGCGGAGATGCTGCTATAATTCGAACATCTCCGTCTCTTAGCTGAGTCAATCTGTCTCTGTATTTATGATCATGTTTCCTACTATTTCTGCTGAGCTTGTTTTATTCTACTCATTCTGGATGATTTTTGTGCGGTTTCATCCCAGTAATACTCATCCGGTAAATATCGCTTGCCAAATACGCTTGTCCCTACTCTTATAATGGTTGCCCCTTCTTCAATAGCAACCTTGAAATCCCCAGACATGCCCATCGAGAGAATATCCATTGTTACCCTTGGCAGCTTCTTCTCTATAATCTGTGATTGAATTTGTTTTAATAAGCGGAAGCAATGTCGAGTCTCGTCATTTGTAGCATTCAGTTTTCCAATAGTCATCAAGCCTTTAACATTTAATGTTTCAAAATGAGACAATTGTTGAACCAACTCCAGTGCAGATTCCGGTAAAACACCGAATTTGCTTTCTTCAAATGATGTATTGACTTGTACCAAGATATCCAAAGTTTTGTTTTCTTTAAGGAGCTGCTGATGCAAGGCTTTTCCGAGCTTCAAACGATCCACAGAATGAATGAGGGTGACATATTTAACAACGTCCTTCACTTTATTCGTTTGCAGATGTCCGATAAAATGCCATTCTACTTGGTTGTACTGCTGCATAAGCGGGAATTTCTCACGAAGTTCTTGAGCTTTATTTTCGCCAAATAATACCTCACCCGCTTGTATGGCAATGTGCAAATTTTCAAGCTGAACCGTTTTTGTCGCTAACAAAAGCTTCACTTCATCTTTCTTGCGTCCTGAGTGCAGGCAAGCCAATTCCATCTGATCCCTTACGGATCTAAGATTTTGTTCAACGAAATGAACCATGTTCGTTCAGCCTTCTTTCTGGAAACGCGCAGACTATGCGCAATGTTTTTTCTGTGTAGTCATCCATTATACTTTTTTTACTTGTACATTTTTTCTGCTTCAATTGGATTTTCTTTTGCTGTTATTTGATGGGGATCAATTCGGTACACCTGAACAGATGTATTGAAAACAGCAGACCTGTATTTATCTACATGCTGTTTGGACAAAGGGCGGTTATAATAACCAGGCACATATTTGTGGAGCATTTCCTGCAACATATATGTAGCTTCGTCCAGATCAACGATGAGCTCGGCCTTGCCGAAAATCATGACGCTCATATAGGCTGTGTCTGTCTTAGCCGGTACTGGATCAGTAATGGTTCCATATTCTTCACAAACCGTAAAACAAACCTCAGGGTTTACACTCATGACCTGATTGCGTCTCCCGCCTCCGGCACCATGAAAATAAAGCTTCTCATTTGCCCAAACAAAGTTGAGCGGAACAACATAGGGCAGCTGACCATCAACCATGCCTAGATGGCCAATTCGCGCTTTGCTTAGGAAAGCTTTAATTTTGTTGCTATCGAGCACCTCTCTAATCTTGTAACGAACCATATCCATTCTCAACCACTCCTTCAATACTGATTTATTTTCGCTAGCATATCAGTTATTGGAGTGAGTAAGTAGATCCAAAAATGCGTTTATCGAGCAATCCATATTTATTTGGTGGTACGAAAATTTCTATGGCATTGCAATCGGAGGAACAATGTGCCTGTTGACATTTCTGAAAGTTAACGATATTCTAAATGAAATTATGTTAGTGAGTACTAACTATAAAATTCTATGATCTACTATAATAAATGAGGATTTGGAGAACAGGATGACCACCGACAATAAAAGCAAGCTGATGCTGGCTGCAATCGATTTAATGGCTGAGAAAGGCTACAAAGGCGTATCAACGAAGGAGATAGCTGCAGTGGCAGGCGTTAGCGAGATGACCTTGTTCCGCAATTTTGGAAGCAAGCAAAATCTACTGGACAAAGCAGTCGATCATTATCATTATTCGATTGAAATGACTAAAATTTTTCATGAAAAAGTGATTTGGGATTTGAGAGCGGACTTGCTCATGATAAGCCAAATGTATCATGAGATCATGGATCGAAACCGTAAACTGTTTCTCATTGTTTTGAGTGACAACGAGCTGGCCGAGATTCGTGAGAAGGCGCAGAAGCATCCGCGGAAACTATTGGAGCTCTTGACGAATTATTTTGCAGACATGCAGGAGAAGAACAAACTGATTGCAACCGATGCGGAAACACAGGCGATTACCTTCATGTGGATGAATTATGGCGCTTTCATAACACAGCTGTTTGGTGCGTCGTCCATCACTAAGGTGACCCAGCAAAATTTTATGCAATCGAGCATTGAATTGTTTGTTAGAGCTCTGACTCCGTAGTTTTTTAAGCATTAGTTAGTGAGTACAAACAACCATTTGGGAGGTGTTGCAATGAGCAATAAACAATATTCCGAATCAGGCAAAATAGTTGGTCAAACGGCATCGGTGGGTTATCAAGTTGGTGTTCGGAGAACGTTTCCGATTTCGCAAGAAGAGGCATGGGCGTTTCTTACCTCTTCCGAAGGGCTGAAATTATGGCTCGGCAGCCTATCTTTCTTAAATTTGCACAAGGGAGAGACTTTTACGACTTCTGAAGGTATTTCTGGCGAATTTAGGGTTGTAAAACCGTTTCAGCAGCTTCGCTTAAAGTGGGAGAAGAACGAATGGGAGAAACCTTCGACGCTGCAAATCCGGCTGCTATCCGATAACCCTGACAAAACAACGATCAGTTTCCATCAAGAAAATCTGGATCATCCGAATACGCGTGAACAAATGAAGCTTTATTGGGAAGATGTATTGATGGCAATTAGACTTAAGACAAGTGATTCCGTAAATGATGAAAGGAGATAATTAAATATGAATAAGCCCAGTCATATCAATCTTCGAGTAAACCATTTGGAAAGTTTGCTGTGCGATGAGGTCAGAGGTTAGGCTCCAAATAAACTTCATAAACAATAAATAAACCACTTCATCCTGAAGTGACCCCAAAAAGTTAGACAGGTTATTTTATTAGGCGATATTCTGGGAATGAGTCCGGTACAGTACCGGACTCATTCCTTTTAATTTTGTCCTAATACGCTTGTGATTGTAATAATCGATATATTTTGATAGCTCATGCTTAAA
>NZ_JBFTPA010000013.1:0-204548 GCF_056398245.1 Paenibacillus sp. 01T47
AACATGTAAGCGGATTGCCTCCACTTTCGTTGTATCTTCATAATGCTTAAACTTTTGCCCTTTAACCGCCACAAAAATACACCCCCTAGAATTTCATCGGAATAACCTAGGGGTTTTTCCAATGTCTATTCTAAGGGGTGCACTTCACAGAGCCTTTGAAAGATTAGGGCTCTTTTTTTTATGCCTTCAGCATAGATGCTAACTTGAGGGATCAAGCTGTGAAGTTTTGAAATATGCGACGGAATTCATGAAGCAAAGAAGTTGAATGTTCATTTCGTTAGTGTCATAATTTAGGTTATTGACAATGAGGACAAATGTTCGGTATATTTTGTAAGTAATGCGGACAATTGTCCGAAAAGAGAAGAGAAAATTGGAGGAGGAGTATTCTTGAACGGCCCTACTATGGAGGTTAATTCTAACCTAGATTTTAGCAAAATCAAGAAAGGACCGATCGTTGCCGCACTCATTATTGGCGCATTTGTATCGATTCTGAATGAAACCTTGCTTAACATTGCTTTCCCAGAGCTCATGAGATATTTCAGCATCACGGAAACGACTGTACAATGGCTGGCTACAGCCTATATGCTCGTAGTCGGTATTCTTGTCCCTATAACAGCACTTTTGCAACAATGGTTTAGCACACGTCAAATGTTTCTCGGGGCAATGATTTTATTCCTTGCGGGTACGGTGATATGTGCGACAGCACCAATATTTGAGTTTCTGCTTGTTGGACGTGTTGTTCAAGCTTTGGGAACAGGATTAATGATACCTGTATTGATGAATACGATTCTTATCATTTTCCCTCCAGAGAAGAGGGGCGGCGCAATGGGATTGATCGGTTTGGTCATGATGTCCGCTCCGGCTATTGGGCCTACTTTATCTGGTCTTATCGTTGACTCGCTTAACTGGAGATGGCTTTTCTATCTGGTCATTCCTTTGGCGGTCGTTTCTATCGTCTATGCAGCGATTTATTTGAAAAATGTAAGTGAATTGACGAAACCAAAGGTAGACATTATTTCCATCCTGCTCTCCTCCATCGGTTTTGGGGGCATCGTCTATGGCTTTAGCAGCGCAGGAGAAGGCTCGTGGTCAGATCCTAAAGTTGTCTGGTGCCTGATTGTAGGCGGAATCAGCTTGATTTCATTTGTATGGCGTCAACTTGCGGTGAAGGAACCGATGCTCGATATGCGTGTTTTCCGTTACCCCATGTTTTCGCTCGTTACGGTGCTAATGCTTGTACTTATGATGGCTATGTTCTCTACAATGATCATGCTTCCGCTATTTTTGCAAAATGTCATGATGCTTACTGCACTTAGCGCTGGTCTTGTTATGATGCCCGGCAGTATCTTGAATGGTATTATGGCACCGGTCTCCGGTATTTTGTTTGACAAATTTGGACCAAGAGTGCTCGTTATACCGGGTCTCATCTTGATGAGTGTATCCATTTGGCTGTTTTCTGGAATTGATGCAGCATGGACGAGCGGATATGTTGTATTCCTGCATATCTTGATGATGATTGGTATCTCACTTGTGATGATGCCTGCTCAGACGACAGGCCTTAATCAGCTGCCGCGCAGATTGTACGCGCATGGTACGGCGGTTATGAGCACGCTACAGCAAGTGGCAGGTGCGGTTGGTGTAGCCTTGTTCGTCAGCATTATGTCGTCCGGCATGAGAGATTATATGTCTACATCCCCGGATCCGACCAACCCTGCTGAAGGAGTACCTGCAATGGTAGCTGGTCTTCACAGTGCGTTTATCGTCGGCGGAATTCTCTCTGTCCTCGCAATTCTTATCGGTCTCTTCATTCGCAAAACGAAGGCACCACTAGAGGATGAGCAGAAGCAGACTGCTTAATCAGATTTGTTCGAGTAACTTGGACAAAATACATCTTTTTAAAAATCAGAGGCAGCCAATAAGTTCAATGAACTTATTGGCTGCCTTTTTTTATCCTTAAAACGCTTTACTACCGCAATCTTCGCTTAACAATTAACTGTCTGAGTGCACCTGCATTTACAAGGACGGTTCCACCAATAATCGTAATGATACCAAGAAGTGTAATCCAAGAGATTGTCTCATCATAAAAGAGTACGCCGACTCCTACAGCAATCGGGGGGGAGATATAGAGCCATGTAGATGGGAAAACGGGATTCGTCTTTGCTACGAGCCAGTAGAATAAGGTATGCCCAACCATGGAACCAATCACAATCAGATAAATTAATGAGCCTGCCGTCTGAAATGATGCAAAGGATTCAAGCTGCACCTCTTCGGTGAACAAAGATAAAATGAACATCATCGCTCCGCCAACCATCATTTGTGCCGCGTTCATGGCTATCGGTGAAACATCGGACATACGGTTGATTACTTTTTTGGAATATAGCGCTCCTGTTGCATAGCAGCATTCTCCTATCAGTATGGCCCCGCAGCCGACAAGCCACAAGGGTGAGACATCCACCGAAAGATTGGGCAAAACTAACAGCAGTACGCCGATGCAGCCGATAATGCAGCCGTATAGCGAGTGTTTGGGAGATTTTTGACGAAGAATAGCCGTTTGCAGCAGCAAAATCATGATTGGTCCCGTAGCCGATAACACAGCCGCGAGTCCAGAAGATACATATTGCTCTGCCCAGTACAGCGTAGAGAAGGTTCCAAACGTCAGCGTAGCCCCAGTGAACAGCATTTCTTTGCGCAGCAGCAGGGAGAAGCTTGCCTTGCGTTTCCAAACCATCCAAAGAAACAGAATAGCGCCAGCCAGAAAAAAGCGAAGCCCTGCCGAGAAGAAAGGGGGAGCACCGGCATCTACTCCGATTTTAATTGCCAGAAAGGTTGTGCCAAATATAAGACATACGAGCGCATAAGCCAAAAAAATCATGTTCATTTCCCCTTTAGATGTCGGATCGAGATTGTATTTTGTTAATCATATAGGGAGTAAGGCAGAACAGATTGTATGGAACAGAACAGAAGGATAAATATTTCGTGTACAATAATGGAAATAGGTAGCGGCGAAGGGGGGTTATGAACAGATGAAAAAAGAAGCGGGAGCGCATCAAGCCCATCCGTTATTCCGGCAGGTGTATGATTATATCTTGAACCGAGTAGAGCGAGGGGAATGGAAAGCCCATCAAAAATTACCGTCGATACGATTGCTTGCTGAAGAAATCAATGTGCATCGGCTGACGGTATTTAAAGCCTATAGATTGCTAGCTGAGGACGGCAAAGTGTATGTAAAAGACAAATCGGGATATTACGTATCGGAGGACGATGCTTTTTCTGAAGGGTTGGAAGAGAGCGCCGTTGTTACCTCTTATGCAGTGAATAACTCGCTATCTGATATTCACCGAATTCCAGCTAAGTATCAGTTCTCTCAAGCGCTAATTGATCCTAATTTGCTGCCGAATTTGTTCTTATCGGACTATGTGAAAAAAGTGTTTGATCTATATCCTAAGGTTATGGGGACTTATGCCAGTGTTCAGGGCGATGAAGAGCTTCGCGAGTCGATGAGCCAGCATTTCAGAGAGCATCATCGATTACAGCTGTCATCGGAGGAATTGTTAATCACATCAGGTGCTCAGCAGGCCATAAATTTGATTGCACAGATTATGCTTGGGCCGATGGATGCGGTGTTGATTGAGCGACCGACCTACGGCGTAGCGATGGATATTTTTCGCAGGCAAGGCGCGCGGCTTATTCCTGTTGCGATTACACCGGAAGGTTATGACTTGGCAGAAGTAGAAGCCTTGATGCGCAAGCATAAGCCGCGTATGTTCTATATGAATCCAACCCACCAAAATCCGACCGGTTATACTGTTCCAGCTTGGCAGCGCAAATTGCTGGTGGAATTGGCGGAGCGTTACCGCTGCCTTATCGTGGAGGATGATCCATTCCGAGATATGTATTTTGTTGAGCCGCCCCCGCTTCCCTTATTCGCTTATGACACGGAGGGCTGGGTCATCTATATTAGCAGCTTCAGCAAATATATTGCGCCCGGTCTGCGGATTTGTGCTGCAGCCTGCCGCTATCCATTCATGGAGCAGTTAATCAAAGCGAAGGCGCTTGCGGATAACGGGACTCCGCAGCTTAATCAGAAAATATTTTTGCATTATTTCGCTTCACCGAGGCTGCAGCAGCATGTGGAAAAGCTTCGTATTGCGCTGCAGGTTCATAAAGAGATTATGGAAGAGGAGCTTGCCATAGCAGGCTGGGAATGGACGGCACCACAGGGCGGGCTTAATTTATGGGTTAAACTGCCAAGCGATATATCAGGAGAAGCTCTTCTAAAAAAAAGCAGGGAGCAATCCATTTCCTTCGTTCCCGGAGAAATATTTGATCCGCTCGGCGAGTTGAAATCGTGGATCCGGCTTAGTTATTCTTTTGCGAGTGAGGCATTATTGCGGGAAGGAATGCAGCGCTTAACGGCTTTATCGCGGACTTTATGATTGGAAAAAATATATTTAGTTGCTTAAAATATTTTTTGTAACATTGGCGTAACACCCCTGATGTAGTCTAATTCAGGAGGTGCGAGACATGAAAAAAATAATAGCCATCATTATACTGGCTGCAATCACAGCAAGTGTTCTTGCGGGGTGCAAGGACGACAATAATACGCGAGACGGAGAAGTAAATGCACAAATAGAAGATGTGGATTTTAGCTTTAACGTAGATCCAGAAACCTTCGCGCTTGAGATCGAGTCAGGTGGAATGACTGAAAAAGCATCGGAACCACTGGACAAAATGAAAGTTTCAAATGTAAAAAACAGCGGAGACCAAATTAGCTGGACCTATCCAGAGAAACAAATGGACGTTGAAATTGAAAAAAAAGCGAACTATGTAGATGTAACGATCAAATCTAGCAAGGCGGAGGAAAATAGCTTTGCATGGCCAATCGTAACGGGTGATGGGTATATGCTTCCATTAAACCAAGGAAAGTATATTCCAAGCGATGATCAGACGTGGAAAGAGTATTTGAGCGATCAAGAAATGAAGGTCATTGAGTCTTTTTCGATGCCATTTTTTGCAGCTGATAAAAGCGAATACTCGTTGATGTACATTATTAAAAACGCATATAACAATGAAATTGTTTTTAATACCGATAACGCTATCCAGTTTACTTTTCATCATGAATTTCCAGTAATTAATAAACAAAAGGAATATGGTTTTAGAATTTATGTAACGAAAAAAAATCCAACAGCTGTCGCAAAAACGTACAAAGATTATTTGATTGAACAGGGTGAATTCAAAAGCTTGGCGGATAAGGCTAAAGAAAATAGCAATATCGAAAAGCTTTACGGAGCACCGCATGCTTATTTTTGGGACAGAACGGTCATTTCAGAAGAAAATATACAATGGGCAAAGCTGAGGAGCAATCTTCCCGAAAAACTGAGATTATGGATTCAGGAGCTATTAAAAACTAAAGTGGAAGATGGAGCAGAGCTTTCATCCGCCTTTGACGATTTAAATCGTTTAGACTATGTAGACAAATACACGATAAACAGAATCGTAAAAAGTTTAAGTGCGGTCATGCAGCTAAAAGAATTTTATGATTCCAAAATATTTACTGACTTAGATGAAGAAGCTCAGCGATTATTAAGCAGCGGTATAGAAAATTTGAACGCTGTTGAATTGATAGATCTGAATAAACGATTGTTAAAAAGCGTGCTTGGTGCTGCAGTTGATCCCATTGAGAAGTGGGCAGATGCCAATACGATTGATGTCATAAAGGATATGAAGCAGTCTGGGCTCGACAATATGTGGATTGGTTTGGATGATTGGCAGGAAGGGTTTATTAAACCTGCGTTTGTCAAAGAGGCAGAAAGTCTTGGTTATTTAATTGGCACCTATGACTCGTATCATTCAATCCATGAACCAGGAAAAGAGAAATGGACGACGGCAAAGTTTAAGGATACTTTCCTTTACGAGCATGCGACGGTGACCGATAAGAATGGGAAAAAAATTGTAGGGTTCCAAGGAGAAGGCAGAAAGCTCAACCCAACGCTTGCCTTGCCTAGTGTCGAAGAAAGAGTAACATCGATTTTCAATACAGGTTTAGCTTTTAACTCATGGTTTCTAGATACGGATGGTACTGGAGAAATCTTCGATGACTATTCGCCAGAGCATATCACTACGGAAGAAGAAGATATTCAGGCTAGAATAAAGCGAATGGCGTATTTGCAAAAAGAATGGAAGCTCGTCGTTGGAACAGAGGGTGGCAACGATTTTGCTAACCAAACGGTTGCTTTTGCGCATGGAATAGAGACGCCATCATTCTCATGGATGGATAAGGATATGAGCACAAATAAAGAAAGCGAATATTATGTAGGAAGATATTATTCGAGCAACGGCGGAGTTCCTGAATTATTTGCTAAACAAATACCGTTAAAGGACAAGTACAAGAAACTGTTTTTGGATTCTAGCTACACGATCCCATTGTATAAGTTAGTTTACAACAATTCCGTGATCACGACTTATTGGTGGGGCTGGGGAACTTTAAAAATAGAAGATGAAATTTCGAATCGAATGCTGTATGAAATTCTTTATAATGTGCCTCCGTTATATCATCTAGATAAACATGAGTGGGAAAAACATAAGGAAACCATAGTGAATCATTCTAAGGTATGGTCAAGCTTTAGTAAAAAAGCGATAAAAGAAGAAATGACGAATTATAAGGTTCTAACAGAGGACAAACTCGTTCAGATGACGGAATATGGTAAAGCGTTGAAAGTAGTGGCTAACTTCTCGGAAGCTTCTTTTAACTTTCAAGGCGAGGTGATACCAGCGAAATCAGCGCTAATCCTTGATGGAAATGATAAAACGATTTATACACCGAAAGAGCCCACAAAGAAATAAAAAAGGAATGGGCTCTAATTTTCAGCTTTATTTATAGAGATTTCAACGATTTTTGTTTTCTTTTCAGTTGAAGTATACCAGTGTTTCACGGCTTCATAATCTGATGATGCTAAATCAGCCGACTCGATCATAAACCGATCTTTCTCGATCCATTGATAGCCGAGTATAGGCCAGATTGGAGTAGACATGTATTCGTTCGTTAACGCTGTAGATTCAAAAGGTATTTTTTCCATAGTTAATAAATCAACAGCAATCAGCGTATGACGAACAATTTCTCCGCCTTCGCTATAACCGTATCGTAACAGCAGCTCTGTTTTATCCGGAGATAGTTGATAGTCTTGAAAAATGCCGTCACCCAAAGCGAGACTTGTAATTGTGGAGTTGCTTTCCTTCACTAAAATGGTTGAACATTGCTTATTTCCACAACTGTACTTTAACAATATGAAATGTTCTTGAGTGGAGAGAGTGAGCGCTTCTGATTGGGTCCGCTCGATTTCGGTCTTGCTATCCTCTTGCGATTGTAAATATTGCTTATACGGAGGAATAGCGTTAATCTTTAGCTTTAAGTTTTCTCCATTTTCGTCTTTGACTATGAGTGTATCAGATGAATTCTCGGATGGTTTCTGTTCAATGGAAATGGACTTTTTTAATGGATCAGTTTGAAGACTTTTTATGATAAATAACACAGCTGTTGCGATTATCAAAAGAATAAGAAGAGGTAGCAGTAATTTTTTTCTCATCTAGTTTTGTCTCCACTTTAATTAATAATGAACTACAATTCTAAACGAAGATTTTTGCTCGTATGTTGCAGGCTATTGTGATTCATATTCTTCTACGAAATAGGAGAGAGAGGTTTCCCGTGAGTTTATCGAACTCGAGGGAAGCCTTTTTTTCATTGATGCAGTATTCTCCCGAGCAAATACAAGCTTCATAAAAAACACTTTACAACATGCCTAGGTTAGCATATATTTTACTCATACCAAAAAAGTTTCCTAAGGTAAACTAATTGTCCTTAAGTAAAATAAATTTTTTTTATTAATAATTTTGCTCTAGGGCAAAATTAATCCCTTATATTAACATGGAGGTGAATCGAATGGTATTTGATCCAAATCAGCAGTTCTCAAGACGAAACATCCTTAAGGTCGGAGCTGCCGGCGTACTAGGTGTGATCGGAGGCAGTTTCTTAAATACAAGTGCATTATTTGGCAGGTCTGCTCATGCGATGGGGAAGGAAGAAATGCATCATACGCTCAAAGACCAGATGAAACAAGGGATGGCGCATGGTTATGATCCGGGAACCGATTCAACGCCGGGGCTTGAAGCGGCAGTAAAAGCATTAACGGCTTTTGATTACGGGGTCGTTAGTACTTCTCCAGATGGCAGGACGATTAGAGAATACGATATACAGGCATGGGATGCTGAGGTGGAAATAGCGAAGGGCATTAAATTTCCAGGATGGACATTCAACGGCACGATTCCAGGGCCGACACTTCGTTGTACGGAGGGAGATATCGTACGAGTCAAGTTCGGGAACGGGTCCGCGCACCCGCATTCCATACATTTTCACGGTATTCATCCAACCCACATGGATGGTTTAGAGCCTATTTCGACGGGCAGTGAATTTGTGTATGAATTTGAAGCCAAGCCAGCAGGGCTGCAGCCCTATCACTGTCATGTTCCTCCGCTGATTAGACATATTCACAAGGGCCTATATGGTCACTTCATTATTGATCCTAAGAAACCAAGGAAACCTGCAAAAGAGCTAAGTATGGTCATGAATGGCTTTGATCTGGACTTAGATGGCGAGAACGAGGTTTACACGGTCAATGGCTACGCATTTGCGTACCAAGCTAGACCGATTAAGGTGAAAACGGGTGAGCTGGTTCGTATTTATTTAAGTAATTTAACGGAATTTGATCCGATTAACTCCTTTCACTTGCATGCTAATTTCTTTCACTATTATGCCACCGGCGCTGACCCAGATGCGAGGCCGCAATATACAGATACGATTATGCAGTGCCAAGGGGAGAGAGGCATTATTGAAGTTACGTTTCCCGCTCCTGGAAAATATATGTTCCATGCTCATCAAAGTGAGTTTACGGAGCTCGGCTGGATGGGGTTTTTTGAAGTCGGTTAAGTAGAGGGGGTGTGCGATGTGCAAAGTGAAATAATAAATAAAAAGCTGGGTAAAAAAGCAGTCTGGCTGCTTGGCATAATGCCCTTGCTGCTGCTGGCTGGCTTGATTTCTGTTATCGCTTCATGGGGTACAGGTGTAGAAGAACAGCAAGCGGCCCCGATTGAAGTGCTCAATTTTGAACGTATTATTTTGACGGATGATGGATTTGAAGTTCGTATACTTAATTCTGGGCCAAAGGAGCTGACGGTTGCTCAAGTTGTTGTCGATGATTCTTTTTGGAATGCTTCCTACTCACCTAGTTCTACGCTTGAGAGATTCGGCAGCTCGACGATCTATATTCCTTATCCTTGGGTGGAGGGAGATCCTCATCAAATTAAGCTTATCACCTCTAACGGACTAATATTTATAGGGGATGTACCTGCTGCAATGAAAACGCCAACTGCCGATACCAATCGATTTCTGCAATATTCACTAATAGGTTTTTATGTCGGTGTCGTTCCAGTTGGGCTGGGATTGCTATGGTATCCTTTTATGCGTCGCTTCTCAAGCAAAGGCATTCAGGCGGTATTGGCATTTACAGTTGGACTTTTATTTTTCCTTGCTGTGGATACCATACAAGAAGGATTAGAGCTTGGTGCGGAAGCACCCGGCGTATTTCAAGGCACAGGCCTAGTCTGGTTCGGTGCGGCATTAAGCTTCTTATTCCTAATAGCCATTGATCAGACGAAATCCAAAAAGGCAATCCAGCATAATGATCCTGGCAAGCAGGTATCCTTCAAAATCGCGAGTGGAATAGGTCTCCATAATCTCGGTGAAGGGCTTGCGATAGGTGCTGCTTTTGCCGCGGGTGAGGCTGCGCTTGGATCCTTCCTTATTATTGGGTTTACGCTGCATAACATTACTGAAGGGATTGGCATAGCGGCGCCGCTTTTAAAAGCAAAACCAACGTACAAGACTTTCCTCGCATTAGCACTCTTAGGCGGCGGTCCTGCTATTATCGGAACGTGGATCGGTGGATTTGTATTTAATCAAACGCTGGCGGCCTTATTCTTCGGTATTGGTGCAGGGGCCATTATACAAGTTATTTATGTCATTTTTAAAATGATGGTTAGGGATGCAAAGGCTGCAGAAGCACCTGCCGTTTCGTGGCTCAATTTCTCAGGTTTAACACTTGGCATTTTGCTGATGTATGTAACAGCTTTGTTAGTTAACTTCTAGAACCAAACGGGAATGGGGAGTTCAGAATGCCGAATATAGGTGTTGCAGGAATTGTATTGCTTGTGATTTTAGGCTTGCTGCTGTTTGGACCATCCAAGCTGCCTCAGCTTGGGCGAGCGATTGGAACGACGCTGTCAGAATTCAAAAAAGGGGCAAAAGGACTGATAGACCCGGATGAAAAACCCGATCAGCCGAAGGAGCGCGAATGATCAAACAAGCGAAGAGCCGTCAGCATAATGCTAACGGCTCTTGTTTATTTGCGTATGAATTTAATCTGCACGCTTTTTTCGTTCAATTAATATGGTCAAGCTGACAAGTGTAACAAATATAGTCGCTCCCATATCGGAGAGAATGGCAATCCATAAGGTGAGCCAGCCGGGAATGGTAAGCAATAATGCGATTATTTTCAGTCCGAGCGAGACGCAAATATTAAAGCGGATGACGCGATTGACCTTTTTGGCAATGGAAACGGCTTCGGGCAGCTTGCCCAAATGATCCTGCATGAGGACGATATCGGCTGTTTCAATCGCACTGTCTGTTCCTTTGCCCATCGCAATGCCGAGCTGCGCAGAGGCTAGAGCAGGAGCGTCATTAATACCGTCACCTATCATCGCCACATGGTGGCTTGCTGAAAGCTCTTTAATCTTCTTCACTTTATCTTCCGGCAGAAGATTGCCATAAAACTCGGATACCCCGACGGCGGAAGCGACTTTCTCCGCTGTCTTCTGATGATCCCCGGTAAGCATAATGGTACGCTTGATTCCCAGCTTGTGTAAGGATGCGATTACAGACCGGCTTTCCTCGCGAATTTCGTCTGAAATGCCAAACATACCGAGTACTTGCTGCTCGTCTGCCACCAATACAAGAGTAAGACCGTCATTTTTTAATTGTTCTATGCGATTTTGGACAGAATCCGGAATCGTAATATGCTCGATGCTTTTTTCATTTCCAAGCCAGTATGCAATGCCGTTAACCTTCGCTTTAATTCCTCGACCTGATATCGTTTGAATTTCATCCGGTTCTGGTATTGTCATATTTCTGCTCGCTATTTCCTTCATAATCGCTTTCGCCAGCGGGTGGGAGGACGATTTCTCGATAGCTCCAGCTGCTTGGAAAAACCGTTCTTCATCATACGCTTCCAATTTGGCAACATGCGGTTCGCCTTTTGTTAACGTGCCTGTTTTGTCAAAAGCAAGCGTGTCGATCTTGCCAAGCTGCTCTAGAAATACGCCGCCTTTGACGAGTACGCCGTTCCGTGCATTTCTTGTAATGCCCGATACAATAGCAATTGGCGAAGAAAGAATTAATGCGCAAGGGCAGCCTACAATTAATACGGATAAACCTTGATAAAGCCATGTAATCCAGTCTCCCTGAAAGAGGAGCGGAGGAATAAGGGCAACAAGTGCAGCAACAATCATAATGAGCGGCGTATAATATTTAGCGAATTTATTAATGAAAAGCTCCGTTGGCGTTTTGGTCTCCTGTGCTTCTTGAACGAGATGAAGAATTTTTGCCAAGGAGGAATCCTTGTATGCTTTATCAATTTGAACGAGAAGCAGCCCTTCGTTGTTAATGCTTCCCCCGTAAACGGGCTCTCCAGCTTCCTTCTCAACCGGCAGTGATTCACCTGTGATTGCCGATTCATTCACCGAGCTTTTTCCTTCAGAGACGATGCCGTCCGAAGGAATTTTTTCACCTGGCTTAATTTTTACAAGATCGCCGATTTGAAGAGAAGCAATCGGAACGATAATCTCTTGGCCATTTTCTACTTTTAAAGCTTCTTTAGGCGCAACTTGAAATAAAGCTTCCATGGAGCGGCGCGCCTTTTCCATACCATAACCTTCAAGCAGCTCATTTAGTCCAAACAAGATGGCAACGAGAGTAGCTTCCTTCCACTCACCAATGGATACAGCTCCGATTAACGCAATCGTCATTAAGGTATCGATATTAAACTTCATTTTAATTAAATTTTTAAGTCCGCGGAAAAATGTGGTGTAGCCACTAATAATCGTTGCGGTCAAATATAATAGAATGACTGCTTGTTTGTCGAGCACACCATCAAGGAATAATGCGGCAACATAGATGATGCCCGATACGATGAGCAATTTGAGCATATTTGAATGGCCTTCGGAATGACTGTGATCGTGATCATGATCATGTCCAGCATGACTATGGGAACTATGATCGTGTCCCGTATTTGCTTCCGAGCTTGCTTCGATATAGGCATTGTCTGACTTTAAAATTTTCTTAACTGCAGCCATGGAAATTTGCGGATCAACCGTTAATTTTCCTGAGTTGTAGCTGAGCTTTGCATCCGAGCCATGCTCCAATTGTTTAATCTCTTCCTCCATTCGGAGGGCACAGCCGCCACAAGAGAGTCCCTTTATTCGATACTCATTCATAAGACATCCTTCTTCCAGTTGAATATATGAATACTTGTTCATATAATATGCAATTCCAACATTTATGTCAAACGTATTTTCTCCATTCCGCTATAAATTCATGTAAACACCATTCGGTTTGTTAGAATCCGTACACATCTGAACGCCATAAATTCAAGTAGACAAGGAATGGTAATTCCAATAGTATGAAACCAACGTTGTTATCATAAAGGCAAGCGGCTAGCCAGTATTTCAATCGGAGGAATGAATATGCAAATATTGATCGTGGACGATGAAATGATCATTCGTAATGGCATAAAAAATATGATGCTGTCGTACAGCAAGCCATTTACAAGCATCCGTACAGCTGAGAATGGGGAGCAGGCTTTAGCTTTCATTGCTGAGTATCCCCCCAATATCATCATTACGGATATTCGGATGCCAAGGATGGATGGACTGCAACTTTGCAAGCGCATTCATGATATCTATCCCTATATTAGAGTTGTTGTTATTTCCGGTTTTGCGGAGTTTGAATATGCGAAACAATGTATGGCGTACGGTGTGAAGGAGTATATGCTTAAGCCCGTTGTGAAAAAGGACATTCATGAAATGCTGGATAAAATATTGCCTGCTATGGAAAAAGGTGTCGTTGCGCCGACGCACTCGAAGAAATGGCTCGATGAGATGACGGAGCATATTTGGCAGCTGCGGTTGCCCGATTTGGATAAATGTTTGGATGATTGGCTTAGCTATTGCGGAGAAAGAACAGATCATCCACAGCAGTTAAATGAGCTATTGGAGGATTCCTTTCAAGCGGTATTGGATCGATTGCAGGACAAGGGCCATCAATACACAGGGATCGCTGCCGCTGCTATAGAGAAAAACACTTTAACTGATGGAAAGCAAAGCTTTCGCGACAAAATCCACTCTGTAACGGATGAGCTTGCTTTGCGAAGAGGCGGCTTTAAGGATTTAATGACTGAGGTCAGAGCTTATATCGAGAAGAACATTGCGAAGGAAGTCACGCTCGAAGAGGTTGCCAATCTGGTCGGCCTGACGCCTAATTATTTTAGTTTGTACTTTAAAAAAACGACAGGGGTCACCTTCGTGAACTACCGAATGACCAAACGAATAGAAGCAGCGGAGCAGCTGCTCGCGCAGCCTCACTACCGAATTGTCGATGTCGCGCATGAGATCGGATACGAGGACTATTCTCATTTTGCAAAAACCTTTCGGAAAGTGAAGGGCATCACACCAACCGAATTTCGCAGCAAGCTGGGGATTAAATAAATGATGAAGCGGCGAAAGGGACTATTTTTCCGGTTGTATATGTATTTCATCATCGTCATCCTTGTACCTTTATTTGTTCTAGGTGTGTACACCTACTATGGAGCGACAGAGAGACTTCGCGATCAGGCGGAGGCGAACATGGCACAGGTCGTCAACATTACGTCGCACCATTTGGAACAATATATTCGGAGTTATGAGAACTCAACGTTGTCGCTGCTTACTAATTTGGATATTAAAGAGTATTTGGATGTGGCGCCGGAGCTCAATTATGAAAATTATTTTTACTCATCCAGAATCAAGACGTATGCGTTTGAACCGATATTGATTCGTCACCCTGAGGTGCTCGCTTTGTACGTCGTTGGAAAGGACGGACGCTCTGTCGGCGTGAACAATAATGCATCCCTCGACTTTACAAGCCCCTCTGCCAAAAAATATGTAGAAAATCGATTCTCAGACATTCCAGATAATGGCCAAATCGTCATTTTGAACGATAGCATCAGCTCCGTGCAGAAAGGCCAATCTATCACGCTTGCCCGTAAAGTAAGAGGACTTCGGTCGATGGATTATAAAGGTGTTCTCGCCATTGAGATCAAGAGCACGGAGTTATCTACGCTTTGGAAAGGCATTGATTTAGGTCCCCAAGGCTTATTTCATATTGAGGATCGGCAGGGAGAAGTTGTTTACCATACCGATTCTAGCAAGATTGGCCAAAAGCTGTCCTCTCAAGCGAAGCGTGAACTGCCAGAAGGAAAGGCTGTGTCCTTCATAAGCAAGGAAGCCGGGGAAGAGAGGTTTACGATTGCCCGCCATTCCAGCTATACGAATTGGGATTTGCAAATATCGATTCCGATGAAGGATTTGCGCCAACCGATCATCGGCATTCGAACGAACATTATATGGATCGGCTTTGTAACATTGATATTAGGGCTGCTGATTGCTTATCGGTTCAGCTACTCGATCACAACGCCTATTCAAAAGCTTAGACGCGGCATGAAGCAAGCGGAGAAAGGGGACTGGACCCGAATTCCGTTAAATGGAAAGCAGGATGAGGTGGACGAGCTAGTTGTAAGCTACAATTCTATGGTCAATAAATTATCGGACCTGATCGAGCAGGTCTATACAGCGGAAAGCACCAAACGTGAAGCGGAGCTTGAGCGGCAGAAAGCAGAGCTGCAAGCGCTCCAACTGCAAATTAATCCTCATTTTCTGTACAACACGCTGGAGACGATTGTTTGCTTCCCCGCTGTACAGGATTCGGATGAGGTATCGGAAATTGTAAAAAACATGGCTTATATGCTGCGCTATGCTGTCCAAACGAGTTTGGAGGAAATTACGGTCGTCAACGAGCTGAAGCATGTGTTGAATTACATGGCGATCCTGAAGCATCGGTTCGGCAAGGAGTTCGAGATCGATGTGGAAATTCCGCCAGATTATTTGCTGAAGAAGATGGTCAGGCTTACCCTTCAGCCCATCATCGAAAATGTGTTTCAACATGCTTTTTTTGAAGGCATCGAGGACAAGCATCGGATCGAAATACGGACGGAAGAGACGGAGAGCTTTTTTGTTGTGTCGGTTAAAGATAATGGCTCTGGTATGAGCGAATCTACCCTGCTGCAGCTTCGAAGCCGCTTGGAGACGAAGAAGCTGACCGAAGTGAAGGAAGGCAAGGGAGGAATCGGCGTCCTGAATGTCCACCGCCGCATTCAGCTCGTATTTGGCGACGCATACGGATTAGAGATAGAGAGTGAATTAGCAGTCGGAACGGTCATTCGAATGATCATGCCCAAATCGTAAAAAAAACCATACCGACAAAGATGGCGCCATCGTAGAGCTCTGTGCCATAGTGTACGATTGTCGTACAAACTATGTTAGGAGTTGACTCCGATGGCTAAAAGCAATATTTCACAATCTGAGCCCGGCCTCATGCTGTTTCGAACTGGAAAGGAGCGGTGGGCTTATTTAAATAAGTATAAAGCGTTATATTTTCTATCCATCCCAGGCATTCTTTATTTCTTATTATTTAAGTATGTGCCGCTTTTAGGTTCGGTTATGGCCTTTCAAGACTACAATATTTTCAAAGGTTATTTGGGAAGTGCATGGGTAGGGTTTGACCATTTTCAGCGCATGTTTCAGTATCCTGACTTTTTGCGGATATTGAAAAACACGCTTATTCTCGCATTTTACAGCTTAGGCTTTTCGTTTCCGATTCCAATAATTCTTGCTTTGCTGCTAAATGAGATTCGCAAGGTGTTCTTTAAGCGGACGCTGCAGACGATCATTTACATGCCGCATTTTCTATCGTGGGTCGTTATCGGTGGCATCGCCATTGAGATTCTATCGCCGCGAAGCGGGTTTGTAAACAATATCATTACGATGATCGGCTTTGATCCGATTTACTTCATGGGGGAAGAGTCGTATATCCGAACGATACTGGTTTCCTCTGGCATATGGAGAGACGCCGGCTGGGGAACGATCATTTATTTGGCAGCGCTAACGAGCATTAATCCAGATTTATACGAGGCTTCAGAAATGGATGGAGCGACGCGCTGGAGACAGACATTGTCCATCACTTTGCCCGCGCTTATGCCGACCATTACCATTTTGTTTTTGCTGCAGATCGGCCATTTCATGGATTTTGGATTTGAAAGAGTTTCGGTATTTCTGAACACGCTTAATGCGGGTAAGGGGGAGATTTTGGACACGTATATTTATACAGTGGGCCTTCTCGAAAGACAATATAGCTACACGACAGCCATCGGTCTATTTAAATCCGTGGTCGGACTTGTCTTAATTATGACAGGCAACACACTCAGCAAGAAGATGACTGGTGAAGGTTTATATTAAGGAGGAGACCCCCATGGTAAAAATAAGCACCGGACAGCGGTGGTTTAACGTATTCAATTATATTTTTCTTATCGTACTTGGCTTAAGCATGATTTTGCCAATCATTCATGTCGTAGCGCAATCGCTCAGCAGCAATGCAGCAATTAACACGGGCAAAGTCTATTTATGGCCGGTTGAGCCAACGCTGACCAACTTTAAGGCGGTTATTGGGGAAAAGCTCATTTGGCGGTCGTTTGGCATTAGCGTGTACATTACAGTTGTAGGGACACTGATTAATTTGGTGATGACGGCAACACTGGCTTATCCGTTGTCGCGTGCCGAATATGTATACCGCAAGCCTGTATTAATTATGGTGCTTCTGACGTTAATTTTCACTGCACCGCTTATTCCGAACTATTTGCTCGTAAAAGAGCTGGGCCTTCATGACACGTTATGGTCATTGATGCTGCCTGGAGCTATAAGCGCTTTTAATTTGTTTGTTATGCGCTCTTTCTTTATGGGGCTTCCAACGGAGCTGATTGATTCATCACGAATCGACGGCTGTGGCGAGATGCGGATTTTATGGAACATTATTTTGCCGTTGTCAAAGCCCGTTATGGCGACGCTCGGTATTTTCTATGCGGTATCGCACTGGAACAGCTATGCGAATGCGCTCTATTATATCAACGATAGATTGTTGTACCCGCTCCAAGTAAGGCTGCGAGAATTTATTATTACGGACAGCTCCTCCATTTCTGCGCCAGCCGAGGATGCCTTATTGTCTTCACCGGAAGGCATCAAAATGGCTGTCGTTGTCATTGCAACCATCCCGATTATGATGGTATATCCGTTCCTGCAAAAGCATTTTACGAAAGGAATGATGGTCGGATCTGTAAAATCATAGGCAACGTAAAAAAAACCATTGCACCATAAGTTAACACATATTAACCATTTTTCGAGCGTGATAAGCTTTGTCTATGAAAATGAAAGCGTTATAAATTTGATGAGAGGGGATCTGTTTATGAAAAAAAGAATGCTTAGCTTACTGTGTGTTATTCTCCTTACGGGTCTGCTCACAGCTTGTTCGGAGTCAAACAACAAAGTAGAATCGACAACTAGCCCAGCACCTGACAAAGAAACAGATGTGACGGATAAGCCAGCAGAGCCTACGAAATTTTCGATCGCAAGAGGCACGTTAGCTTTGAAAGCGGTGGAATCGGTAGAAGACATTAATAAAGACAAGTGGGTTCTGGAGCTGGAGAAGCGGACAAACACCGATATGAATATCCAGCTGCTTCCGCATAAGGATTTTAAACAAAAGATTTCACTTATGTTCGCAGGCGGTGAATTGCCGGACGTACTGACTGCTTATCAGTCTATGACACCGGCAAGCAAAGATATGAAAGGCGCAGTAGAAGCTGGACTGTTCATGCCGCTTGATGATCTTCTCAAATCACATGGGCAAAACTTGCTTACTGCTATTCCGAAAGAAGCTTGGGATGAAGTAACCTATCAAGGAAAAATCTACTCCATTCCGCAATACTTAAGCGTACAATCGCGCCGTGCAACATTTGTAAGAGCTGACCTTCTTGAGAAAGCTGGAATTGGGGCGCCAAAAACGATTGATGAGCTGCTGCCTATGCTTCGTGAATTTAAGAAGCTCGGCATTGAACAACCGTTTGGATTCCGTGAAAACTTCAAATATGCCGACTTCATATTGGGAGCGTACGATGTGCTTCCTTACAGCACGATGTATGAGAAACAAGGCGACCAAATCGTTCCGAAATTTTTTGATTCAGAGAACATGATGAAGGCGCTGGAAATGTATAAAGCGATGTACGATGAAGGTTTGATGGCCAAAGATTTTGCAACGATTACAGGTGCGATGTGGACGAAAAGCCGCGACGCTGGAAATCTAGGCATTTACAATGCCAATGCCAATCAACTAGGAATCTACCAAGGGGAACTGACAAAGACCGTGCCTGACGGAAAGCTTGAGATGATCGCTTCACCGACTGGTCCAGACGGCAAAGGCGGTATGATGCTTTACAACAAGACGCTTGAACAATCGTATTTGAACGCGAAGATGGATCAAGCAAAAGCAGAAGCCATTGTCAGCTATTTTGATTACATGGTTAGCGCAGATGCGAATACGTTCTTTACCTTTGGCAATGAGGGTGAGACGTATACGAAAGAGGGCGACAAAGTAAACTACACGGTTCCTGCTGACGAGGAGCAGCGCTATTCTGAACAACGTCGTGACTGGTTATGGCTGGTTAAAGACGGGGCCTTCAATAAGGATAGACTTCCGCTGGAAACGAAGGGCGCAGAAATGATGAATGGTTTTGAGAAGCTGTTGCCTAACGAGGGACGTGCCGGCGTTTTCTTTGATCCCGACCTAGACAGCTATACACAATTCCCAGACTTGGCTCCAAAGTTTGACGAGCCGTCTAAGTTCATCCTTGATCACATGGTCAAAATGATTTACGGCAAAGAAAATATTGCGGATTGGCCAAAGGTTATCGAAGAGTGGAAAACAAGCGGCGGCAATGAAATTATAAAAGAAGCTACAGATCGTTTTAACAGTAAATCAGGCGTTGTGGTAGGTCCAGATGCTAATGCTTGAATCTTATGATTTTACAAAGGTGTTTGCGATGATTGTGCAAAGAGGAGAGAGCATGCTTCAGCAGATCGGAGATAAATCACCGCATGCTGCAAAGGCCGACGGCATTTATGACGATATGAGGCATGATTGGTGGACCTCGGGATTTTGGCCCGGCATGCTGTGGATTTTGTACGATATGACGGGAAAGGAAGCATATAAGAACGCGGCCTGGGGCTGGGACGAGAAGCTGGAAGCTAAAATGATGCAGGAAAACAATTTTCATCATGATGTAGGTTTTCAATTTTTACCGACAGCAATCATTAAACATAAGCTGACTGGCGATGCCGATGGGCTGCGCCGCGGATTGTTCGCTGCTAATTTCTTAGCAGGCAGATACAATATGGCTGGTCGATTTCTGCGGGCTTGGAACCAAGATAAGGTTGGCTGGTCCATCGTTGATTCATCTATGAATTTATCCTTGTTGTTTTGGGCTGCCCAAACGACCAATGATCCACGCTTTAAGCATATCGCAAGGGCGCATGCCGACACGGTTGTAGAGCATTTCATTCGCGCGGATGGATCGGTTAAGCATATTGTGAGCTTTGATCCGGAAACAGGCGAGTTACTCGGGGCAATCGGCGGGCAAGGTGCGGGAGCGGATTCCGCTTGGAGCCGCGGAGCAGCATGGGCTCTTTACGGTATGGCGAATACTTATCGCTATACGGGCGATGAAAAATATTTGCGTGCCTCGCAGCGAGTAGCGAACTTTTTTATAGCTAACTTGCCTTCTGATTACGTACCGCACTGGGATTTTAGAGCTTCGGAACATAGGGCAGATGAACCAAGAGACAGCTCAGCTGGCGCTTGTGCAGCATCCGGCCTCTTGGATCTTGCTTCGATGCTGCCAGTTGAGGAGGGGAATGTTTACCGTGATGCAGCTGAACGTATGCTTATATCCCTTCATGAGAATTATGCTGCATGGGATCTGCCGAATCATGAGGCAATCTTGCTTCAAGCAACGGGAAATCGTCCATCGGGTACGAATGTGAATGTTTCGTTAATCTATGGCGATTACTATTTTGTAGAGGCGGTCGCCAAGCTGAACGGTTGGAAAAATCATATCTTTTAAACAGCCATTGTTTACAAGGCTGCTCATGAGTTCATTGAACTTATGGGTAGCCTCTTTTTTATGAAATTTTATGATCGAATTGAGAATGATTGGATTTCAAACCTTTTAAATTTTTAATTGGATATATTTGAGGTATACCGCCGAATAGACAGTGAAACAAATCTATACTTATAATGTTTTCGGGGGGCTGAAAATGAAAATTTCGAGCAAGAACTATATGTATGGTTCAATTATTATCATTATTTTAATCGCTATAGCCTATTCAAGCATATTTATTTTGAAAAATAAAATAAATGCAACAGATCATAGCAACCCCACATCACCAATGGCATCGGAGTATGTAAGCAAGGTGGATGGAAACTCTTTTTATGTATTAGAAAATGGACAATGGACGAAAACATTTATTAAAGGTGTGAACCTTGGAGCTGGAAAGCCAGGCGCTTTTCCCGGCGAGGTTGCCATTACATACGATGAATACTATAGATGGCTTGGCTATATTTCGGATATGAATGCAAACACGATCAGAGTGTACACGATACAGCGGCCGCAGTTTTATAATGCCTTATTTGATTTTAATCAAAATGCAGTGAAAAATGGCAAGAAGCCTATTTATGTGTTTCATGGCGTTTGGGTTAATGAGAGCGATATAGCAACAATCGATGATGCTTTTGGCAGCAATGACAAGATTCTAAATGATATGAATGTTACGGTAAAAGATACGATTAATATTTTGCATGGCAATCATTATTTGCCAGTAAATAAAGGCCATGCGGACGGCAATTATACCTCGGATGTTTCGAAGTATGTCATCGGATGGATAGTTGGTATTGAATGGGAGCCTTCGCTCGTCGTCAGCACGAATGAAAATAACGCAAAGCGCAGCCATTATGATGGCAAATACCTTTATACCGTAGGTGCATCTCCGTTTGAGGCTTTTCTCACTGAAGTAGGAGATAAGTTGATTGATTATGAAATGACAACCTATAACATGCAAAGTCCGGTTGCCTTTTCCAATTGGGTAACGACAGATCCGCTAAAGCATCCTAACGAGCCTTATAAAAATGAAGACCTTGTAGAAGTAAACGTCGAGCATATTAAATGGCATGACAGCTATAAAGCCGGTATGTTTGCCTCTTATCATGTGTACCCCTATTACCCCGATACATTTAGCTATCAGACCGATTATATTCACTTTAAAGATGCCGATGGCAAACCAAATCCTTATTTGGCTTATTTAGAGGAAATTAAGAAGTTCCATTCCATGCCTGTTCTTATTTCGGAATTTGGCATTCCAGCCTCTCGCGGCAAGGCGCATGAAAATAAAATTACAGGTTTTAACCAGGGCTTTATAGATGAACAAACGCAAGGCGATATGCTGATGAAAATGATGAAGGATATTCACGCTGCTAATTTAGCAGGGGGATTGGTTTTTTCGTGGCAGGATGAATGGTTTAAGCGAACATGGAACAACAATGATTTGGATTTGCCTGATTCAAGGCCATACTGGCTTAATGCTCAAACGAATGAGCAGCATTTTGGTTTATTAGCGCTTGATCCTGGCAACGACAAAAGCATCCGTTATATCGATGGTTCGTTCGATGATTGGGCAAACGATACTCCCCTGTATGCTGACGATCATACCAAGCTATACGTTAAGAGTGATGAGGGATATGTCTATCTCAAGATTGATGCTGAAAATTATGATTTTAATAAGGACACGTTGATCATACCGATCGATACGATAAAGGAACAAGGGAACACAAGCTTCTCACAGCTTGGCTCCACATTTAGCAAAGATGCAGACTTTGTAGTGAAAATTCATGGACCAACGGACTCACATGTGTTAGTAGATGCCTATTACGACAACTACTATTTTAGATATGCGGTTCAAACGAGCCTCATGGACAAGACCCCAGCCTTTCATCATAAGAACACGGGTATTTTTAACCCCATCCGGCTTAGTTTAAATAAAAGCTATGTAGTTCCGCAGCTGAACACGGTCGTTCCTTTTGCAGGATATGAGACGGGGCTGCTCCAATACGGAATAGGCAATCCGGATAACCCTGATTTTAATTCATTAAGTGATTTTTATTATAAAGATGGAAAAGTGGAAATGAGAATTCCGTGGCAGCTGCTGAATGTGATGGACCCTTCCCATAAATATGTCATTGATGATATGTATGCTCGTGGAAAAATATCAAAGCTGAAGGTAGATGGAATGAGCTTTGGCATACAGCATATCAAGACGGGCAGCACGCCGGGAACGACGCAGCAGCCTATAGCAATGGAGGAATATAGCTGGAAGGAATGGGAGCAGCCGACATTTCATGAACGATTGAAGCCTTCCTATTACATTTTGCAAAAGGGATTTCAAGCGATGAATTAATTCATATATAAAAAGAGGAATACAAATGAAAAAAAGAAATATGAAAGCTCGCTATATCATTTTTATAGCTTTATTAATTGGTTTATCGATTCCTTTCATCGTTTGGCTGCTTACACCAAGCAAAAACCTTGATGTCATTGTCATTAATAAAACCTTTCCGGCTCAAGCATCTGAAACGAGCGGCATAAGGGAGCTGGATTACAGCAAGCAGCGCGGGTTGTTTTGGATCATGGATCATCTGCGCATAAATAACCCCTTAACGAATAAAGCTTATGACGCCACGAAGGATTATTATGGGAATTTCCTCGCTGATGGGAAATTAACGGCTGTTCCTTTTGATAAACGGGCTAATGTGCCAGATCTGATCTATATTTCGGATGCGTACGGCACTGGCAATTCAAAGGTGAATGGTGTGGAACCAGTAGGGGTTTCAGGTCTGACGATGGATGAGGTTAGTATAATAGCTACCAGCTATGCCAAAGGGACAACGGTTATTGGCGAATACAATATTGCAGGCGAGCCTACTGCGCCAAACGTATCCAAGGAGCTTGAAGCTATTTTTAACGTCGGCTTTAAGGGGTGGGCAGGCAAGTTTTTCTCGGAATTATCGTCGGCAGAAGATGTACCGAATTGGATAAGAGCAACCTATGAGCAGCAATATGGGAAAAAGTGGAGCTTAACGGGAGCGGGAATCGTTATTGCGGGTAACAATAGAATCATCATATTGGAGCGCGGCAAAGACTTTACAGGACAATCGATCAATCTATTCATGACTGAGGATCATGCTCGCAGCTATCATACGGACACGATTGATTACTATAACTGGTTTGAAATCATTGAGCCTGCAGACGATAAGTCGGTAATCGCATGGTATGACTTAAACGCTACGGAAGCAGGTCAGGAGCAATTGAAGGTCTTAGGGCTAAATACTAGATTCCCAGCAATCATTGCAAATAAATCCGGCAAGAAGAGCTCCTATTATTTTGCCGGTGATTTTAGTGATTATAAGGAACCGGAGAAGATTAAACGGTTTTGGGGTGCTTCTACGCTATACAAAATATTTAGTGTAAACAGCGAAGGGGATCATTCGTATTTTTATTGGCATTTTTATGTGCCGCTTATGTCCAAGCTGTTGAAGGAAACAAAGCCATTAGATGAAAGCATTACATTCCAGGCGAAAGCAGAGACAGCTTCAAATGGTACACAGCTCGTATCCAAAATAGTCGACAATACATTTTCCGTTTATGAAAACGGAGCTTGGAAGAGCATGTTCGTAAAAGGGATGAATATTGGCACAGCAATACCAGGTATTCCTGAAGGAAGCTTCCCAGAGGATACGGCTATTTATTCAGAGTGGCTTGAGAAGATTGGTCAAATGAACGCCAATACGATACGAGTATACACGTTGATGCCGTCAGGCTTTTATCGAGCGCTTGATATTTACAATACGAATCATCAAGATAAACCGCTGTATTTGCTTCAAAATATATCGCCGAGCAGTGAGCCGCCATCAGGCGACTTACTGAATCAAGAGTACAATGCGGCCTACAAACAAGCGATTCAAGATACCATTAACGCAGTTCATGGGAATGCCAAGTTAAAAACAAAAGAGGGGATGAACTCCGATCTGTACATGAATGATGTGTCAGGCTATATCCTTGGTTTTTTAGTTGACCCAGGCTTAACCCCTCAAAAGGTAAAGGCAACGGATCAAGCACATCCCTCTTACAACTATAATGGGAACTATGTTTCATCAGGTTTAGACGCAACGCCTACCGAGTCGTGGCTTGCTTCCCTATCGGATCGTATCTTTCAATATGAGCAAAGTAATTACAACATGCAGCATCCAGCAGCGATTACCAGCATTCCAGAGCTAGACATTCTCGAACATGCTGCATCAAATCCAGAGACGCTCGATGACGCGGTTTCAGTGGATATTAATCATATTGTTATTTCTAGCAAAGTGATCAGCGGATTTTTTGGCGCGTACAATATCTTTCCCGATCATCCGGCATTTATAGCTGGGGAAACGAAGGAAGCAAAACCTGACTATGCAGGTTATAAGCAGTATTTGGATCGTTTTATGAGCACTCAAAAAAAGTATCCGGTACTTATTAGTGAATTTGGATTGTCTACAAGCCTAGGCTCATCGCAAATATCCGCTTCTGGCCATAAGGATGGTCAAAACAGCGAGGCGGAGCAAGGAGAAGGCATCGTTGCGATGATGAAAATCATAAAGGACAGCGGCAGTATGGGCGGGCTTGTTTACGAATGGGCGGATCAATGGGGAAAAAGCAGCCGGTTCACCTCTTCCCTGATGATCCCTTATGAGCATGGAAGCCTCTGGCACAATGTCATTGATCCTGCTCAGCGATACGGTATTTTAGCGCTAGAATCACCTACGCCGACAGAGTATGCAATGACCTTGCGGGGAACAGATCCTCTGCGCACCATTTCTTATGCTGCTAACGAATCTTATTTCTATATAACAGCCGAATTCAGTGAACTGCCGAAGTTTGATCAGAAGAACATTATGATCTATTTGGACACCGTTGACAGAAAAAATGGCGAATATATGCTGGCTCCTGACGTGAATGAAAACTGGTCTGGTGCAGAGTTTAATATCAGCATTCAAAATATGAAGCAAGCCGAATTACTCGTAATCCCGCAATATAATGCGAGCAAAGGCAGTTATTACACTTCCGTATCGTCTAACGGCATTTATGAGAAAATGATGCGTCAGCTCTCAAAAGCATACCAAACTCCCGAAGGTAAAAAGGTTCCCGCTGCTTATGAGGATGGATCAACCTTGAATGCAGGCAGCTTTGACAACAGCAGCAGCCATTTTTATATTGAGGGCAAGACGCTGTATCTTAGAATTCCATGGGCGAGCTTGAACTTTACTGACCCGTCCAGCTTGCTCGTATTAGACGATGAGAAGAAACAAGGGATAATCGAGAACATAAGAGACAGCGCTGCTGTTCGAATGACGGATGGCATAGTCGCTTCACTCGTTATTATGGATAAAAAAACGCAGAAGGTCGATTATCAATTTCCCGAAAGCGTTACGTCATCCGGCTACCGAACCTTTACATGGAATACATGGACGAAACCCGAATACGTATCTCGCAATAAGAAAAGCTACGACATGCTTAAACAACTTTTTGCGCAGGAGGATATATGACAAAAGAAGCATTATATTTGCTGCTCATTTCATCAGCGTTATTTTCATTTTTTTTCATATCGATTATCGTCATATGGTTTTTCCGCTACTTTAGCGAGTCCGCGACGAGCCAATTGAAGAAGCAGCTGGAAGAAGTATTCACATCCTACTTCTATACTGAAAATAAAAATAAACGAACAATCGTGCAAAAACTGAATAAAATCGTCGGAAAAAGTGCTAGAAAAAAAGAGCTGTTCATTAATATCGTCATTAATCACGATGCTGATTTTATCCATACCCATCATGATCAGTTGATGAACATATACGAATTAACGGGAACGAAAGCTTTTCTGCTCAAAAGACTGCAATCAAACAGCGTTCATATTCAGTCCTTAGCCTGTCGGCATCTAGGGGAATTGCAGCTCAGAGATACAACGGCATCTATCCTTACGCTTATTTCAAGCAAAAATAATGATGTGATTTATAATATGATGCTGGCTCTTGCGAAGCTAGGTGATTTGGAGGGGCTAGTTCATGTTCTAACCTATGACTCCCAAAATATGAACTTGTCCCATAGAGCTATTATCGAAATTATTTCTGCTTTTGACGGCTCAAAGGAAGAGCTGTTTCGACAAACAATTGATAGAAGTGATGACTATATGAAGGGCATTCTAATAAAAGCGGTTGCTGATTATAGTATTGAAGGCTTAAGCGAGCATTATATTAAATATTTGAATAGTGAGGATAAGAACCTTAGAATCGCTTCGATAAGAGCGCTGAGCGAGCTTAATAATCCAGATTATGAAGCATCTATGCTAACCAAGCTTGATGATCATGATTGGGAGGTTAGAGCTGCTGCTGCTAAGGGCCTTGAGAAGATTGGGACTAAAAATAGTTTAGCGGATTTAGGGAAAACAACAGGCGACAGTGTGTGGTGGGTAAGACATCATGCCGCCAGTGCACTTGTTCTCATTCCTGGAGGTATTGCTTACGCTTCAAGGATCATCGATGGAGACGATAAATTTGCTCGGGATGCCGTGATTAGTGTGATCGAAATGACTTCCTAATGACAACTTAGAAAAACGAGGATGGTTTTTAACAACATGTATATTCTCAGAATGTTTATTATTTATTTCAGCGAGTTTTGTATGCTGTATACGATTGGAATAAACATCTTTTATAATGGGCAAATGCTGATCGCTTCGCTAGATATGTTTAGTTATTTACGAAAAATGAAAGCCTCGGATTATAAAAGATATATCGATTCGAAAAATATGATTCCGATTTCTATCATTGTCCCTGCGTACAACGAAGAGAAAACGATAGTTGATAATATTAAATCGCTGCTCGCTTTAAATTATTTTGAGTATGAGATTATTATTGTGAATGACGGCTCCACCGATTTCACAAAAGAAAAGATTATAAACGAGTTCAATTTAAAAAAGGTAAACCAACCCATTATGCAGAGCTTGCCTACGAATGAAGTAGCTGGCATTTACCGAAGCAATCAATACGAGCGATTAATATTTGTAGATAAATTAAACGGGGGCAAAGCGGACGCCCTTAATGCGGGCATTAATGTGTCTGTCTATCCAATTTTTGCATGCATCGATGCCGATTCCATCTTAGAAAATGATGCCCTTATCAAGCTCACGATGTTATTTGTGGAGAATCCTGAAACGATTGCTGTTGGAGGGATCGTCAGAATTGCCAACGGCTCGATCATTAAAGACGGCAAGCTTATGGAGATGAATATTCCGAAAAGCAATATGGCAAAATTTCAGATTATTGAGTATTTCCGAGCTTTCCTGACTGGCCGTACGAGCTTCAGCAAGCTTAATTCCATACTCATTATTTCCGGTGCATTCGGTGCGTTTAATAAAAGGGTCGTTATTGAGTGCGGCGGGTACAAAGTGGATACGATCGGTGAAGACATGGATATTATCGTTAGACTTCATAAGGCGATGAAAGATCAGAAGAGAAAGTACAAAATACAATTTCTAGCGGACCCGATTTGCTGGACTCAAGCTCCAGAAACAATGAAGGATCTAAGAAGCCAGCGGAGAAGATGGCAAATTGGTCTTTTTGATACGCTGATAAGCTATAGGAGAATGCTCTTTAATCCGAAATATGGCAAGATTGGCATGGTGACACTGCCTTATTATTGGATATTCGAATTAATCGGGCCAATTGTTGAGGCACTCGGCTATATCTTTATCCCACTTGCCTATTTATTTGGCTTGCTTGCGTTTGACAGCTTTATTACTTTTTTTGTTATCGCGTTTTTACTCGGCACTACCTTATCAATGGGCAGCATCTTACTGGAGCAAATTACATTTCGCAAATACAGCTCGCTTAAAGAAACTTTGCTGCTTGTGCTGTTCGGTGTGTTGGAAAACCTAGGTTATCGTCAGCTTACTGTTCTGTTCCGTGTTGAAGGTATTTTTAATTTTAGAAGAGGCCGTCATTCATGGGGAGCAATGAACAGAAAGAATTTTGTTTCAAGCAAAGAGAAAAATGATAACGATAAGTGATGCTGAAATGGCAATGGAAGAGTAGCTGCGTGCAGATGCGGATGCTCTTTTTTTTTGCAATTGAACGATAGGAAATTCTCTAAATAGGCAACCGCAATAAGAAAAAGGACCAATGGGCTTAGAAACAATGAAAACGCATACATGTCATTCTTGAATAGACCACTCTTTGAGGGGGTTTGGGCTTGTATGGGGGGCGAAAATCGATTGGTAAATCTTGCGGTTGCCGATAAATAGGCGATTTATCAACAAAAATGACACATTTGAGAAGTTATCTGAATAGTCGCAGTAGTTCGCGAATTGATGTTTCTCCATAAATATAAAGCGCTATCATGCGATACGGGAAATGACATATTTACGAGAATTGTTATGTTCCGTATTGTTGTGAATGTAAGCGATAGCATTTCCGAAATTCCTGTCGCTAATCACCAAACAAAAGCAATTATAACGAAACGGGAAAGGAGTGATTTTATGCAGGAAGCAAGTCCAATGAACGCACCAAATATGCTTCCGGAACCGACGAAAGAGAAGAGCAGAATGTGGAAAAGACTCCTTCAAAATTGGGAATTGTACTTATTCATTGCACCCGCATTTTTCTACTTTCTAATCTTCTCTTACGGTCCGATGTACGGCATACAAATCGCATTTAAGAACTTCATACCAACGAAAGGGATTTTCGGAAGCCCTTGGGTCGGTTTCGACCATTTTGTCCGATTTTTTCATTCTTATTACTTTTGGGACTTGATATGGAACACGTTAAGTATTAGCCTGTATGAACTCGCTATTGGGTTTCCAATACCGATTATACTGGCGCTTGCCTTCAATGAGCTGAAGGGTGGTTCCTTCAAGAAAATGGCTCAGACCGTCACTTATGCGCCGCATTTCATTTCAGTCGTTGTTATGGCAGGCATGATCATTACGTTCTTGTCGCCTTCATCGGGAATAGTGACACATCTTATTGAGTGGCTTGGATTTGATGCTCCAGATTTCTTGACGGACCCGAAGTGGTTTAAGACGATGTACGTATTCTCTGGTGTTTGGCAAAGCGCAGGATGGGGAACAATCATATATTTGGCTGCGCTTTCAGGAGTAGACCCGGGTCTGCATGAGGCAGCCATTATAGACGGAGCTTCACGCTTCCAACGGGTGCTTCATATTAACATTCCGACGATTATCCCTACGATGACCATTCTTTTAATTCTGAACATGGGAAGCTTGCTTGGGGTTGGATTTGAGAAGATATTGCTGCTCCAAAACTCGCTTAACATGGGAGCATCCGATGTCATTTCAACCTTCGTATACCGATCAGGGCTTGTCGATGCCCAGTATAGCTTCTCGACGGCGATCGGCCTGTTCAATTCCGTCATTAACGCCATTATTTTAGTGCTTGTCAATCAGATTGTAAGACGCACCAACGAAAACAGCCTGTGGTAGAAGAAGGGGGTATGACCGATGATTTCCGCCGTTAAAGAGTCCGGAAGAGATAAAGTGTTTCTGATATGCAACTATATTTATGTATTTCTCGCTTTTATTGTAGTCGCCTATCCTGTCATTTATATGATTAGCGCTTCGATAAGCGATCCGAAATTGGTGGGTTCCGGCGAGATGTGGCTGTGGCCAAAAGGCATTACGTTTGAAGGTTATAAGAGGGTGTTCCAAAACTCCAGTATATGGACAGGTTACGGCAACACCATTCTTTATACGGTAGTAGGTACGTCGATCAATTTATTCGTTACACTGCCTGCTGCCTACGCTCTAAGCCGCAAAGACTTTATGGGACGCAACTTTTTTATGGGGATGTTCCTCGTCACGATGTTTTTTGGAGGAGGGCTCGTACCAAGTTACTTGCTCATCAAGGAACTCGGAATGGTGAATACGATATGGGCGATCGTTATTCCTTCGGCCGCTTCAATCTGGAACATCATTGTAGCGCGCACGTTTTTTCAATCCTCTATACCAAAAGAACTGCAAGAGGCTGCCCAAATTGACGGGTGCACCAACCTGCGGCTGTTCGTCAAAATCATTTTGCCGCTGTCAATGCCAATCATTGCCGTTATGGCTTTGTTCTATGGTGTTGGCAACTGGAACAGCTACTTCTCGGCACTCATCTATTTGAATGATGCCGCAAAATATCCTTTGCAGCTCGTGCTGCGGCAAATTCTTGTTTTGCAGGAGATGTCGGCTCAGGGCGGCGGCGCAATGGATGCTTCTACGGCGTCGGCTCTCAACAGTAAGGCAGAGATTGCGGCGCTGGTCAAATACGCGGTTATTATCGTAGCGACAGCACCGATTATCGCCGTTTATCCATTTCTTCAGCGTTACTTTGTGCAAGGTGTCATGATTGGTTCCGTTAAGGGCTGATTTTGCTCATAAATAATATGAAAAAAGGGAGAGGGTTTAGGATGAAAAAGCTAAAAAAAGCATCATCTTTGTTACTCAGCATTACGCTGCTTGCTTCCGTATTAGCGGCATGTGGTTCGCCGAACAATGAGGAGAAAACGAATAGCAGCAATACAGGTTCCAAAACGTCCGCGTCCAATACGGCTGACGGGGTTAACAAAGAAGGGTTTCCGGTTGTCAGTAAACCGATTACCTTGAAGATGATGTCACAGGACGTTGGCGTTGCTGACTGGAACAAAATGCCTGTACTACAAGAGATGGAGAAACTGACAGGCATTAAGCTGGAATACCAGAACGCCCCGATCGACAGCTTTGCGACCAAGAAAAATCTAGTATTTGCAAGCGGAGATTTGCCGGATATGTTCTATGCTGCGGATCTGAAACCTGCAGAACAAGTCACTTACGGAACTCAAGGTGTTCTTATTCCTCTTGAAAAATATATTGATGAAGGCTACGCGCCAAATATTAAAAAGATCTTTGATGATAATCCGGACATCCGCAAGTCGTTCACCACGCCAGATGGACATATTTATGCGCTGCCGAACGTTGACTTAGCAGCAGTCTGGTACCGCGGTCCGATGTGGTACAACGGCAAGTTCTTGAAAACTCTTGGGGCAACAGAGCCTAAGACGACAGAAGAGCTGTACACCTATCTGAAGCGTGTTAAGACTGAAGACCCGAATGGAAACGGTAAGCAGGATGAAATTCCGCTCACATCCGACAAACTGAACGATTTGCGCATGTACTTCCTCGGTTTCTGGGGCATTTATGATGAGGTCGTTTATGCCGATAAGGATGGCAAAGTACATTACACGCCACAAGAAGAGGGTTACAAAGGATATTTAACGTTCCTCAACCGTCTATGGAAAGAGGAATTGCTGGACCACGAGACCTTCTCGCAAACAGGTGAACAGAAGAAAGCAAAAGGGAAAAACAATCAAATTGCTTTGTTCAACGACTATTACCCTTACTTTACGTTAGGCGGCGAACCAAGCGAAGACAACCCGTTGATGACGCCAGTGAAAAGTGAAATTGCTGATTCTCCTGTCTATGGCAAGCACCCTGGTATTTCAGCGAATGGTACCTTCGCCATCACAAGCAGCAATCCGGCTCCAGAGGCAACTATGCGTTGGGTAGATTACCTATACAGCTATGAAGGCGCTACCTTGTTCAATCAAGGTCCTGAGAACCTTCTGTGGAAATATAAAAACAAGGAAACGCATGAAAAGGAATGGCTTCCTGTTCCAGGCGGCATCGACCGTGAAGAATACCGCGGAACGATGACACCAAACTATGGTATTCTAACGCCGGGTATGAACTCAAGCGATGTTGCCGTAGGCCTTCGTAGCGAATTCGATCTATGGATCGATAAGCAAAATGCAGAGAAGCTTACGCCAATCGCAAAACCGCCTTACCCTAACGTTTATTTGACAAATGAAGAGCAAACTGAGGCCTCTGCTTTGTTATCTGATCTGAACACTTACGTTACACAGATGGAAGCGAAGTTCGTAACGGGACAGGAGCCGCTCTCCAATTGGGACAAGTATTTAGAGCAAATTAAAAAAATGGGCGGAAACCGTATTGCTGAGCTTTACCAAAGCGCATACGACAGATAATTGACAGATAAATAAACGAACAAGAGCATGAACCCAGAAACAGCAAAAACCCGGTCATGCGAAATGCTGACCGGGTTTTGTTTATTATTCATCATCTGAATCAGAAAGCAATTGCGCCTGTTCGTTCTCCCAGAATTGCTTGCGATATTGACCAGGCGTATAGCCGGTTTCTTTCTTAAATTTGCGTATAAAGTTAGGCGTATCCAAATAGCCGACTTGAATAATGATGTCCTTAAGCGGTGCGTTTGTCGTTTTCAGATGATGCATAACCTCTTCCATTCTTTTTTGCCAAATGTATTGGATGAAGTTAAGGCCCATCTTTTCCTTAAATGAACGGCTCACATGTGATGGCGAAATGGCATACTCATATGCAATCGTTTCTAGGCTGAGCGTATGGTCTCTAAAATGCTCATCGATATAGGAAACGATCCGATCAATCTGTGATTGCTCCTCCTTCTGATTGTTGCGCTCCACTTGATTGCAGATTCGGGAGGCGAGATTCAGAAAGCCAGTCTCGATTTCATCCAAGGAATGGCTGTAAATCATATTAGGAGCCATGTCTTGAATCACATTTTGAATGCCAAGCTCGGATGCGGTTTTTAGCATCGTATTCAAAATGTCAAAGCATATGCAGCGTTTGAGCAGGGCAGACAGCTCGGATGATTGCAGGCTGCGGATCGATGGGCTGATCATTTGCGCAGCTACATCATAGCTTCCTTGCTTCAAGCTTTGAGAAAGCTTGAGCAGCGAATTATTCGGTATCCAGAAGGTATGATCCGGTGTATCTTGCAGCTTCTCGAAATAAGTGATCGTGCCATGACCGCTTGTCGCTTGCAGTTCAAAAGCTGAGCAAGCTTCAATAAAGGACTGATTCAGCTGGTCAGGGCTTGAATAGCAGGTTCCAACGCCAATCGTAGGCGTAACATCAAACGTCTCTAGTATCGTGTAGAGCACCGCTTCAGCAATGTGGCGCACAGGAACCAATTCCTGCTCGGCTTGATCCCTATTAAAGCTAATAATGAGTGCAAGCTGATCCAGCTGAGGGAGCTCTACGCCATAGGCATGAGCAGCCAGCTCCGGGAATTCGATTTGGGAGAGCAGTTCTATCATTTCTTGCCGCTCCTGTCGTTCCTCTTGCGTATCTTCGATTTCATCCCAGCCAATCACCATAACAAAGTGATGAGATTGGTCGAAATGAAGATCGAAGGCCTCTTGCAGCTCTGGTGAAAGACTTTGCGCATTCCCATATTTCAGCAGCATGGACAAAAAGTGATTGCGAGCGTATGGCTCTTGAAGATCAACTCGCGAGCTGTATTGCTGCAGCGCTGTTCGGATTCGATCAAGCTCGTTCCC
Source organism: Paenibacillus sp. 01T47 (assembly GCF_056398245.1). Classification (NCBI taxonomy): domain Bacteria; kingdom Bacillati; phylum Bacillota; class Bacilli; order Caryophanales; family Paenibacillaceae; genus Paenibacillus; species Paenibacillus sp. 01T47. Next base: position 33,876 of record NZ_JBFTPA010000013.1, read on the forward strand.
GTTTTCGGTTGATTGATCAGCGGAATGCTTCGGCTTGGATTTGGAATTTGCGAACTCTACAAGCGTAGAGATCGGCAGGTATTGCATTCTAGCAAGCACGAGGGCAATCGCCGCTCCAACGACCACAACGATGAGGAACAGCATGACGATGAAGCTGCGGACATGCACTACGCTGCTGAGAAACTGGGAACTTGGCATGACGGTGACATAAGTCCAGCCATTATTTTCCGATTTTACGGATACGATGGAATGCGGCTTGCCATTTAAGGTTTTATCGTGAATGCCTGGCGCGAGACTATATAGAGACTGCGCCTCTGCATTCGTTAAGGCTTCGCCCTGGCGATTGTCTACTAGAATTTGACCTTTGTTGTCCAAAATATAAGTCAAGCCTTGATAATTGCCTAGAATCGAATCAATTAAACTCGTAAGCTCTGATTCTTTAATTAGATACATAATCGTTCCATGTGGATTAGGGTTGTACGGCGTAATGGGAACAAGATAAGCGAGCATCGAATCCTGCAAATTAGCGCTTAGGACTACGGTGTCAGCTGGACGCATCGTAGGATATTTAACCGTATTCAAATCTTGAAAAATAGTGTCTTTGCTCCAATTGTGAAAGGTAAAGGTGTTTGCGAATACATCCATGCTCGATAGACCCTTCGCGGAATAAATATTTGCATCCTTGTGAAAATACAAGAACATCTCGCTAATGATAGAGCTGGTCGCTTTGTATTGATCCAGTGCTTGTATCGCTTCACCGCTGTAATAAGAATCGTGAACCCGAAACGGAGTCAGCCTCTTGTCATACGAGACGCGTGAAGCAATTTCACTTAGCTCTTTCATCCGCCCGTCAACAATAACTTTGGCTTGCGTGAGCTGGCCGAGGCGAGATTGCTCAATTTCAGTACGTAGATTGGTTACTGCGTTTTGATAGATAAATATCGTCATAAGTACTAATGGGATAAGTAAAATAAACAAGTAGGACCAGATGTATTTTAAAAACAGTTTGGATTTGAAGTAGTTTCGTTTCATATCGTCTGCCCCCTATGATCGATCAATCCTTTTCGTCGCTACTAATCATAGCAACAAATTTACAATTTGGACATAGAGCAGAAGAAGGCAATGAACGTAAAGCTTACGAAAGTCCTACTATACTTGGAGGTAACCATGAGCGAAATAAAGACGACAGACGAAATAGAGCAAGTTGTTGAGCAAGGTGTCCACAATTACAGCAGTGAAGAGCAATGGGTAAAGCCAGAGGACCCGCTTCTGCAGGAGCGGCTGGAGTGGTTCAAGGATCAGAAGCTGGGCCTTATGATGCACTGGGGGCCTTATTCACAGTTAGGTGTAGTTGAATCATGGGCGCTTAGTGACAAGGATGAGGAATGGTCACGCGATGGCATCGATTGGAATGTAGACGCAGAGGAATTGAAGCGGCAGTATTTTGGGCTAAACAAAACCTTTAACCCGCTTCGCTTTCAGCCTGAGCTATGGGCAAATCTTGCTGCGGAGAATGGCTTTAAGTATTTAAATTTTACAACCAAGCATCATGATGGCTTCTGCATGTGGGATACCCATACGACGGATTACCGGATTACGAGCCCTGATTGTCCTTTCCATTCGCATAAGTACGCCGATATTTGCAAGCAGCTGTTTGATGCTTTCCGCGCAAAGGGCTTAGCTATATCAGCATACTTCTCGAAGGCAGATTGGCATACGCCATATTACTGGGCGCCAGGCATGGAGCGTGGGTCGTTTACCGCGCGCGGGCCTTCCTATGACCCGAAGCAATATCCACATTTGTGGGAGCAATTCGTGCAGTTCACCCATGCGCAAATTATGGAGTTGATGACGAAATATGGCCGCATCGATATGTTATGGCTCGATGCAGGATGGGTTAACGATTACCGCGATCAAAACATCCGATTAGGCGAGGTGGTTGAGAAGGCGCGGGAAATTCAGCCTTGGCTGCTCTCGGCTGATCGTACCATCGGCGGCCCTTATGAAAATGTCATAACACCAGAGCAGACATTGCCTGAACGTCCGCTTAATGTGCCGTGGGAGAGCTGTATTACGATGGGCACCTCATTCTCCTTCCGTTATGAGGACAAGTACAAGACGGTTCGACAGCTGATCCATCTGCTCGTTGAAATCGTTGCGAAAGGCGGAAACCTGGCATTGAATGTTGGTCCGCAGCCTGACGGCAGGTTATCGACTACAGCCATTAGCCGTATCAAAGGGATGGGCGATTGGTTGAAGGTTTATGGTGAGGCAATCTATGGAACACGAATTTGTGAGCCTTTTTCTGCTGACAATTGCCACTTTACGAGAAAAGGAGATACGGTTTATGCCTTTTATTTGTACAAGGATGAAAAAGAAGCTGTGAAAGAGGAATTATACCTCCCTATACAGAAGTCTTTCAGCCAGATTGATCTCGTAGGTGGACAAGACCATTTGCAGTACAGCCAAGCAGAAAACGGCATTATTGTCCGTTTGCCAGTGAATGAATACTCAGAACAAGCACCAATCGCGCATGTGTTTCGGATTCGTTAATCGAGAGGGGTAGTCTGCTATGCAGCAATGGTTTAAGGAAGCTAAGCTAGGTATTTTTATACATTATGGTATTTATGCAGTAGATGGTGTATCGGAGTCATGGTCGTTCTATAACGGAAGAATGAGCTATGACGATTATATGAAACAATTGGACGGCTTTACGGCTTCGAAGTTCGATGCGGACAAATGGGCTGATTTAATTGAGCAATCGGGAGCGAAGTACGCAGTGCTTACGACCAAGCACCACGATGGCGTAGCATTGTTTGATACACAGTACAGTGACCTTAGCGTTGTGAAGAAAACGCCGGCAAAGCGGGATCTGATCAAGGAATATGCGGAAGCCGTCACGAAAAGAGGGATTCGACTTGGGATGTATTATTCACTTATCGACTGGTCGCATCCCGATTATCCATCTGTGTTTGAAGGCGGCAAGGTGCCGGATGACTTGTCTAAGGTTAATAAATTTTCGAGCCCGATAGATGGTGTTCAGGATGAAGAAAAGTGGAATGCTTTTCTAAAGTTTAACAATGATCAGCTGCGGGAAGTTTTAACGAACTATGGGAAGGTTGATCTTCTTTGGTTCGACGGCGATTGGGAACGCAGCGCTGAGCAGTGGAATTTGCCCGAATTCAAGCAATATCTGCAATCGTTTAACCCAGACATTATTATCAACTCACGCCTGCAAGGTTACGGGGATTACAAGACGCCGGAGCAAGGGATTCCGATAACGCGGCCGGAGGGGCCTTGGGAGTTTTGCACAACCATTAATAGTTCGTGGGGGTATGTGCCGACGGACGATAAATATAAATCATTAAATCAAATCATTCGAATGTTCTGTGATTGCATTACCCTAGGCGGCAACATGCTGCTTGATATCGGGCCGATGGAGGATGGAACGGTAGATAAACGGCAAGAGGATATTTTGCTGGGATTAGGCGAATGGATTCGAACGCACGAAGAAGCGGTGTTTGGGACGGATGAAGGCATTATGACCCGCTATTATTTGGGCGGCAGCACCATATCCAAAGATAAAAAGTCACTGTATCTGTTTGTGTATGATGATCCGAAAGAGAATGTATGCCTAAAGGGATTATGCAACAAGGTCAAAAAGATTACGGTGCTGCATTCCGGCAAAGAGCTTACGCATGAAATTCATGGCGGGGTGCCGTGGTTCAATATTCCGGGGACGACATGGATTCATCTGACAGCGGAAGACACTCACAATCAAGTGACCGTGCTTAAGCTGGAATTTGATGAGGAGCTTGATATGTATGGTGGTTCAGGCGCAGTTGTAACGCATAACTAATCAAGTGATCTGTCTACTTAGGAGGAAGAAACGATGAAAATTGGATTAAGTTCTTACAGCTTGTTAAGCGCCATAAAATCGGGAGAGATGAGCATTCTTGATGCCATCTCTTGGATAGCGGGTAACGGCGGCGAGCATATGGAGATTGTTCCATATGGCTATACGCTCGTTGACAACCCTGAGCTGGCGGATGCTGTACGTGAGAAAGCAAAGGAGGTTGGCATTGCCCTCTCCAACTATTCGATGCCGGCGAACTTCGTGCAGGATACGGAGCAATTGTTTGAAGAGGAAGTCACGCGGGTCAAGCTGCATGTTGATCTTGTGCATCGACTCGGCATGAATCATATGCGGCATGATGTAACCGCCTTCACCATTCCACCGGAGAAGATGACGATTCAGTGGTTCGAGGAGAACCTGCATCTCATGGTGAAGGGCAGCCAGCTCATCGCGGACTATGCCGCGCAATACGGCATTACAACGACGATAGAGAATCATGGCTTCAGCGTACAGTCCAGCGACCGGGTTCAACGTGTTCTTCATGCGGTAAACCGGCCGAATTTCAAGACGACTCTCGATATTGGCAACTTTATGTGCGTAGATGAGAATTCGATCATCGGCGTTAAGAAAAACTTGCCTTATGCATCACTTATCCATTTCAAAGATTTCTACTTCCGTCCATATGATCAGCATCCGGGTGACGGTGATTGGTTTTTGACCTCGAACGGTAACTACCTGCGCGGGGCGATTGTAGGTCAAGGGGATATTGAGATCCGTAAAATCGTCAAGCTTATTAAGGAATCGGGTTACGATGGTTATATGACGATCGAATTCGAAGGCATGGAAGAGTGCAAATCCGCCTCCCGCATTGCGATGGACAACCTGCGCCGCTTCTGGCATGAATGTGTACTTTAAGCGAGCTTCATCGTTTTCATAGATTCATAGCAATTCAAACGGAGGGATAACATGAATTTAAGCGGATTGCAGGAACCGAACATCGAATATGCACCCAAACATTATGTATGTCGCCGCGCGGCGGAGCCGCTAATTCTTGACGGGCGAGTAGATAAGCCGTTCTGGGCAGCAGCGGACTGGACGGATGATTTTGTAGATATTGAAGGCGATCTTCGGCCCAAACCTGCGAAGCAGACCCGCGTGAAAATGCTGTGGGATGACGACTATTTCTATTTTGCGGCAGAATTGATTGAAGACGAGATTTGGGCGACGTTGACGGAGCGGGATTCGGTCATTTTTTATGATAATGATTTTGAAATATTTATTGATCCCGATGGCGACAGCCACAATTATTATGAGTTTGAAATTAACGCGCTGAATACCGTGTGGGACCTGCTGCTGGTTAAGCCATACCGCGACGGTGGTCCGCCGATTAACGGCTGGGACATTAACGGGCTTCAGACAGCCGTACATATTGACGGCGAGCTGAATCGGCCGGAAGCAGCGAATCGGAAGTGGAGCATTGAGGTAGCGATGCCTTGGAAAAGCTTGCGCGAATGCGCGCCTGAAGGCAGAGCGCCAGTAAATGGCGAGTTTTGGCGCGTCAATTTCTCCCGCGTTGAATGGCGCGTTGAAGTGAAGGATGGCGAATACCGCAAGATCATCAATCCGGATACGGGCAAATCCTATCCAGAGGACAACTGGGTATGGTCTCCGATGGGACTTATTAATATGCATTATCCTGAGCTATGGGGTTATGTCATGTTTGCAGGGGAAGATGGCCCGGATTCGTTCGAACAGCCGCCGGATGAACGCATAAAGTGGGAGCTGCGCAAGCTCTATTATCGTGAGCGCAATTACTTCGCAAGTCACGGTGAATTTACTGCGGATGCGGGATCGTTGATGCATGGCGGGGAGCAGTGGAGCATAACGCCTGTCATTGAGACGACCCGCTCCATGTTCCAAATCACAACGCTGTCTAGCGATGGGAAGTCGAGCTTCTGCATTAGGCAAGACGGAAAGCTATGGAAGGAGTGAGTACGCATGACATTGCAAACCTCTGTATTTTCATTAGAGCAAGCGTCGATGGAGCTGATTGAACGCAAGTTTCGTGAGAAGCAGCTGCTAGCTAAGGCGAGAGAGCATGAGCTGTTCGATATATTTCAGCAGCCGCTGACGGATGAAGAGACATGGGCGCTCAAATATTTGTACGCCTATATGCCTGTAAACGATATGGCTGATTATGACGGTACGTTATTTCTAAGCCATGTGCGGCAGACGCTGGACATTCGGGGAAAAGTGCCTTGGGGGAAACGGGTGCCGGATCATCTCTTCCTGCATTTTGTGTTGCCCTACCGTGTGAACACGGAGAACATCGAGGATTCACGCGGTATCTTGTACAGTGAACTGGCGGAGCGTACCGCGCATTTGTCGATGGAAGATGCGATTCTGGAGACGAACTACTGGTGCCATGAGAAGGCGAACTACATTGGCAGCGATCTGCGGACGATCTCGCCGCTTACGATGATTCGAAATGCTCGAGGCCGGTGTGGTGAGGAATCGACACTTGCTGTTGCAGCGCTTCGGAGCATTGGCATTCCTGCTCGCCAAGTGTACACCCCGCGCTGGGCACATTGTGACGATAACCATGCTTGGGTAGAAGCTTGGGCTGACGGGCAGTGGCACTATATCGGCGCCTGTGAGCCGGAAGCTCGCCTTGATCAAGGCTGGTTCACTCCTCCAGCCCGGCGGGCAATGCTGATCAATACTCGGGTATTCGCAAATTACCCGGGCCCTGAGGATATTACGCTTGCGGATAATTGGTTTACAGAAATTAATTTGCTTGAAGGTTATGCGCCTACTCGAAGCATCACTGTCGCTGTGAAGGATGAGCTGAACCAACCGGTCAGCGGCGCGAATGTTTATTTCGAGCTCTACAATATGGCTGAATTTTATCCGATTGCTGAGCTGAAGACAAACGAGCTGGGTGAGGCTGCGTTTAAGACAGGCTACGGAGATCTGTTGATTCGTGCTGTGATGGATGGCAAGTGGGGAGAAAAGAAGATTACAGTTAGTGATCGTGTGCGCTTCGATATCGTTCTGGATCAAGTGCAGCAGCCCGAAGTGATAACTGACTTTGATATGGTTCCACCTCCTGAACGTAATGGTAAAGCTCTCGATTTGCTTTCCGAGGAGAAGGTTCAGCGGCATAATAGCCGCCTGGAAGAAGGCACGAACATCCGCAGCAGCTATGAACAAACATTTCTAAGCGAAGCGCAGGCGTCGGATATTGCCGCGGCTGCTGGTCTTCCGCAGGAGCGGGTGTGGGATGTGCTGCGTAAGGCACGGGGAAATAGCCGCGAGATCGCAGCCTTCTTGCAGGAACGCTCCGCTGAATTTGGAGAATGGCCGCTTAAGCTGCTGGAGAGCTTGAACGAGAAAGATCTTTCCGATTCGTTCCGCAAGGAGCTTGACGATCATCTCATCGGTTCTCTGTCGCAGCGCGGCGAGCTTCCCGAAGACATCTTCTTGCGGTATATCCTTTGTCCGCGAGTGTTATATGAAATGATCGTGCCTTATAAGCATTTTTTCCAAGAGGTGTTTACTGAAGCCCAAGTGGTATCGTTCCGGCAAAATACTGCTGAGCTTATACGCCATCTGGATTCAGAGTGGTCGTTGTGGGAGGACCTTCCTAATCTGAAGGGCAGAGGCAACCCAGTTGGTACCTTTAAGATCAAGAAAGGGGATCAGGCTTCTCTCGATATTATGTTTGTGGCGATCTGCCGCAGCATAGGCATTCCAGCACGCTTGCATCCGAGTGAGCAGAAGCCGCAATACATGGCGATGGCTAACGGTGGCTGGCAGGATGCGTTATTTGCAAATCGAGCGATGCAGCAATTGGAGCAGAAGGAAAACGGCAAGCTGCGACTTCTTAAAGATAACAAGTCATCCGATGAAGCTCCGGCAGCTTCATACTCTGAGAACTTCACGTTCGCCCGGCTGGAGAACGGCATATATAAAACGTTGGTCTACCCTAATGGTAAATCAGATGTATATGATGAGCCGTTCGAGCTTGCGCAAGGCAGCTATCGATTGACCACAGGTATTCGGTTAAAGGATGGTACCGCATGCGTTCGCTTTTCCTATTTTGAGCTGCGTGCAGGAGAACAAATGGATATTCCGTTGACTTTCCGAAGTGCGAAGCAAGGTATTCCAGTACTCGGGACGCTGAACAGAAACGATACGTTTACGATGCTCGATGGTTCAGACCAATCGATTGGTGAGCTTATCGGTATGAATGGGGCGATTGTTGCTTGGCTGGAGCCAGAACGTGAGCCTACCAAACATTTATTCCGTGAACTTAGCGAGCTTGCTGAGCCTTTGACCGAGCTTGGAGCGCCGATTGTGCTTGTCGTAGGTGATTCCGAATGGACGGCATCTTTTGATCCTTCTCGTTATAAGGGATTGCCTTCGCGTACCGTGTTTGTTCGTGATTCCACTTATGCGTCTTTGCCGGACTTTATAGCAGTGCCGCCAGCTAGCGAAGCGGGTTTCCCGCATCTGCTCGTACTGGATAACCAAGATCAAATTCGTTATACAGCATCAGGATATAAGATCGGTACGGGAAAAGAAGCATTGCAGATTCTCACTAGCATATGGCAGCAGCCAACGAAACGGAGTGATACGTAATGGCAAGTCGAAAATATATTGTGGCGGGTTATGCATCAGATTCGAAGCTTCCAGATATGACGCGGGAAGATTTAACGAAGCTTACCCATTTGAATGTGGCATTTGGCCATGTGCGCAATGATGAAATTATTACAGAGCATTTGAAAAATATTGATGTTCTTCGCAAGATTAAACACGAGCATCCAGAGCTGACTATTCTATTGTCTGTCGGCGGATGGAGCGCAGGCGGGTTTTCTGAAGCTGCATCTACCGCTGAAGGGAGGAGCCGCTTCGCAGATTCGGCGGTTCGTGTATTAACCAACTTTCCATTCGATGGAGTCGATCTCGACTGGGAATATCCTTGTTATGGTGAAGCGGGCATAGCGTCGAGTCCAGATGATAAGACCAATTTTACTCTGCTGCTCAAAACCATCCGCGAAGCTTTGGACGAGAAGGGCGCAAGTGACGGAAAACATTATTTGCTTACGATTGCGGCAGGCGCGGACCAATATTACGTAGACGGTACGGAAATGGATCAAGTCCAGCAATACTTGGATTTTGTTCAGCTGATGACCTATGATATGCGCGGTGGATTTCAAATTTTAACGGGGCATCATACGAATCTGTATACTCCAACCGGGGATTTATTCCGCATCAGTACGGATGCATCCGTTAACTTGTTCATCCGAGCAGGCGTGCCGAAGGAAAAGATCGTTATTGGCGCGGCGTTTTATACTCGGGTTTGGCATAACGTTCCTAATCGTGCGAATGGGCTTCATCAAATGGCGGGCAGCACAGGCGGATATGGACCAGATTTCACCAAGCTTGCTGCGGAATACATCAATAAAAACAATTATGTTCGATATTGGGACGACGAAGCGAAGGCGCCATACCTCTACGACGGAAGCAGCTTTATCTCCTATGACGACGAACAATCGCTGCATCATAAATGTGAGTATGTGAAAGCGAGTGAGCTTGGCGGCGTAATGTTCTGGGAATACAGCTGCGATGAAACGCACCGTTTGCTCCACGCGATATATGAAGGACTTAAGGAGTAGCTGCATTGGGAAGTTGCTTTGCGGTACGGTGCGGCTCTGAAGCACAAGAGGAAGTCAGTTTTTCAAAATAAGCCTACTTTCTAGACCTATTTCCGCGAAAAGCTCATGTTTGTTGAAAATAGGTCTAGATTCTAGCGCTATTTTTACTCAATCAGCGAATAGTGGGGTATTTGGCGGGTTGTGGGAGGTAAAGTGTAAGAGGAGGTTGTCCCGCAAGTAGTATGATCTTGTGGGGCAACCTCCTCTTTAATCGTCCGATCAAACTTCTCATCAGCGCTAAACCTCGCCGTCTCCCGCACCGAAACCTAGCAGTTTCGGCTGGCGAAGCAGGCCCGTATCCGTAAACTCGAGTGCGGTCACCCTGCATGGGAAATGTACGGCAAGCCAGACTACGTCGGATTTCTTCATGCCTTGCGAAAGCGACGGGAAGGGGCAATCTCCCGGGTGGTCATGCATGAACTGGAGCAGCAGTTTTTTGGACGCGTTGTCGAGCCCCGACACATGCCCAATATATTTATTCTCATATTGCAGCACGAGGCTCGACACGAGGCCATCCCTTAATTTCACCCCAACAACGTCCGCGACGATTCGTACTTCCTTCCGTTTCTTGAACCAATCTTTATGGCCTTTGCCCTCGCTGTAAGGACTATCCAGACGCTTCGATATGAGCCCTTCCCACTCCCGCTCGATAAGCCATTCCCATAAGGACTGACCATCATCAAACAAGTCGGTGACGAACAGGCGCGGCGATTTTTCAGGAAACTTGGCAGCAAGCCTGCTGTAACGATCACGGAAGGGAAAGCTGCGCAAATCTTCACCGTTATCATTGAGCATATCAAACATGACGAATAAGAGATCATCATTGCCTGACCTTTTCTGTACACCTAGGCGGCTGCGCTGAAAGTTTGGACGAGTACCGTCAAAATAGACGATTTCACCATCAAGGATGCAAGGCCCAACACGCAGCGGAGACAAGAGAGCTACAATTTCAGGGAAAGTGGTATTTCTCGGCTCTACTCGTTTGGAAAATAGTTCAACACCGCCGCTGCCATCTAATCGAGCGAGCGTGCGAACGCCATCCCATTTGATTTGATATCCCCACTCCGAGCCAGTAGGGATATCGGGTGAAGTAACTGGCGCCATGGGCACCTTCGGCAGAGGAAGCAAAGACATCGTGTTCATTATCCGGCATCCTTCGTTTTTCTAGTGGTGCTCTTCCTTTTCTTTGGAGCAGCAGGTGGTGTTTTGGCCGCTTCGAGGGAAGCTTGAAGCGCTGCCATTAAGTCAATGACATTTGTCCGACCAACAGCCGGAGCCGAAACCATATCAACGCTTTCGCCCGCCATTTTATGCTGAATAGCTTCAAGCATGGCAGCCCGGTAATCATCGGTATATTTTTCAGGATGAAACGGTTCAGACAGCTGCTCAATGAGCTGTTTGGCCATTTGCAGTTCCTTTTCATTGACATTAGAAAGCCCAGGCAGGTTAGGCACTTCTGCTAGCGGCCGAATTTCATCTGGATAATGCATTGTCTCCATGCATAAGCAGTTTCCGACAACGCGAATCGCCGCCAAGCTGCTTTTGCTGCGGATCGATATTTTGGCGATGCCGATTTTACCTGTTTGCTTGATTGCTTCAAGCAGCAGCGTATAAGCTCCAGCCCCTGACATGTCGGGGGAGAGGTAATATGCTTTTTGATAATAGAGAGGATCGATATCCGTTAAATCGACAAAGTCGAGAATTTGAATAACCCGTGCAGATTCAGGCTTTAGCGCTTCAAGCTCCTCTTCATTAAAGAGGACAAACTTGTCCTTCTCGTATTCAAAACCTTTAGCGATATCCTCTGGTTTAACGGCTTCATCGCAGTGAGGACAAGTCTTCACATAGGAAATAGGCATGCCGCAAACCTTATGTATTTGGCGGAAATGAATATCCTTATCTTCTGTTGCTGTAAACATTTTAACAGGCACATGAACCAATCCAAAGCTAATCGCACCTTTCCAAACTGTATGCATACAATCCCCGCCCTGCTTTTTTTCCATAGGATGCGCGCGTTTGGTTAAAGTATACGAGGAATGGACAATCTCACCATATCAAGCCGATAACAAAAAGACCCTTCGCAAGCTCATTTGAACTTGTGAAAGGTCTCTATGCTAAAGCTATTTTTCGCTTTTTTGCTCGTTTTTGGCAAGCTGCTGCCGAAGCTCTGCATTTTTTGCAGCTAATTGTTTAGTTAAAGCAGCCTGCGAAGCATCAATTCTGGCTACCTCTTCGTTTAATTTCGTAATTTGAGTCATCTTGCTGCTAAGGTCGGTGGGGGAAGAGCTCATTTTGATGTTTTTTTGCAGTTGTTTTATTTTAGAGAGAGCTTTCTCTTTTTTGCTTTTATCGTTGCTGGTTTGCTGTTGCATGTCAGCGATTTCTCTTTTTAAGCGGCTGATAATGGATGTTGTGAAGCTAATGGACATAAGGGCACCTCATAATCGTATAGTGTTGCATCGCCCCATTTTACTATAAATCGCTCGTTTAAGCGAGAAAGAAAGACCCGGAAGAATGCCACCAAAATAAGGTGCTCTCCCGGGTCTCCGTTCATGCAAACGGTTTAGGCTGCTGCTTATTTATTGATTGAGCTCTTGTTTGTGTTCCTGACTGTCCATGCTGTTCACGCTGTTCATGCTTTTCTTGCGAACGGTCGGTCTAATAAATCGTCCAAGAAGCATAAATAATGGCGAGGTTTCGAGTTCGACAAGATTGAGCATCTCCGCCCAGTTAAAGATGACCAGAAACGGCAGTAATCCAATGGCCAGTATGCCGAATATCAGTCCGACGGAAACATTTCGAAGCATTTTACCAATTGTCATGCTCTCATCTCCAATCTTGCGGATTCTCTCACCTTTACATTATACGCCCCTTCCGAGGCGCCATTCAACCGTACCCTTCAATTGCCGATTATTAAGGAGCATACTTGTGCCAGCAAATCATACTGAAGTATTATTAAACCTTGTACCCCATATCGTGAACTCCGATCAACCTATAGAGCAACGATCATTCACGGGAAAGGAGCTTATTTTGAAGGCAAAAAGCTTGTACCGCAACTATGTCAAAAATAATCTTTTCATGAAAATGATTTTGTTGTTTGCATTGATCACAACAGTGACGATCGTAACCTTTTCGTATTTTATGTTTAATGTCATGTCAGAATCGATTGTACGCAATGAGCTTGAAAATCAGAAAAAAGCGATCGATAGCGTGAATAGTTACATGGCTCGTAAATTTGAATCGGTGGAGTCCATTATGCTTGATGTGTATCGGAATGAAGCCTTATCTCTTCATCTTACTTACTTTCTTCAAAATCCGTTCGAGGATTACATCAATTATCAATTGGATCAATATGCCTCTTCTATTAATATCGACATGCCGAAGGGGCTGGATTATTTTGAAAATAAGGTTGAAAATGATGCCGATATCGAGAACCTGCTGCTATACAGCTCGGAAAAGCAGTTTTTGTACGCATACAAGCAGGGGCATGTAACGAAGTTAATATCTACGAATGCCGCACATTCCTATATCCCGGATGCCATGGCGATGGAAGCAAGTAAAGTAACGCTGCCGAATGCATGGGTACGAACGGCAATTGGACAGCAGGATCCAAAGCTATTCGCGATACGTGTCCCCATTACGGACAAAAATACGTTGAAAAACCTAGGGCAGCTGCTCGTTTATTTCAACTCAGAACGGATTCAAAAAGCACTTGAGAGCTATAAAGAGCAATTAAAGGGCTACATTCTTGTCCTCGGACCAACAGGGGAAGTGCTCTTCGATTCCTCAGACAACTTTTATGGTAAACGGTACCCTTATATCGATAAAATTGATTCCTTGAATGACACTGTGATGCTTGAGCAGGAATCTTATGTCAAGATGTTCACGCAAACCGAAGCGGGTTATACCGTAGTTGGTGTAGCGCCAAAGGCGGAGGTAGCTGCTGCCTATCAAGGCTTGAAGCACACGATTACATTGATTAGTATCATTTGTATCATTATGGTGCTGCTAGTTCCGACCTTGGTTGTTATCAATTTCGCGAAACGAACGAATAAAATAATACGATTTATGCGCAAAGTGGAGAACGGCGACTTGTCCGCACGCATCCAAGACGAGAAAGAGGACGAGCTTGGGCAAATTTCCAGAAGCTTTAACGATATGCTCGGCGAGCTGACAAAGCATATCGACCGCGTCTATAAAGCGGAGATTAAACAAAAGCATACAGAGCTTGCTGCTCTGCAGGCTAGAGTGAATCCGCACTTTTTGTACAATACGCTCGAAGTGATTCGGATGCGGGCCGTATCGCAAGGAGCGAAGGACGTAGGCGAAATGATATACAGCTTATCGGTGTTATTCAAAAGCTTCGTTCAGCCCAAAGGTGAAAACACGCTCAAGGATGAGCTAGAAACTTCGCGCCTCTATTTGGAGCTGTTTCGGATTCGTTATAAGGATAAGCTTTCTTACGAAATTCATTGCGATCAGAGCTTGGCAAGCAAAAATATAATGCGAATGGCGCTGCAGCCGATCATTGAAAATTACGTTGTACATGGTCTAGAAGCGCGCAGGCCGGATAACCAAGTGAAAATAAATGTTCGGCAGATAGAGGATCGCATACAAATTCAAGTCGAGGATAATGGCAGAGGTATAGCGCCTGGGCGACTCGAGTCCATTCGTGAGTCGATGGACATGCTGGAGGAAAGCGGCGATTCTTTTGGTCTTCGCAGTGTGCATGAGAGACTGAGGCTGCTGTACGGAACGGAATATGGTGTTGAAATTAACAGCACGCCAGGCGTCGGAACGATCGTAACGATTGAATTCCCAGTGCTAGAGGAGGCGCAGCATGTATAGAGTATTTCTTGTAGATGACGAGCCGTTTATTATAGAAGGCTTGTACGACATTATTGATTGGGCGGCGTTTGGCCTTGAAGTCGTCGGTGCAGCGGAGAATGGCCAGGATGCGCTTGAAGCGTTAAAGGAGTCATCGGCTGATATTTTGCTTACGGATATTTCAATGCCTGTGATGGACGGCTTAACATTGATTCGTGAAGCACGGCAATTCCGGCCGGATTTGAAGGTCATTATTTTGAGCGGCTTCAACGAATTTGACTATATCAAGTCAGGGCTAAAGCTTGGTGTGGAAAATTATTTGCTTAAACCGATTAATATTGACGAGCTGCAAGAGACGCTGGCTAATACAATCGACAAATTGAACACGACAAGGCCTGACCGATTATTTAGTGATTATGATATTCGAATTCTTAGGGATAATATATTGTATCGGTGGCTGACTGGACGCATTGCGCCTAATGAGCTGATCGAACGTACCGATATGCTTGAAATCCGGATGGATGCTCCTTATCTTGTGACTGCGATTATTCGAACGGAAAGTCAGTTCGAGCCGTCCTATGAAGCCGTACAGCGGCTTGCCATGGAAGATTCGTCGATGCTGCCGTTTGTGGACATTGATGGCGACTTGGTTATCGTGTTTATGCTGGAGGACAAGGAGCAGGGTAAGGAAAAGGCGATAAGTATGCTTGAAAATATGCAGAAGCGGTTCGCTCCGAGCCCGATGCGTATTTCGCTTGGCAGTGTGGAGGCGGTAGGCGAGGGTGCGCCGCAAAGCTACGCGCATGCGAAGAAAGCGCAGGAATATTTCTTATTATCCGACGAGCCGGCTATTTTGGACTATAGCTTGTTGTCGGAGAAGAACAGCATTGAGAATGTAACGTCGCAGCCGCTGAATTGGTCCTTATTCTCGAAGCTGATTAAGGCGAAGGATCTAGAGCAGCTTCATGCGGCAATCGATGCTGAATTTGAGCATTATCAGACGCTGGACGGCGTTACGCCGGAATATATTCAAAGTATGGCCATTGAGATGATGATACGGTTCAAAATGGAGCTCAAAGAAATTAAGCAGGCAGATCAGCCTGAGCTGTTCAAAGCAGGTTTCACGCAAATCATGCAAGCCGAGACGATTGAAGGGCTCTCCTCCGTCGTCAAAGAAGCAGCTACCTTGACGGTGGATTCGCTTATGCGCGACGTGAAAAGCCCAATCATTCAGCTGCTGCTCGGATATGTGCATGAGAACTACGCCCAGGCGCTGTCGCTCAAATCGCTCAGCCAGCAATACAACATCCATCCTGTTTATCTCGGACATCTGTTTCAGAAGGAGACAAATGAAACCTTTACCGAGTACATAAACAAATATCGAATAGGCAAGGCTAAGGAAATGTTGAAGGAGACGAATCTGAAGGTGCAGGAAATTGCGCTTCAAGTCGGCTACTGGGAAACTGGATATTTTTACAAGCAATTTAAGAAATATGTTGGCATTTCGCCGACTGATTACAAAGGACTACTCTAATGCAAGATGGAGTTGTCCTTTCTTTCTTTAATTTGTACACCATACCTTTAATTTGTTCCCTATTTGAAAACCGTTACATCCGTTATTTTTAAGTTAGCCCTAAAACGCATCGCGAATTAAGGTCAGAGCAATAAAGTAAGCGTATGCTTACGCAATTGAATTGTGCTTCGTAACTAGACATAGGGAGGACTTACAATGATTAGAAACAAAAAGAGATTTATGCCGGCGCTTGCGCTGATGCTGGTCATGTCAATCGTGCTTAGCGCGTGCGGCGGAAGCAAAAACGAAGGTGAAGGCACTGCCGAGAAACCAGTAGAACTGCTCTGGTACACAATTGGTACGCCTCAAAAAGATGTGGACAAGGTTATGCAGGAAGTAAGCAAATATACAGCAGAAAAAATTGGTGTTACGGTTAAAATGAGCATGATCGACTGGGGCGATTACTCACAGAAGCTGCAAGTTATGACGGCTTCCGGTGAAGCAGTAGACATTATGTTTACGTCTTCATGGGCGTTTGATTACGTGCAGAACGCAAGAAAAGGCGCATTCATGCAAATCGATGATTTGTTGAAATCGCACGGTAAAGGCATCGTCGATACACTTGATCCTGCCTTCCTTGAAGGTTCCAAAATTGACGGCCACAACTATGGTATCCCTGCTAACAAAGAGCTGCCAGCACAAGAAGTATGGCGCTTTAACAAGCAGTATGTGGACAAATACAAAATCGATATTTCAAAAGTGAACACACTTGAGAGCCTTGAGCCATTGCTCAAAACGATCAAAGAAAACGAACAAGGCGTATATCCTTTCGCGGTTGATAAAAACCAAATGCCTTACGTGCCATATGACTATGTAATCGAGAAGCTGCCAATGGCTGTTTCCCTCGATACAAAGGATTACAAATTGGTTAACGTTCTAGATACACCAGAAATGAAACAAGCTTTGACTACAATGCACAAATATTATAAAGCTGGCTACATTCCAACTGAAGCAGCAACAATGGATTCGATGACAGATGTTCAAACGACTGGCAAATGGTTCTCAGACCGTGCGACAACTCAGCCTTTCGCTGACAACCTATGGTCTGCAAGCTATGGCTACCCAGTAGTTTCAACTCCTGCAAGCAAAGCGCTTATTTACAACTGGTCTGTTATGGGCTCGATGCAAGCTATTTCGGCTAACTCGAAATATCCTGAAAAAGCAATGGAATTCCTAAACTTGCTGAACACAGATCCTGTGCTTCGCAACATGATTGATTCCGGTATCGAAAACGTTCACTACAAGAAAACAGGCGACAATGTTATGGAAAACCTTGATGAGTCAAAAAACTATGACATGCCAACATTCTCACTCGGCAACGTGATGCTTACGTACTTGAATACAACAGATCCTACGAACAAGTGGGAAGAGTTCAAGAAGTTTAACGATGCAGGAACACCAGCACCTCTTCTTGGCTTCAACTTCGATCCGTCGAAAGTAACGACAGAAATTGCTTCCGTACAAAACGTAAGAGAAGAGTTCTGGGCACCGCTTATGACAGGAACAGTTGATCCTGAGACTTACATCAAACGTGCAAATGAGAAATTTAAAGCAGCTGGACTTGATAAAATCATGGCTGAAGCACAACGTCAGCTTGACGAATGGAAAGCGGCGAACAAGTAAACATGCGGGAGGTATGAAGCGAATGCACGGCATTCGTTTCATACCTTTGCTCATTAATCTGACAACTGAGAGGTGATCACGTGGGAGCCATAGGACGGTTTTTCAAAGATATTAATAAAAATAAAGCGATGTTGATTATGGTGCTGCCAGCAACAATCTGGTTCATCTTCTTCTCTTATTTGCCGATGGCCGGTATGGTTATTGCGTTTAAGGAGTACAGATACAGCCGGGATGGATTTCTTGCCAGCATTATCGAGAGCAAGTGGGTAGGCCTGCAAAACTTTAAATTTCTATTCAGTACCAATGATGCTTACATCATTACACGCAATACCGTCGTTTATAACATCTTCTTTATCGTGCTTGGTCTAGTCATTGCCGTTGCAATGGCGATTATGCTGGCTGAGATTACGAACAAGAAATTAGCAAAAGTATACCAAACAGGTATGTTTCTTCCATACTTCTTATCATGGGTTATCGTCGGTTATTTCGTATTCAGCTTCCTGAGCTTGGATAAAGGCGTTGTGAACCAAGTGTTCAACTGGTTCGGCATCGATCCGATAAACTGGTACTCTGATCCAACCTATTGGCCGATTATTATCGTCGTCGTATTTCTTTGGAAATCAGTCGGCTACAACAGTGTCATCTATTTGGCAGCCATCATGGGTATTGATAAATCCCTTTATGAAGCGGCAATGATCGATGGCGCAAATAAATGGCAGCAAATTCGCAGCATTACGATCCCGATGCTTACACCGCTCATTACAATATTGACGCTGCTTGCAATCGGTAAAATCTTCTATGCGGATTTCGGACTGTTCTATCAAGTGCCAAGGGACTCTGGAACACTCTACAGCGTAACGAATGTTATCGATACTTATGTGTATCGCGGATTGAAATCAACTGGTGAAATCGGTATGAGTACAGCAGCAGGCTTGTATCAGTCGATCATTGGATTTGTACTCGTTATTACATCGAACGGAATTGTTCGTAAATTCAACAAAGACAATGCTTTGTTCTAGTCTAAAGGCTATACTGCTGGAACAAGCATTGCGCAGGGAGGAAAACCGCTATGTCCGCTCAAACGAAAACCCGCGACTTTCATAGGTTGACGCCCATTTGGAATATAGGATTCCATTCCGTGGCTGGTATTTTTGCATTGTTATGTGTATTTCCTTTTTTATTCGTCACCATCATTTCGTTTACGGATGAGGCGACGCTAGCTAAAAACGGCTATTCGCTTTTTCCTGAAAAATGGAGCTTTGAGGCTTACAGCTATTTATTTAAAGCGGGGGATCAACTGCTTCGCTCTTATGGGGTAACGATAGCTGTTACCGTTATTGGTACTGTCATTGGTGTTGTATGTACAGCGCTTTTCGCTTACGCAATCTCACGCAAAAGCTTTAAATATCGCGGTTTCTTCGCATTTTTCGCCTTTTTTACGATGCTATTTAACGGTGGTCTCGTGCCGTCTTATATTGTTGTTACACAGCTGCTTGGACTTAAAGACTCCATTTGGGCGCTTATTTTACCGCTTGCGGTCAACGCTTTCTACATTATGATCCTAAGGACATTCTTCTCGACCATGGTGCCAGATGCTATTATAGAATCAGGCAAAATCGATGGTGCGGGAGAATTTGGAACCTTCTTCAAGCTGGTGCTGCCTTTGTCGCTTCCAGGGCTTGCAACCATCGCTTTGTTCAGTACACTAGGCTATTGGAATGATTGGTTTAACGCCTTGCTGTACATTAACACGCCGAATTTAGTGCCGCTTCAGTCGATGCTGATGCGGATCGAGAATAGTATGCAATTCATTATGCAAAACTC
Source organism: Paenibacillus sp. 01T47 (assembly GCF_056398245.1). NCBI lineage: Bacteria > Bacillati > Bacillota > Bacilli > Caryophanales > Paenibacillaceae > Paenibacillus > Paenibacillus sp. 01T47. The sequence continues at coordinate 53,299 of NZ_JBFTPA010000013.1, forward strand.
GCAAAATGCATCGCTCAGCACCGGTTTGCTGCAGTCGATGCCGCAGGATACTTCGCGTATGGCGATGGTGGTGCTGGCAACAGGCCCAATCGTATTCGCTTATCCTTTCTTCCAAAGATATTTCATTCAAGGCTTGACGGTTGGTGCCGTTAAGGAATAATTACGAATTATATTTCTAAAGGAGCAAATACGATGGAGCAATTTAGATTACCGAAAATTCCGATGCCTGAGCTAACGCTGCCGCAGGCGATTCAAGACGTGCTGAAGGAAGCGGAGCAGAAGCTGGCACATCGCCCGAAGCTGCTTCAATTGTTCAAAAATTGCTTTCCGAATACGCTGGAAACAACGACAAAGCTGATGGACGATGGCACGACATTTGTAATCACTGGCGATATCCCTGCGATGTGGCTTCGTGATTCCGTCGAGCAAGTGATGCACTACGTTCCATTCGCAAAACATGATAAAGATTTGCAAAGAATTCTTAGTGGTTTGATTAAACGCCATATTTCCTATATTCAAATCGACCCTTATGCGAATGCGTTCAATGAGTCCGCTAATGATTGGCACTGGAATACTACGGATGAAACTGATATGTCTCCATGGGTATGGGAGCGCAAGTTCGAGCTTGACTCCATTTGTTTCTCCATGCGCCTCGCGCATGCTTACTGGAAAGAAACGGAGCTGACGGATATTTTCGATTCCGGCTTTAAAGCAGCGATGCGCCGCATCGTAGAGCTTTGGAAGACAGAACAGCGCCATTTTGAACAATCGCCTTATCGTTTTACTCGTGATAATGGCATTCCAACTGATTCACTTCGCAATTCTGGTCTAGGCATGCCTGTAAATTATACGGGTATGATTTGGTCAGGCTTCCGTCCAAGCGATGATGCATGTGATTTCCATTACAACATCCCGGATAACATGTTTGCGGTTGTTACGCTTCGTCAAATGGAGGAAATAGCGGAATGGGTATTCCGTGACATGGATTTCCTTAAAGAATTGAAAAAGCTAGAAGAGGATGTCAACCATGGCATTCAGCTTTACGGTATTTATCAGCATCCGGAATTCGGACCTATTTATGCTTATGAAACGGATGGTTTCGGCAACTACTGCTTGATGGATGATGCAGGAACTCCGGGCTTGATCTCGATCCCATACCTTGGTTATGTGGATGCAGAAGATCCGATTTATGTGAATACGAGAAAGTTTGCTCTAAGCAAACATAACCCTTTCTACTATGAAGGAACGGCAGCAAAAGGTATCGGCAGCCCGCATACGCCTCCAGGCTACATCTGGCATATGGCATTGTCGATGCAAGGCATTACAGCTACTAGCAGCGAAGAAAAGCTAGATTTGATTGCGATGCTGGAAGCGACTGACGCGGACACAGGCTACATGCACGAAGGTTTCCATGCGGATGATCCAACTGTGTTCACGCGCAAATGGTTCGCTTGGTCGAACAGTCTTTTCTCACAGCTTGTCTATCAAGCGATGAAGGATGAGATTCTATGAGCATGATTATTTTCTATGATCCATCGTTTCCAATCGATTCTCGCATAAGCTCGGATGCGGAAGGACAGCTTCTGCAAATCGGCAGCGTCGTTCGCGCGAATAATCTTGGAGCGGCACTCGCTGCTGCAGATGGCGGAAGCTTTATAAATATGCATGCACCGTATTTCCCTAAGCAAGCATGGTCTGAAATTTTAGCCTACTTAAAGCGCGGTGGAGGTTTAATCAGCATCGGCGGCGTTCCATTCAAAAAACCAGTTTCAAAAAACGAAGCTGGCGTTTGGGAGCCAGAATCTGAGCAAACCGCTTATCACCGCGAGCTTCATATTCATGAGGCTTTGCCTGTAGATGCAGCACCGATTATGAAATTGCGTGCGATGGAAGATCTTCCGCTGCTGCAAGGCAAAGAATCCATGTTTGAGGTTTCAAGTACTTGGAATCTAGTGCCTCATGTAACCAAAACGAGTGATTTGCCGCATCAGATGGGTTCTGCTGGACCGATGGACGCACAATTGTACCCGCTTCTAAAGGGTGTTTCAGCAGAAGGAAGAGAAGTTGCAGCACCTGTCGTACTATGGGAGAACACAAAGGGAATGTTCGCAGGCGCGCGCTGGTTGTTCGTAAATCAGCCGTTAACGGAGCTATTCTGGCAAAGCGGAGGAGCGGACGAGCTTCGCCGCTGGTCGGAATTCTGCTCAGCGGGCGTAACAGAGCTGTGGCTGAAACCTAATTATGCGTCCTTCGAGCTGGATGAGCGTGCGATGCTGACGCTGCAAGTACAGAAGCTTAGCCGTTCTGCTTCTGCGACAGATTTGCCAGCTGTAAGCTGGAACTTTTCGATTACGATCCAGCATGAAAGCAAGCCAGATGAGCGGTGGACGAGCAGCATCAATGCGGATGCAGCGAGCAAACAGCTTATCGTTCGTATTCCCGTTCCTCTAGCAATCGTGAGCGGTTACTACAAGGTGGACTGTATCGCGGAGTCAACGGATGGAGAAGTACGTATTCTTCGCCAAGGCTTCTGGGGATTTGATGCTGAGCTGCTTGCAGAGGGAACTCCGGTCACGAGCGAACGCGATTATTTCGTAAAAGACGGCAGACCGATGCCAGTTGTCGGCATGACCTACATGACATCGGATGTTGCGCGCAAGTTTTTATTTTTGCCAAACGCATCGGTTTGGGATCGTGATATGGCGCAGATGCGCAAAGCAGGCATCAACTGGATTAGAACCGGCATATGGACGGCTTATCGCAATATAATGCAGGTTGATGGCCATGCATCAGAAGAGGCGCTTCGCTCCATTGATGCGTTTCTGCTTACAGCCAAACGCCATGACTTACAGGTAACCTTTACTTTCTTCTCATTCACTCCGGAAACTTGGGAAGGCCAAAATCCTTATCTCGATCCGCGGAGTTTAGAAGCACAGAAACGGTTTATCCGCTCGATCATTTCGCGCCACAAACAATCGAAGCATGTTGATTGGGATTTAATTAACGAGCCGTCAATGTTTGATCCTCCTCGTATTTTTTCTGATGGACCAAGATCAGCACGCGATCCATTCGAGCAGGCGGCCTATGCAGCTTGGCTTAAGGAACGTCACGAATCTGTAGAGAAGCTGCAGAAGCTATGGAATATGACGCCAGAGCAGCTGCCGAGCTTTGAAGCGGTGAAAGTGCCTGAGCCAGAGGAAATCAATTTTGACGTTCAAGATATGCATCAAGGCAAGAAGGGTACGCGCTGGCTTGATTATGTATTGTTCTCCATGGATATGCACAATCGCTGGGCACAGGAGCTGTACCAGGCCATTAAAGAAGAATGCCCAGATCATATGGTTACAGTCGGACAGGATGAAGCGCTTGGCGCGCAGAGGCCTTCACCATTCTTCTATGGCGAGGCTGTCGATTATACAACTGTGCATTCCTGGTGGTTGAATGATCATTTGGTTTGGGACAGTATTTTTGCTAAGACGGCAGACAAGCCGAATTTGGTGCAGGAAACGGGCATTATGTACGTGGAAACACCAGAAGGACGCGCGAAACGTTCGGAAGCAGAACTACGCGATATTCTTGAGCGCAAATATGCCTATGCTTTTGCAACAGGTGGCGCAGGTGCGGTGCAATGGATTTGGAATACGAATTTCTATATGGACAATGCGAATGAATCGCACATTGGCGCACTTCGTGCAGATGGCACGGAGAAACCTGAGGCAAATGTATCGTATGATTTCGGACGCTTCATGGGTGAAATCAGAGATTTGTTCAGAGGGCGGGAGCTTGAGGATACCGCAGTTGTTTTCCCTTATTCCAATGATTTCTCCAATCGCAAGCTGGCATTTGATGCAACAACTAAAGCAACGCGAGTGCTGGCTTATGAGCTGAACAAGCCATTCCGCGGCGCTTCGGAATATCACCTGGACGAGCTGGAAGCAAATCCGGTTAAGCTTGTTATTGTACCAAGTGCCCATAATATAGAAGATGCTGCAATGAACCAGCTGCTTAGTTACGTTGAACGTACAGGAGCAACTTTGCTGCTGACGGGTCCAACAAGCCTTGATGCATACTGGCGTCAAGTCGATCGTCATGCTGAGTTGTTTGGATCAAGAGAGCTTGTCAATGTACGCCGCGAAGAACTGCTTCGCATCGGTGATCGTTTGCTGCCTGTTTCTTATGGCAATCGGAGAATTGCTCAGGTATGGAAGGAAGCGCAAAAAGGAACGTCTGCAGCTGAAGTCGATCAGCTTATCGAGCTATCGCACGGCAAAGGAAACATCCTTTGGTGTCCGCTGCCAGTAGAGCTGAATGATCGTATTGAGCCGATCTCAGCCATTTATGAGTTTGCGCTCACCTATGCAGGCTGCAGCGTGGAGCTGGATTGGATTAAAGGCGGGCAACTGCCAGGCGTTTATGGTCGTAAATTGTCCTTCCAAGACGGCGCGTTATTCACATTCGTATCCGAGTTCAGCTTGGATGTTGATATTGAGGTGAAAGACCCTGTAACCGGCGTTTCCTACGCTTTTACGCTGGAGAAGGAGCGGTCTGTACTCTTTGCAGTGGATAAAAACGGTCAGCTGCTGTCCGTTTACCGACCTGATCAGGTAAATGTGAATGTAATTCCTGCAAACAACGATTAACAAGAAGAGGTGTTCTAGTGATGAAAGACAAACGAACAGCCCATATCATCTCGCATACCCACTGGGATCGGGAATGGTATTTGCCATATGAGAAGCACCATGTATTGCTAGTAAAATTGATGGATACGCTGCTTCATACACTCGATACGGATCCGGACTTCAAAAGCTTTTATTTGGATGGTCAAACGATCATTTTGGAAGATTATTTGCAGGTTCGCCCAGAGAATCGTGAGCGCCTTGAACGTTATATTAAAGAAGGCCGTATTCCGATCGGGCCTTGGTATATTTTGCAGGATGCCTTCCTGACGAGCAGTGAAGCGAATCTTCGCAATTTGCAAATCGGGCATCAGGATGCGAGCCGTTATGGAACGATTGCCAAAGTTGGGTATTTTCCAGATACGTTCGGAAATATCGGTCAAGCCCCGCAAATTTTGCGTCAAGCCGGCATCGATAATGCGGTATTTGGCAGAGGCGTGAAGCCAACGGGCTTTAACAATACAGTAGCAGATTCCGATTATGAATCTTCCTTCTCGGAGCTGATTTGGGAAGGGCCAGACGGCTCGCAAGTGCTGGGCGTATTGTTCGCCAACTGGTACTGCAACGGCATGGAAGTGCCTACAGATGAAGCAAGCGCCAAGGAATATTGGGAGCGCAAGCTGGCTGAGGCAGAGAAGTATGCTGCTACAGGCCAATTGCTGTTCATGAACGGATGCGACCATCAGCCGATTCAGCAGGATCTGTCTGCTGCGCTGAAAACAGCAAGAGAGCTTTTCCCTGATACAGAATTCATTCATTCGAATTTCCAAGATTATTTGGCGTCGGTGAATGCTTCGCTTACACGCGAGCTGTCTGTCGTGAAAGGCGAGCTTCGCAGCCAACGTACAGACGGCTGGTCAACGCTCGTGAATACAGCTTCCGCACGTGTTTACTTGAAGCAAATGAATCAGCTTGGTCAAGCCATGCTGGAGAAGGTAGCGGAGCCGCTTGCTGCGCTTGCTTATTCACTTGGCCACGAATACCCGCATCACTTGTTTACTTACGCTTGGAAAACACTGATGCAGAACCATCCGCATGACAGCATTTGCGGCTGCAGCGTGGACGAGGTTCACCGTGAGATGGTGACTCGCTTCGATAAGAGCCGTCATATTGCGGAAGCGATTATTGACGATAGCAAAGTGATAATTGCCGATGCGGTTGACACTTCCATATTTGAACAATATGGCGAAGATGCATTGCCGTTTGTTGTGTATAATACAACGGGCTGGGATCGCAGCGGAGTAGTAGAGGTTGAGCTGGACATCGCTCGCATTTACTTCCGTGATGGTTTGTCACTGGATGAGATGAACAAGAAAATGTATGCTGTCGATGTAACGGGCAGAACGCTTGTTAATTCAAGCGGCGAAGCCATTGCGCATACAGCTTCTGATATGGGACTTCAATTCGGTTATGATCTGCCAGATGACAAGTTCCGTCAGCCATATATGAGCCGCAAAGTGAAGCTGACATTCGAAGCAGCAGAAGTTGCTGCGCTAGGCTTGGCAGCTTATGGCTATGTTCGGAATGCAAAAGCACAATTGCAGCCATCACAATCGCTGGTTGCTGGAGATCATGCGCTTGAGAACGAATGGCTTCGAATTGATATCGCGCAGGACGGATCGTTTAACTTGACCGATAAACGCAGCGGTCAAATCTATCGCGAGCTTGGCGTGTATGAGAATACAGGCGATATCGGCAACGAATATATGTATAAGCAGCCAACGGGCGAGCAAACGTTGACAACGAAGGGTGTACCTGCAAGCATTCGTCTAATCGAGAATACGGCATACCGTGCGGCATTCGAGATCGTTCATGAATGGGCAGTTCCTGCTTCAGCAGAACCATACTTCGAAGTTGAGAAGCAAGAGGCTGTTTATTTCCCTGAGCGGAAGTCACAACGTACAGAAACGACAGTTCCACTTACAATCAGGACTGAAATTGCAATAAGCCGCAAAGGCGAAGGGGTGGAATGGAAATCCTCCTTCAACAACCAAGCGAAGGATCACCGTGTTCGCGTATTATTCCCAACGGATCTAGAAACGGCTGTTCATCAAGCTGATTCCATCTTCGAGGTTGCAACGCGTGATAACGAGCCGGCAGCAGAGTGGATCAATCCTAGCAATGCGCAGCATCAGCAGGCGTTTGTCGATGTGAGCGGCGAGCAAGCTGGTTTGACGGTTGCCAACCTTGGCCTAAATGAATACGAAGTATTGCGCGATGGACGTAACACCATTGCGATTACATTGCTTCGTGCAGTTGCTGAGCTTGGCGATTGGGGCGTATTCCCTACACCAGAAGCACAATGCTTGGGTGAGCAAAGCTTCAGCTTGACGATCCTTCCGCATAACGGCGACGGAGTTGCATCCGGCGCATATGCAGCGGCATATCAGTTCCAAGTGCCGTGGACGGTTAGCCAGACAGGCGTTCATGCCGGCAAGCTTGCTCCAAATGGCGCTTTATTCGCTTGGGACGGCAGTGGACTAGCATTCTCCTCCATGAAGGTGAATGAGCAATCTGGCGATTTCATGCTTAGATGGTATAATATGAAGCCTTCTGAAACGGCGCTTAAGCTGTCAGAAGCAGCAGCTGTGTCACTTGAACAAGCTTATAAAAGTAATGTGCTTGAGCATGAAGTCGAAAATCTTGCTGTAGATGGACAATCGCTGCTTGAAGTATCGGTTGGTCCTTGTGAGATTTTGACCATTGGGATTAAGCATTCGTAAATAGTAACGAAGCCCTCTGCTATGGACTGCCATACGGAGGGCTTCTTTTTATTTAATAGAGAGGCTCAGGCTATGATCTCGCATTCCAATAATTGTTGCTGAAACTCTCGCAATATCGCTAACAGAGACAGTTGCGGCATGCTATAATAGATATATTCGCGTAACTTAGATCGATAGGAACAGGGTCTCCTCGAGCGGAGGGGCCCTTTTTTATTGAAAATACGGGTACATACCTAGCAGGAGGGGAACAAGGTGGCAAAAGGACCAAAAAGGCCTACTAGAGATGAATTTGAGCTGGAAGAGCTGGGCGAGCGGCTGGTTGAAGCAAAGCAAGAAGGCACAGAGCTGCTTCTTACGATATGGGCAGCAGAGCAAGTTAGAGGCGTCATTACGGTGCTCGATTCAAGAACAAAGAAGGTTCATGTAGAATACATGGGCAGCGTAACAAAGGTTCCTTTCATGGATATTATGAAGGTGGAAAGCCCTTATTAATATCATAACCGTGCAGCAATAACATATGAGCTTTCTATAAAGGGTTTCCCTCGTTCATTCGTTGAACGTTGGGGGCCTTTTTTTGAGCTGGAATATTGCCTCTAATAGTAAGATGGATATGTTCGAGCCTGCATCATTTGAGCAATTGACCTTGGAGGATTATAATAGAAGAAGGTTATGGATGATGCAACAAATGAACTGATATATGAAGGAGGATTTACATACATGTATCCAACACCGCAACAATTAGAAAATTACGCAGAGCTTGTCGTTAAGGTTGGCGTCAACGTGCAGCAAGGACAAACGGTTGTTGTCATGGCACCAATTACAGCAGCTCCACTCGTACGGCTTATTGCATCTGAGGCTTATAAGGCAGGCGCAAAAAATGTCCATGTGGAATATAACGATGAGGAGCTTTCCCGCATCAAATACAAGCAGGCACCTGAAGAGGCTTTCTCGGAGTATCCGTTGTGGCGTGCCAAAGCTTGGGAAGAGTTTGTGGAAAATGGCGCAGCGTTCATCACCATCTACTCTCCGAACCCAGACTTGCTTAACGATGTAGATGCGAAACGCGTGGCAACAGCATCAAAAACAGCTTCAACTGCGCTTAGCGGCTATCGCGGTTCACTAATGAATCATACGAATGCTTGGTCGCTTGTATCCTATGCTACACCGGAATGGGCAGCTAAAGTATTCCCGAATCTCTCGCAGGAAGAAGCGGTGCAGAAGCTTTGGGAACGCATTGTTGATGCTACCCGGATTGGCTTGGAAGATCCTGTTCAAGCGTGGAAAGCGCATAATGCCAAGCTGCTTCAGATGGTTGAGCTGCTGAATGGCAAGCGCTACAAACAGCTTCAATATGAAGCGCCAGGGACGAATTTGACGATAGACCTGCCGGATGGACATATTTGGTTAGGCGGCTCCAAAGCAAATGCAAAGGGCGTTTATTTTAATCCGAATATGCCAACGGAAGAAGTATTCACCATGCCAAATAAGGATGGTGTGAACGGAACGGTTCGCAGCACCAAGCCTTTGAATTACAACGGTCAAGTCATTAATGGCTTCAGTTTGACCTTTAAGGATGGCAAAGTAGTGGATCATTCCGCAGAGCAGGGATATGAGGCGCTCACTAATTTGCTTAACACGGATGAAGGGGCAAGACATCTCGGTGAAGTAGCGCTAGTGCCGCATGATTCACCGATTTCGAACTCCAATGTGACGTTTTTCAATACACTGTATGATGAGAACGCGTCCTGTCATCTTGCGCTGGGTCAAGCGTACCCGGTCAATATTCAAGGCGGTACAAAAATGTCACCTGAGGAGCTTCTCGCTCATGGTGCAAACAGAAGCCTTACTCATGAAGACTTCATGATCGGCTCGGCTGATATGAATATTGACGGTGTGACGCAGGATGGCACTCGCGAGCCCATCTTCCGCAACGGCAATTGGGCGATTTAATTCGTCTGATTTCATGACGTCTATGTAAAAAACTATGTGAAAATCTATGTAAAAAGGCTCCTATTCCGCGGTATTGGCTGTGGTATAGGAGCTTTTTGTGTTTATTGGTGCAGCTGGGAGTTCGTATGTGACTTGTACTCAAATTAAAGGGAAAAACTCCTGTTAAATAATCAGCTTTGCTCATTTAATGCCCGTTAACAGGAATTTCTCCAGCTAATTCAGCCAATCGCAAGTACTTAAGGCTGTATTCACGATATTAACAGGAGTATTTCCAGTTAAACGCGGTAAATACGCCAATTTCAGCTGGATTAGCGGGAGCTTTTCCTGTAAGTGTGAATTTGCACAGCAGCACATTCATTGAATGAAGCAGAATACAGCCAATTAAAAATAAAACTTCTGCATTTCCGCAGGCACGCCATTTCTTTGAAGCAGCTCTTCAAGCGTCTCGCTGGGGGCAGGAGAATCGCCTGCTGTCAGCAGCCTTACGGCAAACTTACTAGCTTGTCGCTCATATTTTCCAACATTAAAAAACGATTGCTCATCCAGCCAAAAACGGTTGAAGCCAGGATGCAAGCGGTCATGCCCGAGCTCATGCGCGCATACGAAGCGGCGCCAATTATCCGGAAGCGAATCGTGAATGACAATAAACCGGCGGCGCAGTTTTTTGAAATAGAGACCACGCGTGCCTTCTCCGAGGTCGGCGTAACGGATATGAATGCCAAGGCCCTCAGCGATGATGAATGGATCGTTAGTCTTGTATTTTCGAATGAGCTTCAAAATCATTTTATCCATAGCAACACCTACCCTTTGGCATCATCAGGAGCATCGTTAGTCGGCTCGGTCTTTTTTTTGTGCTTATTCATATGCTTAGCTTCCCAGAACAACCCTGTAAGCACATCCATGACGCGCTGACGATCGGTAGCACTAAGCGGCACGCCGTCAAACATAATTTCCCCGTCTTCCTCAAGCAGCTTTTTAAAGTCACGCTTATCTTTATACGTAGCCCACTCAGGTATAGTTGCCGAGGCTGCATCGCGGCCAAGCAAATAATCGGTTGTTGTTAGTAAGATATCCGCCATTTTTTGCAAATCTTCACTTGTTGGTGTTACCCGATCATTCTCGATATGACCAAAGTTAGAGCGGCCCATCTCGAGCTTTGCGGCGACATCCTGCTGCGTTAATCCGCGCTCAACCCTCAGTTGTTTAATTCGTGCACCCAATGACATTATAAATACCCTCCGTTTTTGAATATTTGGTATTTTAAATACTTGACGGTAATTAAAATACCAAATACAATGAGATTCATCAGACGAACATTTAAAGAAATGTATCAGCAGATCATTATCGCTATTTTAACTACTTAAAGGTAAGTATATTTTTGATTGGGAGTATTGTCAATACCGGTGATATCGCTATATTTTTTTGTTATGAACGGTATTTTAAATACTCAATATTCATTAAAACCTAGGGGAGGTTATTTGAATGAATGCAGAACAACAGGTGATTGATCAATTACATGCGTATAAACGGCTAAAAGCGAGAAAGAAACAGCTGGAGGGTACCTCGGTAGGACCAGGCATGCGGCTAAGCGCAGTATCTGAGGATGATCATTTGCAGGAGCTTCATCGGCAGCTGCGCAAGCTGCCTTCCTATATGTACTTGGATGAGCAGGATCAGCGTATCGAAGCAGCGGCGCATGCGAATCTATCGAAATATCCTATTGGAACGAAAGCGCAGCTAAACGAAGTAAAGAAAAGCCGTGCAACAGCAAGTCCAACGGATGAAAAGCTGCTGCGAGAGCTGGAGAAAAAGATTGAGAAGGTGCTTGAAGCGCGAGAAGGCTCGGGCGGCTTTGAAGGTTATATGGGCGTCATCGATAAAATAAGCGAACTTCAGGATATAGAGAAGCAGCTGCAATCTATCGATCAAGCGCTTGAAGCGTTAGAAGCATATGCGCCCGATTACGCTCGGCTGCTGAAGCTTCGTTTTATAGAAGGAAAGCCTACAGAGTTTGTTGCTTCGGAGCTGGGTATCGTTGATCGCACGTTCCGAAGATGGAAGCAAAAGGCGCTTCAAGAAGTTGTCCGCTTTCTGTCCGCCTAATGTCCGTTTTCGCTCAAATAACCGTGATATTATGATATTGTACCAAAGATCATAAACGGGGACGAGCGGTGGACGACACCGAGCGTCCCTTTTGTTTTATCCAGATGAGGAGGTGGCTCAGATGTGAGCGCGGGTGGGTGAAATGGTGCAAATCGTAAGAGGGCGGAGGCAGAACAAAATGAACAAAAGCAGATTGCAGGAAGCTGAGCTGGAACCAAGGTTCAGCAAGGAGCAGCTAAAGTCGGCTAGACGGTATACGCCTTCCCAGAAGGATATATTATCCGCCGTGTTGTTGGAGCAAGAAACGTATACTCACGAACAAGCGTTATCGATGATAACAGCCTATTTGAAAAAGGAGGTCATGTAGAACATGGCAGGAGGAACTTATACATCACAAAATAAGGTGCGCCCCGGCGTTTACATTAACCTGGTTGGCGAGAAGAAAACGGTGGGCAGCATGGGAGAGCGCGGAACGGTGTCCGTACCGCTAAACCTTAACTGGGGGCAGTCGAAGGCCGTTATTGCGATCAACGCTAGCGATGATCTGCGAAGCTTGCTTGGTTATGATCTAAGTGCGCCTGAGCTATTGCTGGTACGCGAAGCATTCAAGAAAGCAAAAACGCTGCTCTTATACCGACTAAACGAAGGAACAAAAGCGACGGCTGTCGCTGGCAGCCTAACGCTTACAGCTAAATTCGGCGGTGTTCGAGGCAATGACATCACCGTTGCGGTCAAACAAAATGTTGACGATGAAGCACGATTTGATGTCATCACTTTTGTTGCTAAAGAGGCAGTTGACTCACAAACAGCAGCGAATATCGCAGAGCTGAAATCGAATGCCTTTATAAGCTTTGGCGGTACAGGAGCATTGACGTTAGCAGCAGGCGTTCCGCTTGTTGGCGGCTCCAATGGTACCGTAACGAATCAAGACCATACCGACTATTTGGCGCAAATTGAGCTGAAGGATTTTAATACCATAGCGCTAGTATCCGCCGACTTGTCCTTAAAATCGGTATATGCCGCTTTTGCCCGCCGTCTGCGCGAGGAAGAAGGCCGCAAAATTCAGGTCGTGCTGGCGAATTATCCGTCTGCTGATTCTGAAGGGGTCATCAGCGTCAAAAACGGCGTCAAGCTGCTGGATGGAACGGTTCTTGACGCACAGAAGGCAACGGTTTGGGTTGCTGCGGCAACTGCCGGAGCACCGATGAACAAATCGCTGACCTATGAAGCCTATGAGGAAGCTGCTGATGCGGACATTCGTTATACGAATTCGCAAACGGTAGAGGCGCTGCAAGCTGGTGAGTTTCTGTTCACGGTAAGCGGCGGCAGAGTCATTGTTGAGCAGGATATTAATACGTTCACTGGCTACTCGCCAGAGAAAGGCAAAGCCTTCTCCAAAAACCGAGTCATTCGTGTGCTGGACGGCATTGCGAACGATTTTAAACACATTTTCGAGTCGTTTTATATTGGGAAAGTTGATAATAACGCAGATGGCAGAAGCCTGTTCCGCAACGAGTGCTTGAAATATTTGAACAATCTTCAGTCGCTCAATGCTATTCAAAACTTTGATGCCCAAGCCGATTTGTCGGTTGCAGCTGGTGTCGATACGGACAGCATTATTATTGAGGCTCATATCCAACCGGTTGATAGCGTAGAAAAAGTATATATGAAAGTGACGGTGAAGTAATATGGCATTTTTGAACGCAGGAGATACGATTTCGGGCCGCGAAGGACGGGCTTATACCATTATTAATGGTTTGCAGGAAGAGATGTTTTATATCAAGACGCTGGAGGCAAGCATTGAGAAGCAAAAGGCTGAGATCAAGACGCTTGGCCACCGCGGTTTGCAGCATAAAGCGACGGGATGGTCGGGTACAGGTACGATGACCATCTATTATGTAACGTCAAAATTCCGCCAGATGATGCTGGATTATGTGAATACCGGCGTGGATGCTTATTTTGATATTTCCATTATTAATGAAGATCCGTCTTCGGCTACGGGCAAGCAGACGGTTTTCCTTCATAAGGTGAATCTGAATAAGGTCATAATCGGTAAGCTGGATACGGAAAGCGAAGCTCTTGAAGAAGAGCTGGAATTCACTTTTGAAGGATTGGATATTGCGGAGCAATTTTCAGCTCTTTCTTAAGGCGAAATTAAAAATGATGGAGGCAAGAGACAATGAGTGATTTAAGTGTATTTTTTGCACAAAATGCGGCTGTGGAGTCAACGCAGCCGTTTATCGTATCGGATCGGTTTAAGGATGCAGAAGGGCAGGCTGTTGCTTGGGAGCTGCGCAGCATGACGGAAGCGGAGAACGAGGAGTGCCGCAAGTCATCTACCCGCAAGGTAAAGGGGAAAAATGGCGCATTCACTCCAGAAACCAATACAGACGAGTATTTGGCTAAGCTTGTTGTCAGCAGCATTCAATTCCCGAACCTAAAGGATGCAGATTTGCAAAAATCGTACGGCATCATCGGTGCTGAGAACCTTTTACGCAAAATGCTTCTCCCTGGCGAATATGCCTCACTCGTACAACGAGTGCAAGAAATCAACGGCTTTAACCAAAGCCTAAACGATTTGGCAGATGAAGTAAAAAACTAATAAAAGAGGGCGACGGAGAAGCGAATTACGCTTATTACGCCCTCCACGAGCTTCGTATACTTCCGCATGAGCTCATGACCATGACTCGGCGAGAGAAAGCGGCAATCTATGCCATGATTGACGTTCGTATCGAGAACGAGAAGAAACAGCGCGCCAAAGCAAAACGAAAATAAGGACGGGCCGCGCTCCCATGAGGGAGCGCTTTTGCCCGTGTGAAGGGGGTGGAAGGATGGCGAGTAATTTAATGACCGTTAATAGCTCTATAAAAGTTATTAATAGCATGACCAATTACTTGAAGAAATCGTTGCTGACACTTAATAAATTCGACAAACAATTGAATAAAAGTGTTAACTCCACAAAAGCAATCAACAGAACTAGAGAGCAAGTATTAAAAGTGAATTCCGCTTTTACTAGCATGAATTCAATACTAACTAGCAATATAGATAGGTTTCAAGATCTTGAAAAACATCTAGATAGCTTATCTAATAAAATTCGTACAGTTATACAAATCCAAAATGAACCTAAATCTAATACATTAGGAAGTGAAAAGCCAGCATTCATGAGTATGATGTTGGCTAGAATGTCTTCGATTGAAGGAAAAACGAATGATGCTTCTAAATTTTCTGCGACAGCTCCGTCTAGCCCGCAAGTTTCAGCTGGAACAGGCAGTTCCTTGGCTAATGCAGGGAAAGATATACTCGGTAGACTAACAGGACAGTTGAATAGTTTATACGACAAACCTTTTAAAACGATCTTGCAAATGTCCATTGAGGGAGCATTAAATGAAGATGTGATCAAAAGCATTATTACTAATAAAATGGGAAATGGTGCGGAAGTTGAAGCTCTTTTTGCAAGTATTAAAAGTAATGCTGTAAATTATGGCATGGATCAAGGAGGAGCAGTCCGAGGTGTAATGTCAATGAGATCTATGACTGAAAATCATGATCAGCTTGATAAATTATCTGAACTATCGCTTCGTATGGCCGCACTTGATCCTGGAGGAAGAGGGACAGAATATGCTGCTAATGCCGTGAAATCAGCATATATGGGAGACACGAGTACATTAACAAAACAGTTTAATGTAAAACAATCCACCATTGATTCAATGGATTTAAAGACTTCAGCATCCCCAGAAAAAATGGATGGTTTCATCGCAGCATTTGATGAAATTCTAGAACAATCGGCAATGGGTGAAGAGGCAATTAATAGAATGCTTTCGAGTCCCGCTAAGCAAGCAGAAATATTAAGCCAAAATATTAACGCCGCATTCGCGGGTGCGGGAACAGGAGCAATAACTTTACTCGTTCCAATGTTACAGCAGTTAAATGCTGCATTTAAATCAGAAGGGTTTCTGATCTTCTTCGAGGCAGTGAGTATTGGATTGGCAGCACTTGCCCAAGGGTTGATTGTTGTCATGCAAATTGCTGGTGGTTTAGGGGATTTGTTAGTTGCTTCACTACCAGTTGTAGGTCCAATTGTGCTAGGGATAGTTGCAGCCTTTTGGGCGTATAATGCGGTACTTAAAGCAGTTTCTATTGCAACAGCTATTTATAGTGGATTAATGACGGCCTATAGATTCATAGTTATGGTAGCCACAGTAGTGCAGCTCGGATTATCAGCAGCTATGTGGGCTAATCCGATATCTGTAATTATTGGATTGGTCGTTGGTTTAATCGTTGCTTTCCTAGGCCTAATAGTTGCTTTAAAACCAGTTCGAGACTTTGTTGCAGATGTTTTTCGTACGCTAGGAGATGTGATGGCAAAAGCTGTTGGGTTTTATATCGATTTATGGACAGGTTTTATTAACGGGTTCATTGAGATAATCAACCTATTTTTAGAAGGTGTTGATCAGGTTGTTGGCACTATCGGAAAATTTGTTGGGATTGAAGTAGGTGTCAAACTACAACTTGACAGTGTAGACAGCAGCAAGTTTAAGGCGGGTATTCAGGATGGTATTAAAAACACTTTTAATGCAGTAGGAGATTTTACAGAAAACTTTGATGTGGATTTTATTAAGAAATCCATTGGTCTAGATAATTTAACGAAAATGGCCGGGGACAAAGATAAAATGACCGCATCTAAGGATTCTACAGCGTTTGCAATACCTAATGGTGGGACAGCTTCTAACATCGACCGAGTCGGCGAGGTTGGTAAAATCAACGATAGCGTCGAGATTTCCAGCGAGGATTTGAAGACGATGCGGGAGCTTGCGGAGATGAAGAACATTCAGAACTTCGTGTCGCTGCAGCCTACGGTCAGCGTGCAAACTGGTGATATTAACAATGGCTATGATATCGATACGATTATCGGGCGTATCGAGCGTTCATTGAACGATGAAATTGCCTCATCTGCGGAAGGGGTGTACAACAGATGATTTCAAATGCGCATTATGATTATGAAATCTGGCTTAGCTACAATGATCAAAAGCAGGGCTTCCAGCTCCCGGTCAATCCTCCAGAAATTAAAATTAATGATGGTGCTGGGGGCAAGACCTACGAGGTGTCCGGTTTAGGCGAAATCAATCTCATTCAAAGCTCGAAGCTCACGACGATCTCCTTTGAAAGCTTTTTCCCAAAGACGAACTATCCGTTTGTCGTCAGCAAAACATGGATAGACCCTGCTTTTTATGTCATGGTTATCCTCGATTGGATGGAGAAAAAGTGGCCGATCCGTTTTGTTTATACCGGGGCAACCTTCGATATTAATTTGGCGATGAGCATTGAAAAATTCGAATGGAAGGAAGCGGCGGGCTCTGGGGATATTGAGTACAGTATTTCACTGAAAGAATTTGCTTTTTATGGTGCTAGGCCCGTAGTGATTAAAAAGGGAGCGGCAAGCGTGAAGCCTAACTCACGGCCATCGGATAAGCAAGCTCCAAGCACCTATAAGCTGGTTGCCGGGGATACGCTTATTAAAGTAGCTCGCGTTCAGCTTCACAAAGAAGAGCGTTGGCGGGAAATTCAGAAGCTGAACGGTATTAAGGATGCACAGCTCAAAAAGCTGCCCATCGGGATGACGCTAAAGCTGCCGAGGTGATAATATGCTGGAAATATTAATTGATAACCGCAATGGTAAAGTGTGGAATATTACGAGTCTTGTTCCTTCGCTGACCTACAAGACGAAACGAATTGGAGCGGCGTCTAGTTTGGATATGACGGTGCTTAAAGGAAGTCCATTTCAAAGTGCTTCATTTGAGGTGAACAATGGCGATGTCATTCGTGTCCTCAAAGATAATATCAATGTATTTTACGGATATGTATTTGAAGTGAGTACCGGTATGGATGAGAGAATCTCGATAAAAGCCTATGATCAGATTCGCTATTTATTAAGCAATTATTTTTATAAATTTCAAGGGGTTACCGCCTCTCAAATTGTAAAGAAAATTGCCGATGATTTTGGCTTGGAGACAGGCGTGCTCGTGGATACCAAGTACAAAATTCCATCCATGCTGGAGGATAATAAAAAGCTGCTTGATATTATTTGTAAGGCACTTGATCTAACACTCATTCATTCAGGAGGAAATTTTATACTTTTGGATGATTTCGGAAAGCTTTCCTTGCGCAATGTGGAGGAGATGAAGGTTGATTTTGTAATTGGCGATTACAGCCTTATGTTTGATTATGGAATGAAGCGATCGATTGACGGCGATACCTATAACCACATTATTATTTTTGAGGATAATAAAGAAGCAGGCATACGTAAGCATCATCCCAAGAAGGATGACGCTTCAATCGCGAAATGGGGACGGCTTCTGCTTTATCAGCAGGCGGATGAGAAAATGAATGTGGCACAAATAAATGAACAGCTTAATCAGCTGATGAAGCTGAAAAATCGTGAGCAAAAGAGCATCAGTATTGATGCCATTGGTGATTTGCGAGTTAGAGCGGGATGTTATGTACCCGTAGTGATTGATGAGCTCGGCATTCACCACTATTTTCTCGTAGATGAATGCTCGCATAAATTCGAAGCGGATTCGCATACGATGAAGCTGGAATTGAGGGTGATTTAATGGCATTATTGGAGTCGATCAAGAAAGCGGGAGCCGCAGCCTACGCTGCAGGGAATCCGCTAGCCGTCATGGTAGGAAAAGTCATTCAAATCAATCCTCTGGAAGTAAACGTCGATCAACGTTTTACTTTATCAGAGGATTTTTTAATTATACCGGAAAGCCTCGTTAAGTATGAAATTGAGCTGCAAACATCTGAAAAGCTGGTCATCCGAACAGGCTTGGAAGCGGGAGATGCGGTGTTAATGCTCCGCGTACAAGGCGGTCAACAATTTGTAGTACTCGATAAGGTGGCTAAGCCATGATTCCACAGGGAGCAAATGTTGCGGAGGTCACGACAGTAGAGGAGCTCGAAACGAGCAAGACCTATAAGCTTGATTTAGGAAGCAAACGGATCGTAGGCAGGACTGACGGGTTAGAAGCGGTAAAGCAGGCTGTATTTAAAATATTGCAAACAGAGCGGTACCGCTATTTTTGCTACAGCACCAATTATGGTACTGAGCTGGAAAGTTTACTTGGAGGATCGCCATCTTATGTTCAATCAGAGCTAAAACGCAGCATTCAAGAGGCGCTTTTGCAAGATGAGCGGGTGAGTGATGTCATTGATTTTCAGTACGACGTTAAAGATGAAGCTATCGTTGTCCAGTTTACTGTCGTAACGGAGTTTGGAAGCTTTGGAGAGGAGGTAAGCCAAAATGTATGAAAACATGACCTTTAGCTATTTGCTCCAGCGAATGCTGGATCGTGTACAAGGGAATGTAGATAAGCGGGAAGGCAGCATTATTTATGATGCGCTGGCTCCGGCGGCTGCAGAGCTTTCTGAGCTGTATGCTCAGCTGGACGTCAATATTGATTTAGCTTTTGCAGATACATCGAGCGGGGAATATTTGTCTAGGCGTACAGCAGATTTTGGCGTCAATAGGCAAGCGGCTACGAGAGCGAAGCGGCTCGGTAAATTTTATGGCTCCAGCGGAGCGGCAATGGACGTGACGATTGGAAGTCGTTTTTCGGCAGAATCGGTTAATTACATCGTAAGAGAGAGATTGAAAGTGGGCTCTTTTGTTCTTGAAAGTGAAACAGAGGGAGCAGCTGGCAATCAACAGTTTGGCGATATGCTGCCTATCGATTATATTAGCTCGCTTGCTCGTGCAGAGCTAGTCGATGTGCTGGTGCCCGGTGAGGACGAGGAGTCGGATACACAGCTGCGCAGCCGTTTCTTTGCCGAGGTTCAAAATCCAGGGACGAGCGGCAATGTATCCGATTATATGAGATGGGCGTTGTCGGTTCCCGGTGTTGGCGGTGCAAGAGTGATGCCCTTATGGGATGGTCCGGGGACCGTGAAGGTTGTTATCGTCAATTCGGATAAGCAGCCAGCGAGCGAGGTGCTGCAGCATGCGGTGCTTGATTTTATCAATGAGAACAGGCCAATCGGTGCAGAGGTTTCAATCGTTTCGGCTTCGAGTGTGCCTATTCGCATCAAGGCTAAGGTTACACTTGCAGTAGGATATACGATTCAACTTGTGAGCGCGGCTTTTGCTAAAGCACTCACTGCTTATTTAGATGAAACGGCGTTCCGCATTAATTATGTGAGTATCGCTAAGCTCGGTACTTTGCTCTTAGGAGTACCCGGGGTCTTAGACTACGATCGACTTTTACTGAATGGCGGAAGCGATAATATCGGACTTGAAATTGATGAAGTACCTATTGCGGGGCTTGTTGAATTGGAGGTGTAGCCTATGCGATATCCTGCGGAGGTAGATCAATTTACGGTGAAGCTGAACAAAAAGGAAGGCAGCGAGCTGTACGTTATAGAAGAGCAGCTTGCCGTTTTTGGAGGGGTATTTGAGGGAGAACTTGCACATGACGACATACGCAAGGAAAGCATTCAGGTCTATACAGGACCCGGCTTATCGGGTGAGAAGATACAGAATTATTTTCTAACTGTACCGGCTGAGACGCCTTGGAGGCTCCGAATTAAGCTTTTTGCTCAAGCTGAAGCTGTCTTTGCTACCTACGAGACGCCCGGCGATCGGGTGGAAGCAGCAGATATTAATGATTTGCAGGTTAGTATTTCTGCAACACAATTAGAAGTGGAAAGATACAAGAAAAGCGGAAGTATCGATGGCGGATCATTTTTGAGGAGGAATTAAATGTCACAGACGATTCAGATCAAGCGTGGAACAAAAGCAGAGCTATCTGCATTCGGTGCTTTATTGGCTGGCGAAATGGGATTTTGCACAGATACGAAGGAAGTTTATGTCGGTGATGGGACAACAAATAGCATGGTAGGTCGCGCGTTATCCGGCACAGAAGCAGCTAGACCAGCCGCAGCAGCCATGGGTAGGTTGTATTACGTGAGCAGCGGTACAAACAATGGTTATTTGTATGCTGATGATGGAACCGCATGGAGAAGAATCAATGCGCAGAAGGTTACCGATTTGACGGGAACGCTGGATGACATTTCAGAAGGTGCAACCTATGCAAAGGTACTAAAAGCTAACGTTACCAGCGGCAATGTAAACAAGGTGTCCGATGGTGTGAACGTGAAAACAGCTGCTGAGATCAAGACGCATCTGGACGATCCAACCAAGCACAGGCTTATTAATGATGCGGGCTTGGCTATAACCGATTTGTGGTCAGCGCAAAAGATTAGAAATGAAATTGAGCTGGCGAAGCATAATATCGAGCCGCAAGCTTCGGTTAAGGATAAGGACTTAGTGACCCCGCCGACTTCACCTGTTTTAGCGGATCGTTATTTGATTCCTGCAGGCGCAACTGGCGTTTGGGCCTCGCAAGTTAACAAAATTGCCGAGTGGAACGGTACAGCTTGGGATTTATACACGCCGCAAGTAGGATGGACATGCTACATCGATGATGAGCAGAAGATTTTTAGCTGGAACGGTACCGCATGGGTGCGAACTGGCGGTGCGCTTCAGACGATTACAGCTGGCAGCGGTCTTACTGGCGGAGGGCAGGCCGATACCGTCACCCTTAGCGTTGGAGCGGGGAACGGGATTGCGGTTGCAGGTGCAGCAGTTAGTGCAAAAGCTGGCAAAGGCGTGCTCGTTAATGCGACAGGCATAGAAGCAAATATTGATGCAGACAGCATCGTTTATGATGCTGCGAACGGAAATCGCTTAAGGGTTGCCGTCATTGATGGCGGTACGTTCTAAGGAGGCGAGCAGATGCCAAGAAAAGTACTCATTCAATTGAGGCGAGGTTTGGAAACGAGCATTGGACTGCTTGAAGTCGGTGAACTAGGGTACTGCACAGATACCCAGAAGCTGTACATCGGTACAGCAGGCGGGAATATTGTGCTTGCTGCAGCGCAGGCGACGGGCGACATGCTGAAAAGCATTTACGATACGAACAACAACGGAAAGATCGATAGTGCAGAAGCAGCGGACAGCGCGCCTTGGGCTGGTATTAGCGGCAAACCTGTAAGTTTTGCCCCGGCTGCGCATGCTCACGCGGCTGCAGATATTACCTCAGGTACCGTTGCCGTGGCCAGATTGCCTGCTGCGTCGGTAACTGCTGCTGGTGTTGTTCAATTAAACAATGCGGTTAACAGCACGAGTGTTGTACAAGCGGCGACGGCCAATGCGGTGAAACTCGCTTATGATCTAGCCAGCGGAAAGCTTGGACCGGGAGTAACCTGGAATCAGCTAAAGGGGGTGTAGGTATTGTCCTATAGTCTAGCTTTATATGGCGAACAGACGTATGGGGA
The DNA here is from genome assembly GCF_056398245.1 of Paenibacillus sp. 01T47. Classification (NCBI taxonomy): domain Bacteria; kingdom Bacillati; phylum Bacillota; class Bacilli; order Caryophanales; family Paenibacillaceae; genus Paenibacillus; species Paenibacillus sp. 01T47. The sequence goes on from NZ_JBFTPA010000013.1 coordinate 75,086, forward strand.
AGATAGGGACGACGGGGAGGAGGCTCTCCATACGGAAATAGATCTCATGAAATATTTGCCTCCCTATTATTATGAAGTCGTTGAAATGCTAGCTATTCAATCTAAGCTTGGCGGAGAACTAGGGGAGCAGGCTGAGGCGATTGAAACGGCATTTGATCAATATTTTGTACATTCGGCTACATGGGGACTGACGCGCTGGGAAAATGTGCTTGGACTGAAAAGCGACTCCTCTTTGCCGGATGCTCGACGACGCGAGAGTATTTTAGCCAAGCTTCGCGGAGCTGGTACGACGACTAAAGTTAAAATTATCCAAACGGCTATCGCTTTCTCTGGCGGTGAGGTGATTGTAATTGAATATCCGGCAGAGAGCCGTTTCGAGGTCGTATTTGTTGGGACGAAGGGGATTCCGCCCAATATGGCTGGCTTTATTCAAATGCTAGAGGATATTAAGCCCGCTCATTTAGCTTTTGCTTTGAAATACACCTATACAGTGTGGAATCAGATAGGAACGATGACATGGAATCAAGCGCGAAGCAAGACATGGAGTGAATTAAGAGTTTACGAGGGAGTGTGAAAATATGCAAACGACAGGGAATTTAGGATTGAAAAAACCGGAAGGAACAGATGTTGTCGATATTGCGGATTTGAATGGGAATGCGGATATTTTGGATACTGCGGTTAGCAACAAAGTAGATAAAGTGGCTGGGAAGCAGCTATCTACAGAGGACTATACGACAGCGGAGAAGACCAAGCTGGCAGGCGTTGCTGCGGGGGCTAATGCATATGTGCATCCGGCTAATCATCCTGCATCCGTTATTACTCAGGATGCGAGCAATCGATTTGTGACTGACGCTGAGAAAACGGCTTGGAATGCAAAGGCGAGCACGGCTGCAGCCACCACTTCCGCAGCTGGTCTTCAGTCTGCGGCTGATAAGGTGAAGCTGGATGGGATTGCTGCTGGGGCAGGAAGCGTAAATAGTGCAACGGATCCCGTAATAGGTACACGAACGATTGATGATACGATAACAGCTGCAGCAGGTGCAGACACGCCTACACGGTTATGGTCGAAGTTGGCTAATATGATTAAGGGCATAACGGGTTCTTCGAACTGGTATACATTACCTTCAATGACGATTACATCTATTACAACTGCTTTGGAAACGAAAGCTAATTTAGCTTCACCAGCATTTACAGGAACACCTACAGCTCCAACGGCGGTAATAGGAACCAATACAACACAGTTGGCTACAACTGCTTTTGTTAAATCTGCTACAGATAGCTTGAACATCGCTAGGAAGGCGCAAGCAGATGACACAACAATTACGACAACGTCAGAAACGATAATAGCAACTTTTACTCCAACGTCTAATGGGAATTTTTTGATTGGTATTTATATGCGAGCATTAACTGCTGCTACAATAACAATAAGGGTAACTTATGCAGATGTAACAGGAGCACAATCAACGATACTATTAAATGCACAAGCTGTAGGAGTAGGAAGCTATAGCTTGTTACCTTGTTATATAAATGCAGTAACAAGTACGCCAATTGCAGTTAAAGTTACTTCAAACATCGCAAGTCAAGTTGAAGTATCAGCGACTATTATGGGGGTATAGAAAATGGGGCAAATTATAGTAACAGGAAACGTAAGAGCTGAGGAAGTTCTAGAGGGTAAAAAATTTTCAGCTGGACTCATTTATGATGGAGCAGGAAAAATGCTCAACAGGTCATTATCGGTCTTGGGTGGAGGATATGCTCATTCTATATCAGTCAAACCAGACGGAGGTGGGAATCTTGTATTCGAACCACCTACAGGATATTATACTTCAGGGTTAAACGTAAATGGTTATGGCTCTTTACTTGCAAATGATCCTGATTTTATCGCATCGAATATACGTTCAGATAAGAATATTTTCGGACTTCAAGGAACAATGCCATACAGATCTGGGGTTATACAAGCATCTGGAACGTCTCAATGGGGCGACGGACAATTAGCGGTATATTTACCTGAGGGTTATTATGGTACATTGGGCACTTCGGAAGCTAGAGTGTCCCTGTCGCAGTTGCAAGCTGCTGAGCCTAAGTTAGTTTCTAAGAACATTAAGAGCGGTGAGGTATTATTTGGTTTGACTGGGACCGCTAAAACTATTTCATCAGCATATACAGGAACTGTATTCACACATACTTCGGCACCTGGTTACTTAAGTTATAGACCTGAAACTAGTGCGTATTCCTGCACAAGCTATGATGCTTCCGTCGTTTACTATTTAGGTATGCAAGGAGGGGGGGCGGCTAGGGTTTATAGATATACTCCTATTAATGGTATTACTGAGATTACGGGTATGTCACATCAAAGTACGACGGCTATTTGTACCAATTCCGATGGAGATTATTTCTTTGCTTATTGCATGTATAACGGAGTCCCTGTTATTTATCTTCGTCGTAATAGCTCTGGCGGAACAACTTCATGGAATGTTCCAGAATGGGTAGAAACAAATTATGGTTCGGCGGGAATTGCCTGCACCGCTGATGGTCGATTCGTGTTTACTCATAATTGCCAGAGAACCAAAATCTATCGTTTAGATGTTGTTACTAGTACGTGGACTATTATTTCCAATACATTTCCGAATTTATACTTAGGCACCATTAAATGCAGTGGAGATGGTCGCTATGTATATGATTCTCAGTATACTGCTCCTGGTACTATTTACGTAACAGATACGCAGAATGGAAACACTCGAACTGTATTTTATCAAGCACCCGCAGGTTATACTCTAGTTGACTATGATGTAGCTAAAGATAATCAAAATGCAGCCATCACAATTGAAGATTCGAATTATACTAAATTTTATTATTCCTATGTTGGTGGAATTGCTACTGAGTATTACCAAACAAGAACAACGATACGTATGTCTAAAATATCGGCAAACGGTCAAAGATGGCTTGGTTGTGATAGATTTAGAGCATCGAATGGTACAGTCACACCAACAAATGTACCCTTTGTTATAGGTCTAAGTAATGACTTATCAACATTTATCGATGTTTTATGGAACAATAGCACAAACTATGTGGATGGGCTTCGAACAAACATTATTGCTTAAAAAAATTGAGCTATATGATAGGTTCTTTGTCAATTTATTTTGCTTAATCTCTTATAGTCTAAGTAAGATGGATTTTTGTAGTACATCATTTTCTAAGTATAATTTCATGCATCTTCAGTTTAATTATATTTATACATATTAAGACAAGAAGAGGAGCTTAAAACTTCTATTTTTGTCTTTTTATTTGTAAATAAAAAAGAAATAAATTATGAGCAAATATCATGATTATAAACCAAATATTTTCAATATAAGACAATCTTAAAAGTAGAGATATTTAAATTAATTTAAATTATTTAAGCTTAGTTTTCAAAGAAATAAGAAAAGAGGAATAGTTATGCTTAAATATATTTTTTCATTGGATATTACTCCAAGCAAGACACTAGCTGCAGGAGTTGGAGCGGCTGCTGCACCTTGGCTAGATCTTTTATACGGAGAAGGGAGAATGCTTCCTATCATGCTACTCTTATCTACCATAGTTATGGACTGGATAACAGGAGTAGCAGCGTCGTTAAAGGATGAGACTTATAGCTCGGAATACGGACGTCATGGTATTTTAAGGACTGTTTTTTTGTTGTTATTTCCTTTCCTGGCGAATTTACTTGACTTGATGCTCGGAACGCCAGGGCTCTTATTCTATGCAATAACTCTAGGTTTAGTCTATCATACATGGCAGTCACTTACTGCTAATGCTTATCGTGCTGGATGGGAGAAGTGGATCCCTGACATTGTCATCAAGCATATTGAAAGTGAGTTGAAGGCTAAAGTACTTCGAGCGACGCAGCGCGGAGCCGATTCGGAAGGAGAGGGTAGTAATCCTTAAATATCTTACAGACCACATCCCCCCATCCACCCCCAACAATCGCCGCCCAGGCCATTTGCTTCTGCCGCAATCCATTACCATTCACAACACAGGCAACCCTACCAGCTCAGCGAGAAATGAAAGGGCGTGGCTAACGAACCCGACTAATAATCGCACCGCATCCTATCATCTTGTTGTGGACGAGCACGAGGTCATTGAGTGTTTGCCGCTGAATGAGAATGCGTGGCATGCGGGCGACGGGAGCGGCGCTGCAAGCGGGAATCGAACATCGATAAGCATTGAGATTTGCGAGAGTGGAGACTATGAAAAAACACTTTCCAATACTTGCGAATTAGCAGCAAAGCTACTGAAGCAGTACGGCTGGGGAATCGATCGCCTGCGTCGCCATTACGATTGGAGCGGGAAAATTTGTCCAAGATTGATGTACGATAATGGCAAATGGACAGGATGGGACCATTTCAAACAGAAGGTACTGGAGAAAATGAAACGGCCAACCGACAATCGAAAGTCAGATCTTAATCTATCAGAAGCAGAACAAAGGCTTTTAATTAATACCCTCGGTCAATTTATGGAGCAAAAGCTTCTTCAGGACACTAAATGGAGGGAGAAAGCGGAGCAAGGTACGTTAACGCTCTCGGAGCTGGCATGGCTAAATACAATGATACTCTCGCGAAAATAAATGAACCCCGCCGACCTCTAAGGTCTGCGGGGTTCATTATTTATTTTAAGACATATTCAGCCAAAACCTTCTGTAGATCGTAGATGTTCAGGTTTTTATTGAATGTTTTTTGGATGGGCGCGACGCTGCCTGATATCCAAATCTTCAGCTCGGCATCCAGATCATAGTTTCCGGCTGTTTCGATGCTGAAATGAGTAATGCTTTTGTAAGGATAGGAATGGAAATCGATCTTTTTGCCGGTTATTCCTTGTTTATCAATGATGATGAGGCGTTTGTTCGTAAAAATAAACATGTCGCGAATCAGCTTGTACGCTCTTTCTACATTCTCCGATCTACTGAGCAAGTTGCCAAATTCTCTTTGCGCCTCGTCAGGATTTACTTCAGAGGCGTTCCCCATTAATGCGTCCAAAAAGCCCATTTTTACACCATCCCTCTAATTCCATATGTACCTAAAAAAAAGTTCCTTCGTTTACTTTATGCGCAGACAAGCAATAATAGATGGCTTTTTTAGGCATCTGCTCATTTCCTGCAAAAGCCCATACACTTTTGCCCCAGAATCATAGGATACTGTGTAAGTTAACAAAAAGGAGATGAACAAATGAGCTATGGAGTAGCAGGTGCTAATGTAGGTCCTGGAAACTGCGCACCTTACCCAGTTGCAGGAGTAGGCGTAGGCTGCGGCGGTGGCGGATTCTCAAGTATTGGATTTATTCTTGTCCTTTTTATCCTTCTTGTCATCATTTCTCGTTCTTGGCTGTAAGCCATAATTAAGCCAAAGCGTAAACGCAAGGCTTTCCAAACGCTTTCTAACTAAATGAAAGTATAATAACATCCCCATAGGCCTGAGCCATGGGGATGTTATAGTTTATCATATAGGACAAGTTGCTAATGATACTTATTATTCAACAATGGAGCGAGCGACGAGAATAAGATCTAATAGATCGATGACACCGTCTTTGTTGACGTCAGCTTGTTTAATTTGTTCCCAATCCGCTGAGCCTTCACGTTTGCCGTAATGAATAACGATGAGGGCCAAATCCGAAATGCTGACTTTGCCATCTTGGTTTTGATCGGCAGGGTTTGTCGTTTCTTTTGGCGTTACTTGGATATTTAATGTGTATGGAGCAGCATTAACTTCAGTTTCGCCGTTTGAAATTAAGATCGAATCCGCAGTCACTTTACCTGTAGTAACCGTTTGTGTTTCTTTTGCTTTAAAAGTAAGCTCCACAACCTGTTTACTGCCGGTAACCGCGTTTTCTACCCCTTCGCTAGCAAGAATGAGTCGGATTTTACCTTTCTCATCATGGATGGTATTCACAATTTGAACCTTTTCAAGAAGTGAACGGCTAGCTACATATTCAAATGCATTCGGATCATAGTTAAATGAGATATCTTGTGCATAGACGTTGTCCGAAACATCATTCAAGCCTAGCTTAATCGTAAAGGTTGAACCGGATACGACAGACGTTTTTCCTTCCAATACAGCAGTTGGACCGGATGTTTCTGTCCCTTCTTCTTTAACGGAAGCGGTGAAGTTAGGCAATGACTCTTTTCCTTGTCCACTTGCGATCATCGCTTGATGAAGCACCGCAGATGCACCGTTATTTTGGGACTGCGTTACTAACCGTACAATAGGCTGATCCGGCGAGATGGCGGAATCTGCTGCAAGGACGATTCTAGTTTTTCCATTAGTGCTGTCATTTCGTAAGACGGTAACGCCAGCTTGAAGCGGCTTAATCGATTGGACAGTCAGATCGCCAGTCTCTAATTCGATATCCAAGGCTTTAGCATCCGTGTTCAGATGACTGACGGCGAGCTCATAACCTTTTAATTGTTTAGAAGTGGTGTCAACAATTTTGGTTAACTGAAGATTCGGAGCATCCGGTTTGTTCTGGTCCTTCTGAGGAACAAACATGCCGTCAATCGTCTTGGAATCGCCAATTGGCGAATCGACCTCCAGTGCAGCTAATATCGTTGCAGCAATATCCTTCGTTGTTCCTCCTTGCAAAAGCTTCTCCTTGCCTACATCGGTTGCAATCGTTCTTCCGTTTGCTGCGATAAATACCGTTTTAGCAAGCGGCGAATCTTGTCCATGGGCAGTAGCGCTGCCGAGCGTATGGTCTGCGTTTTCTGTGCCGCCGCCATGATCGGCTGTCATTAGAATAAGCGTATCGTCCAGCAGGTTTTTGCTGCCGAGCGAGTCATATATCGTTTTTACAAGGTTATCTGTTTCCATAAGTTTTGCGTAATAATCCTTCGTATAGAAACCGAGCGAGTGTCCGACACCGTCCACATCATCCAATTGGAAGAAAATAAGGGATGCATCGTATGCTCTGCCGTCTGCCGCATATTTTGCAAAAGCATTTACGTTAGCTTTATCGCCCGCAGAATATCCTTCGGCACCAAGGGACGGTTCGATATGTCCATTAATGATGTTGGACCAGGTTGTGAAGGCAGCAAGCTTAGTCTCCGGGAATTGTTCACGCAATTTTTTGAAGACGGACGGGTAAGGCGATGTTTCACTATAGGTATTATTTGCGCTAATCGTATTGTCAATTTGATGTTTGCTGTAGTCCACACCATTTAACATGGCACCCCAGTTAGGAGATGAAACGGTAGGCAGCGTCGTTGTGACGGAATAACTAGCAGCACCTTTCTCGATAATACCGCGCAGTGCGGGCAGATTTAATCGGTCGCCTACTGTTTCCTTCACAGAGCTTGGCGTTTCCCAGTATGGCGCATCCTTCGATACCGACATGCCGGCACCGTCGATGCCGATAACGACAACTCGTTTGTAAGGCATATATTTTACTTTATCAGCAATATTGGTTAGTTCTTGAACGGACTTCCCTTGAGCCAAGGCAACATCACCAATCGTAATATGACTGTCTTTGTTAATATCCTCAGATGACTTTGTATTAATATGGACAGTTTGCGCAGGCGTGTTCAACGTTTCCTTCACATATTTATTACCGTCTACAAAAAACTCAGCAGAAGTCACTTGAATCGTGCCTTGTCCACTTGCATCCTTCGCAAAAAAGTAAACATCGGACAGTGTAGATGACGCGAATTCTAAAGGGTTGGTTTTGTTATATACACTTCCAGCTGGGAGCTCCAGCTTAACGATGCCGGGTGTTGAAGTGTCTACTTTCGTTGCTTTCGTTGCACGTGAGAATGTGAATTTGCTGCTGTCATAGGCAATTTCTACGCTCGCGCCGTCGATCGCGGTTGTCATGGAAGGGGTGCGCAGGTCGAGCATCTGCTTAAATTCTGTGCCAGGAGCTGTGGCTGTTGCACCTACGAATTTTAGCGTGCCATTGAATTTATCGCTGACTATAATGGGCGGAGCACTATTGAAAATTTCTGTAACCTCTTCAGGGGTGATCGCACGATTCAAAATGAGAACCTCATCGAGCTGCGCTTCCAACGCTGCAGAATATTTGCCAGTGCCATCATTGCCGAGCATTGTGGAAAGACCAGAATCGATCGTTCCTGTGCGGCCAGTAATGCTAATTGCACTTGCGATATTATTGAATTTGGTCCCGTTCGAAGTAGAGACTGCAACAGGCACGCCATCTTTATAAAAATCTACGCGTCCGACGGTACGGTCATGCGAGATAACGATATGGTGCCAGCTCCCATTAGCGACGTTTGGAATATCAGCATCTATGCGTGTTCCGCCTGCCGTATTGAAATTCCATCTTAATTTCTTATCGGAATGAAGAGAAAGGTTGTAGCCAACATTAGCTCCGCTGTTCCAGTCTTTATTGGATAAAATGGAAGGATCGGAATCTACGCCGGAGGACTTCACCCAGAAGGAGAAGCTGAAGCTTTTATCGACTCCGAATTGGAGCTGTGATGGCTTGCCTAGATTTACGTATTGTTTATTGGCACTAGTTGAACTTAATGAAAGGGCTTGTCCGATTCTTCCGGGAACGTAAGTTGGAGTGCCGACGATGTCAGCCGAGAGATTGTTTGTGGAACTATCAGCGGCATTGTTCTCAAAGCTGAACTTTGCATGCAGGTCGGCATTCACAACAGCTGCAAAAGCGGTTTGACTGAGCGGAACAAATCCTCCTGATGCGGTAATTAATGTAACGGCAGCAAGCGTGGATACAAATGCTTTTTTTATCGTCTTATTCATGAATAATAACCTCCAATTTTTTGAATAGGTGTCTCGTGAAATCGATTAGGGGACAGTAGATTTACTTTTATGGCATAGGGGCCATAATCCAACATCCTTCCCACACATAGATTAAAAACAAAACAAATAATGTCATTAAATAATGTGATTAATTGTTTTTGTGTGTTTTTGATTCTTCTTTATCATAAGGTTGTGTTGTTAAACAGGTGTAATCGGAATATGAAGAAATTACTAAAAAGAGGCTCCACCTCGTCGAAACGACAAGGTGGAGCCTCTTTTTATAGTAGTAAGAACAACTTATAGAGGAAGCAGCGCTTCAATATCTCTCAAGGATTGAATTTCAAAAGTTGGACGTGCGGCACCTTCTGGCAGCTGCTGTCTCGATCGATTTAGCCAGGCGCTTGCTATCCCGGTTCGGCTCGCCCCCAAAATGTCGGTAAACAAATTATCTCCTACCATTAGACATTGCTCTGGTTTTAGCCCCGCGAGATTCATCGTGTGCTCGAAAATTTGCGGAGCCGGCTTGCCGCAGCCGACTTCTCCAGAAATAACGATATGGGGAAAAAAATCGGATAAACCGTTGATGCCATAGAGCTTCTCTTTCTGTAAATCAGGTGTTCCATTGGTCAGCAGCATAAGCGGGTATTTTGCAGATAATGCTTCGAGCACCTCAAATGTTTCTTCATATACATAAGGGCGCTTGCGCCGCTCGGCTGGAAACTGTTCAGCAAGCTTGACTGCAAGGTCTTCATCGTGGATGCCGAGCTCTTGTAGTCCTCTCTCCCAAACGTTTTTACGGAAAGCAGGTGCTGCCTCTTTCATTAATTGCAGCTCTGCTGCTTCTCCATCATCAAACCGAGCCCACATCGCTTCCATCGCAGTTACTTCAATATTCGCTAAGTAAGCGTAACATTCCAATTCACGAAATACAGAATGAGCAGATCGAATGATAGATTGCTTTAAAAGTCCTATTTGTAAACCTAATGCTTGCTCGGCTGCTTCGCATGTTGCATCGAGTGCCTCGTCTGTACTTTTCTCATCCCAAATCAGCGTGTTGTCTAAGTCGAAAATAATCGTTGTCATAAGTGTAGTACCCGTCCTTTTTTTAGTTTGTTGTCTTTGCTAAAGAAATGAAAAAAAGGTTGTTGCACATAAAATACAGCATTCGGATCTTTAAAACAACTTAAAACCATAATAAAAGCAATTAAACACACAATCTTTACTTGTGTTTGACACTCACTTAACAAATCTATTTTAAACTGCTAATAGATCAACGATGCAAATGCTTTAACTTCATAATACCGTTCTTGAACGATTATTACGAGAACACAAGGAGAATGAGAATGAAAAATGAAGGATTAGCGATTAATGGTATTCGCAAGGCATTTGGCAGCTTTCAAGCACTCCATGATGTCAGCGTTCATATTCCGAAAGGGAAATTCACATGTCTGCTCGGCCCAAGCGGCTGCGGCAAGACGACATTGCTGCGTATTATCGCAGGTCTTGAACAGACTGATGCCGGCACCGTAATCCTTGATGGAAATGATATTACGACGCAGCATACGTCCAAACGCAACTTTGGCATCGTTTTTCAATCGTATGCGCTATTTCCAAATCTAAGCGTGAGCGACAACATTGGCTACGGTCTCAAAGGGAAACAGCCGAAGCGTCAAATTGAAGAACGTGTGAAGGAGATGCTGGAGCTCATTGGACTGACTGAGGTGAGGGATCGGTATCCAGCACAGCTCTCCGGAGGCCAGCAGCAGCGGGTGGCGCTCGCAAGAGCAATCGCCTTATCGCCTGATATTTTATTGCTGGATGAGCCGCTTTCTGCGCTTGATGCGAAGGTGCGGGAGAAGCTGCGCGAACAGCTATGCGAGCTGCAAGAGCGGCTTGGCATTACGACGGTTATGGTTACGCATGACCAAGAGGAAGCGCTGACGATGGCGGATCAGATTGTCGTCATGGATCAAGGACGGGTTGTCCAAATTGGCACGCCGCAGGAGGTATATGACAAGCCGAATACGCCTTTTGTCGCTGATTTCATTGGAGCTATTAATTTTTTTCCTGTAGGAACAGAAAGATGGATGGGGGCAAGCCCAAATGATTTGTTAGCTATAAGGCCGGAACATATCCAGATTGATGAGGAAAAGCATACGGGCGGCCTATCTAATGATAGCGGAATTAGCGGATTTGTTCAGCATGTGGAGTTTCGTGGCGCATTCTATCGTGTAAGCTTGCAGCTAGCGAATGAACACGGGAATCATTCAGACATAAGCGTAACGGTAGATATATCAGCGCAAATAGCTAATCGATTTGAATGGTCGCGCAATAAGCTGTTTCATCTTCAAATGCCGCAAGAGCGTATGCTTCATTATCCTGCGGCAATCGCTGGGAACGTGGGGAGGTAGAGAATGAAAGGGAAAATAGATCAAGCTCTGCCCTCGCAGTGGGTGAGAAAAAGCAATCAAAAGTTACGGGAGAGCAATGGCGTTATAAAGCTCTTGCTAGTCCTAGTCCTGCTCACACTTATTACTGTTATTGTCCTGCCACTGTTCGCGATGTTTAAGCAGGCGTTCATGGATTCAGATGGAAATCTGGTTGGCTTCACTCATTTTTCATCGTATTTGCAGTCAAGATCACTCATTCAATCGATGCTGAACACGATTACCGTATCCACAGCTACAACCGCGATTGCTGTGCCGCTTGCCTTTGGGCTGGCGTTCGTATTGACTCGCACAAATATTAAAGGCAAGTCCTTCTTCAAAGCTCTTGCCATGCTGCCCTTATTCGCACCAACCATGATGCACGGGCTCGCGCTTACTTATTTATTTGGTCATCAAGGTCTTATCTCTACGGGGTTGTTCGGACTGCTGCCGTTCGAATGGCGAATTCCACTCTATGGAAAAGTAGGCATCATCATTTCTGAGGTCATCTATACGTTTCCGCAGGCGTTTCTTATTTTGTGCGCGGGGCTTGCCGTCAGCGATTATCGCTTGTATGAGGCAGCCGAGTCGATGGGCGCGAGCAGCTTGCGAAAAATGTTTACCGTAACGCTGCCGTCTGTAAAATATGCGCTGCTCAGCGCGGTTGTCATTTGTTTTACGCTCAGCTTCACCGATTTTGGCGCACCGAAGGTCGTAGGCGGACAGTATAACGTGCTGGCCACTGATATTTTTAAACAGGTTGTCGGCCAGCAAAATATGTCTATGGGAGCTGTAGTCGGCATCGTGCTGACCATTCCCGCCATTCTCGCGTTTATCGTGGATCGAATCGTCACGCGGAAGCAGCAGGCGTACGTCACATCAAAGTCTGTTCCTTATTCCGTGAAGAACAATCGGCTGCGCAATGTTTGGGCGTATACGTATGCGATTGCTTTATCAGCCATGATTTTGCTGTTAATGGGAGCTGTTCTGCTTGCTTCGGTCGTGAAGAAGTGGCCGTATGACATGTCACTAACGTGGAGCAACTTCGACTTCTCCAATGCAGCGGCAGGTGGCTTCGATCCGTTCTGGAACAGCATTGAGATGGCCGCTTGGACAGCGGTAATCGGAACGATCATTACGTTCTTGTTTGCTTATTTGATCGAAAATGGACGTGTCTATCGTCCGATCCGGCAAGCTGCTTATTTCTTGTCGATTTTGCCACTGGCGCTTCCAGGGCTGGTCATCGGATTATCTTTTATTTATTTCTTTAATCATCCGTCCAACCCGTTTCACTTTATTTATGGAACGATGATCATTCTTGTTTTGGCTAATGTTGTGCATTTTTACTCCGTTCCATTCATGACGGCGACCGCAACTTTAAAAATGCTGGACAAGGAGTTCGACAACGTCTCGGAGTCCATGAATGTCTCGAAGCTGCGGACATTTTATCGCATTACGGTGCCATTGTCCTTGCCGGCCATATTAGAAATGGCAGTTTACTTTTTCGTAAATGCAATGGTGACGGTATCTGCACTGGTCTTTCTGTATGCGTCGGACTTGCGAATTGCCTCGGTTTCCATCGTCAGCATGGACGATGCGGGCGATACGGCGGCGGCGGCAGCGATGTCAGTACTCGTAGTGCTCCTCAATGTTGTCGTTCGCTTTCTGTATGAAGCGGGCACCGCAAGGCTGAGACGCAAAATGTCAGCTTGGCAGAAGCGATAAGGCGATGCCAAAAACAATTTTTCAAAAAAACAATTATACATTATACGATGGAGGTTTTTACTCATGATTAAAACAGTCATATTGGATTGGGCAGGTACAGTGGTTGATTATGGAAGCTTTGCACCGGTTGAAGCGTTTCGCCGCTTATTCGAAGAAAGAGACATTGAGGCGTCGTTCAAAGCGATTCGGAAGCCGATGGGTCGCATGAAAAAGGATCATTTGCGCGATATTTGCTCCGATCCTGATGTGTCTGCTGCATGGCAAGCGAAGTTTGGCAGCATGCCAAATGAAAATGATATTGATGAAATGTATGAAAAGTTTGAACCGATGTTGTTCTCCATTCTTCATCAATATGCAACACCAGTGCCCGGTGCGCTAGCACTTATTGAGAGACTGCGCGAGCAGGGCATCAAGATTGGAACGACGACAGGATATACGCGTCCCATGATGGACATTATTGCACCGGAAGCTGCGAAGCAAGGATATTCGCCAGATTGTACAGTAACGCCAGATGAAGCAGCCGAAGGCCGCCCGCATCCATGGATGATCTTCCGCAATGCGGAGCTGCTCGGTACGTATCCGATGAGCCATATCGTCAAATGCGGCGATACCGAAGCAGATATGAGAGAAGGCCGTCATGCAGGCGTATGGTCAGTAGGCGTTATTTTCGGCGGAAATGAAGTGGGTTTGACACAAGCGGAAACGGAAGCCCTGTCTGAGGGCGAGAAGGAGAAGCTGTTTGTTGAAGTTTCGGATCGCTTGATGCAAGCGGGAGCACATTTTATCATTCGTGAGATTGGCGAGCTGGATGGCGTTATTTCACACATCAACGAAAGACTACAAGCGGGGGATCGTCCATGAAATCACATAATGATGCATTATTGCTAACAGAAAATCCATATCTACTTCTTACGCCAGGACCGCTAACGACGACTCGAACCGTGAAGGAAGCGATGATGAAGGATTGGTGTACGTGGGATGATCAATACAATCAGCTGGTATCTTCGATAAGAGAGCGGCTCGTTAAGCTTGCTGCACAATCGGCGGCAGAAGACTATACTGCTATATTGATGCAGGGCAGCGGGACGTTTAGCGTGGAAGCCACAATAGGCACGGCGATGCCGAAGCAAGGCGGAAAATTGGCTATTGCCGTTAATGGAGCTTATGGCGAGCGAATGGTTCAAATTGCCGACGTGCTTGGTATTTCAGTTACGCCAATCCGTTTTGACGAGCGCAGCCCTATCAATCCGGAAGTCATCGAGAAAGCACTTAAGGATGATCCGCAGATTACACATGTTGCCATCGTACATTGCGAAACGACAACAGGTATCCTTAACCCTTTGAATGAAATAGCTCAAGTTGTTAAGCGCCATAATGTCACGTTTATTGTTGACGCTATGAGCAGCTTTGGCGGTGTAGCTATGGACATAGATGAGCTGGGCATTGATTTCCTCATTAGCAGCAGCAACAAATGTATACAAGGGGTACCGGGTTTTGGTTTTGTAGTTGCCCGCCGTGATGCCATTGCCAAATGCAAAGGCCATGCGCGCTCTTTATCGCTTGATTTGTATGACCAATGGGACATGATGGAGCGCTCGAATAGCAAATGGCGTTATACTTCGCCGACACATGTTGTTCGCGCATTCGATCAAGCGCTGAAGGAGCTGGAGCTTGAAGGCGGAATCGCGGCTCGTGAAGCTCGTTATAGTAGCAATCAACAAGTAATAACTGAGGGGATGGAGGCTGCTGGTTTCAGTGCGCTGCTGCCTCGTGAATGGCAATCTCCTATTATTACAGCATTTCGTTACCCAAGCGCTAACTTTTCATTTGAATCATTTTACGGAAGCTTGAAGAAGGAAGGTTTTGTTCTGTATCCAGGGAAGCTGACCTCGGAGCCGACTTTCCGAATTGGCAGCATCGGTGATGTTAATCCAGCAGATATGGAACGATTGGTTCATGTGATCAAAAGCATTTATTCATCCTTTGACAAGGAACAGTAGGAGAGTGAAGACGATGAAAGTATTTTGTCTTGGCGGTGCAGGTCGAATTTGTATGGAAGCGGTGCTGGACCTTGTTCAGTACTCCTCATTTGAGGTCATTACGATTGGTGATTTCAATCTGGAAGCGGCGCAGCAGCTTGCTGCCTCACTGAATGATAAACGTGTCAATGCAGTCAGAGTGAATGTGCATGATCATGCGGCAACGGTAGAACAGCTTCGCGGCTACGATATTGTAATGGATGGAACTACAATTACATTAAACGGCTTGTCGACGGCATGTATTGCAGAGGCTGGCTGCCACGGCATTAATTTGAACGGCTTTGGCGAAGAAGATGCAAGCCACGATGTATTTGTCCGCAACGGAAAAATGTGTTTGCCTGGCTTCGGGATGACGCCGGGTGTAACGCAAATGATGGCGATGCATGCTGCTAATCAGTTGAAGGAAGTGCATGAGGTACGGGTTAGTCATGGCTCATACCGGCCGATTGCATTCTCCAAATCGATAGCGGAAACGACGGTTTATGAGTATGATCCGAAGCTGCCGGGACGCGTAGTTTATGAGAAGGGGCAATTCATTCAGGTGGAGCCGTTTGCTCGTCCACGTGAAATTGAGCTGCCAGAGCCTTACGGCAAATCGATTCAATACATTATTCCGCACGCAGAGACACGAACGCTGGCAAAAGCGCTTGAGAGCAAGGATGTTCAGTTAATTGAAGTACGCGGTACATGGCCTCAGCAAAATATGAGACTCGTCCGTGCGTTATATGACTATGGGTTTATGCGCAACGATCGTATAAACATTGCAGGCCAGGAAATTGGCATTATGGATGCGATTGGGCAATACTTATTCGAATCGCAAGAAGGCCATGAAACAGAATTATACGGTTATTCTCTTCATATTGAAGTAACGGGAATATCGGCACAGACTGGCGAAGCTTGCAAACATACACTTACCCATACACATCCTGCATCGGATGGTTCAGTAGAAGGCTGGGAGAAACTCCGTGCGTACACTAGAAACGTCGGAATTCCACTTGCGATAGCGACGGAGCTTATTGCGAGCGGTCAGACGTTATGCAAAGATCAAACAGGAATCATCACACCGGAAGAAGCTTTTGAACCGAGCATTATATTTGAGCAGCTAAGCAAGCGCGGCATTCTCATTCATGAAAAGATTGAGAGTTTAGTTGAAGTAGGCTAGAATACGATTAATAATCAAAACAGTAGACTAAGCTGAAGACGAAGGGGAAATAGAGATGTCGCTAGCCGGAGAAGAGCGGAAGCAGATCATCATTAATATGCTGCAGCTAAAAGGGAAGGTTCGAACGCCGGAGCTTGTGCAGGCGCTTGATGTATCATCGGAAACGATCCGCCGTTATTTGGAGGAGCTGGAGGATGAGCTTAAGCTCAAGCGAGTATACGGCGGCGCCGTTAAGATTAATGTGGAGCGGGAAGAGCCCGCTTATGTTCGGCGCGAGGTGCAGCAGGCTGAAGAGAAAAGAAGGATCGGACGAGCTGCCTCCTCTCTCATTCAGGATAAAGACGTTGTTGTCATCGACGATGGAACAACCACGCTGCAAATGATCGATTCACTTGCTTACAAAAAACAACTTACCGTTCTTGTTACATCCGTTTATACCTTAAACTTGCTGATTGGCTACAAAAATCGCAATATATTTGATGGTGAAATCGTGCTTATTGGCGGTCGCATTAACCCGAAGCATTACCGGACATCCGGTACGCTTGCGATGGAGTTTATGTCCAATTTTAATGTGGACAAGGCTTTTATCGTTGCTGACGGCCTACAGATTGATAGCGGTGTAACAAGCTATGAGGATGAGCGCGGCGTGTTGGCTAGAACTTTCATGAAACAAGCCAAGCAAACGATCGTGTTAGCTGATTATACGAAGATTGGGACGAACCATTTTTATAAGATTGCCGATTTTAAAGAGATTGATATGATTATTAGCGATGTGGCGCCTCCGCAGGCTTGGCGTTCCAAGCTTGATGATCAGGATGTGCACTGGATTGTAGCAGAATAGCTGTTTGTGGCAAAGGAATCTTCGAGTCTAATAGGACTTGGAGGTTCTTTTTTTTATACCAACCAAATGCAAATTACTCAAAGGAAAAACACATCTAATTAGTGGAAATCAAAAACAAAACAATTTATTTACTTGTATTTTACAGTGCGTTAAACAAACAAGCATATAGTAGGAATAGAGAAGAAGAACAAACAAAGGGAGAGAAAAAAATGAAAAGAAGCTGGTTTCTGCTTGTGAGCATGATAGTTATCGTTACGGTATTATCCGCATGCGGAGGTAACGGAGGATCGAGCAATAAAGGAAATAACAAAATGGGCAATACTTCAGAAGCAACTGAATCAACAGAATCGTCGCTTGATACGGATAGCAAGGAACTTACCGTATATACTGCGCTTGAGGATGATCTTATTAAAGAGTATTTGAAAACTTTTTATGAAAAATACCCCGACATCAAATTGAATATTGTTCGTGATTCAACAGGTATCATTACGGCTAAGCTGCTTGCTGAAAAGGATAATCCGCAAGCGGATGTCGTGTGGGGCGTTGCAGCAACAAGCTTGCTAGTACTGGATCAAAACAGCATGCTGGAGCCTTATTCTCCTGCTGGCGTAGATCGGATTCTTGCTGAGTTTAAAGATACTAGAAGTCCGGAGCATTGGGTAGGCATTGATGCATGGGAGACTGCTTTTATTGCTAATACGGTTGAGCTGGAGAAAAAAGGTTTGGCCGTACCGAAAACTTACGAGGATCTGCTCAAGCCAGAATATAAGGGTCTAATCACGATGCCTAACCCTGCATCATCTGGTACGGGTTTCCTTACGGTATCGGGCTTGGCGCAGCTGCTTGGAGCAGATAAAGCATGGGAATACTTGGACAAACTGCATGAGAACATTGGCATCTACACGCACTCAGGTTCGAAGCCGGCAAAAATGGCTGGTACTGGCGAATATCCAATCGGGATCTCCTTCGGATACCGCGGTATTAAAGAAAAAAGCGGCGGATCTCCCGTTGAAGTAGTGTTCCCGGCAGAAGGCTCAGGCTGGGATGTTGAGGCAAATGCAATGATTAAGAAATCGAAAATGAAAAAAGCAGCACAGACGTTTTTGGACTGGGCAATTACAGACGATGCAATGGCTGAATATAGCAAAAACTATCCGATCGTAGCTGTGAAGAGTGACACTAGCGTCATTCCAGAAGGTTATACTAAAAACCCGATTGAGCAATTAATCAAATACGATCTGCAAGAAGCGGCTAAACAAAGAGATACTATTTTAAAAGAGTGGAGCAACCGCTACGACAGCAAGAGCGAGCCGAAATCATAATAGTTGTATAAAGAAAAAGGCTGACAAGCGCTAGTTAAGCTGCTGTCAGCCTTTTCACTAGCACGCTCCCTATTGAACATAACGAAAAACACGATTTGGAAGGAGAATGGACATGTTGTTGAGAGTGAAAAAAATAGCAATTTTGTTAATAGTGATGACGTTGTTTTCTGGCGTCTCTACGCTAACGGGCGTTGGCCGCTCAGCCTTGCTGCCTTCTGCACATGCTGCGGCTGCAACGTTGTCGCTTACCGTCAATCAGAAAAATGCGGCAGTCGGACAACCAGTTGAGGTCGTTGTAAAAGGGGAGCAATTAAATGATTTATATGGCTTCGAGATTAAACTGAAGTACAACACAGCAAAACTTAAATTCAAACAGGCAACAGCAGCGTGGAAAGGAATGCCCATTTCACCGATTGATAAGGATGGGGTTATAACATTCGCTCATACGAAGATTGGGAAGGATAGCGGAGTGAGCGGATCGGCAGCTATTGCCACGTTTACTTTTGAGGGAGTTGCGAGTGGAAAGGCGAACGTTGAGCTGGTAGAAGCAAAGCTGGTCGATAGTCAGGTCAAGGCGGTTCAGCTGAAAAATGCGGCGAAGCTGGCTTTGCTCTTAAGCTCTTCGACGCTAGTATCCTTCAGTGACATCAAAGGCCACTGGGCTGAGGCAAATATTACAAGAGCGGCTTCGCTTGGCATCGTAACAGGCTTTGAGAACGGTGCTTTTCAACCTAATGGCTGGGTAACGCGTTCGCAATTTGTTGCTATGATCGGCCGTGCATTCGAGTTGAATGCTAAGCAAGCGAAGGAAGTTAATTTTAAAGACAAGGGACAATTTCCAGCTTGGGCAGAGGCGTTCATAGCGGAGGCTGTGAATGCTGAGGTAATTAGCGGTTATGACGATGGTACTTTCCGGCCAAACCGCCATATTACAAGAGCGGAAATGGTGGCAATGACGATGCGTACATCTGGTTTTCCGCTCGACGAGAACCCGTCAATTCGTTTTGCGGATGCCTCGCAAATACCAGCTTGGGCTAAGCCGGCTGTAGCGGCTGCTGTTTCTCGTAATCTGCTTAAGGGGAGAAGCGGCAATCGCTTTGAACCGCAGGCAAAGGCTACTCGTGCAGAAGCATTGACGTTTATTTTGACGCTCATCGATAGCCAGAATAAATAGACTTGTTCACCCAGAGCAGAGGCGTTTAGTCATTGCAAGAAAGTGTGGGCGGGCATAAAAAATGAGCAGGAGCACATTTTACGAAATAGCCTATACCCTTTTTACTAAAAATCATAGGATACTGTACCTTAGTAAAAAGGAGATGAACAAATGGGCTATGGAGTAGCAGGGGTTGGCGCAGGAAATTGCGGACCTTCTTATCCAGTTGCAGGTGTTAGCAATTGTGGAGCTGGAGTTGGCGGCTGGGGAACTGGTATCGGTATTATATTGGTACTTTTCATTTTGCTTGTTATTATTTCCCGCGCTGTATGCTGGTAGTCAACAAAGCTTGCTTGTAAATCGGAATCAATGCGTTTTCCACTAATTGAAATAGTATTAAACCCCCAAGTGCCTGAGCCTTGGGGGTTTTGCCTGTTTATGCTATTCTCGAACCTCTGCAATGAGTTCGATTTCAACTGGCGTATGGAATGGAAGATCGCTTGTACCGATCGCGGACCTTGCATGGCGTCCATTTTCTCCGAATACTTCAATGAGCAGATCCGATGCGCCGTTCAGCACATAAGGCTGATCGCCGAAACCGGGAGCGCTGTTGATGAAACCAAGAATTTTTACGATTTTTACGACACGGTCAAGGTCGCCTAGGTGAGCTTTCATCGCCGCAAGCAGGTTGATAACGACTTGGCGCGCTGCTTCTTGTCCTTGCTCGATCGTTAGATCAGAGCCGATTTTACCTTCATACATGAGAACACCATCGATACGGCAGTCGAAGCCGGAAGTATAGATGAGATTGCCCGTTTGGTTGACCGGAATGTAGGAGAACTTAGGTTTAGTCGTTTCAGGCAAAACAATTCCTAGCTCAGCAAGACGTTTTTCAATAATAGACATTATAAAACAGCTCCTTGTTTATCAATTGTGTATTGCGGGTTAACTAATGCGTGCAGCAGTGCTGCGCGCGAATAAGATTACCTTCGCGCTTATGCGTGTGTTCACCATGTGAAAGCGTGAGCTGGCCGGCAACGATAACATGCGAGATGCCGGACGGATATTGACGCGGGTCCTCGAACGTTGCTGTGTCTTGAATGACAGCTGGGTCGAATACCGTGATGTCAGCAGCATATCCTGGCACAAGCAGTCCTCTTTTGCCAAGTTTAAAGCGCTGTACGGGAAATGAGGTTAGCTTGCGAACCGCTTGCTCAAGCGACAGTACCTTATCTTCACGCACATATTTGGCAAAAACGCGTGGAAAGGTGCCGTACGTGCGCGGATGAGGCTTGCCGATCTCGCAGTTCAAGCTGTCGGATGCAATCAATGATTTCTCATAACCGATGACCTGCTTCACATCGTCGTCGGACATATGGAAGTAGACAATCGCGATTTGAGCATTCTCCTCAAGCAGAAGATCCATCATGCAATCGACGGGATGTTCTCCTCGAAGCTCGGCAACCTCGGCGATTGATTTGCCTTCGAGCGCCTTGTTCGCTTCGGTCTGAATCGAAGAAATAATGATGCTGGACCAGCCAGTTGAACATACAAGATTATCCCAAGTGTCCTGCTCGCGGCTTAGCTCTTCTTTGATCCGCAGGCGCAGCGCCTTATCGCGGAACGCTTCAAGTGTTGCATGAATGCCGCCCTCTAGTACCCAAGGAGGGAGGACGGTTGTTAAGGTGGTGGAGCCTGCCGCGTAGGGATAAACATCAACTGTGACGTCCATACCACGTGCTCTTGCCGCTTCTACAAGCTCCAGCGCATCAAGCGCTTTACCCCAATTGGCGCGGCCAGCTGCTTTCAAATGACTGATATGCAGCGAGATGCCGACTCGTTCAGCGATCCATATGACCTCTGCAACGGACGGCAGCAAGTTATTGCCCTCACCGCGAATATGTGTGGAGAGCAGACCGTTGTATTTAGGCAAAACGCTGCAAAGCTCAACCAGCTCTTCGCGTGAAGTATAGCTGCCAGGTGCATACAACAAACCAATTGATAATCCGATTGCGCCTGCTCGCAGCCCTTCTTCAAGCAGTGTCTTCATCCGCTCGATTTCGTCTTTCGTCGCAGGACGGTTCTCGAAGCCCATGACTGCGATACGCAGTGCACCGTGTGCTACATAGGTGGCGATGTGCTCCGAAGGATTGGATTTGCTGACAAAATCCATATATTGACCAACCGTTTCCCAGGGCCACTCCCAGCTTGTACTCCCAAGTACGGGCTGCACATACGACTGCAGCAGTGCGCCTTTACTCCGAATAAATGGAGCAGGGGCGAGGCCGCAGTTGCCGACAACCTCAGTTGTTACCCCTTGCTGCAGCTTAATTTCACTGTAAGGATGATCAATAATCATCAGATCCGAGTGGCAATGCCCATCGATGAAGCCAGGAGAAATCACTTTGCGTCCCACATCAATAATTTGGCTAGCCTCTTGATCAATTTGGCCGATAGAAACAATGATGCCATCTTTGACTCCAACATCGCCGCCGTACCAAGGATTGCCGCTGCCATCGACGATTTTGCCGTTTTTCAAAATAAGATCGAGCATGTTATAAGCCTCCTCCTTCTCGTTATTCGAGCATTCCGCGAGCCGCTACAGTCGTTTTGTGAAGCTGCCCACTGGAATCCTTGATGTAGACAAAGCTGTGCAAATTAACGGTGCTGCAAATATGATTGGGGATGATACGCACCAAGTCGCCAACCTGATAGTTGGAATCCGGCTGTACACGAATCATGCCGTGCTCCTCATTCATTCGCTCCAAAATCGCTTCAGGATCTCCGATGATATGGCCGAAGCCCTTAAGGAATAAAGGTGAATTGCCCGGTTGTACGTCCGTTGCGAATGTTTTGCTGCCGCCGTCAATGATGATTAAATCTTCATAGGGCCTGCTGACAATGGTAGCCAGCACAACGACGGCACAATCCTCAAGCGTACATGTTCCGAAAGCTGCCTGCATTCGGTCTTGATAAATGTAAGTCCCGGGACGAACTTCAGTGATGCCGTCAACTTCTGCAGCGAACAGCGCAGTAGGCGAAGAGCCTACACTTACATCCTCAATGGCGATGCCTGCGCTCCGTAGTACTGCAGCAGCCTCAACCATTAAGCGCCCCTCTTCATGGCCGGCTGCTTGCAAATCGAGCGTCGATGCTCCGCCGACCATAGCCCCTCGATAGGTGAAAATACCGCTAAGCTTTATGCCGACAAGATCATTGATTTGCTTCGCAAGCTCCACGGCTTTGTCGATCGCAACTCCTGTACGACGAAGTCCCGTTTCTAGCTCCAGGCGTACTTCCAACACTGCGCCTTCACGCACGGCTGTCTCAGATATGCGCTTCGCACCCTCTAAGCTATCGACTCCGATAATTAATCGAACGCCGGATAGACTGAGCCGAGCTGCACGCTCAAGCTTGGATTTGGCCACTAACGGATAAGCGACAAAAATATCACGAATGCCGCCGCTTGCCATGATCTCCGCTTCGGAAATTTTGGCTACGGTGATGCCGATGGCACCAGCTGAGAGCTGCTTTGAGGCCATTTCCGGCAGCTTATGTGTTTTGGCATGGGGACGAAGCTTTACGCCGCGTTTCGCGATAGCTTCTGCCATTGCAGCAATGTTGTTATCGACAGCATCACTGTCGATGACAACGCATGGTGTTTCTAGCTTAAGCAAGGCTTCCTCATCTTTGCGTACGTTCAATATCTCGCTCATTCGCTTGCTCCTTCATCGCTATCTACACCTTTGGATTCTTCCAAATAGCTGTATAACGTAAATTTTGAAATGCTCAAATAGCTGCAAACCTTCTCGCCTGACTTTTTAATGAGAAAAGCACCCTTTTGATCAAGCAATTGAATGATTTTAATTTTATCTTCTTTGGTCATGGCAGCTGGCGGCTTGCCAATCGTGACCTGCGCTTCCTGTATGAGCGTATCGAGCAGGTCGTTCACGTTGCTGACAAACGATTCCCGAACCGGCTGTAGTCCGCTCGCTGTCAGCGATTGAAGCGTTTTCTCGGCAACCATCAGATCGGTAATGTCGAAGTTGATGCAGAGCGCTCCAATGATGGTGCCAGCGTTATTTTTTACATACATGGAGGTCGAACGGAGAATACGTCCATCCTTCGTCTGGGTAACATAATTATGGCGGTTATCACCCTCGGAGGTGCCTCTCATAATTTCCAGTCCAAGATTCGTGCCAGGATCTCCTACATTTCTTCCGGTGACGTGGCCGTTCTCGATGACAACAATGGTGCTGTCTACGGGCTTTGACCAGTCATGCACAACGACCTCGCAATTGTCTCCAAACTGCGCGGTTATACCTTTGGCCATCTCCGTCAAAAATAGTAATTCTTGAGATATTGATTCCACTTGCATTCACTCTCCACTTTCTTAAAGCCTCATTGCCCACATGGTACTACGACTTACTCGAAAAATCAAACAAAAAATCTGTTAACCTAAAAAAAAGTGTGATAGGATGTTTTTAAACTTTTTATTGCTACGAGAAAAGGAGAGTGGGGATGAGAGATGCGCTGGATTAGTAGCTCATTAAAGCGTAAGTTATCCTTTTTGCTGCTGCTATCGGTTCTCATTCCGCTGCTCGCGCTGGGCTTATTTGCCTACAACATGGCAGCGACAGCTACGGAAGAGAAGGCAAAGCAATCGGGCAAGAGCCTATTGCGTCAGACGGGTACGAATCTCGAATTTATCGTTCAAGATATCGAGAATATGTCATTATTTTTGATTGGGCAAAAGGATGTACAGCAATATTTGAGCAGTTCAGGAGAAAATGCGGTTAAACAAACGCAAATGATTGAGTTTCTATCTAATCTGGTGTTCTCCAAATCGTATATTTCGGACATCACGATTTATCCGCAAAGCCAGTCCCATCCCGTTTCAAATACAACGATTTTTGAGACGGAATTATCCGAGCTGACTGGAGAAGATATTGAGCATTATCAATCTAGTGCAAAATGGTGGACAAGCCGTTACGAGACGGATACAGCAGCTGGGGTGAAGCAGGTAATCTCACTCGTCCGGCCGATTCGCAGTCTGAACAGCTTCAAACAAATTGGAACGTTGGTCATTAGCCTTAACGAAGAAGCTGTTTCCAAGCTGATGAATCAGGCGGGCATTTCAGCGGGGGGCTACGTCGTTCTGTCCAATGAGAAGGGACAAATCTTGTCCGGCAGTGATCAAAGCAGGTCAATGATGACAATGGAAGCCCTGCTGCCCGGCTTGACGATAAGAGGGAATGCAGGAACGCTCAACTACGGCCATGGTGAAAGTAAACAGACCATACTTTATGACACGGTTGCTGATGTAGGCTGGCGGCTGACGGGCGTCATGCCCTTCACAGAATACAAAGCTCAAAATAATTACGTCCTGCAGCTGATGGCGATCGTCATTATTTTTTCGATGCTGCTCGTGGCCGTACTCGTTCTATACTTCGTTCAACGCGTGACCAATCCGCTTATTATGCTGACGCAGTTTCTAAAGCACTCGAACCCGGAAGAGCCGATGCAAACGTATCCGGTGGAAACGATGGATGAGGTAGGACAGCTCGTGCGAAGCTACAATAAGCTAAGCGAGCGAATTGAAGGTTTGACGGAGCAGGTAAAGCTGGAGGAATCATCAAAAAAAGAAGCGGATATGCATGCGCTGCAAGCGCAAATCAATCCTCATTTCTTGTACAATACTCTATCCTCTATCCACTGGATGGCGCTCATGAATCAAGATGAGAAGACGGCCGATATGGTAGGCAGCTTAAGTGATTTTATGCGATTCAGCTTAAACAATGGCGAGGAGTTTTGCTCGGTTGAGCAGGAGGTGGCGCATGCCGGCCATTATGCCAATATTCAGTCGATCCGCTTCCCGGACAAGTTTGAGTTTATCGTTCAGGTCGATCAGGAACTAATGGACTTAACGATGCTGAAGCTTCTTCTGCAGCCTTTAATTGAGAATGCACTTATTCATGGTATTCAGAAGAAAGCTGAAGCTGGTTTGATCAAAGTAACCGCACATATGCAAGGTTTGTTTATGTCTTTTGCTGTAGAAGATACAGGCGTTGGCATCGACTCGGTTAAGCTGGCTGCTATATATAAAGAGCTCCACGGACCGGATGATCGCAAAAAAGAACGTGATCGCCTAGAACGCGGCAGCTATGGACTTCGCAACGTTCATAAGCGGTTGCAGCTGCATTACGGGGCAGAAGCAGGCTTGCGCATTGAAAGCTTGGACGGAATAGGGACACGCGTGTCCTTCTCGATCCCGATGTTACACGAAGGAGGCAAAGCCTAATGAAGCTGTTAATCGTAGATGATGAGGTCATTATTCGAACAGGTCTGAGCACCGTTATAAAATGGGCAGAACTTGGCTACGAGCTGCTGCAGCCGGCAGCATCAGCCGAGGAGGCGCTTGCTCGTCTGGAATTGGAGCAGCCGGAAATTGTATTGACGGATATTCAAATGACGGGACGCAGCGGACTAGAGCTTGCGGGAGATGTCAGGAGACTGCTGCCTGATAGTGAGGTCATTATTTTGACAGGCTACGATCAATTTTCCTATGCCCAGCAGGCGATTCGAGAAGGAGCAGGAGATTATTTGCTCAAAACGAGTCGGCCCGATGAAATCATCCGAGCGGTAAATGGAGCGAAGATGCGAATTCTGCAAAAGTGGGAGGCACTAAAAAAAGACCAGCTACGCGACAGATTGCTTGAGAGGCTGATTGCTGATACGGAAATTGACAATCACTCCGCAGAGAAAGCGGCGAAGCTTCTGCCGAAGCTGCGATTGAACGAAACCTTTTTTTATCAAACGGTAATTGTCTCGGCGGAAGGCTGGGGAAATGAATCGGGACACGGCTATTTATTGCTGTTTGCCGTGCACAATATGATAAGCGAGCTGATAGATGGAGAAGCTCTTTTGCGTAAAGATAGTCTCGTCATTCTCCTTAGGCATGAAAGCATGCGAGCAGATCAATCACAGCTCGCTAGATTAATGGAGAGGGTAACAAGGAAGCTGAAATGCAAATTGTTCGGGGCAACAGGCACAGTTGTTTCAGACTGGCACAAGCTTCAGGATTCGTACACGGAGGCTTCTTATGCTTTTTTGTTCAAAGGAATTATAGGCCAAGAAGGATTGTTGGCTTACGAGGATATAAAAGGACGCCGAGGCGGACGTACCGTCTGCTCGCAGGAGGAGGAAGGACAGCTCACAGCGTTATTCCAGAACGGAACGGACGCGCAGCTTTACCAATGGGTTCAAGAGCTCATTGAACTCCAGCTCAAAGATGCAGATACGACGCCAGATTCCTTGCAGAAGTTTCTTCAATCCGTCCAAATTTCTGCCCACCGCTGGGTGGAGCGAGTCATTGCCTCTTTTGGGGAATCTGCTGCCCTCTCCAAAGAGAAGTTTGCTAACAGCATTTCTCCCTCCCCAAACACTGATAACGGAGTTGGATTGCTGTATGAGCAGCTTCACCAATTGATGATGCTGTACCGTGAGACGATCGGACAAGAAGGCATACCTTACATTAAGCGTGCGATTGCTTATATTCATGATCATTTGGACAAAGAGCTTACATTGCAGCAGGTTGCCAAGCATGTTCATTTGAATCCAAACCACTTCAGCGAGGTATTCAAGCGTGAGACGGGTCATACCTACATTGAATTTGTAACTCGCATGAGAGTGGAGCGCGCCAAGCGGCTTTTGGATGAATCACCGATAAAGGTGAGTGAGGTTGCAAGCCGCGTGGGCTATACGGATATGAAGTATTTTAGCCAATTGTTTAAACGGTTTACGGGTTTTACACCTTCGGAATACCGGACGAGAAGCTGAAGTTTATCTACCCTACTCCTGAGTTCTGTCCCCTGCCCATGTCGCCTATGATTCCCTATACTCGGAGGTAAGACAAATATCAAGGAGGAAACATGACATGAAGAAGACACTAACAATTGCAATTATGGTCACTCTAATGATTTCTATCTTGGCAGCGT
This sequence comes from Paenibacillus sp. 01T47, assembly GCF_056398245.1. Taxonomy (NCBI): domain Bacteria; kingdom Bacillati; phylum Bacillota; class Bacilli; order Caryophanales; family Paenibacillaceae; genus Paenibacillus; species Paenibacillus sp. 01T47. Next base: position 102,495 of record NZ_JBFTPA010000013.1, read on the forward strand.
GCGGCGGAACAAACAATAACGGCAAAAAAAATGAGGACGGCAGTGAGCCGGCAGCTGAGAAAGTGAAGCTAAGCCTATGGCATAACTTTACCGGCGACGATCTTAGAGCGCAAACGATGCGTTCGATTATTCAGCAGTTCCAGACCGATCATCCGAACATTACGCTCGATATTCAAGCGATCCCGCCAGACGGTTACAAGACGCGTCTAAAAACGGTCGCTGCGGCAGATGAAATGCCGGATGTATTCATTTTATCCAATGGCTCTATGACACAGGAATTTTCAGCAGGCAAACTTATTCAGCCGGTTAATGAGCTAATTGACAGCCACCAAGAATGGAAAGAAGGTTTCATGCCTAATTCCTTCGACGCTTTCACAGTAGATGGCAACATCTATAGCGCACCGATGGGCTTGTCTCCAACATCGATTCTATACTACAACAAAACGATTCTTGAAGAAAACGGCCTTACTGTCCCAAAAACATGGGATGAGCTGTTGAATGCAATTAGCGTGCTGAAAGGCAAAAATATTACGCCAATCGCTCTAGGCAATAAAGCGGCTTGGCTCGCACAATCCAGTATTTTCAGCTCATTGGCTGACCGTGTAACAGGTACGGAGTGGTTCTTGAAAGCAGCAAGCCAAGATGGTGCGGCATTTACGGACCCTGAATTTGTACAGGCATTAACTTACATGCAGCAGCTAGGTACGGCAGGTGCATTCCAAGACGGATTTAACGCAATCGACAACACGCAAATGGAGCAAATGTTCGCACAAGGCAAAGCTGCGATGATGATTGACGGCGGCTGGGCATTGTCGAATCTAGCTTCCAACGCTTCAGAAGATGCACTTAAAGCAATGGGCGCAACGGTTCTTCCATCCATTCCTGGTGGAAAAGGCGATCCTAATTCTCTATCTGGTGTCGTAGGTGTCGGCATGGGTCTAGGCAAGGATGCGATTGGTCCGAAAAAGGACGCAGCATTTGAACTTATCTATGCGATGTCAGGACCAGAAGCGCAAAAACGTACGCTTGAGAGCAATCAGCTTGTCAGCTACAAAGTAGAGCTGGATAAGAGCAAAGTTTCTCCAATCTTTAGCGAAGTATATGAGCTTGTGAACAGCGTGAAGATGACGCCGGTGTATGATGGCAAGTTGACTTCTGCAGGAGCTGAAGCCGTGAACAATGGACTACAGGAGCTGTTGATGGGTGGCAAACCGGAAGACATCGCGAAAAAAATCCAAGAAGCGCAAGCGAAAGCGCTAGGAAAGTAACATAGCTGCTCGGTAGTTAGGTTATTGGGTACAGGGAATTTCCTGATCGCATGAAGATCGGCAAGCTGAAGTCCTTTACAGCAAGCACAACTGGAAGCTGCTAAAAAGGATCGCATGCCGAAGCTGTCAGGAAATCCCCGTGCTCTTACTAGCATTACGAAGCAGGTTTGCTGCGCAAACCTTGGCTTATGCTTACGAAGTAGGTTTGCTGCGCAAACCTTTAGGAGGGACGATTATGTCATCATCTTTACGCATCAGAGGCTTTATCGCTATCGGACTTCTTCCGGCGCTTGCGCTTTTCATCTTTTTTGTTATCGTACCAATACTATGGTCATCTTATTATGGCTTTTTTGATTGGAAAGGCATTGGGGAGATGCGGTTTATCGGACTGGACAACTATAAAGAGGTTATTCAAGACCGGTTGTTCTGGCATTCGTTCAAAAACAATCTGCTCATTGTTGCTGCGTCTGTTTTCGGTCAAGTGCCGATTGCATTGGTCTTGTCCTTAGTACTGCTCAAAAACGGCTGGTTCCAAAAGTTTATCCGAGCTTCCATCTTTATGCCAATGGTACTCTCTTCCGTTGTAGTCGGTATCATCTGGGGATACATTTATCATCCGCAAATTGGTGTACTGAACTTTTTGCTAGATACGTTGGGATTAAGCAGTTGGAAACAGCAGTGGTTGTCTGACCCATCGATTTCGATGTATGCCATCATGGTACCAATCATTTGGCTGAATGTAGGTCCATATCTTATTATGTTTATTGCCGCTTTGCAAAATATTCCGAGTGAAATTGATGATGCCGCTCAGATTGACGGCGCAAAAGGCTCTCGCAAGCTGTTCTCGATCAAGCTTCCGATGATTTGGGATACGATTAAAGTAGCCGTGGTGCTCTGTATATCCGGCAGCCTTAAAGCATTCGATCTTATTTATGTCATGACAGGCGGCGGACCGGCGAATTCGACGGAGCTGCTCGCATCGTACATGTACAATAATACATTTTCGATCTATCGCTTCGGTTATGGCAGCGCAGTATCCACCATGATCATCATCATCAGCTTGGTTCTCGTAGCGGGAAGCCAATATTTAATGAAATCAAAAAAATAATGGAGGGGGACCCACAGTATGACTACGCCAACAATTAGCGCTTCACACTCAGCCTCCTCCGCAAGTTTAGGAACAGGGCTGCGCAAGCTGAGAGGAAGCTTGCAATCCATTGGTCTTACCGTATACGCCTTAGTCACGCTTTATCCGCTCATTTGGCTGTTTATTAGCGCTTTTAAAACAAATGAAGAATTTTACTCGCGTCCGTTCGGCCTGCCGGACATTTGGAATTGGAGCAACTTCACTCGTGCTTGGGAAGTTGCAGATATGGGCACTGCGTTCATGAACTCGGCCATTGTTACTTTAACAGCGCTTGTCATTACGCTTGTAATGGGTGCATTAAGCGCATATGTGATCTCACGTTTTCAGTTTAGAGGCAAGCTGCTCGTAATGGGCATTTTTATACTCGGCATGCTCATCCCTATTCACAGCACACTCGTTCCACTGTTCATATTAATGAACAAGATCGATATTTTGAACACTTATGCAGCATTAATTTTGCCTTATACAGCGTTCGAGATGCCGATTGCCATCTTTGTCTGTGTGGCTTATATGAATACCTTTCCGAAAGAAATTGAAGAGGCTGCGATGATTGACGGGTCTGGCTACTGGGGAATTTTCCTTCGTATGATGCTTCCATTGTCCCTTCCGGCTCTAGCGACAGTTGGTATCCTAGCCTTCTTGAGATATTGGAATGATTTCTCCTTCGCGCTCGTCTTTATTAGTGACCCTGGCTTAAAGACGCTGCCGCTCAGTCTATCCATATTTGCAACAGGTTACTCCACAGACTATAAGCTTACGATGGCAGCGATGGCACTTGCTGTTATTCCAACGATCATTGCTTATCTGGCATTTCAAGAGCAGGTCATGAAAGGGATGACAGCTGGAGCAGTTAAAGGTTAGTTAGAGGATAGTAAACAAAAAAACGGTATCATCCCGCAGGGGAGGATACCGTTTTTTTCTGATTCTATCATTTTATTCAGCAGACGCAGATGATCTTGAATACCTAATGGAGCTTCAAAATAGTACGATGCCATTCGTTTGGGTTTATTGCTTATATAGGATAAATAGACTACTAATAGACGCCAAAATGCGCGTGAATATTGGATTTTTCGACTTTATTTTCGCAAAACTAACTTTAGTTGGTGTTTTTTAAAAAGCCTAGCATTTATGCTAAAGCCCGTATGCAACTATAACTTATTCATGATTTGGGAGTGAACTATTCGTATGGCACAAGGATCAATACTAGTTGGGAAAAAGGTAAAAAGTATTCTAATACGAGTCATGTGTTTCGCATTAATGATTTCATTATTTGGGCCTTTGACGAATGCTTCACAGGTATTTGCGGCGCCAGGCTTTAGCGGCGGAACTGGATCTGTTGATGATCCTTATATCGTTACGACACCTGAGCAGTTAGATAGCGTGCGAAATTATTATTCGGTAAATTTCAAGCTCGGCAGTAATATCGATTTAACGGATTATCTTTCTGAAGGTGAAGGAGGGTACAATGATGGACAGTTTTGGAAGCCCATCGGTAACTTTTACGGCACCTTCGATGGTGATGGTTATGTGATTAAGGGACTGAGAACGAATAGCAACGAAAATTTTGTCGGTCTTTTCGGACAAGTAGCTGCAGGTTCTTTTATAAAAAATATAGGGTTAGAAAATGTGGATATCATAGGTGGAATGTTTACTGGTGGTTTAGTCGGCGGTTTAAGGGGCTCTACATCAGAAGTATCGAACAGTTATGTTACAGGCGATGTTAAAGGGACGAATTATACAGGCGGTCTAGTAGGGTATAAAGAAGAAGCAAAGATCATAAATAGCTATACGATAACCAATGTTTCAGGCACTTCTCAATTAGGCGGTTTAGTTGGGCTTGAATATAGAGGTGCGATTACAAATAGTTTTGCTGCAGGTTTCGTCGCAACTGCCAATTTTAGTGGCGGGCTAGTGGGCGGTACTTATGGAGGTGCAGACGCTAGCGTAGACGTGGATAGCTTTTATGACAAAGAGGTTTCAAAACAATATGATAATTCAGGGAAAGGAATGCCTAAGTCAACTGCTGAGATGAAAACAAAATCCACATTTACGAATTGGGACTTTGGCTCAGATTGGTTTATAAAAGAGGGGAACTATCCTCAACTGCAAGTTTTCTTGGCAGAAACTCCTACAGCGGATGTAGAAGAAGGGGCAATTGATTGGAAGACAGAGGTGGAGCTTAGCAGTGGGACAATAGGCGCATCCATTTATTATACGACGAACGGCGATGTGCCGACGCTGAGCAGTACACGATACAGCTCACCTATTGTAGTGACGGAAGATATGACGATTAAGGCCATTGCAGTTAAAGGTATGACCTATAATGAAGTTATGATTCAGAGCTACACGATAATAGGAGCAGCAGAAGCACCAACAACGGGAAAATTATCACCAGGAACAAACGTTGACACCACACGTTTGGATGGAGTTACCGATGAAATGGAGCTCAAACTAAATAATGGGCTTTATATGGCGATTGCAGCGGGTTCTGCTTCTATTGACAACCTAAGCGTACAAGTAGGAGATGTGCTATCTCTCCGTACAAAAGCAACATCGGGTAAACCAGCATCTTCTGCACAAGTATTGACGGTAGGTCTTGCGGACATTAAGCCAAGAAGCACGGTGTCCACGCTGACCTCGACAATAGGAACAGTAAGCATCGGCGGAACAGTAAATGAAAAGATAACGAACATTCCATATGGAACAACGTTAGCCGAATTTAAGGAAGCAATTACACCAGCAGCCGATGCGACGTTTGAAGTCTATGAGGCGAATGGAATAAACCAAGCGAACGCGTTAGCGACAGGCAACAAAGTCATCGTAACAGCGCAAGATAGAACAACGATGACCACCTACACTGTAACGGTGCAAGCAGGAGCACCAACAGGGAATTTGTCACAAGGAACAAACGCAGAAACGACGCGTTTGAATGGTGTAACAGATAAGATGGAGTACAAACGCAATAGCGAGAATTACGTTGCGGTTGCAACGGGTACAACTTCTGTTGATAACATAGGCGTACAAGCAGGAGACACGATCTCCGTTCGTACAGCAGCAACATCAGAAAACCTTGCATCTGTTGAACAAGTGTTGACGGTTAGTTCAGCGGACATTAAGCCAAAAAGCACGGTCTCCACGTTGACCTCGACACTGGGAGATGTAAGCACTGGCGGAACAGCAGATGAAACGATAACGAATATTCCATACGGAACAACGTTAGATGAGTTTATTGATGCGATCACTCCAGCAGAGCATGCCACGTTTGTTGTCTATGAGGCGGACGGAATAAAAGAAGCTGATACATTGGTATCGGGCAACAAGGTCATTGTTACAGCGCAGGATACAACAACGAAGACCACATACATCGTAACAATGCAAGCAGCGCCGCCAGCAGGGCATTTGTCACCAGGATCAAACGTTGGAACAACGCGTTTGAATGGGGTAACAGATAAGATGGAGTACAAATACAATAGCGGGTATAATATTGAATTTGTAACGGCAACTAATTTTGCAGCGATTGCAACGGGCCAGACTTCTGTAGACAACATTAATGTACAAGCAGGAGACACGATCTCCGTTCGTACAGCAGCAACATCAGAAAATCCTGCATCTGCTGTACAAGTATTGACGGTAGGCATAGCGGACATTAAGCCAAAAAGCACGGTGTCAACGTTGTCCTCGACAATAGGAACCGTAAGCACTGGCGGTACAACTGATGAAACGATAACGAATATTCCATATGGAACAACGTTAGCCGAATTTAAGGCAGCGATCACGCCAGCAGCGTATGCGACATTTGAAGTCTATGAGGCGGACGGCGAGAATGAGGCAGAAACTTTAGAGACAGGCAATAAGGTCGTCGTTACAGCGCAAGATACAACAAGCTATACCGTATATACCGTAACGATACAAGCTGCACCGCCAACGGGGAATTTATCGCCAGGAACAAACGCTGGCACCACGCGTTTAAATGCCGTTACGGATGTTATGGAGTACAAACACAATAATGGGAATTATGTTGCGGTAGTAGCTGCAGCTGCTTTTGTTGATAATATTAGCGTACAAGCAGGAGACACGATCTCCGTTCGTACAGCAGCAACATCAGAAAATCCTGCATCTGCTGTACAAGTATTGACGGTAGGCATAGCGGACATTAAGCCAAAAAGTACGGTGTCAACGTTGTCCTCGACAATAGGAACCGTAAGCACTAGCGGTACAACTGATGAAACGATAACGAATATTCCATATGGAACAACGTTAGCCGCTTTAAAGGCAGCGATCACGCCAGCAGCCGATGCGACATTTGCGGTCTATGAGGCGGATGGAATAAACCCAGCTAAGACATTGGCTACAGGCAACAAGGTCATCGTTACAGCGCAGGATTCAACAACAAAGACCACTTATACTGTAACTGTGAATGCAGCGCCAGTTGTACCAACACCGACGCCAACAGCGCCAACAGGACCGAGTGTACCGACAGTTCCTACACCGACACCGATATCACCAACACCAACGCCTGTTGTCAACAAACCTGTTTACAACGACAAAGTGGATAAAGCATTTGTAGCTGAAATGAAAGCAAAGGCTGAAGCAGCAGCTCCAACAACCTTTAAAGATGTAAAATCAACTTCTTGGAGTTTTGCTGACATTGATTTCGCTGCACGGGCAGGGATTGTAAAAGGGTATGCAGGCGATAAATTCCGTGGTGAAGCGAAAGTAACACGCGGTGAGTTTGCTCAAATGCTCGTAAATGCACTTGGATTCACATCTAACGCAGCGCAAGAGCTGACGGATGCTAAGGGTCACTTTGCGGAGAAAGCAATTAGGGCCTTAATGGAAAACGGCATTATGACAGGATATGCAGATGGCAGCTTCGAACCCAATCGTGAAATTACAAGAGCTGAAATTGCAGCACTATTAGCAAGGCTGCTGGATATTTCTCTTTTGAGTACAGAAGCGAAATTCCAGGATATCACTGCGAATTGGGCAGAAGATCAAATCAACGCACTAGCTAACGCTGGGATCATTAACGGTAAGAGTGGACAAAAATTCGAGCCTAAAGCTAGCGCAACCAGAGAAGAAGCCGTTGTGTTGATCGTCCGTCTTCTCAAGATGGTACCTACTAATTAAGAGGGTATAGTTAATTTAATAGTAGTCTCTAATCGAGGGGCTGTCCCTAAAGCAATTTTCGATTCATTCAGCCCCCGCTTTTCACGTAATATGCTGGCAAAAAAGAACCTTCAGATTCACTTTCATAGTGGTTTTGAAGGTTCTTTTGCACATACTCTGGGATTCTCTCACTTAGGTTTACCCTTTTGGGATATCCCTTTTTTTAATTCGGGAAATATGCACTTCTACATTGTTCCTAATTATTTTATATACTGCATATTCGCAGGATAGCGGCATCTTTCTCACACTTACGTGTAGCTATACTGTATTTCCTACAATATAAGCGCTTTTAAAGTGCTAAAATGGCAGATCATATAGCAAGTTATTGCATAAATACAACATAAATCTCCAACATAGCTAAAAATGGGCGAAGTTCCTGCAATTGTGCAGGATAGCTGGACGTTGATCGCGGAGTTTGTTGTTGGAGACTTCTCAAAATAGCATCAAAACAAAGAGAAAGTGTAAACTCGATATCCTAAAGTAGATATAACATTCAAAAGAAAAGAGGGTGTTTCAAAAGCCATAGGCTTTAGAGGCACCCTCTCTTCAATGTTTTGAAATCAGTAAGAAACAAAGAAACCAACCTTTGGTAAAGTGGAGATACCACCAACCATCTTCGAAAGGAAGGTTTCTATGTACATTCAATATATCATGCACCAACTTGCCCTACCAATGGATTTAGCTGAAAATATTCCCGAAAATCACCTCGTTCGTGTAGTGAACGCTGCCGTGAACCGTCTGAGTGATCGTATTTTTGCAGCCGCTTATCTGGGTGGCGGTCGAGATAGCTATCATCCTAAAATGCTAACCAAAGTTATTTTCTACGCGTACACGCAACGGATTTACTCCTCCCGTCAAATTGCAAAAGCTGTTCGTGGAAATGTAATGTTCATGTGGATTGCAGGTCGGTAACGACCAGATTTCCGTACCATTAATCGGTTTCGTTCCGAGCGGAAACCGAGAAACAAGTAGAATGGGAGCACAACAATCAGGATCTCCATCGAAAAGACTTGCTGCTACGTCTTCAAAAATATGAAAACCAGCAACCGTGCTTGGAGATCCAAATAGTTATAGTCAGTATTTCTGTTCAAAGTGAGCTATCCCTTCAGCGAGCTAAACGCTTTTGGGACAGCCCCTTTCTTTTTGCCAAATCACAGTCCTGTTTACGAAAAGATGAATGAACGTAACAATTACGATATAATAGAAATATTCAAATGCGTTTAAAATTTGTTACATACAGGAGAACTTACAATGACTAATAGAGAAAAACACATACCGGTTCATTTGCTGTCTGGTTTTCTTGGAAGCGGGAAGACGACGCTGCTGAGAAGATTGTTGGATTATTACACCGCGCAGGGATTGAAGCCGGCGGTCATTATGAACGAGCTGGGCGATATTAACCTTGATGGTCAGCTTGTAGGGGATGAAGTGCCTATGGCTGAGATGCTAAGCGGCTGTATCTGCTGCACGATGCGGGGCGATTTGGGGATGGAGATCAGCATGCTCATTGACGAGCATAAACCTGACGTCATTTTTATTGAATCGACTGGTGCTGCCAATCCGATGGAGACGTTGGATGGGATAACCGAGGCAGCGATGTATAAGGAAATCGATCTACGCAGTGTGATCACGATTGTTGATGGTCCTGAGTTGCTCGCGCGGAGCCGCGACGGGAAGGGTCGCACGTTCAAGCTGATGCTGGAGCAAATAAAATGTGCTACGATTTTGCTGTTGAATAAGGCGGACAAGCTTGAGCCGGATCAGCTTGTTGAAGCGCAGCAGCAGCTGCGGGAATTAAATGCCCATGCTCAAATTATAGCAACCGTGCGCTGCGCAATTGACGATTGGAGCTGGCTTGAAACAGCTGAAAATACGGATCGCCATGCACCTGTGCATGCTGGTGATGAAGCTTTAGACATACAAGAGCGCGCATCAGCCGCGCATGTTCATAGCTATGACAGCCAAGTATGCTCAGTAGCTGGATGTACCCATGACCACGGCGATGACGTTCACTCCCATGATGATGACCTTAGCAGCCACAACCACAGCAGCCATCATCATTCGCATGACCATGTTATGGTTGTGACGCATTATTGGCGCGGCCCGGTGAGCAGTGAAGCCTTTGAATCTCTGCTGCAAAAGCTTCCAGCTAACATTTACCGCGCAAAAGGGATTGTGACGTTTACGGATGCGCCTAGCCGGTTCCTGTTCCAATATGCATATAAGGAATCTGATTTTATGAGAATCGAGCCGCAAGGACATGTAAACGATGTTGCGGTATTTATCGGAGAGCATTTTTCCAAAGAATGGCTGCAAAATGAGCTGGAGCTACTTGAGCAGCATTTGAACATAGAGACGCAGGGGTAATGAACTTGCTGTAGGGATATGTCGAAAATTGCCATTAACATGTCTATTCCTGTGATCGCTTGGGCAAAATAATGCTGACGAGGCATGACCATCGTCTCTGCATCACGAATGTAATAGAAAGGTGTGGCAACAAATGATTAGAAAATGGTTTATTCCTATGGTAGCGCTGCTTGTACTGTTTTCAGTCGCTCCCGTATGGGCAGCGAAGTCGGTTACTGCTTTGCCTGATGCTTCACTAGTGGTTCTTCACCCTAAAGAGTCTGATATAGACAAAGAGCATAAGCATTTCAAAGGCAAAATGACCCGCAAAGATTTTGAGGCTTACCGGCTGGAGAAGCTGAAGGAAATAGCGACCTATTTTGGTATTCAAGCCGATGGCAAGTCAGTGGACCAGCTGAAGAAGGAAGTAGAGGCTGCGAAGCTTGCCAATAAAGATAAATGGGAAGCATTTAAAGCAGAGCATCAAGCGAAGCGGCTGGAGCATTTGCGTGAGATTGCGAAGGAACATGGCATTAAAACAGAAGGCAAGACGTCGGAGCAGCTGCGCGAAGAGCTATATAAGCTGCATGGCGGAAAAGGCAAACGTCCCCATCGCTTAGAGGATCATGACCGCAGCAACGAGGATAATGATGTTAAAGAGAAGAACAAACAAAATCAAGTGTAAGTGAACGATTCCATCGCCTCCCCTGTCATAGACAGAGGGGGCTTTTCTTCGTGTGGATATAATGGATTTAAATGAAAAGTGTTGGACTTTTTTACTAGATATCATACAAACACGAATAGATGCGATAGACCCTTGTCGTTTCAAAAAATAAAGAAATAAAGTGGTTTTTTGTCGAATTATATAGTGTTATTATCCTATTTTTATCATTGTGTTTGGGTCAAAATGTCAAGTATACTAGAACCGTATCATAATTTGACATATTACGTCGTTTTCTGCTTTCTCCGACAACAAGGGGCTGATAGATCGGATGAGAAAGATTAGGCTAAGCATCGCTCAAAAATTAATATTTTCCATAGGCCTGCTAGTTATTCTTTCATTTGGTCTATTGGTAACCGCTCACCTCATCAAGCTTTATCATTCCAACCTGCGCGAAAGCGAGCTTCTTGCACAGACGGAATCCATGGCCTACATAAATCCTTTCACTAAAACGATGGATCAAACGATGATGATGCTGGAAACGCTTGAAGTAACCATGACTCAAATGGGCAAAAACCAGATGCAAAATCGTGAATACATAGTCGAGCTGCTTAAGCAAATGCTTATCAAGCATCCTGATCTATTAAGCGTTTATACGTTGTGGGAGCCTAATGCCTATGACGGGAAAGATGCATTTTACAAAAATAAAAACAGCTATGACGATGCTACGGGGCGCTTCATTCCTTATGTCGTTCGCGAGGATCAGTCCATTCAACTGCTGGCCATTGCAAATTACGAGGATAAGGAGAAAGGCAGCTTCTATCAAACGCCTAAACTTACGAAATCTTTTTCACTCATAGAGCCATATGCCTATGATGTTGATGGCAAATCAATAATGATGATATCGCTTGTGCTGCCTCTATTGAATGAGCAAAATGAGTTTTTAGGTATAGTAGGAGCAGATATTTCACTTGAATCGATGCAGAAACAGATCGAAGCTTTCCGGCCGCTAGGAGGATACTCCACGATTATTACGACGGATAATCAATATTTGGCTAACGGCAAGTACCCTGAGCTTGTGAACACATCGTATCGGTTATGGTCAAATAAGGATGAACTTGAGGCGATGAAAGGGACGGATTCAAGAATTGCCTATACACGAGACTCGCAGGACAAAGAGACTGTGCTGCGTTTGCTTCATCCGATTCTTGTTCACAATGTATTATGGCATATCGAAACAATCATCCCCAAAAAGAACATGCTTTCTAATTACTACAAAAGCCTTTGGGAATCGATACTCATCACAGGTATTGCTTTATTTTTGATGGCGATTGCCATGGTGTCGCTTGTAAGGAAAATCATTTTAGTTAATATTTATAAAGTTGTACAAGCCACCTCGGCTGTCGCAATTGGAGGCGAAGAACAGCAGTTAACCATTCATACGAATGATGAGTTTGAATACATGGCTAATCATTTTAATCATATGCTTATCCACCGCAAGGAAGCGGAGAAATTAATTGAATACCAATCGACACATGATCTAATGACGGGACTTCCTAATCGCTATGCTTATCATCGCTATATGGAAGGGAAATTAGCGGAGCAGGACAAGAAACAAGGCCATATCGCTTTGCTTTTCATAGACCTTGATCGGTTCAAAATGATAAATGATATGCTCGATCATACGATGAGTGACCAATTGCTCCAGAAAATGGCGCATCGAATTATAATTACCGTCGGCAGCTCGGGGAAAGTATTCCGCTTCGGGGGGGACGAGTATATCGTGCTGCTAGAGCAAGTTACTTTTCTCCATGCGGCGATGCATAAAGCAGAAGAAATTTTATCAGCTATTTCCCAGCCCATTGGGCTTGAGGATCGGATGTTTTATATTACAGCAAGCATTGGAATGAGCATTCATCATGAATGGACGCCTGCGACTGCAGACCAGCTGGTGAAGGAAGCGGATATTGCGATGTATGTGGCGAAGAAAGAGCGAAATACATGCAAACTATATTCTCCTACGATTAATGATGTAACGAAGAAGGAGCTTATTCTTGAGAGCAGCATGTCCAAAGCGCTGGAGCTGGGCCAATTTATGCTTTATTACCAGCCCAAGGTTGATTTAGCTACTGGCTCTATATATGGGGCGGAAGCATTAATTAGATGGAATCACCCGGAGCTTGGTATGGTGTCACCGCTTGATTTCATCCCGATTGCGGAGAAAACCGGCTTTATTATTTCGCTTGGTGAATGGGTGCTGTTTACAGCTTGCCAGCAAATTAAAGAATGGGAGCGCATGGGGCTGCAGCAGATCTCAATCAGTGTAAATATGTCGATGATCCAATTCCAGCAGAAACAAATCGTCCATACGATTGAAAGAATCATTTCGGATGCAGGGATTCGGCCTCATCAAATTGAGCTGGAAATTACAGAGTCGATTTTTATGGATAATGCGGCTCACACGCTTAACATACTGCATGAGCTTCAGCAGCTCGGCGTTAAGCTGTCGCTTGATGATTTTGGCACGGGTTATTCGTCGCTCAGCTATTTGCAAAATATTCCTCTGCACACGTTAAAGATCGATAAATCTTTTATAAGCGGCATCGTAGACGATTATAAGAAACAAATGATTTTTAAATCGGTCGTCGTCATCGCTCACAATTTAAATTTAAAGGTTGTGACCGAGGGAGTAGAGACAGAGGAAGAGCTGCGGATTATTAACGACCACCACTGCGATGCTGCTCAAGGATATATTTATAGCCCTCCTGTTGCGGCACCGAGATTTGTACAGCTGTATATGGAACATAATAAGGAAGCCTGATGGACATTCCGTCTCCCGTCAAACGTGGAGGCGGTTTTTTATTAGACCAGTTTTATTTTCGTATAATTGTTACGTCTTGGGCTTGTCGATAAATATGACATTCGTTTGGTAAAATATTGTTGAGCGATAGGTGTTACAAAATGATCGAAGGCATCGTCTTCTTTATAGCTTGAGCAAAAAACGTAAGGAGGTAAACGGAATGGAACATTCGGCGCCGGATTTGTTTCGTCAACAGTTTAATGCACATTATCCTACGGTTAGACGAAAGCTTGTCGCACTTATACGCGATGAAGCAGCTGCGGAGGATCTTGCCCAGGAAACATTTCTAAGGCTTTACCGGAATCCACCGGATCAGCCTGAAGCAATAGGAGGCTGGCTTCATCGTGTATTAACGAGGCTGGCTTATGATTATATGGATAAAAAAGCACGAGAGCGTGCTCTAACACAAAAGCAGGAACAAAGCATACTCGCACAGCCGCAAGCGGTTCAGTCGAATGAACAGCAGTTGATTGATAAGGACGAGCAGGAACGGGTTAGAGGCTGGTTAGATACGCTGCCCGAACGGGACAAAAAAATGCTTCTGCTCCGATATGAAGGATACAGCTATGCGGAAATCGCAGAGCAGCTCCAGCTGCGGCAGCCGCAGGTCGGGACGATGCTGCGCAGAGCCGGGGCTAGGCTGAAGCGCCATGCGCATAAGGCAGAAGGAGCTTTGTCTCATGAATGATGTGCGATGGCCAGCGCCTGCTGCACTTAGCATGAAAGGTCAAAACCTTTTAGGAGGAATTCAAGATGACAAAAAATGATGAAATAAACAAAAAAGAAGCAGAGCAAATGTCGGCTGCATGGGCGCGTCTAGAGAAACAGCTTCAAGCCTCAGAGCAATCGCCGCTTTGGGAGAAATGGGAAGAACAAGGCAAGCACGCTGATGAGCTCAATAAGGAGTCAACAGCTGCAGCTAGCGCTGCGCAAACAAAAGCTGCTACCGTTCAAACGTATCCTGAACAAATGCAAGCAAATGTGGTTCCGTTAGGACGAGCTCGTACTTCATCCAGTCCAGCTGCTAATAAACCGAATAAAAGTGGGGCGGCAGGCCGCTGGTTCAAAAAGAACGTTGGCAAAACAATAGCAGCATGCGCAGCAGCTATCATTACGGTAGTTATTGCGACGCCCTCAACAAATGAAGCATTGGCGGCATGGCTTAATACGTTCCGAATGGATAACGTAATGATTGTGCAGCAAAATGATTTGGAGTCGCTCATGAACAGCTTCATGAAGGATGGCGAAACGCGTGAAACCGTTAACCGTTTCGGCACCTTCGAGCAGACGACTGTCGGAAGCTGGTCAAAGATGAGCGTAGAACAAGCTTCTAAGGAGCTGGGCTTTGCTGTTCCAACATTGACGGTTCCAGGGATTCAGTTAGGTGCCATATCATCGATGTCAGCGCAGACGATTGCCTTCCGCCTAAATGTGGATGAAATCAATAGTGCAATGCGTAAGCTGGGCGCGGATAAGCTGCTGCCGAAATCAGTAGACGGCAAAGCAATTGAATTTAACACAGGCCAAGGTGTAACGATCACGTATGAACCTAAGGAAGGAAGTACTTCTAAGCAAAGCCTATGGGTTGAATATATTAAGCAGCCTAGCATCAAAATTGATCCTTCAGTGGATGCAAAGGATGCCTATGAGGCTATCATTCGCTTCCCAGCGCTTCCTGATCATTTGCGCAAATCGCTTATGCAAGCATCAAACATGGAAAATGGAGAAATTCCATTTCCGCTCATTACAAATGAAAAGCCGGAGAAAATCGTTATTGAAGGGGTTGATGTATATTTGAATCAATCCGCTGACCATAGTTATGCAAATGCGATGTGGCTTAAAGATGGCGTTGTAGCAAGCGCACACTTTAACGATTTTGAGGACAAACAAAAAGTACAGTCTCTTATTGCGGAGCTGATTCATCCATGAGTGCTGTTGCTATTGAAACCATCGGATTATGCAAGGATTACGGTGAAGGACGCGGCTGCCACGATGTTACACTGACGATTAGAGAAGGGGAAGCCTTTGGCTTCCTCGGTCCTAATGGAGCGGGAAAAAGCACGATAGTGAAAATGCTCACAGGCCTTATTAAACCAACCTCAGGTAAAGCTCAAATCTTCGGACAGCCTTCAGGATCAATCGAGGCTAGACGGAGATTTGGCTATTTGCCTGAGTTGTTTCGTTATCCGGATTGGTTGACGGGCGAAGAGGTTTTGGCTTTTCATGCAAAGTTGTGTGAGCTGGACCGCTCTATGGCCAAACGACGCATTCATCAGCTTCTGGACGATGTGGGCATTGGCAGCCGGGGAAGCGACAGGCTCAAAGGGTATTCGAAGGGGATGCAGCAGCGGCTTGGACTCGCATGCGCTTTACTCACAAATCCGGATATCGTTTTTCTTGATGAGCCGGCTTCGGCGCTTGATCCCGTTGGCAGGCATGAGGTGCGAGATTTGCTTGCTAGGCTGAGAAGCCAAGGGAAAACGATCTTTCTTAATTCGCATTTGCTTGAGGATGTGGAACAGTTATGCGATAAGGTCGCTCTACTGAATAACGGAAAAGTGCTGGCGGAGGGAAAGGTATCCGATGTGCTGAGCTCGCAGTCGATCTGGCGTTTGCGTGTCAGCGGTTATACCCCTTTAGCAGCTGAACGTATTCAGCAGCTGTTAGGCGCGAATGTGATCGTGTCGAACGCTGAGCATGATGATGCATCTGTATGGCTTGAGATTGAACTGGAAAATGACGAGCAAATAGGATTGGTCAATTACATTCTTATTGAGCTGGGATTGACGCTGTATGAGGTTGGGAAATTGCAATCACGGCTCGATGAGTGGTTTATGCAGGCCGTAACGGGTCTTGAGCATAGGGGGGAGCGCAGATGATCGCGGTTTGGGGCCTAACTTGGAAGGAGCTCGTTCGTAAAAGAGTGACGCTTATGACGATCATCATGACGGTTCTCTTCTGGATTGCTTACTGGTTTATTGCTGATGCTATCGCCGGTGGCGAGGTGAATGTTGCGACTTCTATGAACTTATTCGAAAATTTTGCCCGCAGTGCAATGATTATGACATTAGGTTTCTTCTTTGGCGCTTTTGCCGTTGCCTTCCTTTCTATATTCAGCTCCGTTGCGGCTGTGACAGGGGAAGCAGAGCAAGGCGTTCTTCAATCCGTACTCGCAAGGCCCATTGCGCGCTGGAAGTGGTTTTTGGGCAGATGGCTCGGCTTTGTCAGTTATGTTGCGTTATATGCATTCCTGTTATTCAGCTCAATTATTCTTATCAGCTGGGCAGAAACTGGCGTCTTATTCAGCATGATGGTGTACTTCAAATCACTTTTGTTTTTTATGTCTGTTATTCCGCTATTAGTATCCTTAACGATGCTCGGCTCCTGTTATTTAAGTCCTTTAGGAAACGGCATATGGATGACGATGCTATTCGGTATGGGCTGGCTTGGCAGTACGATTGGCCGGTTTATGAGCACAGGTAGGATTCAAATGAAAGGGATGCAAACACTTGAGACTATAACAGGCTTAATTAAGCTGGCTATGCCGGCGGATACTTTGCAGCAGCGCATGCTAAACGAATTATTTTCAATCTCTGAGCTTAGAGGTTTATATAACATTAACGCAGAGCTAAGTATTTTCTCTATTAACGGGGCGGCATCAAATTCCTTTTTAATTTATTGCGGTATTTACACGGCTGCTCTGCTCGGCATAGGTATACTAATTATGAGGCGAAAAGATTTTTAAGCGGGGCTGCCCCTTTTTGGAGGAGGCAGTCGACTGCTTTTTTTTATGTCTTTATGGAAGATTGGATGCCATTAAAGGGAGGAACATCAGTAAGATTAAGTGTGGAAGCCTGCATAAATAGTATGATTTTTGTTGAAAATAAAAGCTTCTCTTTCTTTGGAAAATCCAATTTTCTCGGCAACACGAATGGACGCTAAATTATTGGGGTCTATAATACTGATTAATTTTTGCAAGCCTAAGTGATGAAAACCATATTGCTTGCAAGCCATGGCTGCTTCAGAGGCGAATCCTTTGGACCAATATTTTTTATTTATATGGTAGCCGATTTCCACCTCAATTGTTCCATCGATCGTTTGTTTAACAAGGCCACAATCACCGATTAGTTCATCCGTTGCCTTTAAGCAGACTCCCCATAAACCAAATCCATCGTTTTTGTATCTAGTTATTCATAAATTCACCGATAATGCTTCTTCTTCGTTAGGTATGAAAAGTGATTTCAATAAAAATGCAATAGGGTGCTTGTGGACTTTGCGAGCGTCTGCTAAACTAAAGTTGTTATTCAGTAAATTTATTAACTAAATTCGGAGTGTGGCATGGCAACGATAAAAGATATTGCGCAGGAGGCAGGCGTTTCAGCTGCTACCGTATCCAGGGTTTTGAACAATGATGTCACCTTGGCAGTAAGTGAGGAAACGCGTATACGAATATTCAGCATTGCTGAGCAGCTGCAATATAAGCCGTCCAGGCTGCGAAGAATGAAGAAGGAAGAGCAGCTCTCGCGTCAGCAAATCGGTTTGCTCATGTGGTCGACACTGGAAGATGAGCATGATGATCCTTATTTCTCCTCCATTCGCAAAGGCATTGAAACGCGCTGCGAGGAGCTTGGAATCAACATTGTGAAAGTGCTTCGCGGCAACAGTCGAGTGGAGATGCAGTCGTTCAACGAGCTGGATGGTGTGATTGTTGTAGGTTCCATTCATGATGAGGATGTTAATCAGTTGTATAGCAACGGAAATCGGCTTGTATTTGTAAACCATTCAGGCGAGCTGTATGAGTATGACACCGTAAAGCTGCATTTTGAGCAAGCAACCCGAGCAGTAATCAAACATCTTAGAGAACTAGGACACCAAAAAATAGGCTACATCGGCGGGAATGATTATATCCATCGTCTGAATCGTCAATTTGAGAGTACAGAGACCGATGAGCTTCGCCGTGTTTTTTTCGAGAAGGAGATGCGTGAGCGAGGTCTTTATGATGAAAACTTCGTCATTAAGGCATATTGGTCTTCAAACAGCGGATATGAGGCGATGAATCAGATGCTTCAGCAAAGCTCGCGGCCAACCGCTTGTTTTATTGGAAGTGATCCCATGGCTGTAGGTGCTTTGCGCGCGCTGCATGAGCATGGTCTTCGGGTTCCTGAGGATATGGCTATTGTAGGTTTTGATGACATTGAAATCTCTGCATTTTTGAATCCGCCGCTAACGACGGTTCGCGCGCATACTGAGCATATGGGCAGAACGGCGGTACAACTGCTGCTTGAGCGGATCGAAGGCCGTGAGGCAGCTGTTCATATGACCGTTAATACGACACTCATCGTGCGGGAAAGCTGCGGCAGCTCTGTGAAATCGTAAGTATTCATTTATATAAACTTTTAGGAGGTTATTATTTTGTCTATTCAATATGATCAACAGCTATCGGTATTCCACCTGCAAGCGAAGGATACAAGCTATGTTATCCATATTACGAAATCAGGTTATCCTGCACATGTCTATTGGGGCAAAAAAATTCGCGGCGTGCAGCTGGAGCGTTTATTTGAGCTTAAGGAGCGGGCTTCATTCACGCCTAGCACAGAGCTGGACCAATTGGAACTGTCGCTGGATACGCTTCCGCATGAGTATCCTGCATACGGCAACTCTGATTTCCGCATGCCTGCATTCCAGGTCAAGCTTCCAAATGGAACAACGGTAACGGATCTGCGCTTTGATTCGCACTGCATTGTGGATGGAAAGCCGGCGCTTGCTGGATTGCCTGCAACGTATATTGAGAACGACTCCGAAGCGCAAACGCTTGAAATCACGCTGAAAGATGATCTGACAGGCTTGTCCGTCATTTTGTCTTATACCGTATTTGAAAACTACGATGCGATTGCCCGTTCAGCTAGAATCGTCAACAACGGTACTGATACTTTGGATTTACAGCGCGCGTTCAGCATGAGCTTGGACTTTGCGCATGACAACTTTGAGATGCTGCAGCTCTCTGGTGCCTGGATTCGTGAGCGCCATATTCATAAGCGCAAGCTTGAGCCAGGTTTGCAATCGATCGAGAGCCGCAGAGGTTCAAGCAGCCATATGCAAAATCCGTTTGTCGCTTTGCTCTCTGAGGGTTCTACCGAGGATCACGGTGATGTATACGGTGTAAACCTTGTGTACAGCGGTAATTTTACGGCTGGCGTCGAGGTGGATCAATTCCATGCAGCTAGGTTATTCATTGGCATTAACCCATTCGACTTTAATTGGCGATTGGAGCCGGGCGAGGAGTTCCAAACGCCAGAGGCGGTAATGGTTCACTCTGAGCATGGCCTCGGCGGCATGTCACGCAGCTTCCATGATTTGTACCGTGCTCGCTTAATTCGCGGCACGTTCCGTGATCAAACACGTCCGATACTCGTCAACAACTGGGAAGCGACGTATTTTAACTTTAATGCGGACAAAATCGAAGATATTGCGCGTGCCGGCAAGGAGCTTGGCATCGAGCTGTTCGTACTGGATGATGGTTGGTTCGGCAAACGCGACAACGACACAACTTCGCTCGGGGATTGGTTTGTTGACCCGAAAAAGCTGCCAAACGGTTTAGAGGATTTGGTTAGCCGCGTGAAGCGTCTAGATATGCAATTCGGCCTATGGTTCGAGCCGGAAATGATTTCGCCTGAGAGCGAGCTGTACAAAGCTCATCCAGATTGGTGCTTGCATATCGACGGCCGCAGACGGACACAAGCGAGAAATCAACTCATTTTAGATTTGTCACGCGCGGACGTTCAACAATATATCGTTAAGTCGATATCGGATATTCTTTCAAGTGCGCCGATTACGTACGTGAAATGGGATATGAATCGCAATATGACAGAGATCGGTTCAGCACTTCTGCCTGCCGAGCGTCAACGCGAGACTGCTCATCGCTATATGCTGGGTCTTTATTCCGTGCTTGAGCAAATTACAACTGCTTTCCCTGATGTATTGTTCGAGAGCTGCTCCGGCGGCGGCGGCCGCTTCGATGCGGGCATGCTGTATTACATGCCGCAAACATGGACAAGCGACAACTCCGATGCGGTATCCCGCCTGAAAATTCAATACGGAACAAGCATCGTATACCCAGTAAGCGCGATGGGCGCTCACGTATCAGCCGTGCCTAACCATCAAGTGAACCGGATAACTTCTCTAGAAACAAGAGGAAATGTTGCGCTATCTGGAAACTTCGGTTATGAGCTTGATCTGACTCAATTTACGGAGGAAGAGAAGACGACCGTTAAGGAACAGGTTGCTCTTTATAAGGATGTAAGGCATCTTGTGCAATTCGGAGATTTCTATCGTCTGCTTAGCCCGTTTGAAGGAAATGAAACAGCGTGGATGTTCGTTTCCAAGGATAAAAAAGAAGCATTTGTAGTGTTCGTTACTGTTCTGCAAGAGCCAAATCTGAAGCTTAATCGCTTCTGCCTCAAAGGCCTTGATCCGAACCGCGATTACAAGCTGCTTGGTGAAGAAACGGTATATGGCGGCGATCAGCTGCTATATGCTGGACTTGCAACTCCGCAATTTTATGGCGATTATGCAAGCAAGGTATACCGATTCCTCGCCGTGGAGTAAACGATCTAAAATAAAGGGGTTATCTCAAAAGTGGATTTAATTACTTTTGAGGTAACCCCTGTTTTTTTTAGCTTAGGTGTGAATAAAAAAATAGCGATGCAGGGGTCGTCCCTGTACCGCTATTTATTCCTTGTTAAAAACGAGCAGACAGCTGCTCGGATTTTCACTTTTATTATGGATTATTGTACTAGCCGCTCATAGAAGATGAAGCTGCTGCAGCAATAAAAATAACGAAAATGATGATGTAAATAACGAGAATGATTGCCGCCCAAATTAATGATGCTTTAAAATAGTTTTTCTTCGTTGGGTTGCCTTCACCAAACGCCCATACAAACATCATAATAACATTAACGATCGGAATGATTAAAATGAGTGTAGTGAGCATCCACTCTTTAATTGTAATGACAGGCGACATTTCCTGATTTTGTTGATGCCCGTATCCTGGTACACCGGGATTTACGGGGGGTTGCTGATAGTTATCCATTCTTTCTCTCCTCTGAGTTCATAGTGCTGTAACAATTTGGTCACAAATTGATTATATATAAATTCCCATAATTTACAACCCTTGAATTGAAGAAAATTGTTTTTTATTTATAAAATTTAGGGCTTGTATTCAATTATAGCGACAAAATAATAGATTAATTGATAGAAAATAAATGATATTATCGATTATCAATTTGTGTTTTTACGGGCGGAAAGGAGAGGATAAACCCCTTTTAAGCAGACATAAAGTAGACAATATTTCCATAAAATTATAAATTTCATCCTGTAAGCCACTTGCCCTTGACGTTACGTCAAGGGTTATACTCTGTTCAAGAGGGGGAATGAACAGATGAATAATAGTTCTTCTTATGCGATTGGCGCATTCGCGAAGCTGACAAAAGTTACTGAGCGAACGCTCCGTTATTACGATCGACAGGGACTGCTTAAGCCGTCCAGCCGAAACGCGCATGGGCATCGCTTTTATACGGATCAAGATTTAATTCAACTGCAAAAGATTTTAACGTTAAAATATTTGGATTTCTCATTAGAGGACATTTCTGCTTATTTGCAGCGGCCGGAAGAGGACTTGCAGCACTCATTAGCTTCGCAATACGAGATGCTTAAAAAAAAGCAGGCGCATTTGGAGCGTGTAATAGACACCATTGGACGGATGCAGAAAATTTTGGAGGGAGCGGGCAAGGTCGACAGCAATTCATTGCTAGTGTTTATTCAACATATTCAGCATGAGCAGCAGCAGAAGGAATGGCTGTCAACGCAGATGCCGCCTTCTTTAGTAGATGCGATATTTATGGAGGGGATAGACTCGGAAATCAGATCGGCATTTGAAAGTAAAATAACGGTGTTCGCCATGGAGCTAAAGGAACTTTACAATCAAGGAAAACAGCCTCTGGACGAAGAAGTGCTTGCTTGCGGACTGAGTCTTGTTGCGCTCTTAGAGGAGCTGCTGTCACCTGTCTTAGAGAGATTTAGTGAAGAGGAGCTTGCGCAATTAGAGGTGCTGAACGATCCAGCTCATTCCTTTGATCCTATTTTATTCCCAAATTTGTTTACGAAGGATGAAGAAGCCTTCTTAGCCGTTACTTTCGATCATCTTGAGGCATTGAAAATGTTGAAAGCAGGGATAACCGATGAAAAATAATGTTGAAGCAGATATGCCGAAGGCAACCATTGGCGTTTCACAATTTTTCAAGCTGATCGCGAAGCATAGACCCGCTAAGTTTTTAATTATCGTTGCCGTTGTACTAGGACTCGGAGAGACGCTGCTCTCGCTGCTCATTCCTTTGTTGACGAAAAATTTAGTCGAGGAGTTATCGCAATCTACCATCCAAACGATGACGTTTGTTGTGCTTGGAGCAGTGTTTCTCGTTCAGACCATTATGTCTGGTTTCTCGGTCTATACGATGTCCTATGTAGGTCAGTATGTTATTGCAGGCTTGCGACGTGAAGTATGGAACCGAGTGATAAAGCTGCCAGTACCGTTTTTTGATCGCAACAATTCCGGCGAGACGATGAGTCGTGTTACGAATGATACAAATGTAATCAAAGATTTTATCATCGGGCATGTAATATCGTTTTTTGGAGGAATTGTATCTATTATAGGTGGCGTAATTCTTCTGCTGTTGATTGATTGGAAGCTCACGCTGCTTATGCTTATTGCCGTTCCGGTAGCACTTCTTGTTCTATGGCCGCTAGGCACCAAAATGTTCACAGTATCCAAATCCATGCAGGATGAAACTGCATTATTTCAAGGCGATCTTGGCCGAGTGCTCTCCGACATTCGGCTTGTGAAGGCGTCGCTTGCTGAGCCGGTAGAAAATCGTCAAGGCGACAAGCGAATCTCGCATTTGTTTACATTTGGCTTGCAGGAAGCTCGAATCATGTCAATCGTAACCCCTTTAATGATGACGGTGATGCTGCTCATTCTTGTTATATTAATCGGTTATGGCGGTGTAAGGGTCGCACAGGGCACTTTAACGGGCGGAGAGCTGGTTGCTGTCATTTTGTATATGTTCCAAATTGTTATGCCGTTTACGCAGATGGCTTCGTTCTTCACGCAATTCCAGAAGGCGATGGGTGCTTCAGAACGTATTTTGGAGCTGCTAAATGAGAAGGAGGAACAGTCCAGCCATGAGATTGCTGCAGCAGTCCTTCACGAGAAAGATCTTCATTCCTATATTAAATTTGAACAGGTAAGCTTCGGATATTCGGAGGATCGGCCGCTGCTTCATTCGCTCTCGTTTCAAGTGAAGCAGGGACAAGTAACGGCGTTTGTAGGCCCGAGCGGCACAGGCAAGACAACGCTGTTCTCGCTGCTGGAACGGTTCTATAATCCAACCGAGGGCGTCATAACATATGGCGGGGAACCGATCGCGTCCATGGCGCTGGAAGATTGGCGTAAGCGGATTGCTTATGTTTCACAAGATAGCCCGATGATGCAAGGCTCGATTCGTCACAATCTTACTTATGGGCTGGAGGATGTGAGCGAGGCGAAAATCAGGGAAGCTGTCGATCAAGCGAATTTGACAACTTTTATCGCTTCGCTGCCTGAAGGTTATGAGACGGAGGTTGGTGAAAGAGGCGTTAAGCTATCGGGAGGCCAGCGTCAACGGCTGGCGATTGCCCGGGCTATTTTACGAAATCCGGATATACTGCTGCTGGATGAAGCGACGGCTCATCTGGACAGCGATTCGGAGGTACAGGTTCAAGAGGCGCTGCAGGGACTTATGAAAGCAAGAACGACATTAGTCATTGCCCATCGACTTTCAACGATTCGTGGAGCCGACCAAATCATTGTGCTTGAGAAGGGTGAAATTTCGGGTCAGGGCACCCATGCAGAGCTGCTGGAGAACCATGAATTATATGCTAAGCTCGTACAGCAGCAGTTTAGTGTTGAGTAGTTAGGTTAGGATCGACTAATGGGGCTGTCTAAAAAATTACTTTTGGAACAGTTCCTATTTTGTTTTTTAATGGAGCTTAGGCATAACGAAGCTTTCCCCCTATCAAAAAATTGGCTTACGAATCAAATAGTTCTTATTTAAACCATTCGTAATGGATTAAGATGGTAACGAACGCTATAATCGTTATTTTGAGAAAAGTAGCACATAACACTCTATTAAGCATGCAATAACGTTAATATGATTCATTAAAATGAAAGAGATGTGGTTATCTGCATAATAAGCTTAAAACAGTTCGTTAGAGTAATGATCTTGGGATCTAATGCGCTGCCTGGCGAGTAAAATAAATGAGTCTCGTTATTTTTCAAGTTTTCCAACATCCATGTCCAAATAAGCTATACTCAATACAACATGTTATTGTATACCATTCCTAGGAATTGAGGTGGCTTAAGGATGGCTAATGTAGCAGAAGTAACCAATCGACCTATTGCATTGATTACGGGAGCATCCAGTGGATTTGGGCTTTTGACTTCGATTCGCTTAGCGCAAGAGGGCTACTTTGTAATCGTAACAATGAGGGACATCGGGAAGAAGGAAGACGTGCTTGCAAAAGCAAAAGAGAACGGCGTACTAGATCATATTGCAATAATGAGGCTTGATATTACCGATTCTGGCAACATAGTGGAAGTCATCGAGCAGGTAATGGAGCGCTGGGGCAGAATCGATGTGCTCGTAAATAATGCGGGTTATGCCGTAATGGGCGTCGTTGAGGAAATACCGATGGTGGATTGGCGTGCTCAATTCGATACGAATTTCTTTGGTACCGTTGCTGTTACGAAAGCGGTTCTGCCAAATATGCGAGTCCGCAGCCAAGGCAAAATTATTAATGTCAGCAGCGGAGCAGGCATTCTTGGTTTTTCCAACACGGGTGCGTATTCGGCCTCGAAATTTGCAATAGAGGGCTTTAGTGAAGCGCTGCGGCTAGAGCTGCTGCCTTTTTCTATCCCGGTCGTACTCGTAGAACCAGGTACTTATGATACTGGCATTGCAGCAAAGCATGTGTTTCGTGCGGAACAAAACTCCCCTTACAGTAAAATGATTGAGCGCTTTAATCAATTCAATAAAAAGTCGGAGAAAAATGCGCCTAATCCGATTCAAGTTGCGAACACGATCGTGAAAATCTGCCAATCCCGCCGTCCGAAGCTTCGTTATGTGTGCGGAAATGATGCGAAGATGATTTTTGTTATGAAAAAGCTGTTCCCTTGGCGACTCATCGAATTTGTACTTCGCAAAGCACTGCACTAAATTCAAATAGCTGAGAGCGCTGTTTTCTGCGCTGCTCGGCTTTATTTTTATGAAGCCAAGACAGATAAGACCCTGAGACCATTGACGCATCGAAAAAGTCCATGTTACTCTAACTTCACATGGAAACTATTGGAGGGATCATCTTGATTGAAATTCGCTTATCGGTAGGTTATGACGAGTATGAAGAAGGCGTAAGGATGTCTGAACTGATTGAGAAATTGGCATCTAGCGCAGATGGCGAGAAGCTGTCTATACTAACGATTGGCGATTGGGGTCAGGCGTATGAGAATTCTCCGGACAGCTTCTTGGAATCATTGATCAGCCACAAAGATTCTTTTCCCAATTTAACGAAATTATTTATTGGAGATATGGGTTTTGAGGAATGTGAGGTTTCCTGGATTAATCAGACGAACCTTTCACCGCTGCTTGCGGCATTCCCGAATTTGCAGTCATTGTCGATCAAGGGCAGCCAAGAGTTAAGCTTGCAGCCTCTTGTACACGAGAAGCTGCAAGAGCTCGTTATTATTTGCGGAGGGCTTCCGAAGTCTGTACTAGAGGAAATAACGAGTGCAAAGCTGCCTGAGCTGAAGAAGCTTGAGCTTTATCTGGGCGTAGATGATTACGGTTTTGACGGCGGAATAGAGGATGTCATGCCGCTGTTGCAAGGTGATCTGTTTCCAAAGCTTACATACTTAGGCTTGAAGGATAGTGAAATTCAGGACGAAATCGCAATTGCGATCGCGGATGCGCCGATTTTGGACCAGTTGGAAATACTTGATCTCTCTTACGGCACGTTATCCGATGAAGGCGGCAAGGCACTGCTTGCAAGCGAGCGTGTGAAGAAGCTGAAGCATCTTAACCTGAGCTACCACTATATGTCGGATGAGCTGCTGCTTCGCTGGAAGCAAGCAGGCCTGTCAGTAGATGTGACGGACCAGCAGGAAACGGATGAAGATGATTGGCGTTATCCGTTCCTTACCGAATAATGGATCATTTTAAAAACGACGGCGCTGCCGAAGCTCCTTATTTGCTCATCGGAAATCCGTCAAACAAACGAACATTCGGCTTGCAGGCAGCAAGAAGGAAGCAGGGGCTCGCTCCTGCTGTTGTGCTCTCCTATGAGCAGCTGCTTAAGCGAACCGTGTTTATTCAAGATATTTTGCGAGAATATGCAGGAGCGGATAAGGTCATTATTCGGCTTGATGCGCCAGGTGAGGATCAAGCCGTTGAACGACAGTTGATCGCATGGGGTGCGGCTGACCGAAGTGGCGATGACTTATTCTGGTCAGCGGGCTCTCTGCCGCACAATATTTCGATATCCGCGGAGGAAGCGCAGCAGCTGCCGCTGGAGCAAGGACGAATCTATTATCCAGCACAGTGGTACCGCGGGTACTGCCGATTTCTTGCTGCTATGCATACAGAGGTTAAAGCATCAGGCGTTTCCGCAAGCTGGGTAAACTCGCCGGGAAGCGTAGCTAATATGTTCGACAAAAGAAGCTGCTGGCAGCTGCTCACACGCCATGGACTCATCATGCCGGCTCTTCCAGCTCCTACAGGAAGCATAAAAAATTACGATGAGCTGCAAGCGGCGATTGCTGTAAGCGGCATGAGGCGTCTGTTTATTAAGCTTGCTTGCGGATCGGGCGCTTCTGGTGTTATTGCCTATCAAATCAATCCTCGTACAGGCGATGAACTTGCTATCACGACCATCGGCATAGAAGAACGGGCCCGCGGCATTTGCTATTTCAACGAAGGCAAGCTGCGGCGTTACCGGGAACGCTCCGACATTCGGCGAATGGTCGATTGGGTATGCCGGGAAGGTGCACATATTGAACGATGGATTGAGAAGGAAAACTTCGAGAGCAAGTCGTTTGATGTACGGCAGCTTGTTGTGGATGGTAAGGCTTGTCATACGGTACTCCGTTTAAGCAGCACGCCAATTACGAATCTTCATCTGCGCAACGAACGGAGGATGGATGTCGATCAGCTGCTATCTGCAGAAGTAAAGGCAGCAGTGCAGAGGACAGCTGAATCCGCGCTCCGAGCTTTTCCCGGCTGTTCTGCGGCAGGCGTTGATGTGCTCGTTCAAAGAGGAAGCGGCATGACCTATCCGATAGACATCAATCCTTTTGGTGATTTGCTGTACGGCGCCGAGTATGAGGGAATGAACACCTATGAATGGCAAATGCAGCAGCTGCTTAGAGGGGAATAGATACGAATGCTAGATATGAACCAAATTGTAGGTTCTCACGATATACTCATGATTACGCTTGATACGCTGCGTTATGACGTTGCGAAGCTTGAGGAAAAGAATTGCCCGAACCTTTGCGGAAGTGGAGGCTGGGAGAAGAGGCATTCGCCGGGCAGCTTTACTTATGCTGCCCATCATGCTTTTTTTGGCGGATTTTTGCCTACTCCTGCAAATACGGACAAAGCTTCTCATATTAGATTGTTTCATACAAAAAATACGGGGCTTAAGACGCACCCTCATACATGGTTATTTGACGCTCCGGATCTTGTATCCGGCTTGCAGGAGGCGGGCTACCGAACAATCTGCATCGGAGGCGTCATTTTTTTTACGAAAAAGAATAAGCTAGCCAAGGTTCTGCCTAGTTATTTTCAAGAAAGCTATTGGCGGATGACATTCGGGGTAACGAATCCGCGTTCGACGGAGCATCAAGTGAATCACGCGCTTAAGCTGCTGGAGAAAGCGGACCCTGCTGAGAAGCTGTTTCTGTTCATGAATATATCTGCCATGCATGGACCTAATCATTATTTTGTAGATGGCGCCAAACGGGATTCCGTGGAAACACAGCGTGCCGCGCTTCGTTATGTTGATAGTCAGCTTGCCCCATTGTTTGAAGCCATGCGGCGCAGAGGAAAAACATTATGTCTCGCGTTTTCCGATCATGGGACAGCTTACGGCGAGGATGGCTATGAAGGGCATCGGCTTGCCCATGAGGTTGTCTGGAATGTGCCGTATCGCGAATTTATTTTGGAATAAGGAGGAGAAGCAGCTTGCAAAAATCATCTTCGCTACCATCTTTTCCGGTGCTTAAGGAGCAGGAGCAGCGCTGGATGGCGGCTCCTTACCGTTCCTATTTGTATTCCTATCCCCATAAGACAGCTTACCGAGATTTGCATCCCGCGCAGTCGCTGAAGGAGATGTGGGAGCGTGATCAAACCGATTATTATTTTTTGTATATGCATATACCTTTTTGTGGTGCTCGCTGCGGCTTCTGCAATTTGTTCACGCTGCCGGATCGTCGTTTAGACGTACATGAGCAGTATATTGATGCCATGCAGCGGCAGGCGGAGCAGTGGGCGCCTTGGTTTAAAGGCAAAACATTTTCGCGATTTGCGATTGGCGGAGGGACGCCAACCTTGCTTGCGGCTCCCCAGTTGAACCGTCTATTCGATATTGCTGAGAATACAATGGGCCTTGATCCGATGAAAGCATCGATATCGGTCGAGACGTCGCCGGAAACGGTAACGGCTGACCGCATGCGCGTTCTTAAGGATCGGCATGTTGATCGGATCAGCATGGGTGTTCAAAGCTTCGTTGAAGAGGAAGCAGCAGCTATCTATCGTCCGCAGAAGCCGCGGCTTGCGGAAGAGGCGCTGGAGATGTTGATGTCCTATTCGTTTCCACTCGTGAATGTCGATCTTATTTACGGATTGCCTAAGCAAACCGTTGAAACATGGATTTATTCACTGGAGAAGGCGATCAGCTATGCGCCTGGCGAAATATTTATATATCCACTTTATACGCGTGAGAACACCATTATTAAGCCAGAACAGATGCGCAGCGCAGGAGAGGATATTCGACTGGAGCTGTACCATATTGCCCGGCAGCGTCTGGAAGCGGCAGGCTATAAGCAGTTTTCGATGAGGCGTTTCGCTAGAGATACATCGTTTGATCATAAAACGGTGCTGCCCTTCAGCTGTCAGGAGGAAGGCATGGCAGGGCTTGGCTGCGGAGCACGCTCTTACACCCGCGATGTACATTATGCATCGCGTTATGGCGTGAGCGCAGCGGCAACGCGCAGCATTATTGAACAATATGTTGCTGCAGAGCGTTATGATACGGCCGATTACGGCTTTATTCTGAATGAAGCGGAGCAGAAGCGCAGGTTTATATTGAAAGCTTTGCTGCACCGCGAGGGGCTAATCTTACACACGTACGAGGAGCGATTCAAGAGTGATGCGCTAGCCGATCATCCTGATTTGCAGACACTGATCCGATTGGAGCTGGCGGAGCTTCAGGAGGGTACTCTTCGCCTGACGACAGAAGGCATGGCTTATTCGGATGCGATTGGCGACGAGTTTATTTCGGGCGATGTAAGAGAGCTTATGAACGGGTACGTCATCCGATGAAGGCGGTGCTCTATTACCGCGGCGCGTTGTCATCATGCAATTATGACTGTCCTTATTGCCCATTCAGCAAAACAAAGGACAGCAAAGAGACGCTTGCGAAGGATAAGCAGCAGCTTCATGCCTTTATGGACTGGGTTCGGGAGCAAGGCGGCTCTGGACATCAGCTCTCGATTTTTTTCAATCCTTATGGCGAAGCGCTCGTACATCGTTGGTATCGTGAGGCGATGATCGAGCTGTCCCATATGCCGCATATCGAGAAGGTAGCTGTCCAGACCAATTTATCCGTCAAGCTTGATTGGACGAACGACATCGACCGGAGCAAGGCAGCCTTTTGGGTTACCTATCATCCTGGACAAACGAGCCATGCTGCTTTCCTAAGCCAGTGCATGAAGCTGTATGAGCAGGGAATTCCTTTTAGTGTCGGGTCTGTTGGGATACGCTCGGCTTTCGGCGCGATTAAGCAGCTGCGGCAGCTGCTGCCAGAGGATGTGTACCTGTGGGTCAACGCCTTCAAGGATCAGAAAAATTATTATTCAGAGAATGATATTGTTTATTTAACCGAAATTGATCCGCATTTCCAGCTGAACGTTCCCGATTACGATAGTTTAGGCAAACCATGCGGCGCGGGCTCACATGTGTTTTATGTGCAGGGGGCTGGCATTGTCAAACACTGCTATAGCGATCGCAAGGTTATCGGCCATCTCTATCGTGACGGACTTGAGGGTCTAGCATCTGAGCGTCCTTGCACGATGAAGAAATGCGGGTGCTACATTGGCTATATTCATATGCCAGAACTGAAGCTTGGCGAGGTTTACGGTGATCGTCTGCTAGAACGTATTCCGTCAGGTTATACGCAGCAGCTTGCTTCAAATTCATCGAAATAGGGTAAAGTAAATCATGGCTTGAATCATGAGAGGAGTGTGCAACATATGACACCACTAAAAAAGGTAGCATTTCTGCTAGCTGACGACTTCGAAGATTCCGAAATGAAAAATCCCTATGATGAAATGGCAAAGAACGGTCACGACGCCGTTATTATTAGCTTGAAGAGCAACGACGAATTAAAAGGAAAACAGGGGACCATTGCGTATACCTCGCATTTGTCCATTGAAGAAGCTGATGCAGATGACTACGCTGCAATCATTATTCCGGGCGGAAAATCACCGTCTCATCTTATGGACAATGCAGATGTGCAGGCGTTCGTTCAAAAGGCAGATCAAGCTGGCACAACTATTGCGGCAATATGCCACGGTCCGCAAATTTTGGAGGCAGCTGGCCTGCTGAAGGGGCGCACTTTAACAGCCTATCCTGCTTTATCCGCAGAAATTGAAGCAGCCGGCGGGACTTTTGTCGATAAAGAAGTTGTCGTTGATCGCAACTTTGTTACGTCTGGAACGCCAGAGGACGAGCCTGCTTTCATTCGGGAGACACTTGTAAAGCTTGGCGTAAACGCTTGGTAGTTTGAAATGGCTTTCGCTTTTATAGCGAAAGCGCAAGCAGGCAGGACTGTCTCACTAGATCCAAGCGGATCTGGGACAGTCCTTTTTTGTATCACATTACATATTTTGCTGGAGCGAACTTGGTCATCGCAATGCAAGTAGGGTATACTTTTTAGTATATATACGTTTAGTAAGGAAGGAGAGCATGCTTGAATGCCACACATGAAGCAGGGTGAACATACAGATCAAGCAAACCGCCCCCTTATTCAACGGCCTTCCACAGTGAGCAGGACAAGCCTTATTGATAACGGCATGACCGTTTTGCAGCAATGGGGAGCTGATCATATTTGCAAGGTTTGTATAGCTAACAGCGGATCATGCTGCCGCGATTGCCGTCATTTGCTCGATGGTGTAGGCTGTCAATTGCGAAATACCAGCTGTACAGCATGGTTATGCGGTTTTCATAAATATTTATTGTTTGAGGTTGAACAGTTGGAAGAGTGGAACCTGTTTTGGGATGATGTTCCCGGTCAGGCATTTCGTGAGGACTCTACACCTGAGCAGGTCATAATTGATAAATCATTAACGATTCAACAGCAAACAATGGAGCATCTTGGCGAAGCGCTTGCTGCAGATTTACAGGAGATGGAACGCTCGCATATTGCGATCGGCATTATCCTTACGCTTCGGGAGAAGCTGGATAAAAATATTGATCAGTTTATGCTGGAAGACAAGGATCATAAGCGGAAGCTGAGGATCAAACGGAAAATAAAAGTTCTTTCAAGCGATTTCCAGCGCTTTCACCATTTATTGAATAAGTACAAGATAGAGCTAGCTGAGCTCCATAACATGTAGAAAAAGGAGCCGATTAATCCGGCTCCTTTTCTGCTTTTTATTTCAAAAATTCGAGCAGCTCCTCATTGAATCTAGTTGGTTCGTCGAACAGCATGCCATGGCCGCTTTGCTCGAACGTAACGAGCGTAGAGCCGTCAATGCCGCTAAGCAGCTGCTTGGCGAATTCTGGCGGACATATTTGATCCAGATTGCCTTGGAAAATCGTCGTCGCAGCTTTGATTTGCAGCACATCCTTCCGCAAGTCCTCATCGCGCAGCGACTCGAACGTATGGATTGACCCCCACGCGGATGCCTCTAAGCCGAGCAGCTGCAGCCAATCTTTGAATGGCTGGCTGATGGCGTTTGGCTCTTGATCGGCTAGAAATTTCTCGCCGAAATCACGGAGCAGCTGCGGACGGTCTTTTTTGATTGCAGCGATTTGATCATTCGCTTCCTCTTGTGTCATGCCATGCGGGTAATTTTCACGTTGCGTGAATGAGGGAGCTGCTGCGCCTAGAAGCGCGAGCTTGCGAATGCCGTAACCGCCATGGCGCGCCATATAGCGGACGGCAATTGCTCCTCCTACCGAGAAACCAACGAGATAGGCTTGATCCAGTTTCAAATAATCAATAACAGCCTTTACGTCATCTGCTAGCCGATCGTAGCTATAGCCAGCTGCGGGAGCACTGGATTTGCCGAAGCCGCGTTGATCAATCCCAATACAGCGATAACCTTGCTCGGATAACAGGGTGAACTGAGCTTCAAACATTTTGTGGTTCAGCGGCCAGCCATGCAAGAAGATAACGGGGCTGCCGGAGCCTATATCCTCAACATAAAGTTTAACTTTTTTCTCCACCTCAATATAATGTCCCATCATATCTCTCCTCTCGCGTCTATACTTTTACTTACCCGTATTAGCATCTTTTGAAAAATAAATCTTTTTCATACGTAAGAAGAGTTAGAATAGCGGTATATGACTTGGAGGCTAAAGCATGTTTTCTTGGTTGCGAATGACGGCTATTATTATCGTTACTGCTTTTTTAACTAGGTTCATTCCGTTCTCGGCTTTTTTTCAAAATGTGAATACATTAGTCCATGAGCTTGCCCATGCGCTTGCAGCTTTGCTGCTTAAGGGAAGCGTCTTGCATATTTATTTGTATGCTGACCAAAGCGGAGTGACTTATACCTCGTACACGGACAGCTGGATGCTAATCCCGATTGCGCTTGCCGGCTATACGGGCTCAGCTTTGTTCTCGCTGCTGCTTTTCTTTCTATATGCAAAAGGAAAAGCTCGTTTTGGACTCGCGATCGTTGCGATAGCAGCTGGAGTGGCGCTCGCGCTTTTTGTTCGAAATGATTACGGCATGGCTTGGAGCGCGGGTTTCCTAGCATTGACGGTACTTATTTATTTTGCTGCTCCTCGCTGGCTCAGAGACTTTTATTATTTGCTGATCGCTTTTATTTGTTTAGTGGAATCCATTATTAGTCCATTTGTGTTGCTCTATCTTGCGATTACGGAGCCCGCATCAGCTGGGGATGCGGCTGGTTTAAGCGACGTAACCGGTGTACCTGCCTTTGTGTGGTCCGCTTTGTTCTGCTTCTTCTCGCTCTGGTGTGCCAAAATAGCGACCAGCTGCTTGTTTAGGAGAGGCGCTGGTGGGATACTAATAAGTAAATAAACACTGGAGAGGCTGTGAGCAAATGTCCAAAAGCTACAAACTGCCCGAGAAGAAAAAGGTGGATCTGAAGGACATCGATCCGAAGGATACGGGGCGCTTTTCGAATAAAGAAGAGGTCGTACAGGCAGTGAAGGAGCTTGAGCTTGAGCTGCAGCAGCTGCAAGAAAAACTTGCCGCGAGCAAAGAGCATGCCGTGCTGTTTGTGTTTCAAGGCATGGATTGCAGCGGCAAGGATGGTGTAATCAAAAAAGTTTTCGCCGGACTTCATCCGCAGGGCATTTCTGCCCACAGCTTTAAGACGCCAACAGAGGAGGAAGCGCGGCATGATTTTTTATGGAGAGCACATGTTGCCGTGCCTGCCCTTGGCCAGATAGCTGTATTTAACCGTTCGTACTACGAAGAAGTTTTGATCACGAGAATCCATGGTACGGTAAAGAGCGAGGAAGCGAAGGAACGGTTTAAGCACATCAATCATTTTGAAACTCTTTTAGCCGACAGCAGGGTGAAAGTGGTCAAAATCTTTTTGCACATATCGAAGCAGTTCCAACTGGAGAAGCTAATAAGCCGTATTGAAGATCCCAAAAAAAATTGGAAGTTCGACCCGTCCGACTTAAAGGAGCGCAAGTCTTGGAAGCAGTACAGCGAGCTTTACGAGGAGCTGTTTGAAAAATGCAGCAAAGCGGCGCCATGGTATGTCGTCCCCTCTGATAATCGCTGGTATCGCAATTATGCGGTGCTTCGAATCGCGGTGGATGCGCTGCGGAGCCTTGATTTGAAGGATCCCGCAGCAAGGCCTGAGCTCCAGCCCTTTTTGGAGGAGCTTAAGAAAGAAGAAGCATAGCTTGCAGATGATTGATAAAGAATGGCAGTCCAACACATGGCTTCATGTGCGGGGCTGCCTTTTTGGTGTTTATAAGATGTAGGCTGCCTTTTGATCCTCAAGGAAGCTTTCCTATTTATCTTGTTATCGAGAGCGAGAAACATGTCGAAATATGTTTAGAACATGTCCAGAGCCAACTACTATAATGGTATTTATTGCTATATCAACGATGATAGAAGACTCAGGAGGGATTTTTTTTATGATACATAAACCATTTGTCAGAGTAGTCAGCATGCTGCTCGCAGTGGTGCTGCTTACATCGATTTATCCTGTATATCCAAGCAGGTCGGGGCAGCAAATATTCGCTCAGGAATCAGCTGAAACAGAGGTGGAAGAGCCTACAGTAACAAGCTCCTCCTACGATCTGGAGCCTTTGGCTGTTGCCGGAGCTGGTGATAAGTTCTCCGATTATGGATGGGAGAAAATAGAATCAAACATTAAGCCTAGCCCGCGTATGGGGGCTGCTATGGCATTTGATGAAAAGAACGGAAAGGTCATTATGTTCGGGGGAGAAGGCACTTCCGGGCTGCTGAAGGATAACTTCCTGTGGGACGGCGAGACCAAGCAATGGCAAAAGCTCGCTGACTCGAGTGTGCCAAGTGGCCTTGTTGCCCGCAAAGGAGCGGCAATAACCTATGATCCTAACCTAGAGCGCGTCGTGATGTTCGGAGGCGAGGGTGCTTCAGGCGTCTTGAACGATATTTGGGTGTGGCATGGTGAGGTATTGCAGTGGAAACCATTGTTAATCCCAGCTCCATCGGCACGTGCTGGCGCTCAGTTAGCCTATGATGGACAAAACTTGGTGCTGTTCGGCGGTTATACGTTGTCTGCATCTACTAAAAGCAGATTAGCGGATACTTGGATTTTTAACGGAACGAGCTGGGAACAGCGGACACCTGCCCAAAGCCCTCCGGCCACTTATTCGGGCTCGATGGCTTATGACGGGCAGCATGCCGTGCTTTATGGCGGTAATATTGGTGATGAAATTCGCGGAACAGCCTATCAAATCAATTCCAATACGCTATGGGCATGGGACGGAACGACTTGGAATGACAGCGCTCCAAAGGTTGAAGCGCAGGACTGGGGCCGCTGGGGGCAAGCGATGGCCTACGATGGACGGAGAGTCGTCTTCTACGGTGGAGAGTTCGATTGGATTAACCCGAGCAATAGTGCGGTTACGCCAAACAAAAAACGGCCTATCGCAAATTCGCAGGATGATCAAGGGAAGAAGGCTGCTATCGGCTGGGATGGGAGTGCTTGGTCGGTATGGTCTGGCAAAAGCAAAGGACCGGGCGGCGGCATAGAAGGCGGTCCAGGCTCAGGCAGCTTTATGAGCATGGCGTATGATGGCTATAACTTTGTCGTATTCGGCGGAAACCATGAATGGGGAGGACTAACGAATGAGACGTTTACATTCGGCAATCCTTTGCCTACCTTGCCGATCGTGAGCATAACGGGTTCACCAACGATATTGATGGACAAGAACAACAAAGCGAATGATCTAGCAAGGTTCTCTGCTAATGTGAAAGGCAAGGCGCTCAGCGAAATTGGGATTGAATACCGTGAAGCGGGTCAAACCACATGGCAGAAGAAGGCGCATTTGTCGGCTGAGGCTGGTGCGGTCACCATTGATCTTAACGGCTTGAAGTGGCAGGTCGACTACGAAGCACGCGTGTATGCGACAAATGTTGTGGGGACGGCATACAGCGCAGTTTCAACGTTCAAGTTTTTTGAGGACCCGGCTATGGTGGTTCCAGACCTGCGTTATGACCGTGCTTCACCATCGGTGCTGCATACGAAGGATAAGAAGAGGCTGGTTGTCGTCGGAGAGGGCATCACCAATTTGTGGAGAAAGCCAGCTTCAAATATTCATTATTCACTCAAAAGCCAAGGCGGGCAGTTGTATCCGTTGACGCCAAACGTTCGCAATAATCAGGAGCTAGAGCTGACTTGGACGGATGAATTGCCGGATGGCAAATATGATTTGGAGCTTAATCACGATTTTTACGATGATTTTGTTCTCTCAGGCGCTTTGCTTATTACTTCAACCGGCGTATATGAGCCGCGCGATTATAATGAAATTATCATTCCTAGTACAGATTCGGACAATGAAGATATTAGTCAAATGGCTATTAGAGGGCCGTTCACAGAGAAACCCTCGGAGCTTGGAATATTTAAGCTAAACAACATGAATCAAGTGGTCATGCTGAATGAATATATTAAATTTAAAGGAACGAGCCTGACGATTGATAAGACGGGTGTAGATACGTACGTAACGGGTGTCGGACGGCTTTATGTTGAAAAAGCTGGCATTATGTATACGTTGTTCCTTGGCTCATTTGAATTTAATTCAGCTGAGTTCGTTATCGAGCTTGCTGGTGATATGCAATCTGATTATTTGAGCTTGAATTTGCCGATTACATTGAAGAAAATTACTTTTATAGCTGGCGGGGTAAGGCTCGGCGGGGATATTAAAGTAGATTTCAGTGCAGGAACGACCAAAATTAAAGGCGAATCGGAAATTGAAGCGTTAGAGTTCAAGCGCGAACGGTTCGATTTTGCGGGTAAATTCAGTATTGCAGGCGAGTTTGAGGCAGGTCCGCTCGAGGGTGCTGAGCTGAGCTTCCGGCTTGATACACGCATTCCGCTCTATGGTGCGGGAGGATCCTTCGATTTGCGCAAGCAGAAGGTTGGATTTGAAGCGGATATTCAGTTCAAACGCGGGAAGCTTGATGCGCTTAGCTTTGGCGTTCGCCGCAAAATCAAGCTTGGCTCGACGGGGGCACAGCTCACTCGTCTTGGCGGCGGGTTTTCAAATCTAGCGAGCCAGAGCGAAGTACCGTTTACGTTGAAAGCGTTTGGCGGTGCATCAGATGTTATTGCGCCTGAGATCAAAGGCTACAATATGGTGAATGGCAACAATTTGAGTGTAGGATTATCGCGTTATCATTTTGAAGCATCCGGAGAGCTGGCTGTTTACTGGGTTCCGGTTGCGAATTTGGATTTTCTGACCATTTGGAACGCAGCGGGCTTTAAAGAGTACAGCAGTGCAGGCTTCCGGTTGGATGCGAACTTGAATCTGGTAGACGTTGTGGTCGGTCAGCTGTTCGCGCAATATTTTGCGAAAAGCGGCTACGCAGGTTTTGTTAGTGCACGTATAAAAATACCGAACTGGGTGTCGGTTATCGGCGGCAAAAGCTTTGGCGGTATTGATGTCGGCGTAAACAATCGTGAGATCTTTGGATCGGTTGGTTCAGGCTGGTTCGGTGGTTCTGCCAAATATATGTTTGCTCCGAACAGCTTCGACTTCAGCCTTGGCGCGAGCAAGGATATGAAGAGAGAAATTGAGAGAATGAAAAAAAATATGGTTAAGCCGCCGAGCGCTCGCTCGATGCCATTGCTAAGCAGCAGTGCTTTGCTGTTCACAAGCGCATTCGCGGATACTTCTTTTACACCTCTTACGAATCCTTTGCTCACAGAGGATAAAGGTTACATGCTGAAGCTTCAGAAGGATGTGCTGCAGCAGGGTGAGATAGGCGTAGATACGGCTGCAAGCGGACGTATTTTATTAGGACAGTTTACGGCTGCATTGCGTGAGAATTCACCGCAAGCCAGCTTTACGAAGCAGAATCAGATTCAATACACATTGCAGGCAGATCATAGCTTCAAAGCGCTGCTAGTTCTGGATGGCAAGCAGGAAGACCTTTCGATCATTCGTCCGGATAAAAGCGTGGCATCGCTCAAGTTCCCTGAAACGGAAAAGGCTGGTAATGGTGCTATTTCTGCCGTATATCGTGAAGATGAGGATAAAACGTATATCCGTTTGCAACTAACAGCGAATGAAGATTGGAAGCTGGCTGCATCGCAGTCTTTGCAAGTGGAATTGTACGAGCTTACATTTCTAAATGAATCGCTCAGTCTTACTGAGTTGGCAGCACGATGGGCGGCAGCGCCTGAATTGAAGCTAACAGCAATAGATATGATGGAGCGCGGCTTGAAGCTGGTAGAGCTTGACCAGCCTAAAGGCGCTGTGAAATTGTACAAGCCAGATGGCCGTGAATATGGTCTGGAATCGGATTCACTTAAATCAGGCTGGAATCATTATGTCGATCCACTAAGCGGCAAGCTTTACCTGTTGATCGATGTAGCTCAGCCGGGCGAATGGCTGCTTGAAGCAGGACAGAAAACGCCTGCTAAGGTATTTGCTCTTGGAGAGCATACCACGATTGGGGAGCTGAAAGACTGGATAACAAGCGGTGAGCTTCGTACTGAAGTCAACCTAAAAAGCGGTCAGACCTTGCTTGAAATCGATCAGGCGGATGAGTCTGCGGTACTGTATCGCCCAGATGGCTCGCTATATCCGTTGCAAGCGGATCGCAGTGAATCAAACTGGAATGCATATTATGAGGCTGATAAACAAAAATGGACGATTTTGGTGCAATCGGAGGAAGAAGAAGCGGGTCTTTGGACCGTTCGCGGCAAACAATTCGTGACCATACGTGCCTTCCGCAGTGATGAGCGATACGACAGCTTAATCCCGTTTTTCTCAAATGGAACAGCAGAGTATACGACGAGCTTGCAAATCGATAAGCCAGGCCGATATATGTTTATGTTAACGGGTGGTTCTCGCGATACCCAAATTATTGCACCTGATAACAAAGCCATTCCGGTTGTTTTTGAGGACGAGAATGCCAAAAATTACAATGCGGTGCTGCAAGCAGCAGTTGCAGAGGAAGATGAGGAAGCGGATAAATACGGCGATATGACATTTACATCGAATCTGCCTTTTGTTGCAGATGCGGATATGCTTTATGTCGCTGCTGATATTGAACAAACGGGAAAATGGGAAATTCGCTCCTCTCTGCCTATTCTAGCAAGCATGTATGAGCTCGATCCTGTAACTGAAATTAGCGAATTTAGTGCAGTTCCGGAGACAGAAGGAACGAATCGCTTCAAAGTGAAATGGAACGTGGACCATGCCAAGCAGGGAACCAAAGTAAGCTTAATGGTAACCGATCAATCCAATAAGGCAATCGGACCGGTTATTTTGAAGGATCTTCCTGCATCAGGCATTCAAACGATTGACATTCCGGATGAATTTATGCCGGGTCAATACTGGTTGTCTATGGTGGCGGAAGGTGAAGAAATTGCACCGCTGTTTGCGGTAACGTCTGAGCCTGTACAGCTGACTGCTGAAGTCATGCTGCCTCAGCCGAAGCAGCTTGCGATTACTTCAACTGGAAACGGCGAGCTTACACTGCGTTTTCCTTCCATTAAGGCCGAGGCACTAGAATATTACCAGTTGACGGTCAGCTATAAGGATGATGAAGGGAAAACTGTAACGGATACATTCGGAGCAGATCCTATGGCCGGAGATTGGCAGGACGTCATTATATCCGGGTACAAGCCGGAGCACAGCTACACCATCAATGCGATGGCGGTTGGCGAGCAAAATGGCAAAGTGGTCGTTAGTCCTGTGTCAGCTAATGTGGAGGCGTTTTTGTCTAATCCGAAACGGGCAAAGCTTAACGTTGCTTTTAATACTTTTGGTGCTAAGCAGAAAACGAGCACCTACAAAAGTTATGATGAGCAAGAGGAGATTATGGTTAACACAGCTGCGGAAAAGGTTAGTGTAGAGCTGACTAGCGATCAAGCAGCAAAGCTTAATCTTTACGTAAATGGGGAATTGTTGCAGTCCAAGGATTCCGAAGCCAATGCGGTCGCATCGTTCAATCTGAATGAATTGCTGCTAGGCAAAGAAACGAATGAGCCGCTAGAGCAGCTTGATTATACGATTGAAATTGAAGCGATTAACGAGCGCGGCGATTACAGCTCTGATTATAGGAAATTGTACGTAGATCGTACGGAGCCATTCTTGTATGTAGCAGGCAAGAAGAACGAGGATTTTGTTCGTGAGCCTCTCAATGGGCAGGTCGTATATGGCAGCCGTATACCTATGGTTGGTCAAACGGAAATAGGCGCTTTGCTGACCGTTGACGGACGAGCTGTTCCAGTTAACGCAGAAGGGGAATTTAATTATTTTGCTCCGATTATGTGGGATGAAACTGGCCTTCATACTGTAATCGTCGAAGTGGAAGATGAAGTCGGCAATCGAGTCGAATATCGATTTGATGTTGTGCAGGGAACAGAGACTGCTGAGCAGTCCAAGGTGAAGCCTTCTGATTTGGCAGCGCTAGAGCTGGACAAGGGGGTTCTATCCCAGCCTTTCCATCCGGATATGACGGGCAAATATGAGACGGTAATAGAAGAAGGCAAGGTTCGATTATATGCTGTTGCTGCTGCAATAGATTCTGTTGTAACAGTGAACAATGTGCCGTTGAACGCGGAGGGTTACGCAGAGCTTGAGGCTCCGATTGGCAATGGCGTAACTACAGCGCAGGTGAAGGTATCAGGAGTAGATACAAGTGAAAAGACATACGTCATTGAAGTGAGAAGCAAGCCGTCGGATGTCGCTGTTCTGAAGAGCCTCACGATGCGGGCAGGGACAGAGGAGCTGCTGACAGAACCAGCATTCAATGGTGCTGATACCGCTTATAGCGTGTATGTCGAAAATAATACGAATGCGGTAAGCGTTGCGGCTGAAGCTTATAAGCAAGGATCTACGATTCGTGTAAATGGCGAGCAGATTGGCGAAGCTGGGATTTCTGTGCCAGTACAGGTGGGAGAGACCCATGTAGCCATACAGGTTATCGCGCCAAATGGGCAAGAGAATAGAACCTATAACGTTAAGGTTATTCGTGCGAAGGATAGCAATGCACAATTGAAGGAGCTAACGGTAAGCGGAGGAGTGCTAACGAGAGATTTTGCTGGGAATGAGATGGATTACCAGATCATAGCGCCTTCCGATTCTGCGGCTCTTAGCATCGCTGTAGAAGCAGCTAGTCCGAGTGCAGTCATTCGTATAGCAAATGGCGAAGTTGACCTCGGCAGCGGAGGAACGCATGTGGTTCCATTGCGCAGCGGAATTCAGCCTGTTCAATTAGAAGTAACGGCAGAGGATGGCACTGTGGCAACTTATAAGCTCACTGTCATCAAGCAGTCAGCTTCTGCAGCAACAGCGCCATCTTTAACAGAGCTATCTCTCTCTGGATTAGACTTGCTGCCGGCATTCTCTGTGAGCAGGCTCAGCTATAAGCTGAAGTCAGAGATCGAAGACGCGAATGTGACTGTGCTTGCCAACACCTCAAGTTCTGATGCTATTTTGACCATAAATGGTAGGCCGGTTGAAAAAGGCGTGCATCAGACTGTAAGTTTAAAGGTGGGTACAAATCTAATTGTGATTGGAGTCGAGTCTGCTGACCGCAGCAGTTCAAGGCAATATTCGATTGAAATCGTTCGTAAACCAACGTATGCAACGCCGGATCGATTAGCGACTGTCGCATCTGGGGATTCAAATGCTGCAATAGCAAATGTAACCATTACTAGAACGGTTGCTAGAGATGGCAGCAAAATAGATACGGTTAATATTCCGCTTGCTAAGGCGGAGGAAATTGTTGCACAGATGAAATTGCAGAAGCAGAATGCGGCTCGCATCGTTATTACGAATTTGCTTAATAATCCGAGCGATGAGATCAAGCTGAATGTTCCGTCAAAAGCTGTTGCCGCTTTAGCCGAGAGCGGAATTAGTCTTGTCATCTCAACGCCAACAGCAGAATTGACGTTATCGCCAGAGACGATTCGTCATATCAAGGAAGCGGGTATTGACCTTTATCTCCGCTTTGTACCGATTCGCGAACAAGCGAAGCAAAATCAAATTTATGACAGGCTGCTTGGCGAAGAGAAGCTTAAGAAGCAGTTGGGCGGCAGGGATGCTGAACTGCTAGGCCAACCTACTGCAATTGAAACGAACTATAAGGATAGTGTTACTCGCATCGTACTGCCGATAGCTGGTCTTGAGATTGCAAAGGACAGTGCAGCTGCGAAGGAGCTTGAGGCTCAATTAGCGGTTTACATTGAGCACAGCGATGGAGAAAAGGTGCTCCAGCCAGGAACACTTCAATATGATGCAAAAGGAATCGTGAATGGTATGGCATTTGATGTTGCTAAATTCAGCAATTTTGCTGTCGTTCGGCTTACGAAGGACAAACTTTATGAGCCTTATGTAACGGGGTATCCGGATGGAACCTTCCGTCCAAGTAAAACGATTACTCGTGCGGAGCTTGCAGTCATACTTGCCAAAGAGCTTAAGAAAAACGCCAGCCTGCTGGAAGAAACGGCGCCTAATCCTAATGAAACAGAGCTGACAGAGTTTAGCGATGTCGTCTCCGATCACTGGGCAAAAGAAGCGATTACGCTGTTGAAAAATCATGGTATTATGAATGGTGACGAGCAAGGCAAATTTAGACCGGGCGACGGAGTCTCTCGTTCAGAAATAGCGGTTATCGCGGCTCGTTGGAACAAGCTGTCCCTAAGCGGTACTGCCAAGGCGGATTTTACAGACTTAACGGGACACTGGGCAACAAATGAAGTTGCTGCTGTTGCAGAGGCAGGGTTTATGAAGGGATATCCGGATCATACCTTCCGTCCGAATGGTTTGCTGCTTCGCGGAGAAGCGGTTCGCGTACTCAACGCAATCTTCAACCGTCCAGTGCCGCAGGAAACTGTTAGCTCTAGCTGGCCGGATGTCGCGCCAAAACACTGGGCTATGTTAGATATTGAAGCCGCTTCTAGATATGTGCAGAAGCTGCCAGATGGACAAGTTCGAGTCGTAAAAACGAAGTAAAACTAAGTCATACCGATAGCAGAAGGCTCACTGAAAAATAACAATGGAAGGAGGAGGGCATGGATCAATGCTAAAGGTAATATTAGTGGATGATGAGGAGCCGGCATTGATACATTTGGAACGATTGCTGAGGGCAGATGGCCGGGTTCAAGTTGTGGGCAAG
The DNA here is from genome assembly GCF_056398245.1 of Paenibacillus sp. 01T47. Lineage (NCBI taxonomy): Bacteria > Bacillati > Bacillota > Bacilli > Caryophanales > Paenibacillaceae > Paenibacillus > Paenibacillus sp. 01T47. The sequence goes on from NZ_JBFTPA010000013.1 coordinate 146,369, forward strand.
TATACCTCTGCTATGGAGGGACTTGACCACCTTGCTCGCAGTTATGCCGATATCGCGTTTCTTGATATCGGCATGCCCGAGATGAACGGCCTTGAAGCAGCTGAACGTATACAGGAGTTGTACCCTGCAATACGAATCGTTTATGTAACCGCCTATTCAGCGTATGCTGTTGAAGCATTTGAGCTGCATGCGCTGGATTATTTATTGAAGCCGGTCGATTCTGCGAGAATTGGAAAAACGATAGATCGTATTGAGGAATATGCGAAGCTTTTGAACAATCAAGCACAAAGCTTCGAAGCTCTAGCAGAACGAAATGAGCTTTCAGTGCGATGCTTTAAACGGCTTGAGCTTGTAGGCGGGGCTGCTTTAAACGGCAAAGTGAAGTGGCGAACGAAAAAGGCGCAGGAGCTCTTTGCTTATTTCCTTCATTTGGAGGGAGCTTGGGTTACGAGAGAGCGGCTTATTGAAACGCTTTGGCGAGAGTATGAGCTGGACAAGGCGGTTACCTATCTTCATCATTCCGTTTCACGCATTAGATGGCTACTGCGTGAGTGGGGAGTTTCTTTCACAGTTGAGTTTCAAGGTGAGAGCTACCGACTCCCGTATGCTGCCATTCGTACTGATGTAGCTGAGTTTGAGGAGACAGTAGCTGAGCTCCCGTATCAGTTTCAGGATAATTGGAGTCGATATGAGCATGCGATTTCTCTTTATAAAGGCGATTATTTGGAGGATCATAATTATGCGTGGGCAGAGACCAAAAGAATAAATTTGCAGCATCGTTATTTTCGGCTGGTTAGCAGTATGGCAAGATATGAGCTGGAGGAAGGCCGTGCTCAGTCGGCTATCCAGAGACTGACGACTGCTCAGATCAGCTTCCCATACTCAGATGAAATTTGCAGATTGCTTCTTGCAGGTTATGCTCAGATAGGGGATACGGAATCGCTTAACCGCTGCTACGAAACCTATGCGCAATTATTATTGCAGGAGCTAGGAGTTATTCCTGAGAGGCAAACGACGGATTTATATCATCAATTATCCCAGTAAGACGTGAATTTAGGCAAGGAGGCAACGATGGGATGAGAAAGCAATGGTGGACGATAGTTGTATTTTTTCTTATCGTTGTAGCTTTTCCGGTAAACGAGTTTTTTTATAATCAATCCATTGAGAAGAGTGCACCTCATTCAAGCGCTGGCACGTTGGATTTGCGGGAATGGAATTTCGAATCAGAAGGACTTGTCGCGCTGAATGGTCAATGGGAATTTTATCGTGGACAGCTGCTGCTGCCAGAGCAATTCGCAGATCCAGCTATTTCTCCTTATAAGAGGCCTGAACTAACAGGCCTCTTTCCTGTGCCAGCGGAGTGGAACAGCTATATAGCGGAGGACGGCAACCCACAGGGAGCAGGATTCGGTACTTATAGGCTGAGAGTGGAGTTAAACAACACAGCAGAAACGCATTACGGAATACGAACGACAAATATCCGCATGGCTAACCGGATATTTATAAATGGACAGGAAGTGGGAGCAAGCGGAGTACCTGGAGTCTCAGATAAAGAAGATATCGCATCGAATATCCCTTATGTTGGATTTGTATCCGTAGATAGATTCTATGTTGAAATTATCGTACAAGTATCCAATTTCAACTATGCTTCGGGCGGCATCATCTATCCAATTTGGTTTGGCTATGAGGCTGATATTCGCAAAAGCCGCGACATCGCGTTGTTTGGTGAATTTATGAACATCAGCGGGTTTGCATTGTTTTCTATGTTTTTCCTTCTTTTGTTCTACATGCGCAGAAAAGAGCGCTCGTTGCTTTATTTGGCTTTATTTTGCTTAGCGCTGCTGCTCTATGTATGTACTCATGGCGAGAAGCTGATTGCACTGGCCTTGCCTCAGCTTAGCTACGATTGGATCATGAAGCTGCAGAACATATCTTCAGCATTCGGTTATTATTTTTTATTGCAATATGTGAACGTGTCAGTACCAAGAGCTGTTAACAAGTTTGTGTGGCGGGCAAGCAATATTGCATCGAGTATTGTCATTGTTGCAGCATTCATGCTGCCGACGATGCTTTATTCACAGTGGTTTTTGAAGGGAATAGGCCTTTCAGTATTTACTTTTGGAGTTGTGCTTTACACGCTTGTCAAAGGTGTTATCCGCCGATCGCGGGACGCTTATTTTTTGCTTTTGAGTGCGATAACCATTTTGGTATTTATAATCGTCAGTGTCATGCAAGTATTTGGTCTATTGGAAAATCATTTTTTTATCTCGTTTGAGCTGCTTATCTTGGTCATTGTTCAAGTAATCATGCTAGCTCGACGTTTCTCTCACACCTTTAATGAGGTGGAAGAGCTCTCTCGCAAGCTGTTGACCTTGGATGAATTAAAGGATGAATTTATGGCGAATACGTCGCATGAGCTTCGTACGCCGCTGCATGGTATTGTAAATATCGCAGAATCCTTGCTTGAGGGTGTAGCGGGGACGCCAAACACCGATCAGGCAAGACAGCTTTCTATGATTGTATCGACGGGTAGACGATTGAATTATCTGATTCATGATATTTTAGATTTTTCCACTTTACGAAACGGACAGCTTACACTGAATCGGCAAGCTGTTGATTTATCAGCAGCAGCGCAATCCGTAGTCGAGGTCATTGGGCATTTAGCCGATAAAAAAGGGGTAAGACTGATGCAGGAATGGCCGCAGCAGATGCCGCTGCTCGATACTGATGAGGAGCGTCTGCGTCAAATTTTATTTAATTTGCTTGGCAATGCGGTGAAATTTACGCATCAGGGTGAGATTCGGATTTATGCGGAAGTCGTGGATTCATGGGTGAAAATAAGCGTTACAGATACTGGAATTGGCATCGCGGCGGATCGTTTAGACGACATTTTCAAGGCGTTTAATAGCGTTTCCACTGTAGATCTACAATCGGGCTATAGCGGCACCGGTATCGGGTTGAACATTACGAAGAGACTCGTGGAACTGAATGGCGGGTATATCGAAGCGAATTCACAGCTAGGTATAGGTTCAACGTTTTCATTTACACTTCCTTCAGCTGCGCTGTCCGCTATTTCTGAGGTTGCTGCTGGTAAAAGCGGCAGAGCAGCGATTCAACCGGCATTAGCGCTCAATAAAACATTCCAAGCAGCGATGAATCGGAATGAAGTAATAGAAGATACACATCCATTCACTGTGTTAGTGGTAGATGATGATCCCGTAAACTTACAAGTATTAATAAATGTATTGTCTATGGAAAATTACACAGTCATTGCGGTTGACAGTGGCGCTGAAGCGCTGGAGGTACTATCCAGTGAGCGACGGATTGATCTCGTGATAACAGACTGGATGATGCCAGCGATGTCTGGACTAGAGCTTTGCCGTAGGATCAGGGAACGATACTCGTTGTCTGAACTGCCTGTACTTATGCTCACCGCAAGAAAATTGGCAGGCGATATTCAAACGGGCTTTAGTGCTGGAATCAATGATTTTTTAACAAAACCTGTTGACGGTATTGTACTGCGTGCTCGCGTACGAACTTTGCTTGAGCTTAGACAGTCTGTTCAAGCGGCTATTCGATCGGAACTGGCTTTTCTGCAGGCACAAATTAAACCTCATTTTTTGTACAACGCACTCAATACGATTATTTCGATATGTCCTGATGATCCGGATAAGGCTACAGAATTGTTATTGAATTTAAGCCGATATTTACGCAGCAGCTTCGATTTCCAGAATCGTCAGCAGATCGTCAGCTTGGAGAAGGAGCTTGAGCTTGTTCAGTCTTATGTCAAATTAGAGCAAGCGCGGTTCGGCAAACGATTGAATGTTGTATATGAGGTGGATAAACAGCTGCGAGGATTTATTCCGCCGCTCAGCATTCAGCCGATTGTAGAAAATGCAGTTAGGCATGGTGTCATGCAAAAGGCTGCTGGGGGCAAGATCGTATTACGTATTCAAGAGGCAGAGGAGAAGCTAATTATTTCAGTTTCGGATAATGGAGTTGGCATCAAGCAAAGTGATCTCAGTACGCTATTGCTTGGGCAACGGCAGTTGTCAGGCGTTGGCTTAACCAATATTCACCGCAGACTGCTCTCTTTGTACGGAAATGGTCTTGGTATTTCAAGCGAAGCAGGAGAAGGAACGACGGTGACCTTTGAGGTTCCGCAGATACAAATAGATATGAGCAAGACTTCGTAAAGTTTGATTGAATCTATTAAGAGATAAGCGCTTAGGTGAATTAGAGTTTGAACCTAAGTGCTTTTTTTTTTGTAAAAAACCGCTTGGAGAATACATGTATTTATTGGCTGAATGAACGCGAAATAAAACGTCATTTTATGTCGAAAAAAAGAGGATTTTATTCTATATTGTCGAATATCAAATTAGTTATAACACTGACATTTTTTGGTGAAAGGAAGGTTGGGAGGAAATTTCAACTGGATAGCATTTCATAGAAACGAATCGGAAGTTCAGTTCATTTACTAGAAAGGAGAATGCTAGACATTTTTTTAGTTGAGTAGCAGCTGTATCAAAAGACACATCTTGTAAAATTCTAATTTGGAGTTGAATTTATGTATAAGCGTATTCGTTTTTTTCGCGCTCCCTTACTCGTTATTCTTAGTTTTCTCGTCGTATTTTCTCAAATCGTATGGTTCTCATCAACAACATATGGAGCCGGATCGAGCTGGGATACATTAAATAATCCTATCAATAATACGAGCAACCAGTTTTTGGGAATGGGCTATGGCAATGGCGTTTATGTTGCAGTAGGAAGTAACGGTCTGATTGCTACATCTTCGGATGCTGCAAAGTGGACAACAAGAAGTACGAATAGTACTCAAAACTTAAATGAAGTGGATTATGGAAACAACGTCTACGTTGCAGCTGGTGCAGGAGGTACGATTTTATATTCTACTGATGCTGTTACATGGAATGCAGCAACATCCAACACGTCGAATCAGTTATTTTCTGTGAAATTTTTAAATGGTTCATTTTGGGCAGTTGGAGCATCCGGCATTATTTTGAAATCAAGTGATGGACAGTCGTGGACATCCATTGCATCTGGAATTTCCAACGATTTGTACAACGTCTCCTATGGAAACAGTAAGTATGTCTTAGGCGATGCAAACGGAAAAATTTATTATTCGGCCACTGGAAATCCATCAACATGGGGCGGAGGACAGCAGCTTAACAGTACATATTATAGTTCAATAAACTTTATAGGATTTTTAAATAATCATTTTTACGCTTTTGATTCCAGTCCAATACTTGCAAGCTACAGATCTTCAGATGCCATTACCTGGACAAGTACTCCTTTAGCTTGGCAGGCTTTTGCAGGTGCATATGGCAATGCTAATACAGCCTTCACTTCTACGGATGGGGTGAGCTGGACTGAACGGACAACAAACTATGGAAACACGATGCAGGCTATTACATTTGGCAATGGAAAATTTGTCGCTGCAGGCAATAGCGGCTCTATCATGTATTCGCTTGATGGTATTGAATGGACAACGGTAACACCAAACATCACAGATACGGTCTATAACAATGGTCTTTATGTTGCTGTAGGCTATAACAATTCGGCTACGATTGGCGGCACCATTTTTACTTCCACTGATCGAGTGAATTGGACAAGCCGGATAACGCCAACTGCAAATGGATTTTCAAGTATTGCATACGGCAACGGCACTTATGTAGCAGTTGGTTCGGGCGGTACGATCTATGTATCAAGTAATGCAACCAATTGGAATTTGGCAGCCTCTAATACGGCAAGCAACTTACAAGGCGTCCAATTTGTAAATAATCGGTTTATTGCTGTAGGAAACAGCGGAACGATTTTAACATCTAGCGACGGAACGTCGTGGACACCAGCTGCAATTACTGCAGGTCCGGCCATCACGACTGTTCTTTACTCTGTTGCCTATGGGAATGGAACATATGTTGCTGTAGGTCAAGGGTCCAGAATGGCATATTCATCAGACGGATTGAATTGGACTGCTTCCTCTTTAACAGGTTCATCCTTCATTTTCAGAAACGTTGTTTATGCAAATAATCTATTTGTTGCTGTAGGAGCCAGTGGTAAAATATTTACCTCGTCAGATGGCACCAGCTCGAACTGGACTAGTCAAGATAGTACAGCTACTGGTCTCTTAACAGGGATTGCATACGGAGCGGGACAGTTTATGGTTTCAGGTATTGGAGGGAAAATTGTATCTTCTCCGGATGGAGCAAGCTGGACTTCAGAAGCAACTAATGTAGCAGCTTTTCTTACAAATGTGGTTTATGACGGCAGTCGGTTTCTTTCACTTGGATATAATTTTACGACTATAGAGGCTGCTGCCGTAGTTTCTTCACCGCCTTTGATTATTGGAAATCCTAGCAATGCATCGATTAATGAAGGCGGGAACGCTAGCTTCACGGTTGCTGCGTCTAATACGAACTCTTATCAATGGCAGGTAAATACGGGTGCGGGATTTTCAAATATTGTTAATAGTTCACCGTATAGTGGAGCGACTACGTCAACGTTAACTATAACGGGTGCGACAGTGGGAATGAATGGATACCAGTATCGAGTCATCGCTACGGGCAGCACAGCGCCTTCGGCAACCTCAAATAGTGCAACGTTAACGGTAAAAGCACCATCGATTGCTTCGACTATTATGTTTAAATCGAATGCTGGTATTGCTGGCAACGCAACCGTTGTGTCAGATGGGCAGGGCGGATCAGATGATATACCGGGCTTTTCGCTAGATTTTTCGGCCAAGTCTGCTGTAAACCCAAATAAAGATTTAGTTCTAACTTATGAAATTCCTTATCCGGAAACAATTGGTGCAAGTGGACTATCTGCTGGTTATGCAGATAATGAATCCCAAAGTATATGGACGATTAAAAATCGCAATTCATCTCAAAACTTCTCTTTAGAATCGATTACTTTGATCGATTCGGGTACTAAAGATGTCAAGATTGGTGCTTTTAATGATGGTGTTCAGGTTGGAGAATGGGTCGATCTAACAATTAGTGTTGATCCATGGAAGTTTACGTTCGATCACTCAAATGGATTAAACTTTTCATTTGACAATATTGATGAAATTCGAATAATTCCTCAAGATTCAGAAATGTGGACTTCAATTAATGACGTTCAAATTGGCGATCCTGTGACAAGGCCAGCTCCGTCGATTACAAGCAATCCAAGCAATGCAACGATCAATGAGGGTGACAACGCTATCTTCACGGTTGCTGCATCTAATGCGAGTTCGTATCAATGGCAGGTGGACACGGGTGCGGGATTTACAAATATTATTGATAATACCGATTACACTGGAGCAACAACAGCGACTTTAGTTATAAAAGGCGCAACAGCGGGAATGAGCGGATACCAATATCGCGTAGTCGCTTCGGGTAGTACTACGCCTGCAGCAACCTCGAATAGTGCAACATTGACAGTAATTCCTATGAATGTACCTTTGGCAGACTTTGCAAATACGAGCAAGACCGGAAAATCGGCGACATTTACATGGAGCGCAGCAACGGGTGCAACCGGCTTGAAGATTGAGCAATCGCCAACTGGCGCAAATACATGGACAACAGCTGCAACTGGCGCACTTGCGACCAATGCAACAACAGCGACAGTAACAGGCTTGTCGGCAGCGACAGGTTATGACTTCCGCCTAGTTGTAACAGGCGGAGCAAATGCTGGCAACTCGAATGTGGTGAATGTGACTACTAATTCAGTTGCGTTGATAGACTTTGCTAGTACGAGCAAGACCGGAACATCGGCGACATTTACATGGAGCGCAGCAACGGGTGCAACCGGCTTGAAAATTGAGCAATCCCCGGCAGGAGCAAATACATGGTCAACAGCGGCAACAGGCGCGCTTGCGACCAATGCAACAACAGCGACAGTAACAGGCTTGTCGGCAGCGACAGGTTATGACTTCCGTCTAGTAGTTACAGGCGGAGCAAATGCTGGCGACTCGAATGTGGTAACGGTGACGACAAACCCGATTGCACTTACAAACTTCGCGAGTGCGAGCAAAACAGGAACAAGCGCAACGTTCACATGGAGCGCAGCAACGGGCGCAACAAACATTAAAGTGGAGCAATCTCCAATAGGTACAAACACATGGACAACAGCGGCAACAGGTGCGCTTGCGACCAATGAAACAACAGCGACAGTAATAGGTTTGACCGCAGCAACGGGATATGACTTCCGCCTTGTTGTAACTGGCGGAGCAAATGCTGGCAGCTCGAACGTAGTAACGGTGACGACAAACCCGATTGCACTAACAGACTTCGCGAGTGCAAGCAAAACGGGAACGAGCGCTACGTTCACATGGAGCGCAGCAACGGGCGCAACAAATATTAAAGTTGAGCAATCACCAACAGGTGCAAATACGTGGACAACAGCGACAACAGGCGCGCTTGTGACCAATGCAACAACAGCAACAGTAACAGGCTTGTCCGCCGCAACGGCATATGACTTCCGTCTAGTAGTTACAGGCGGAGCAAATGCTGGCGACTCGAACGTAGTARCGGTAACGACAAATCCGATTGCACTAACAGACTTCACGAGTGCAAGCAAAACGGGAACGAGCGCTACGTTCACATGGAGCGCAGCAACGAATGCAACAAGCATTAAAGTGGAGCAAACACCAACAGGTGCAAACACGTGGACAACAGCTACAACAGGTGCTCTTTCCACGAATGCAACAACAGCAACAGTAACAGGCTTGTCGGCAGCGACAGGTTATGACTTCCGCCTTGTTGTAACAGGCGGAGCAAATGCAGGCGACTCAAACGTAGTAACGGTGACGACAAACCCGATCGCACTAACAGACTTCGCGAATGCAAGCAAAACCGGTACAAGCGCTACGTTCACTTGGAGCGTAGCAACGGGCGCAACAAACATTAAAGTTGAGCAGTCACCAACAGGTGCAAACACGTGGACAACAGCGACAACAGGTGCTCTTTCCACGAATGCAACAACAGCGACAGTAACAGGCTTGTCGGCAGCGACAGGTTATGACTTCCGACTAGTAGTTACAGGCGGAGCAAATGCAGGCGACTCGAATGTGGTAACGGTGACGACAAACCCGATTGCACTTACAAACTTCGCGAGTGCAAGCAAAACGGGAACAAGCGCAACGTTCACTTGGAGCGCAGCAGCAGGAGCAACAAATATTAAAGTTGAGCAATCACCAACAGGTGCAAATACGTGGACAACAGCGACAACTGGAGTACTTGCGACCAATGCAACAACAGCTACAGTAACAGGCTTGTCCGCTGCAACGGGATATGACTTCCGCCTAGTTGTTACAGGCGGAGCAAATGCAGGCGACTCAAACGTAGTAACGGTGACGACAAACACGATTGCACTAACAGATTTCGCGAGTGCAAGCAAAACGGGTACAAGCGCAACCTTCACATGGAGCGCAGCAACGAATGCAACAAACATAAAAGTGGAACAATCTCCTATTGGCGCAAACACGTGGACAACAGCGATAACAGGTGCTCTTTCCACAAATGCAACAACAGCGACAGTAACAGGCTTGTCCGCCGCAACAGGTTATGACTTCCGTCTAGTAGTTACAGGCGGAGCAAATGCTGGCGACTCGAATGTAGTAACGGTGACGACAAACCCGATCGCATTAACAGACTTCGTGAGTGCAAGCAAAACAGGAACAAGCGCAACCTTCACATGGAGCGCAGCAACGGGCGCAACAAACATTAAAGTGGAACAATCACCAACAGGTGCAAACACATGGACAACAGCGACAACTGGAGCACTTGCGACCAATGCAACAACAGCAACGGTAACAGGTTTGTCCGCTGCAACGGGATATGACTTCCGTCTAGTAGTTACAGGCGGAGCGAATGCTGGCAACTCGAATGTAGTAACGGTGACTACTAACCCAATTACACTTACAGACTTCGCGAGTGCAAGCAAAACGGGAACAAGCGCAACGTTCACTTGGAGCGCAGCAACAGGTGCAACAAACATTAAAGTGGAGCAATCACCAACAGGTGCAAACACGTGGACAACAGCGACAACAGGTGCTCTTTCCACGAATGCAATAACAGCGACAGTAATAGGTTTGTCCGCCGCAACGGGATATGACTTCCGATTAGTTGTAACAGGCGGAGCGAATGCAGGAAACTCGAATGTCTTGACGGTAACAACTTATTCGATTGAACCTTCACAGCCAAACCCGCCAAAAACGGACGAAACCGATGTTGAAGTGCTGGTGAACGGTAAAATTGAATATGCAGGTAAAGCGACTACAGCAATTGTGAATAATCAAAAGGTGACAACCATTATCGTGGATCCGAACAAGCTTAAGAACAGATTGGAGTCTGAGAGTCAGCATGCTGTCATTACGATTCCGCTAAAAGGCAGCTCAGATGTTTATGCTTCACAGATAAATGGGCAGATCATTGCTGATTTGGAACAAAAGCAAGCTATCTTAGTCCTTCAACATGATCAATTTACGTATACGATACCTGCATCACAGATCAGTATCGATGCACTCACTAAGCTTTTTGGAAAAAAATTAAATCTTCAAGACCTCAAGCTCGAGATAGAGATTGCCAAGCCAATAGCAGATACCATAAAAATGGTGGAAAGTGCAGCAGTTAAAGGCCAGTTTGAGATGGTTGTTCCACCGCTTAATTTTACAGTGCGAGCTTCGTATGATGGAAAAACGATTGAAGTTTCTAAATTCGATGCGTATGTAGAAAGAATGATAGCTATCCCAGCTGGTGTTGATCCTAACCGAATAACGACAGGGATTGTGGTAGAACCAGATGGATCTGTTCGTCATGTTCCAACTAGACTTGTCGTTAAGAACGAAAAGTATTATGCCGTAGTGAACAGCTTAACGAACAGCACGTATACCATTGTCTGGCATCCACTTGCGTTTAAGGATGTAGACCGGCATTGGGCAAAAGAAGCTGTGAATGATATGGGTTCACGAATGGTAATAACGGGTGTTGGCAATGAAATGTTTAATCCAAATAAATCAATTACTCGTGCGGAGTTTGCTGCTATTATCGTTCGGGGATTAGGTTTGAAATTGGAGGCAAGCTCATCGTCATTCTCGGATGTGAACAAAAATGAATGGTATAGCAGCTATATTCAAACCGCATTTTCAAATGGTCTTATTAATGGATATGAAGATGGAACCTTCCGTCCTATGGACAAAATAACGAGAGAGCAAGCCATGGCGATCATTGCAAAAGCAATGAAAATCACCGGCTTGAAACCGAGTCTTGCAGCAAGTGAAGCTGGAGAATTGCTGCTTCCTTATAAAGATGCGAATGCCGCATCCGAGTGGGCGAAGAGCAGCATCCTCGATTGCTTGCAAGTGGAGATCTTCTCAGGCAGAAGCAGTACTGTGCTTGCTCCTAAAGATGAAATCACGAGAGCAGAAGTGGCTGTGATCATCCAAAGACTTCTTAAAAAATCTAATTTGATTTAAAAGACTAAATACTAAAGGGTTATCTTACAAAGGTGAATACACCAATGTGAGATAACCCTTTTTTCTGTTTGAGCAATAGGATTTAAGTGAGCCTGTATGCTCGATCATCGCAATTAAATTATTTTCATATAGCTGAATCCATAAACAGAGCCGAGCGCCATTACAATGGTCCATACGGCAAGGCTGACTGCCATCCATTGAATGACGCGTTTTCGCGAGGAGCCTAATGACAAAGCTAATAAAGCCGCGATGTCGGTGCCCACAATAAGGGGAGCCAGCAGGGCAAGTCCGGGAAGGCCGTAACGCTCCCAAATTCGCCTTGCGCGAGTCTCCTTTTTTGATGTTGTGGTAATGCCCTTCTTCAATTTCCGATTCGTATTCCACTTCGAAAATTGTTTGAAAAACAGGCCCAGGAGCAGTACCAAAAGAAAGTTGCCTGCAAAGCCGATAATGGCTACTGCTACTGGCGACAATCCTGCTACGATGCCAAGAGGTACGACTAGAAATACATCCAACCACGGCGCTGCTGCGAGTAAAAATAAAACAATATATGGCCATATCCCATCCGTTTGCTGAATCCATTCTATCATAATGTTCCTCCAGTTATTATTTAATTAGCTGAGGAAATGGTTTCGCCTTGAGACGGCTTCATCGCATTTTCCCACTTCACATTGATGGATCGGGCAGTGAATAGTTCGGGTCCGTCTGATAGCTGAAAATGCAAATGGGGCTCACTGCTGTTGCCTGAATTGCCGGTCAGACCGATAACGTCGCCTTTTTTGACCTTGTCTCCTGGCTTAACTGTTGCAGAGCCTTTCTTGAGATGCGCCAGATGGCTGTATTCTCCACCGTGATCAATGACGACATTATTCCCAGCAGGTTCATTCGGATTCATTACCCCAACAGGCGCATTATCTAAAATATCATTCACTACCGATATGATTATACCATCCGCTGGGGCAATGATTTCTTTCCCGAAGGCATAATAGCTTTCATTTTTGAGCGGGTCACCTTTATAGGAAAAATGATCCTTTGTTTGGATAAAATCGTACGCGTATCGCTGAATCTCTAGTTCATAATGATAATTCACCAGAACATTCTCGCCGCCCCAAAATACAAACCATTCGCCCTCAAAAGGTAAAGCATATTTATTTTTGCTCAGCTTCGAATCGGTTTCAGGTGAGGAGGTTAGTTCCTGAACTTGAATTGATGTAATGACTCCGTCAGAATCAAACATTCCGAGCAGCCCCTTATTCCCCTCGTCACTCACCCATATGCGCCGGTCGTAACCATTAAGCTGTATAGTAGAGGATTTCTCGAAGCTATGGATCCCATTCGTAAACTCCTCTCCCGTCTTTTCAAAATCTGCTTCGCTTACCGCATCTTTTAAAGGCTGATTAAAACGGGCATAAATTTTCTTATACTTGCCGTCCAGCAGCGCCTTTGGCAGGTCGTCTGGCATAAGTAATTGGTTCGTCGTCTCCGTGGGGCTCATTGTTTGCACAGCTCCTGTCTTGGTGGTCACTGCTGAGTTTTCTCCGCTGCAAGCGGCTAGAAGTAAAGCTAGTGAACCGGCAGCTAATGCCGTTTTTGCAGTCATTGCTGTACCATAAATATAATTCGTTGCTCCTTTTTTCATTTTCATCGCCTCCCGATAATACCATTGTAGCAGCAGAGTCTTAGCTCTTATGAAACCCATCATTAACGCACTCTTAACTTTAAGAAGAGTGAATGGAAACGAATTAAGCTTCCCTTAAGATTAGAATGATTTAAAGTGAAAAAAATCATGCTATGATGATATAAACATCAGTTGGCGGAAGGAGCTGGCACGAATGAACCATGCATCGATTTTGCTCGTTGATGATGAGCAAGCGCTACTGGAGCTTTTGCAGACGGTATTGCGCAAGGAAGGCTACATGAATATTGATACCGTGCAATCGGGTGAAGAAGCCATTGAAGCTTGTGAAGCTAAAAAATACGATTTAATTGTATTGGATGTGATGCTGCCAGGGCGCAGCGGAATTGAAATATGTCCTTTTATCCGGCAAACGACGAACGCGCCAATTTTATTTCTAACCGCGAGAACATCGGATTTCGACAAGCTGACAGGGTTTGCAATTGGCGGAGATGACTACATTACCAAACCATTTAATCCACTGGAAGTGGTAGCCCGCATAAGGGCGCAGCTGCGGCGGTACTTTAGTTCGTCAACGGAGACTGCTGCCTTAAAGAATATCTCAGAAGATTCTCTCAATCGAAAATCCAACGTATTTGATTACGGCCGATTTAAATTAGAAGAGACAGCAGGTGAGCTGTTTATTGAAGGACAGGCTGTTTCATGTCCTGCGCTTGTGTTTCAGCTGCTGCTTTTTCTATGCAAAAACCCTAATCGAATATTCAGTAAAAGCGAGCTGTATGAGAAGGTTTGGGGTGAAGAAGCCTTCAGTGATGACAATACGGTCATGGTTCATATTCATCGGATAAGAGAAAGAATTGAAGCTGATCCGTCTAACCCAAAATTTATCGTTAACGTCAGAGGTATGGGCTACAAACTAGTTAAAGCGGATCAGCAGGAGCTTACTATGCCATGAATATTAAGCGACAACTAACACTAAAGTTCGTTCTTCAACTCGCAATAGCAGGAATGATCGTTCTTCTCATAGCTGCGCTAACCTTTTATTGGATGCTGCAGCGGTTTAGCGAGATTAACATTACACGTGATTTTGCCAGTGTAGGGTTAGAACAGATGGTAGAATCCTCTAAGCTTGGCAAGAATGGCATTACGTTTGCACCCAGCTTGCTGAGGCAGGTGAAGAAAAACAATGGCTGGCTGCAAAGCCTAGATGAGAATGGAAAAGTTGCTAGTGCTTATAATACGCCCAAAGATGTTCCTAACCAATACGGACCAGGTGAATTAGTGGAACACTGGATGGGGAAGAGCGCATTTCCTTACCAGATTGCGTTATGGATACAGCAGAAGGATGGGAAGAAATTCACAATGGTCTATGGGGCTCCAAAAGTAATAGAGCCTATATTGGAACAATTAAATGAAGTCGAATTCATTGTTTCTGAAAAGAAATTAGTCCTTCCAGATGCCTTATCAGGAAAAATAAGATCGGCTCATGCTTTTGTTCAACTGATCGATTCGGCAGGTTTGGAACTGGACTCCTATAACAAGCCCGATGCGGTGCCTTCGCTATACTCCGTTCCGGAACTTGCGCTTCGCACATTGTACAGTGAAAGATATGGTTACCGGATAGCAACCTCGTATGATGCGGAAACTGGAAACACCTGGCTTGTCGGAGAACCGAATACTGTAGCGGGAGACTCAGGCAAAAAGAAATGGATACCGGAGGAAGCACAGGTAGTCATTATCGGGTCCATTTTCTTGTTTATCTCCTTACTGGTCTTGTTCGTGCTCCTCTCACTATGGCAAGCCCATCGTTTTGGCGCCCCGATGCTGCACATGCTTGTATGGCTCGATTCAATAGGGAAAACCGTGTATGAAGAACCTGTCGATCGTAGAGGTCTCCATCGAAGCCGAACGTCAGCAGGAAAATGGCGGCGAAGGTATCGTGTTTTTGCTGATGTGATGGTTTCTATTGAAAAGCTATCCAATGCCTTGAAGAGAGAGCAAGCGATGCGGGAGCAAACGGAAAGCCTGAGAGAAGAATGGATTGCTGGCGTTACCCATGATTTGAAGACGCCGTTATCCTCTATAACTGGTTATGCCCATTTATTAGCGGAGCCGGCATATGATTGGTCTCAGGAGGAGGTACGTAAATTTTCTGCGACGATGCTGGAAAAATCGGCTCATATGGATATGTTGATCAGCGATCTTGCTATGACGTACCGATTGAGGTCGGGAATTCTTCCTCCTGAGACGATGAAGGTTGAACTAAACGCCTGGCTTTATGAAGCGCTTGAACAGGCTGCCGCTGATCCTGCTTACGGAAAACAGCGCATTGTATTTCATGCTGCGCAAGATGATGTCTGGTTCCAATTGTATACACCTTGGCTGGAGAGGGTAGTTAATAATTTAACCGCTAATTCGCTGCTTCATAACCCGCCTGATACCGTTTTGACGGTATCGCTTCTGGCGGATGAAGAAGGTGGCGGAATAACGATAAAATTCACCGATGATGGCGATGGTATGGATGAAGTTACATTAAATCGGCTTTTTGAGCGTTATTATCGCGGCACGGATACCGCATCCACCACCAATGGTTCTGGACTTGGCATGGCTATATCGAAGGGACTGATTGAAGCTATGGGTGGCAGGATTACGGTTAAAACAACACCGGGTGAAGGGACGACGATTTTGTTAATATGGAGCTGACAACATCGACTTTCATCGAACAAACAACAGTTAAAGAATCGCTGTAAAATTAGTAAATAAATGAAAAAAACGCTAGATCATGATATATTGATGATCTAGCATTTTTTTTAATCTACAAAAGAATGAAAAATGTAAAGAAAATATATTCTTGTCAATCGAAATTATTTGCGAGGGAGGGGTAAGAATGCAGCAACAGGAAAAAGAAATACAGGAGCTTAAAGAACGATTAGTTAACGTCGAGGAAAAACTTCAACGTAAATCGAATTCTTCTAACGCTCTTAAGTTTGTACTGTGGTTCGTCCTTATATTCGTCGTTCTACTGATCGCAATTGGCGTATTTCAATTTATTAGCTCTTCTTCATCCTAATTTAAGTTAATATTCTAACGAATGAAGCGGCGGTCAATGACGTTACTATACGTCTTGCCCGCCGCTTTAAGTTGTATTTAGGCTTTTTTAGTTTGAAGCCGTTTAAGTTCTTCATCCACACGAGCTTTGCGCTGCTCGAGCTGCTGATCGGAACTATATGCGCCAGCATGTAAGCTGTTGTATGAACCTTTTGTAAGCTCACGTTGTGCTTCTAATTCCATCACCTTTTGTTCAATCCGATCGAACCCTTGTGAAGCGGAGCTTCCATTAAGGGAGTTGGAATAGCCAGTAGAGGTTGCAGTTGTCTGCTGCACGCGAGTAATGAGCTCAGCGCGTTTTCCTTGCAGCCGTGTTTTCTCTTCTTTCAATGCCTCAATGCGATAACCGAGGTCAAGTACCGCTTGCTTTGCTAACTGCTGCAGTCTTGCCATTTCTTCGGCTTGTTCTAGATACAACAGCTTCGCTTCAAGCGCCGTACGTGCTTCTGCTTCACGTTCCTCAACTGCCGCTTGCTCTGCTTTACCCTCGTAATAGCTTACTTGTCCGCTGAATTCACTTAGTTTAGATTGCAGCATACGATCCTGTGCTTGCTGCTGTGCCAGCGCATGATCAGTTTTGGCAATTTCCTCATCCAAATCTCTCAAATAATGATTAAGCATCATGACCGGATTTTCCATCTTGTCCAACATTTCATTTGCTGCTGCCTTTGTCATACTAACTACTCGTTGTAAAATTCCCATTGATAATCTCTCCTTAAAAGTTTGTGTTTTGTTTTATTTTCATTTGCATTCGTTTATTTGATTTAGTAGTGATCGGCAAATCGAAAGTCGTTGTTAATTGCTTTTGGGATAAAGAGGGTAGCTATAAAATATGCGAGTATAACCGTTCCGAAGCTGAAGAACGCCGCAATGACAACTAACAATCTAACAATAGTGGAATCAATGCCGAGCCATTGTCCGATGCCTCCGCATAGACCTGTCAGCTTGCTGTCTGTCGTTGATCGAAATAATTTTTTCATATACAGTCATCCTTTCGTGTAGCTCATCTATGTCCTTATTGTAGCCTCTGGAAGATTGTTTCGTAACGGTCCTCGGGCCATTTCAGTGCTAGGCTTTAGGCGGGGACTGTCTGCGACGGGCGACGGGGCTGCCGCTATTCTTATAGCAGTTATAGGCTGTGCTTTATTAGAAATTGCAATTGGGATTGGTGGTGGTCTTAGTTGAAAATGTAAATCCATAAAAAAACTGCCCGAAAGTAATTAGACCTTTGGGCAGCTTTATCGGGATGAACGTGTTGTTGTTAAGGTGTTAAAACCAATGATTTACGGTTGTGGGTTACATGTTCATTACGTAGCTAAGCTGTAGAAGCGTTGCTTCTTTAAAGGAGCAGCTTAGAAATTCTATTCCTGCAGGCAAACCTTCTGCTGTGTAATCAGTCGAAACCGTAATTGCTGGCTGAGAATCCTGAATAAGGACTTAGTCGGTTATTGTTTACCGCCTTCCCGCCTTCTCGAGCGAGAGAGGCTGCTAAATTCCTTTACTCTATTCAACCAATCTACTATTATAAATTTAGATTTGAGAGATAATAATTAGTATAAATGGGAGTTGGGACCAACATGAACAGATGGTTTTATTATAAAATCGGAATTTGTTTGCTGATCGTTTTTACGCTGTGTGTTCCAAGCTTCGGTGCTTCATCCTCTGTCCAAGCGAATGACGTTAAACCTGCTGCTTCCTATTTAGCAGAGCGATGGAGCGAAAGCATCAAGGGAGGCGTAGCTGCGAATCCGGTCATCGGTGAGGACGGCACGGTGTATATCCTATCTCAGCAAGGGAAGGTTTATGTCTTTAGCCCTGCTGGCAAGCAGCTGTGGACTGCTGATGTTAGTCCTATGGATGTTACTTCTTCAGAAAGAGAAGGTCAGCTCGAAATAGGAGCAGACGGGACCCTTTATGTCGGCTCAAGAGGGAATTTATATGCATTCAACAAAGATGGCGTGAAAAAATGGGAGTATGAAACAACCTATTCAAGCTTTCAAAAGGTTGTCGTTCAACGTAACGGCTTAATCTATATTCAAGTGAGATCAAGGGAACTGCTGCTTGCCCTGCGCATGGATGGCACGAAGGCATTGGAACGGACCAATATTACGAATTTGGTAAAGCACGCGGGCACTTTAGAGGATAAGGTTTTTATTACATCTTATAACCTAGATACTAAATTAGTTGACGGTAAGCTAAGCTTTGAATCAACATCGTATGCTGAGGAATTAAATGCTAGCGGCTCATCGCGCTGGAAAGTCAATATGTATGGATCATCTTATAATACCCCAATGACGGACAAGCAAGGCAATTTAATCGTATATTTAGAGGCTTCGAAAAAAGGAGATCAATCGGGTAGTTCACAGCTTAGTCAGGACAGAAGTCCAGGTGAGATTAAAGTGATCAGCGAGGGAGCTGTGAAAAAAAGTTACTCGCTAAGCGCAAGGTCATACGCTCCTGTTGTTTTTGATGATCAACAAAACGCTTATATTGTTACGAGAGATGCTGTCATTACTAAATTTGATACGCAAGGAAAATTGATATGGAAGCTGCAAATCGACCAAGATACTAATGTATTGGAAAACGGAACGGCAATGCAGCTGGATAAGGATGGTTCCCTTCTTTTCTACAGCTCATTGATTGGTTATGACAAGACGAAGGTTGAGAAAACCGAGCAAAGTGAATATTTTAAAAATCGCTTGCTTCGGATAAATCAAAGAGGGGAATTGCAATCCTCTATAAAGAGCGGCCTTTATGCTAGTTCGGTTGTTTGGTTAGACAATGGAATGAATGTAATAAATGGATATAACAAAGTTGTTTTGTCGGATTTGAAATCAACGAAGCTAACAGAGTACAACACAAATTCCCCCATTTATTTAACGTATAGGGATACCAATACGATCTATGTTGGAACAGAGAGCGGCCGGGTAATCGCGTTTGAAATTAAACAAGCCTCAAACAAGGACGATGCGGTTTCCATCACGTTTGGGAACCTCTTTCCGTACATTGAATCAAAAAGTACATACTCGCTATTTGTAACTGTGAAGTGGGCAGATGGCAAGGAGCAAACCAATCCGCAAGGCATCGTTTATCGCAGCAGCAATGAAAAAATTGCTTATTTTGATAAACAGGGCCTTCATACGGTCGGAGCTGGTGAAGTCGAGGTGAGCGCTGAATATTTGCATTTAAAGACGACAATGAAAATTAAGGTAAACGAGCGAGCTTATATGAATGAGCCTGGGGTTACCTATAGCGCTCAGCTTGTGAAAAATTGGGGGGTGTCACTGCCTACACTGAATAGCAGTATTAATGAGGTATACCAGGCTCCCCTCATCTCGGATGATGGTACGGTTTATGCACTTAGCAGTCAAGGGAAGGTAGCAGCTGTCAGCTTGGAAGGAAAGCTACAGTGGCAATACGATTTGAAGGAGCAGGTATGGGCGAGGCCTGCAATTGGACCGGATGGACGGCTATTTATAGGAACGAATAGCGGTTTGCTTACAGCATTTGATCCAAGCAGCGGCAAGCAGGTTCTTCATAATATGGTGGCAGCTAATCAGCGCAATACTATGATTGGCTGGGATCGTTCCGGTAATAGATATACAGGATTCACAAATAATAATATTGTAAGGGATGGCAACAAACGCAGCGTCACCAGTCATCTTGAAGCATCAAATGTATCGGATAGTCGGCTGTGGCTGATATCGTTGAGTGGAGAAATCACACATTTTGAGCCAACTTTAAACGATATAGGAGACACGTTATATATTATTACTACGGCAGAAGAAGCGGTTGGTGAGAGTTCGGCTATTCCTTCAGGTATTGTACAAATTCGTAGACATGGCACACTTTACGCTATTAATGCTTCATCTGGCAGCATTCGTTGGAAGTATGAGCTCGGTGTGTCAGATAATACATTTTATAAACCGTTACTTCTTCAGGATGGGACCATTGTTACGGGCAGCTCACAAGGTACTGTAGAAGCAATAGATAAAGAAGGCAAATCGAAATGGAAGAAAAATTTGAAAGTATATGCCTATACAGGACCATTTTTAAGCGAAAATAAGCTCGTTATATTTAAACCTGGCGAGAATATTGGCGTGACCGAGGGAGAAGAGCTTATCCGTTTTATTAATGTGAAAAATTATCCCGAATCCACAAATAGCATCAATCAGCAGCAGAATGAATGGCTTCTTACTTTATCTGATAATACTTACGCTAGTAGAGGACGTCATTCTCTTGCATCGTATAATTTAGCAGGCAAGTTGAAGTGGGAGCTCCCTATCGCTGGAGAGAAGACGGCAGTAAGTAGAATTAGCAACAACTTCCAAGTCGCAGTTATCGATTCAGCAGGTGAATTAACCTTCTCAGATATTGAGGTTAAACATACTTCTGGACTTTTATTTTCCGATTTGAAGCTGCACTGGGCAAAAGGAGCTGTTGAGGAACTTGCAGCAGCTGGCGTTGTTGACGGTTTTCCAGATGGAACATACCGTCCTGCAGCTCAGGTAACGAGGGAGCAGTTTCTGGCTATGCTTGCGAAGAAATTGAAAGTTTCTGTTAAAGCAGAAAATCTGTCATTTCTTGACGTCCCGAGCACGCGCTGGTCTAGGCCATATATTGAATCGGCTGTAACACAAGGCTGGATTGATGCTTCAAAATATGGAAATCGCTTCAAGCCTGAACAGCCGATTACAAGAGAAGAGGTAGCGGTATGGACAGCTAAAGCTCTAAAGTTGATCGAAAAAACGGATGGCTTAGCTAAGATTTCTGACAAATCATCCATACAAGCATCAAACCTTGGGCTGGTGGGCGCAATAATAGATTCCGGTATTATTACTGGCTACAAGGATGGAAGCTTCAAGCCGCTCGCGACTTTGACTCGTGCAGAGGCGGCTGCTCTACTGGCACGAATGTAACAAGTTAGAGAGAGTGTGTGAAAAAAGGAATCAGCTTAAGATGTAGCATTAGCGTCATAGGCTGATGTCTTTTAAAAGTTGAATAAGATAGTTGTGACGTAGAACGTCATAGTATGACATATTATAAAAAGATGAATAAAATAGTTTTGACGTAGAACGTCATGGTATGACATCTTATAAAAAGTTAAATAAAAAAAGTGTGACGTAGAACGTCATAGGCTGACGTATTTGAAAAGTTGAATAAGATAGTTGTGACGTAGAACGTCATAGGCTGACATCTTATAAAAAGGTAAATAAAAAAAGTGTGACGTCGAACGTCATAGTATGACATCTTATAAAAAGTTGAATAAAAAAGTGTGACGTAGAACGTCCCTGGTTTTCCTCTGTTCAAGAGGAGCCAAGGACGTTTTTTCATTTTGAGGAGGATGAGAGATGGAATTTGCTGAAGAACATGAGAAATGGTTGAAAAAACATTTGCGTGCAAGTAAGGGAGAGCACAAGAGCAGGCTTCAGCGTGGACATGGGCATGGTGAACGTTTGTTTTTGAAGCAAGTCTGGTGGCCGATGATGGGTAGTTTTGATCATTTATATCCGGAGTATGAAGTCGTGGATTGGCGTGGGAACCCTTTTTATATTGATTTAGTTTGGCAGCGGGGAGCGACGAGGTTCGCTTTCGAAATAAAGGGTTATGGACCTCATGTTCAGAATACCGATCGAATTCGATACCGACGGGAATTAAATCGGGAGACATTTCTGCAAGTGCTTGGATACCGCGTCGTGTCCATACCTTATGACGAGTTGGAGGAAAAACCGCAGCTTATTGTGTCTTTGCTGCAGTCGCTGCTGGCTCCTTATTTGGTGACTCACACGCAAGAGCAAAACATGACACGCCTGGAGCGTGAGTTATTGCATTATGCGTTTAGGTCGAACAAGAATATTCGCCCAGCCGATGTGATGAAGGAGTTTCATATTAATCGCCGCACGGCAGTCAAATATTTGAAAAGACTGTGTGACGTTGGCAAACTGCGTCCAGTTGTATCTGGAAAAGGCATTCGTATTGTCAGCTATGAGCTAATACGCTCGGCTTTTAATCCTTTTTTTTAGGGAACGGAAGTGGACGTAGAAGTAGGACTAGGACTAGGAGTAGGAGTAAGAGTAAGAGTAAGAGTAAGAGTAAGAGAGGAATTAGAAATGACGGCTGAATATGTGTGAATGTGTTCATTTGTGGAGCGTGTGACTTGTAAGTATCTGGAGTGTTACTGGATTGCATGCAAATTGTATGTAAGTGGAGTGTGGTTTAATTGCATGCGATTTGTGTAGGTAAAGCGGGATTGAAATGGTGTAGATGGATTGTGAATGTAGTGTGTGGGGGGTGTGAATTTGGATTGTGCACGTAATGTGAGTGAAGTATGCATGTACCGCGCGTAAAGTTTGAATAAGCGCAGGAGTGCATCTATTTTCAATAGATAAGGTGGAATTTACTCAAATAGGTGCACAAGTGCATCTATTTGAGTGATTTGGAAAAGTAGTTGTCGGAATAGGTGTATTTATGCTCTTAGATGAGCCTGCTGATATGAACCGGGGTGCTCACTTAACTAATCAGCATGTACTCTCGACTGTTTTTGTTGAGAGTAGATACTGGACTATGAGGGAATGTGCGTTTGTTTAGTGTATTGGGTGTTGGGTTATGCGTTTGTAGAGCGTGCAAGGTGTCCGATTGGATGATTGTTAAGTGTACAAGGAGTGCTATTAAACTAACAGTATGTGATTTGTGTAGGTTATGTGCATTGAGAGTATAAGTGGTTTACGCATGTTGTGTGATTGTAGTGTGCGTGACCGGATGTGAAGTGTAAATAAGCGCAAAAGTGCACTAGTTTCTATCAAATTTGATGGAAATGATGCAAAGAGGTGCAAAAGTGCATCTAGTTGAGCGGATTTGTAAGGTAGCTGGCGGAATAGGTGCATTTATGCACTTAGATAAAGTTACTGCTGCTAACTGGGGTTCTCACTTAGTTATCCTGATTTTTGTTCTTCGCTTTTGTAGATAGTGATAAATGGGTGCGCAGCAGTGTGCATATTTTAAGTGTATTTGGAGTGAGAGTATGCGTTTGTGATATGTGCAAGGATTTATATGTGAGTTGTGTAGGTAGTGTAATTAGAGTGTTTATATGGTTTGTGCATGTAGTGTGATTGTAGTGTGCGTGACCGATCGTAAAGTGTAAATAAGCGCAGAAGTGCACTTGTTATTATAAAATTTGATGGAAATAACACAAATAGGTGTAGAAGTGCATCTAGTTGAGAGGATTTGAAAAGTAGTTAGCGGAATAGGTGCAGAAATGCACCTAGATCAAGTTATTGAGGTTAACTATGTACCTAAATGAAGCTATTACAGTTAGCTCTGCATCTAAATGAAGCTATTACGGTTAGCTGTGCACCTAGATCAAGCTAATGAGGTTAACTATGCATCTAAATGAAGCTATTACGGTTAGCTGTGCACATAGATCAAGCTATTGTGGAAACTATGCCATTACGATTAACTATGCACCTAGATGCAACTGAGCGGGCAGCACCATAGCACCTGCCCCACCCCATACAGACTTTTTTCAAAAAAGATCAGACTTCTAACAAAAATGATCATTCTTAAGCGCTTTCATCTGTTCTATGCTAATAAAATCCAATTAGGATCAGATTACCATGGAGGATGGGTGACAGATGATTAAGAGGAAAAAAAGCACGGTTTTCAAATTGTATGTTTGGATGATTTGTTTTGTTATTTTGAGTCAACTGGCTGTATGGCCAAGTGCGGTATCCTATGCAGAGGAAGTCGTTGAGGTAAAAACGATCGCGAGCATTCCCTCTATCGAGATGAACACAACAATAGGGAACCCGCCGATTCTTCCGCTGGAGGTACAAGCTGTATTTAGCGATGAATCCGTTGGACAAGTTCAGGTAAGGTGGGACGAAATTGATCCCTCGCAATATGCTGAGGCGGGAGCTTTTAAAGTAGAAGGCAGCGTTCAAGGCACTCCCCTCAAGGCTTCCGCAGAAGTTACAGTGAGGGAAAACGATTTTACAGTATTTCTAAATGAGATTACGAGCAATGTGCCAGATGGACAAAGCATCGTTTCTTACAGCAACAATTATCAGTCCATGCAGCCCGAATTGATGACTTTTATGAAAGGAAACGGGACTACATCGGTTAACAATGGGCTGACGGTAGAAATGAATTCGTTAGAAAAAAATATCGCTATTGCTGCTTGGGATAAAGGACCATGGCTTTCCGCCGGCACAATCGATGCAACGCTGCGTTACACCAGCGGGACACAAGGCAATATAGGGTTTGTAATCGGTGCCTATAATTCTACCCAAGGATTGTCTATTCGTTATGATGCGGGTACGACTTGGGTCATTCAAAGCCCAGATGGTTCTGGCGCGTGGGAATCTTTTGAAGGACCCGAGTTGAAAATGGATACCGATTACCGAATCAAGATTGGTTATAACGGAAACAAGCTATTGGTTATCGTTGATGGCGTTACTTATTACAACAAGGAAACAAATTTATTGAATTTGAAGGCTGGAATAGGTCAGGTGGCCTTGTATAAACGTTTTGCGACGGGACAAGTCGTTTTGAAGGATATTAACATTCAAGGCGTTGGCCAAACCGAAAAACCGTCAGATATCATCAATTATGTACAAAATTATGAAGACCCGGCGTACACACCGCGTTGGTCCGGACTTAACGCTCAAGTGGTAACAGACATTACAGGCAACAAGGTATTATCGCTAAAAAAAGGCGCTAAAGAACGCGGAGCAGATTTGGATTCCCCGCAGCTACAATCGGGTACGCTTTCATTGGACTTTAAGCTAGTCAATCCGGTGAAGCTTTCTAGCGGCCAAGGTTTTGCATTTGGCTTCAGAATGAATGAGACGGCAAGCATCTTTAGCGAAATCGGAGTCGATCCAAATCGCTGGTTGCCTGAATCCAGCTCCGGTTGGGGCAGCAATTTAAATATTCCTTATCCGATTCAGGGGAAATGGAACAATCTATTGTTCAATTTTAATGGAAAAACAATTACGGTCTATATGAACAAAAAGCTAGTTGGCGATATTACATTTGCTGAATTTACCGATGCGGCTGGCTTGTTTGGACTTCGAATCAGAAGCACAGTAGAGCTGTATATCGACAACCTGCAGTATACGAATCAAATGATTACTCCAAAGGAATTGGTGCAATACAGCAACAACTTTCAGGATGGCATTACGGGAGGGTGGAGCAGCGGCTCTTCATCCATCATCAAAGAAGGCAGCAATCGCTTTTTGAAGTTGTCCGGTATCACGGGGACGGTATTGAATAACGATGCGCCACTCCTACAGAGCGCAACCTATATGCTGGATGTAAAACCTACGACTGATGCGATTGGTTTTGCTATAGGCAACAGCTCTTTGGTGAAATTTGCGAATGACCACTGGATTTTGGAGAAGGATGGCAGCACTATTCCTTTTGTAGCAAGTGACGCTATTTCATCGAGTCCATTAGTTATGAGTTGGAATAAGGTCGGAATACAATATAGCGACTCTTCGGTCACACTAAGTATAAACGGAGCTAAGTTGACTGCGAATTTACCGTCCGGACAACAATTCGGAGAAGGTTCATTCGGAGTATACGGGCAAGGCGACTTGTATGTGGACAACATTTTGTTCACGGAGGAATTTATCCAAATGGATACTTCCCCTGTCGCAAGCAAGATGTATTATGAACAATATTATGAGACAGCTTCAAGCATGAACTGGACAGGACTCGGCGGCAGTCAAGTCGTCGATGGTTATTTGAAGGGCAGTATCGCTTCGGGATCGGTTGCGATAAATGAAGATATCGTACCTGTGAAAAACGGCGTATACCAGGTCAAGATGAAGACAAATGCTTCGTCCGCAGGAGTTAAAATCGGCAATGCAGCCATTTATTACGAAGGTCAAGGCAAATGGATGTATCAACCTAACGGTGGAGAAAAAATAGCTATCGGAGACAGCGTTGAAATTGTACCTGGCAAAGATTTTATTTTGCGGGTAAGGTTGATCGAAAATGAGTTGAATCTTTATGTGAATGGCATTTTGGTGGGCACTGTCCAAACGAAAAACTTCACACCGGGAGCGTTTGGAATTTATAATTCCGGAAATGAAGTGATGCAAGTTGAGATGGATGCGATGACCGCAGAAGAAATTAGAATATATGAGCCTGACTTCACTACGCCTAACTGGAGCGCGATGGATTCGAGCAGTCCGGCCGTGCTGGAAAGCGGCGAAGGCAGCGTTAAATTAAGGCTGCCCGGCGTATCTCTCGTTACCGATAATAACAGTCCAGACGTTGTCGATCAGAAAGTAACCTTTGATTTCAAGACGAGTGTAGGCGCTGGGACAGACGGAGGGCGCTATGGATTTATTTTGAGAGGATATGACGATAACCGCTACGTATCTATCGTTCATGACATCAATGGAACTTGGAAGCTTTCTGCAAACGGCAACGATTCCAACTTCCCTACTGCGTATTCCATGGCGGCGGATACTGTGTATAAAATCGAATTGAATCTGATCGGCAACACAGTTACTTTCGCTATTACTGATGCTGATGACAACAGGACGGATATGGGCGCGGTTACGGATAATACGGTGACCTCAAGGGCTGGGAAATTTGGAGTGCGTTCCTGGTATAGCGCCAAAGAAATGACGATTGCCAATCTCAAAGTGGTTGAACAGGAATCCATGCCAAGGCTTCAGCTTGCGGCGGAGCTTGATTCGATCACCAAAGATGATTTGATTGTGACGCTGAATAAGGGTTTTCCGAGTATTTTTTCTTATCAGGTCGGCAATAAGACGATGAAAGCAGCAGACGAGCAAACAAACACATTACAAATTAACAATACGGAGTATACAGCTCAGACGGTTTCGGAAAAGGTTGGCGAAAGCAAATATGCCTATACGATGGCTTTTGACGAAATTGGCGTGGTGATTAAGGCTTTCATAGAAGCAAAAGAAAATAACGTTGTTCGATTCGAAGTGAGCGAAATTCAAGAAAAAAGTGATTTTGTTGTCAGATCTCTCGAGTTGAATAGTTCACTCTTCTATGTGGATAGCTCTATGAAAGGCGCGACGTACGCTTGGAACAAGTCTGACGGCAAGTGGCACGGGATTTCGGAAGAGCTGGTTGACGACATGTCCAAAATGAATCAAACGGGTTCATTCGGCGCAACGATGACGATGGTGAGCGCAGAAGGACTGGGCGCGTCTATGGAAAATAATGTGATGAGCGGCGGAAATAAGATACTCGTTAACGCCGAGAAAAAGTCCCTTGTAAACAAGCTTACCGTAAAACCAGGATCGTGGACTTATCGTCATACCCAGAGCAATGAAAAGGAAGCGCTGCCGTGGTATAACGTTGTTCTTACCGAGGATCGCAATTCCGATGGGAAGGTAGACTGGCAGGATGCGGCTGTAGCTTATCGTAAAGAAATATACGTGCAGCCGTTCGGCGCCGAAGACATGAAAAACAATATGATGTACATTGCGTTCAACTTCGCCAGTCAGGCAAATGATCCGTTCCTGAACGCTTTGGACACCGGTAAAGTGCTGTACAATTATTCCGACGGCTTTGGACAAATGATTTTGGAAAAAGGTTATCAGGCGGAAGGGCATGACGATGATATTCCTTCTTACTCCAACATTGGAGTGAGACAGGGCGGATTAGCCGATTTTAACTACTTTATTGACGAAGGGGCCAAATATAACCTTCGCGTTGGCGTTCATTTAAACGCCACAGAATACCATCTTGATGCAAACGAGCTGAACTATTCCAATCTGACAGGCGCTACGCCAAACGGATATAAACAGGATCGGCTATCAAAAGGCTGGGATTGGATCGATACGAGCTACTATGTAGATCAGACAAAGGATGTTTTGAGCGGTGATCTGAAGTCACGATTTACAAACTTGTACAATCTCACCAAAGATCCAGCAAACCCGAATGACCCAGCTTTGGATTTTTATTATATCGATGTATACACAGGCAACGATTACAACGCTTATAAATTGCTGCAATATGCGAATGGCTTGGGGCTGAAAGTAGGAACCGAATTTGCGGGGCCAATTGAGCCAGGATCGGTATTTGTCCATTGGGGAACGGATTTGGGTTATCCGAACCAAGGGAACAAAAGCATTCTTTACCGATTGGTTAAAAATGACCTCGATATTTTCGTCGGCAACGCGCTGTTTAAAGGCCAGAAAATCCCGGTCGTAGCGACTTGGGGGGATTCGAAGCCAGATATTCAACAGGGTGTAACCGTGTTTTTCAATGAAGTGCTTCCGACAAAATTTATGCAGCATTATGGCGTCATGAAATATGAGACGGATCAAGTGACTTTTGAACAAAATGTTGTTTCCAAACGAAATAAAGCGAGCAACAAGATTGAGCTTTCCAAAGACGGGAAAGTCATCTCTTCTTGGAAAGATACCGGAACAACGACGGATACAGCCGAGCGTCATACGAGCGAAGCAGACTCCTTGATCCCGTGGCTGTGGGATGTGAAGACCAACCAGCCTCTAGGCATAAACGAAGGAGCTAAATTGTACCACTGGAATACGACCGGTAATACGACGACTTGGCAACTGACAAATGATTTTAAAGACGTTGCATCGTTTAACATGTATGAATTAACGCAGCAAGGCAAGGTGCTTGTAGATACGATTGCTGCGGTGGATGGATCGCTAACGATTGCGAAGGCAAGCAAAAATACGCCATATGTTCTATACCCTGCAACAGCAGATGCTTTAAACCTGATTCCTTCTGCGGGTGAATGGGGAGAAGGCAGCCTGATTAAGGATTTTGCTTTCAATTCAGAGAAATTTAATGTTGAAGGATCATGGTCTGTTAATGATACGGCCAATGCTTCCATTAAGGTCGTTCAAGGCGATGTTGGATACGACACGACAAAAGAAATGGTAAGGTCCAACTGGAACCGCTATGCGGAAATTGGAAGCCGTGCTGGTGAGTTGTCTCAGCAAATCACTGGATTGATTCCGGGAGGAGAGTATACGGTTGGTGTATGGACTCAAACCGTTAAAGGAAGAAAATCCTCTTTACAGGTAACCATGAACGGCAAAACGTACAGCAATTATGTAACAGGCTTGGACGGTTCACATCAAAGTTCATTTAAATATGTGGACACAACTTGGCAGAGAATGAATGTGAAATTTAAGGTGCCAGAAGGCACGACAACGGCAACAATCAAGTTAATCGCAGATGCTGGAGCTGGCACTGTGCTATTCGATGATGTCCGAATTTGGAAGCATCTGACGTCGGGAAGCGGTGCTGAACATGCTGGTTACGTCGTGAAGGAAGATTTTGAGAATGTGTATGAGGGCTGGGGGCCTTTCGAGTATGGAGGCGGCAGTCGAATGATTCATATCGCATCGGATCAGAGCAACCCGCATGACAACAATCCGGTTGTTCAGGCAGCTGACCAAAAAATCGGTCCTGTTATGACATGGGTTCTGAATGGTCAGAATTCATTAAAGTTGAATGAAACCGATGTAGGCAGACTGATCAAATCAAATGAGTCCGACATTAAATTAAAAGCGATTAAGACGTATGAGCTTGGCTTCGCCTATACGATGGAAAATGGGGTTACCTACGAGGTCAGCGTGTTGTCTCGTGCGACCGGTGCTGTGGTGTTGAAGGAAACGCTGCAAAACAAGCCTAATTCGGGGATTAAGGCAGAGGATGGCTACATCCGCTATAGCCAAACCTTCACCACTGGGGCACAAGACGATTATCAGGTCGTGTTTAAAATGATTGCTAAAGGCGCAGGTAACGCGACTTCCGATTATGCTTTCATATTGGATGATTTCTATATCAAAACTACGGGCGTTGATTACGCCAAGGAGCTCCTGCTGCAAGCAATTAAAGATGCTCAAGCGCTTAAAGAAGCAGAGTATACTCCTGTGACATGGGCGACTGTTGCCGCTACTCTGCAAAGCGCTATCGAAGTAAGCAGCAATGCTGAAGCAACAATAGAAATGATTGAATCAGCGAGGACAGCTTTGGAGAAGGCTGTGAGTGAGCTGGAGACTCATGTCATCGCTATTGTAAGCTTGCAGGCAGTGTCAGTGACCACTACGGTTGGAAAGGCGCCAGTGCTGCCTCATACTGTGAGAGCTGTTTATAGTGACAAATCGGTTAAAGATCTTTTGGTCGTTTGGAATGCGATCAAAGCTTCCGATTATGCGCAAACTGGTACTTTTGAAGTAGAAGGCACGGTTGCAGGTACGACGCTTAAAGCGATCGCTACGGTGCATGTGCAGGCGGACAATAGCGGACCGGGTACAGATCCAGGAACAGGGACGAATCCGGGGACGGGCACTGGTCCAGGCACAGGCACAGATCCGGGAGCGGGAATTAAAGTGACTTTCCAAGATACAGCAAGCCATTGGGCTAGAAAAGAGATTGAAGCTCTTGCAGCCAAAGGCATTCTAACAGGCGTATCAGAGAACAAGTTTAACCCTAATGCGTCCATTACTCGCGCTGAAATCGCGGCTATGTTCACTCGGGGATTCAATCTCCAAGCAAGCACCTCTCAATCGTTTGAAGATGTGCGTGGGGACAAGTGGTACAACAATGTGATATCGGCTGCATCGGAATCAGGATTGCTGCAAGGAACAGGAGGCAATCGATTTGAGCCCGACCGTTCCCTTACCCGTGAGGAAATGGCTGTCATTATCACGCGAGTGCTGCAAATGAAAGGTAAGCTGCCGACTCTTGCGACATCTGAAGATGCCATTTTAGCGAGCTTTAAAGACGAAGATCAAGCAGCCGCTTGGTCCAGAAATGCGCTGGCTATTTGTATCCAAGCAGGCTTGTTGAAAGGCATGCCGGATCAAACGCTCAAAGCCAACAAAGAGCTGACTAGAGCGGAAGCAGCGATTGTACTTAGCAGACTGTTCGACTATTTGGAATAGATTTGAAGTTTTTAGAGGACTAGTGGATTTCTCTACATTTTAGATTAGGCTGTCCTAGAAGTAGTTTTTGAATTTGAAAAAATAGCGATACAGGAAGTTATTCCTGTATCGCTATTTTTCTATTCTGATCCATGGCTGCTTATTTAAGCAGATGACGGGTAAACAAACGCCGCCTGACCCATTGGATGACATCCTGGCAGCCGATAAGCGGGAAACGGAATCAGGGAACCCATGGATTCTGTAGCCCCTGTAGTAGCCCGTTAAAACCCACAGATCACCCGAAACCCCGAGACCCCAAAAAAACCGGAACCTTCGGAACCCCTGGAATCATTGGAACCCTTGGAACCCCTGAAACCCCTGAAACCCCTGAAACCCCTGAAACCCCTGAAACCCCTGAAACCCCTGAAACCCCTGAAACCCCTCTACTATACTTTAGCTGTCTAAATACGCTTTCGAAAAGCGTGTTGGAGTGCGAATGGACTGTATACGAATTGTGAAGATGGTGTGATTAGAGTGTGCGTGAACCAATTGTGGAGTGTAAATAAGCGCAGAAGTGCACTTGTTTTTAATATATGATCTGGAAATGACGAGAATAGGTGCACAAGTGCATCTATTTGAGCAGTTTTGAAAAGTAGCTGGTGGAATAAGTGTATTTATGCGCTTAAATGCTGCTACTAATCGGAGTGTGCTCACTAAACTAACTAATTTTATATTCTTGGCATCTGTAAGGAGTGGCGACTGGATGTGTGGGGGGGCATTTGTAAGTGTGTAAGGAGTGCGATTGGACTGTATGTGAATAGTGTTGGTAGAGTGTTGGTAGTGTGATTTGAGTGTGCGTGAACCGATCGTGGAGTATAAATAAGCGCAGAAGTGCACTTGTTTTTAATAAATGTGCTGGAAATGACGAGAATAGGTGCACAAGTGCATCTATTTGTACATTTTTGAAAAGTAGTTGGAGGAATAGGTGTATTTATGCTCTTAGATGTCGCGTTGCTGCTGCTAACAGGTGTATGCTCACTAAACTAGCCAGTTTTACATTCTTGAAATTTGTTGGGAATAACGGCTGGTTACGTGAGAGAACGTACATTTGTGAAGTGTGTAAGGAGTGCAATTGGGCTGTAAATGGATAGTGTAGGTAGAGTGTAGGTAGAGTGTAGGTAGAGTGTTGGTAGTGTGATTAAAGTGTGAGTGAACCGATCGTGGAGTGTAAATAAGCGCAGAAGTGCACTTGTTTTTAATAGATGAGGTGGAAATTACACAAATAGGTGCACAAATGCATCTATTTGTGCAGTTTTGAAAAGTAGTTGGTGTAATAAGTGTATTTATGCGCTTAGATACCGCGATGCTGTTGCAAACAGATGTATGTTCACTAACTAGTTAGTTTTATATTCTTGGCATCTGTAGGAGTGGCGACTGGATGTGTGGGCGTGCATTCGTGAAGTGTGTAAGGAGTGCGATTGGGCTGTAAATGGATAGTGTAGGTAGAGTGTAGGTAGAGTGTTGGTAGTGTGATTAGTGTGTGCGTGAACAGATCGTGGAGTGAAAATAAGCGCAGAAGTGCACTTGTTTTTAAAAAGTGTGCTGGAAATGACAAAAATAGGTGCACAAGTGCATCTATTTGAGCTGTTTTGAAAAGTAGTTGGTTAGCTAAGTGTATTTATGCGCTTAGACGCTTAGATACCGCAATGCTGTAGCTAACCGGGGTATGTTCACTAACTAGTTAGTTTTGAATCCTTGGATCTTGTAGGGTGTGGCGACTGGATGTGTGTGCGTGCATTTGTGAAGTCTGTGAAGTGTGTAAGCAGTGCACTTGGACGTATGTAAATTGTATAGGCAGAGTGTTGGTAGTGTAATTAGAGTGTGAGTGAACCGATCGTGGAGTGTAAATAAGCGCAGAAGTGCACCTGTTTACAACAAATATGATGGAAATGAAGTATATAGGTGCAGAAGTGCATCTATTTGAGCAGTTTTGAAAAGTAGTTGGCGGACTAGGTGTATTTATGCTCTTAGATGCCCCGATGCTGCTGCTAATCGGAGTTTGCTAACTAAACTATCGCGTCAAATTGAGCTGATATAGCCATATATTTTGATCCAAGCCCCTGCTTGTCAAACTAGTCCGCATAATTGGTCAAGTCCCCTCATAGACATGTTATCAGCCAGTAAAAAACAATGTGCAGAGGGGATGATTACATGCGTCGCATGACATGGACCGCGGCAATATTATTAATTTTTTCATTAGCATTAGCGGCTTGCGGAACGAAGGACGCCGAGTCCGTGGTTAAGGAGCTCGACAAGGTAGTAAACAGTATGGAGAGCTATCAAGGAAGCGGGACGATGACGCTGCGAACGGGACAGCAGCCACTCGAATACAAGGTGGAGGTTTCCTATCAAAAGCCGCAATTTTATCGGATCAAGCTGACAAATGAAGAGAAGGACATTACACAAATCGTGCTTCGCAATGACGACGGCGTATTCGTTCTCACACCGAAGCTGAATAAAGTATTCCGCTTCCAAAGCGATTGGCCGCAAAACCAAGGGCAAGTATATTTATATCAAACGCTCATTCAAAGCATCCTAGTTGATAACTCGCGGCAATTTGTAATCGATCAAGATGCTT
This sequence comes from Paenibacillus sp. 01T47, assembly GCF_056398245.1. NCBI lineage: Bacteria > Bacillati > Bacillota > Bacilli > Caryophanales > Paenibacillaceae > Paenibacillus > Paenibacillus sp. 01T47. The sequence goes on from NZ_JBFTPA010000013.1 coordinate 180,127, forward strand.
ACGTGTTTGATGTCATGGCTAATTACAACAATGGGTCATTGTCTCGTCAAAAAATTTGGCTTAATAAAGCAGACTACAAGCCGGTTCAGGTAGAGGTCAGCGATACGAATGCAACGGTAATGGTCGAAGTGAAATTTGACAAATTTGATTTTGGTCCAAAATTTGATAAAGCTGTATTTGAGACAGAAGCAAACATGAATTCTGCTCCTACTAATCAAGCGACGGAAGAGCCAACGATGACTACGCCGGAGCAACCCAGCAACAAGGGAACAAATACGAATACTGAAGTAGAAGCAGGAACCCCAGGCAATAAAGTGGACAAAGACGGGAATAAGCCAGAAACTGACAGTGCAGTAGACGGTAATAATCAAACGAATAATAGCGGCAATGCTGCGGAAAATGAAGGCGATGGAGCTGCAACGGGTACTACTCCTGAAGCGACTAATTTCACAGCAATGGAACCCTCGTACATTCCTGATGGTGTGGGCGAGCCGGAATTAGTTGATATTAAGTTTGGCGGTAATCCTGGTCTGATGCTACGTTACACTGGCGATTATAGCTACACGTTGATTCAGACGGAGCCAAAAGATCAAGCAGCCTCCCTAGTAGATGGAGTGATGGTCGATCTAGGCTTTACGTGGGGTCAGCTCAGCGGTGATGAACAACAGACGCTCACCTGGACTTACGAGGGTCATCAGTTCCGGCTTACCAGTGCAAATCTACCTGAGTCCGAAATGCTTAAGGTCGCACAGTCGGTACAGGGAGAAATCGGGAAATAAAGCGGGGAAAAGTGCGAATTTCCAAGACGTACTAGCCAATTCCGAGGTTCGTTTCATTGACAGTCTTAGCAGCAAGGTTTAACATTATTGCTATTGATGTTTGCTGCTCGGACTGTTGTGGCTGAAAGATGAGGAGAAGGTGAAAGACTTGGATTCGTTTTATCGCCCGACTAGGGTTGAATTATCACTTGATGCATTACGACATAATTTACAAGCTTTTCGCAATGCCATGCCACAGGACTGCAAGCTAATGGCCTCCGTTAAGGCTAACGCTTACGGACATGGCGCGGTAGAAATAGCAAGGGAAGCAGAGCGCTTTGGCGTGGACTATTTAGGAGTCGCTTTTCTTGATGAAGCATTGCAATTGCGCAAGGCAGGCATCCTAACCCCGATTCTTGTACTAGGATTCGTGGCTGCGGATGCCTTGTCTGTCGCTAGAAGCAATGATATTACAATAAGCTTGTTCAGGGATGACATTATGGAAGCAGCTGCAAAGCTGCCGCCTGACACAAGTGGACGAAAGCTTAAAGTTCACATCAAGATCGATTCCGGAATGGGACGGCTCGGCATAATCGGGAAAGACGCTGCGATATCTTTTATTGAAAAGGCGTTGCAGGTACCTCAAGTTGAAGTTGAAGGTTTGTTTACACATTATGCGCGTGCGGATGAAGCGGATAAGAGCTATACGATCATGCAATACGAGCGATTTCGAGAAGTGGCAGATTATGTCCAGCAGAATGGATTGCCTATACCGATTATTCATGCGGCAAACAGCGCTGCAGGCATTGACACTCCGCAATTTGCCGATGGTATGCTAAGATTAGGAATTAGTATGTTTGGTCTTTATCCTTCTGAAGAGGTTAATCAGCAGCGAGTGGAGCTGAAGCCGGTCTTGACGCTGAAAACAGAAGTAGTTATGGTCAAAAAAGTACCTGCTGGCTGGGGAATCAGCTACGGCACTCGTTATTTCTCAAAAGGCGAAGAAATCATCGGAACACTTCCGATTGGATATGCAGACGGCTTTAGTCGCATGCTAACGGGTAAAGCCCACGGACTTGTACGAGGTGTAAAAGTGCCAATCCGAGGTACGATATGTATGGATCAATGTATGATAGCGCTTGATGCAGCTTCTGATGCGGGAGCGTTGCCAATTGAGCCAGGTGAAGAGGTTGTGCTCATTGGACGCCAGGGCAATGAGGCTATTACAGTGGAGGAAGTAGCTGAGCAGCTAGGAACGTTGAATTATGAATTAATCTGCATGCTTGCTACACGAGTACCTCGCGTATATGTCAGAGGTAACCAAATAATAGCTGTGCAAAACCCCCTAACTTAGACATCATTCGAATTGGTAATTGTTTCATCTTACAATTTTTCGTAAATGAAGAGGATTTTCGCCAAATATCTCGAATGTAGTAAGGCAGATCATCTATAATGGCTATACATGAAAACATACAGCATATTTGATATACGGCTATCATAGATATGTTGAAGTATAGCGACGGCAATATATTGTCATAATGTGTATTAAGGTTATGGAAAAGTTTTGGGGGTGCGAGTTCGGTGGCCAATGTACAAAATACCAAAAGAATCATGATTAGCCTGCCAGATCACTTGCTGGAGGAGGTTGACGGGATTGTAGCCAAGGAAAACTCCAACCGCAGCGAATTTATTCGGCAAGCCATGAAGCTGTATTTGGTGGAGCGCAAAAAACGTCAAATTCGAGAATCCATGCAGCGCGGGTATATGGAAATGGCGAAAATAAACCTGAACATGGCCTCGGAAGCTTTTCAAGCGGAGGAAGAAGCAGATCATACGTTAGGCCGTCTCGTTAGCGGGGTGTAGAGGTTGATTGTAAAACGTGGAGATGTCTTTTTTGCGGATTTATCGCCTGTCGTCGGATCGGAACAGGGTGGTGTTCGCCCTGTCTTGGTCATTCAAAATGATATTGGAAACCGTTTTAGTCCAACGGTAATTGTGGCTGCAATCACAGCTCAAATTCAAAAGGCAAAGCTGCCTACCCATGTTGAAATGGATGCCGCCGCCCATGGGTTTGATCGTGATTCCGTCGTATTGCTTGAACAAATTCGGACGATCGACAAGCAAAGATTAACGGATAAGATTACGCATTTGGATGACGAAACGATGCGTAAAGTTGATGATGCTTTGTTAATCAGCGTTGGATTAATTGATTTTTAATGAGTGAGAGGGCTATTTGGCATAGGAAGGGGATTTCCCTTCTGCTGAATGGCTTTTTTTGTCGACTTTTACTGAATGTTGTTGAACTTGGAAAAATAATGATAGACAAATGAAAGTTCAATTTGCTATTATGAACTCAATTACTTATTGAAAACCTATATATGAGCTTTATTATGCGAAGAACGCACGTAGTACGCCTTAGTTGGCTGCTGCTGCGTTCTTTTTTTGTGCTCAGAGAGGAATGGGGATGAAAAAGAGACGAAATGCAATCATTAGTTTAACAGCTGCTGTGTTGTCGGCAAGCCTCGTGTATGGCATGTATGAGCTGCAAAGAATTCAAATCCAGGGGGAGGAGACGGTAGCTGTTCTCGTACCCAAACGATTTATTGGGGCTGGCGAGCGGCTTAAGGAAAGTGATTTAGAGTACAAATTGGTTCCGCAATCTGCTTATGTCTCCGACATGGTATTGAAGCTGGAGCAGGCTGCTGGGAAGGAAACGATGATCCCCCTTGGCAAAGGGGAGCCGCTCTTGATCTGGAAGGTCGATGATTATTATTTGCAGCCTAGAAGAAGCGAGTCGACATTTCAAATTCCGAAGGAGTATATACGCTCGATTTCGAATGGGATCAGAGCAGGTGATAAGGTGCTTCTATACGCTTCAGGTGATGCGTCTCCCTCGATGAGAATTTTCTCTGAGGCAGTTACTGTAGCCTCGGTCAAGACATCTGGCAACGTCGAAATAGATAATATTGAGAACCCGAATTTATTTTCGCTGGCAGAGGGAAATAAAGAGCAAATGTATGCGTCTAGGCGGGAAGCTAACGGAATGATTGATTATTTAAATTTAAATTTGTCGGAGGAACAGTGGCTTAAGCTCGACAGCTTATGCAAGGGAGGCTCTTTGAAGCTAGTTGTCGCTTATAGTCCGACATCGCTTGATTTGGTTGCTGGAGAGGAGGCTGAGTAATTGTGAATGGAACGCCAGCGCCTCTTGCAGTATTTATTGGCACGACTCCCAATATCGGAACGACAACCGCGGCGTTTGCAACCGCATATCGTATGGCGGAAGCATGCGGCAAGCCAATCGGCTACTTATGCCTTAATCTCAAAAGCGCGAAGATTCATCGGTATATCGGTGTAGACGAGCCGCTTGTAACGCTGGATAAGCTTCGTCCAGAGCTTCGTTCCTATACGTTGACGCCGGAGAAGCTGCGCAGGGCCGTATATTCTGTGCCAGGTCAGCCGAATTTGCAGGTGCTGTTCGGCAATCTCATGAGAGATCAGGCCGAATATTTCACCCCAGAAGAAGCGAAGCATTTGCTTTCGATTGCGGAACAAACCTTTGCATTTGTCATTATGGATGTGGGTGCCTATTGGGACAACGCAGCGACTATTTGCTCTATCCGTAGAGCGGGCTCGCGCATACTCGTTACAACTCCTGCATTATCGCATTTTCAAGAGGATGGAAGACGCTGGATAGGTCAAGTATCACCCTTATTTGAAGTCACGCCTGAACAATACGATTCGGTCATTATCAACGGTCCATGGAGAAACGGAGGTTATCAGATGAAGCATATTTGCAAAGAGCTGGGAACAAAGGCACTTGGCCAGCTTCAATTAAGCGAGCCAGTTTTTAGTCAGTTGGATAGTGGAACGTATGCACAGTGGCTGAAGGTTGATACGGAGGGCAAGCAGGTTATGCAGGAGCCCGCCAAAGAGATGATGAAGAGGCATAATATACGCAGTATAAGCACTTCTGTTGCAGTACAGCCTTGGTATCGCAAACTGTTAGCGCATCGCAATGGTACGAGTTCGTGACAGCGGGGCAAAATCGATTTTCGCCTTCCCAATTCGCAGCTCAAATGCAATCGGAGAAAGAAAAACGTGAGCATGATGCAGTTGGTTCTTATTTGCCATCGGACGCACAAGAGGAAATGGGCAAGTTTGCCGATGATATTCGAACTTATTTAAGCGCCCCGCACGGGCTTGGCGAGGAAGAGCGCAGGCAATACAGCGAGACATTGAACCGTGCAGTGCTTGGTTATGCGCTGGAGCGTGAGCAAATTCTTGCGGTTATCACGGATCGATTAATTAGGCTTCGAATACATGGAGCCGCTAATATACAGCATTCGTTTCAATCGCTCGCAGAGGCGTTATTTGCAGAAGTCATAGGATTGAATGTTCTGGAGCTGGTGCTTGCTGACAAGGAAGGCTTGGAGGAAATACAAGTCGTTGGCGAGAGGATTTTTACGGTAAAGAATGGGGTTACAAATGCTTCAGGCTACCGCTTTAACGACATTCGAGAGGTGGAGCGCATCCAGCAAAATTTAGTGCTCTACAATAATGACCGCATCAATCCGCGTAAACGATGGGCAGAGGTGATGCTGCGAGATGGGTCGCGTGTTACGATGACAGGTTTTGGCTTCACGGCAAACCCGACCTTAACGATTCGATTCTACACGGTACGAAGCTTCAGCCTTGAGACATTAAGTAAACAGGAATACCAGACGATTAATGCGCGAGTAGAGAGCTTGCTTAAAGCCATCTTAGCTGCACGATTCAATATGGTCATTATTGGACCAACGAACTCAGGAAAAACCAATTTAATGAAAGCTTTAATTGCTGAGCTGCCTGATGAAGAACGAATCATTACAATTGAGAGTCGATTTGAGATGATGCTGGGGCGTGATTTTCCAAATAAAAACGTTGTGGAATATATGACGGATGAAGAGGATTCCTATCATCGCTCGGATCAAGCTTTTAAGCTCGCGCTCAGGCAGTCGCCGCAGCGCATTATCCATGCCGAAATACGCGACATGGATGCGAATATTTATGTCCGTGCCTGCACACGTGGACATACCGGAAGCATGACGACCGTTCATGCGAATAGGCTGGAGGATGTGCCAGAGGCGATAACCGATATGTGTATGCTCGATGGAAGAGGCATGAACGCTGAACGGCTCGCAAAACGAATTACACAGTATGTAACAGAAATCGGCATTGAAATGAGTTACTTGGGCGGACGGCGAGTCGTTAGTCGGATAGGGGAGCTATGCTGGGAGAATGGGCAGACAATCGTTCGAGACTGGGCAAGATTTGATGAGCTACTGAATGATTGGCAATTTCCAATGGAGCCAACTGTGAGGTCGGCTAGCAGGCTAATCACAGGGGGACACAACGATGAATAAACTTTCCACAGCAGCAGCGGCATCCTTATTATTTTGCTTAATGTTTATCGCGTTGTATCACCTGTTCAAGCTGTGGTCGACTGAGCAGCAGCTCAGAAGCAAGCTCGCTTACCGGGCAAATAACGGTTGGCGCAAGAAGCTGGCTGAAGGGTTCAGACGATATAGCTGGCTGCATGATCATTTGAATGAACTGCTCGAGACGCTCCGATTAAAAATAACGCCTGCTTCCTTTGCTTGTGTATCAGGGTTGCTGTTGCTTGCGGGGATTGCTTCTGGTGGCATATTTTTTCAAAGCGTCAAAGGAACCTTGTTGTTCGGCGCGTTGCTAGGGTTTTTCCCTTATACAATATTACGAGCACTGCTGGTACACCGCAGAATGCAGACGCAAATGGATTTTTTACCTGCGGTGGAGCTATTTTATCAATGCTATCTCGTAACAGGTGAGCGGCATGTCAGGGTTGCGCTGCAGCGCACGGTGGAGGAGAGAAGGCTGCTCGGACCGATGCAGCTTGTTTTTGAACAGCTGTATCGTAATTTATCGGTTCGAGGCGATGATGAAGCAAGCCTGAGGCTGCTCTCCGTTTCACTCGGCCATTTGTGGGCGGATTATTTCGTTCATATTTTGCGGGTGGCGCTTGTTGAGGGAGCTCCTATAACAGATAGCTTAAAAGAGCTTCTAACCGATATGCGCAAGGCAAGAAGAGCGGGCGAGCAGGAACGAAATCGATTGCTAGAGATTCGTGTAGCTAACTTCACGCCTATATTGTTTCTTGCTTTATTTGTAGGCATTAATCTCAGATACAACAAAGATAACTCTTATTATTACTACATCGTTGACCCGATGGGAAGAGATATGCTGCTAAATGCAATGGTGCTCATCTTTGCATCGTTCCTTATGGGTTTGTGGCTTTCACGCAAAAAGATGTGAAAGGAGGCAGTAAATGCCTGAATGGACAGGAGTATCAATACGGTTAGCGCTGTTAATAAGTCAGTGCATAGGCGGTGCGGCTGCGATTTATATGCTTTTGCAGTTGTGGCCGGAGCGGCCATCGAGATGGAAGCACCTCGCTGTATTCGGGTGGCGAACGAGGCAAGCACCGGATAAGTGGCTGCGGCTTTTGCTTATTTCAAGGCAGCATCCGTCGTTTATAGAACGGGAGCTGCTGCTCGCAGGCTGTGGTGTAACCATCGATACAGCATGGTATGTTTTTGCAAGGCGATCGTTATTAATAGGTGTAAGCGGGATGATTATTTTGGCTGCTGCATGGCATGAGCGTATAAACGCCTATATCCCCATGTCGTATGCGGGTCCAGGCTTACTCATTGTGATGCTTGTTTTGTATGTCGACCTAATATGGCTGCGTTCTATTCGCAAGGTGCGCACCCTGCAAATTACGAAAGAAATATTCATTATTAGCAGGCAGCTTCTTTATTTATCCGATTCCTCACTCCATGTCCATGCGAAGCTTCTAAGATGTGTACCCTTTACGAGAGCGATGCGCTCTGATCTTGAACGGCTTCTGGCTGAATGGTATCACGATGCGGGCGGCGCACTTCAACGGTTTAAGCAAAGGCTCGGAACGGAGGAGGCTTTGAGCTTTGTAGAAACGATTGATGCGCTTCGACTCCATGAGAGTCCGCAATATTACGAATTGCTGCGTGTACGTATAGAGGATTATAAAGAGAAGCTGGAGCTGGCTAAAGAAAGTCGTAAGGAATCAACCTCTTATTTTTTGTTTGTCATCGCGGGAATCCCCATCTTGTATACCTTTCAAGTGTTTATATATCCATGGGTGAGAGAAGGACAGAAGCTGTTTGAATCGCTAGGCTAATCATTAATCGGTTATTTTGGAAAGGAGGTGGTAGCATGCGTAATATTTTGATGACAGTCATGATGCTTGTTGTTGTTATCGTTTTGTTTAACTCAATCATCGCTGAGGACAAGACTGGAACTAGCAGTCAGATCGAATCGCAAGGAACAGCAGCCAATACAAAAATTGGCGCTCTGCTTCCTTAAGCTCAGCTGCATAAAATTATAAAGTAGAGCGGAGGTGTTCCATTATTGCGCTCAATACTTGTATCGATGCTGCTGCTTATTGCCGTAATTATTTGCTATCAAGCAGTTGCTGATGGTGATAAGGGAATGAAGAAGCAAATCGATGGGGCAGGCAGCTCGATAAGCAGCCATATTAGGGAAATGAGTCCATGAAGCAAATATTGATTTTCGTTTTGTTTGCGGGGCTTTTATGCTGGCTTATGTTTTCGCCCATTTATAAGCATGTTCTCATTGTTAGACAAGCTGTTTTGCAGCAGGAGGTAGATTATTTACTGGAAATAGGGGCGAGCGGTACCTACGGCTACATTAGCGAGGAAATGCAAGAGCAGTCTAGGCAGCGCATGGCTCGCTTTGGCATGCAGGCTGACCAGATCGAATATAAACTAGCCACAACGAGCGGTGTCACAGCTTCAAACCCTAGCGCCCCTGTTGTAAGAGGGACCGGCATTTCGTTGACACTTAGCTACCCGTATGAGGATTTATTTGAAATAGATCGATTAATTGGTCTGGCACTTCCGCTGCCGAGCGAGCGAATGCGGGCTTCTGGAATGAAAATGAGTGAATATTTGCCATAACGGAAAGAGGTGAATGAATCGATGTACAAGCTATTGCTTATCGTGTTGATGATGACGGTCTGGATATCGATTCATTTGCTTCAGGTTGAAGAGGAGCTTGCGATGCGCACCTTGTTCCAAAGCAAGCGAGCGATTAATCGAGCTGCGCATGCAGCTGCACAACAGCTTGATCCAGCGGCGCTTGGCAATGGCGTGCTTCGATTATCTCCAGGTGAAGCGGCAGCGGCAGCGACTTTATATTTACGGGAAAATTTAAGGCTGGATGAACAAGGCATGCCGCTGCCGGAATCATTTTTGAAAGAGCAAGTTGAGGTGCTAGTATTTGAGATCGTAAATGATGAAAAAACTTTTCCATACCTTTATCGAAATGAGACCTTTGATTATGAGGTGACGCTTAATCGGCCGGGAGTTGTGTTGATTGTACATATCGTATATCCGCGAGCGTTTCAAGTGATGGATGCCATTGAATGGGATATTAAGGGGGCGGCGGAGCTGGTAGCAGGTTGACGAAAATTTGGAAAATTGGTGTAATAAGAGGAGGGAAATAATTAGGAGTTGATTAACGAAGTGATGGATATTAAAGCAGATGTTCCTGCTGAGCTTATCAAACAACGAATAGAGCGAATGCAGGACGTTATGAAAGCAGAGCGAATTAATGGTTTTCTTATTACTCAAAATGTAGATCTATATTATTTTTGCGGATCTATGCAAACGGGTTATTTATTTATTCCAAGCATTGGGGAACCTACCTTTTATGTACGTCGCAGCGTTCAACGCGCTAAGCTGGAGACGGTCATTCAGGTAGAGGAGCTCGGTGCTTTTCGTGTTTTTGGAGAAACGCTGGCAAAGAACTATGCGTATTTGTTTAACAAAGGAGAGGAGCTGCGGATAGCCGCCGATCTAGATGTGCTTCCAGCGCAGCTTTACATCAAGCTGACGGAGCTGCTTGGCACCTCGGGACGTTGCGAGCTGATGGATGGCTCAGCTCACATTCGGAGATTGCGAATGATTAAATCTCCATGGGAAGTAAGCCGAATCGAGGCAGCTGCCGAAGTAGTCGCACAAGCATTAAGCGAGGCGCTGAATGACCTTAAGGAAGGAATCAGCGAGCTTGAATGGATGGCGCGAGTTGAATATGAGCTTCGTATACGCGGACATATTGGTTTGATGCGCATGCGCGGCTATAACCAAGAGATAACGACCGGTATGGTTATTTCGGGAGCTGCAGCAGCGGTTCCATCCTATTTTGACGGACCTGCGGGCGGACTTGGTCTTGGCGGGGCATCGCCTCAAAGCGTAAGCAGATCAATCATCAAACGCAATGAACCTATATTAATTGATATTGGCTGCTGTGTAGATGGATATGTTATCGATCAGACACGTACAGCCGTAATAGGGAAGCTTTCTGAAACCCTTCACCATGCCTACAAGGTGTCGGAGTCAGTAATTGCTGATTCTGAGAAACTTATGATTCCTGGTACGCCTTGCGCAAGGCTTTACGAGGCTGCGCTTGAGAGCTGTGCAGCAGCTAAGCTAACAGATCATTTTATGGGTTATGGTGCGGATCAAGCCAAGTTTCTAGGGCATGGCATTGGGCTTGAAATCGATGAGTGGCCTGTACTGGCAAAAGGTTTTCAAATGCCTCTGCAGCCCGGCATGGTTATCGCAGTTGAACCGAAATTCACGTTTCCGGGAGAAGGCGTGGTCGGTATTGAGAATAGCTATTTAATTACGGAGCAAGGCGCTAGGGCGCTGACTCGTTCCAAGGCGGAGCTCATTCTTTTGCCTTAACAAATAGAGGGGGAAACGATAGAAATGAATCGAAAGTTAACGAATCGGCTTCATCGTGATTATATTACGGTTTATCGCATTAGTGAGCTAATTACGAACGGTATTTTTCTCGCTTTAATCATCGCCTATTTTTCTTGTGCAACGATTTGGGATTGGACGCTAATACCAGGATGGATCGCATTATCCATTTTTGCCATCTCTTTTATTATGTTCACTTGGGTTATTCCAGAAATGAAGTATACGCGATTTTCATATGAGCTATTTGACGATGAGCTTGAAATTCAATCAGGTCTTATCTTTTTGAGCAATGTTCTTGTTCCGATGGTACGCGTACAGCATGTCGAGCTTGAGAGCGGTCCTCTGATGCGGAAGTATGATCTGGCTAGCGTATCGATAGTTACAGCTGCTACAACCCACCGAATCAGTGGTTTGAAGCAATCGGAAGCAGAGCAGTTGAAACGTAAAATTGGAATTTTGGCTAAGGTGGATGATCAGGATGAATGATCGCCGCACGCTTCATCCAATTTATATATTGTTCGGACTGCTGAATACGATTAAAGGTTTTATTCCAGTTATTTTGATCGGCGTATTGAAAGGGACCAGTTGGACTAATTTGAATTGGTACTGGTATACCGGGGCAGCCGTTTTATCTGTCGTATTATTAGTCTTTAGTTTTTTTGAATGGAAGCGTTTCGGATTTTGGCTGGAAGAGGATCGTATTATCATTCGAAAAGGCTTGTTGTTCAGGGATGAGAAAACGATCTACTATACACGTATCCACTCCGTTAACGTCGAACAGCCGCTTATACAACGGTTACTCGGGGTTGCTCAAGTGAAGATCGAGACGCCTGGCGGCAATAAGAAGGCAGATGGGATATTGCCGGCACTCTCTATAAAAGAAGCAAATGACATCCAGTACATGCTTAGAAAACAAGCATCGTCGATCGTTGTACCGACTAATCCGGCTGCTGAACATATCGCGGTCAATGAACAGGCTGATGAGCAGGTTGTTGTAAAAATAAACAATAAGCCGCTTACACCGCAAGCTCCGACTGTCGAGGCCAGCACCAAAAAATCGGAGATAACGTTATCGGCTGCGCAGCTTCTTCAAGCAGCTGCGACATCGACTAATTTTGGTCTCGTAGCGGCGTTTTTGGCGGGTTTGTTTTCTTTTGCAGATGATATTATCAATCAGCTTCTCCCGGATCACTTTTTTGAAACGGTTGTCGAGGATTCAACTAGTTTAATGCCAAGCTACATACTTATCGTAATTGTTGTCTTTATTGGAATTGTGCTGGCATGGCTTCTGTCTATTGTTTTGTACGTGCTGAAGTATAGCGGCTTCTCCATTAAAAGAGATGGCAGGCAAATTGCAGTTTCTTATGGTTTGCTTGAGAAAAAATCGTTTGTTTTTGACCCAAAGAAGGTACAGGCAGTTATCGTCAACGAAGGACCGCTGCGGCAGGCGATTGGTTATGCGGAAATCCAGCTTCAAATCGTATCATCGGACAAAAAGGAACAGCTTATGCTGCATCCTTTTCTGAAGTTTTCCGATATTCAAAAAGTACTCGATGAATTTGTTCCTCAAATGAACATTCCTTCGAGAGCTAAGCTGATCGGTGCGCCGAAACGTGCCTTCATTTATTACGTTAGAATCGAATTATTGATAACTCTGCTTTTATGTACCGCATTGATCGTATTATTTAAAGCAGATGGGTTATGGTCGCTAATACTGTTGCCGCTAGTTATTTTGTGGAGAAAAAGCTGCTTTAACGCTGCAGGGGTTTATTTGGGAGCAGACCAGTTAACGCTTCGCAATCGTTTTTTATCACGATCTACTTATATGGTTAGGCGCCCGCAAATTGTAACGATGAGAGTAAGCCGCTCCATTTGGCAGCAGAAAAAAAATCTGTTTGCAATAGCGGTTCGGGTTCTGGGCAGCCCTTACGAATATCGTGTGAAATCACTCGAGCGTGCGGACTTGCAGCCTGTATGGAATTGGTACAGCCGCAGTCATAACAAACAATAGAATATGGTTTCCATTCAACAGCTGCGGAAGTGCTACTATTTCCGCAGTTGTTTTATTTTAAAAAAATAAATTTAAAAGCAAATGAACGAAATGTGATAGTGAACCGTCTAAGCTACAAGTGAATGAAAAAAAAAGGAGGTTGCGCGCTCGTGCATGACGAGACGAAGCTAATTAAGCAAGCAGTTCGCGGCGATTCGCGAGCGCTCTCGGAACTGCTGCGACAAAATTATTCATTTCTGTATCAATACGCACTTAAAGTAACGATGAACAAAACACGTGCGGAGGATGTCACACAGGAAACGATGCTTAAAGCGATTGAAAAAATAGCGACCTTTCAGAATAAAGCCAAATTTTCTACTTGGCTTATAACGATAGCATCGAGACACATTGTTGATCGAATTCGGCGAAACGAGCTTGAAAAGCATTGGGTGCAAGAGGAGCAGTCGCTCAGGTCCATTCGCTACAATACTTTGCAGCGAGGAGATGAATGGCCCGAGGCGCTTCAAGCATTAGGTGATCTGAATAGCGATACTCGAATACCGGTATTGTTAAAATATTATTACGGCTACTCACAAGAGGAAATCTCCTCGATGCTGGATATCCCAGTAGGGACAGTAAAATCAAGGCTGCATAATGGGTTAAAGCAGCTGCGGAAGGAGCTAACGGAGCATGAAGAAGCTTAAAGAGGAAACAGAGGATCAGAAGTGGTTCGATGATCAACTGCAAGAGACATTAAATCGATTTGATGCTATTCATGCACCGCATGTTCCAGAGCTGCAAAGATTCGAGGACATGGTGGATGCGCATAAGCAGCAAATGAAAAGAAAGCTATGGAAGGATCTTTTGATTTTTTGGCTGTTAGCTTGTTTAATTTTTGGAATGATGATGTGGATGTTGGATCGTAACTTGGTATGGTTCGCTGTGCTTCAAGTGGTCATTGCCGTTGGAGGCATAGGTTTTGTTGGCATAACGTTTGGTCGAAGGAAGGTGCGAACATGGAAGAGCTGAAGATCATACCGATTTGGGGATGGATTTTGCTTATCTCTGTCTTGATCGCACAATCAACGTGGCTATTCATCGATGCTCGTAAAAGGGACAGTATGCCTTGGTTTTGGGGGTTATGGGGTTTGATTCAGGCGCCGATGCCGCTTCTCTTTTATTTTATTTTTGTGCGGAGCGGATGGTTTCCACGTCGCCGTGGAAAAGGAAATGAATAGCCTGATCATTTTTAAATCGAACTAGGGGGGCTTTATAATGAATAATCAAATCGAATTATCGGATATATTACCTATCATTGCACCAATAATCGTTATTCAATTGATCTTAATGGTGATTGCATTGGTATTGTGCGCTAAGGCGGAGAGTACACGCGGTCCTAAGCTGATGTGGGTTTTAATTATTATATTTGTAAATATTTTTGGCCCGATCGCCTTCTTTATTGCTGGAAGGAGGAATGAAAGATGAGCGCATTGCTTCAGGTGAAGGGACTCACAAAAACGTTCGGTACAGTTGATGCAGTAGCTGGAATCGATTTTTCGATTGCGACAGGCCACTGTGTTGCCCTTCTAGGACCGAACGGAGCAGGGAAAACAACAACAATTAAAATGATTACAGGCCTGCTTAAGCAGACGGCAGGACAAATGGATTTTATGGGATCTGCTCAAGCAGGCAATCATCGTGAGTTGATTGGATACTTGCCGCAATCACCGTCGTTCTATAATTGGATGACTGGAATGGAATATGTGATATATGCAGGTAGATTATGCGGTCTCAGCGCTGCAGAGGCCAAAAAAAGAGCCAAAGAGTTGCTCGAGCGTGTCGGGATTTCCTCTGCTGCGAAGCGGAGAATAGGCTCCTATTCCGGAGGGATGAAGCAGCGCTTAGGTCTGGCTCAAGCGCTTGTCCATCAGCCTAAGCTGCTTGTTATGGATGAGCCGGTTTCAGCGCTTGATCCGATTGGACGCAGAGAGGTGCTTGAATTGCTGCGTGAGCTGAAGCGGGAGACGACGGTGCTTTTCTCGACTCATGTTCTGCATGATGCCGAGGAACTGTGTGATGATGTCATTATTATTCGGAATGGGAAAGTTGCGCTGCAAGGAGCGATTGAGAAGATTCGCAATGAGCATCGCAAACCGATCATTGAGCTTCAGCTTGAACGTGATGCAAATTCAGAACGCTGGTTATCCTCTTATGTAGAGCGTATCCAGCCGGCCCTTACGAATAGCGGCAAAACTAGTCTCTTTCAAGATGTTCAATTGCACAATGGAATTGCACGATTTACTGTAAACGAAGTGGATGCAGCTAGACGGAGTTTGCTTGAAGAATTGACGAGAGAACAAATTAAGGTAAGCAAATTGGAGATTGGTCATTCATCATTGGAGGATTTATTTATGAGGGTGGTGACTGCATGAGTACAAAAGAAATGAGTCGTTTACAGACAGTTACTGTTCCTTCAGCTGGATCGTCAAGCTTTACTCGGTACATGGTTATGGTTCAAAAGGAGCTTCTCGAACTTATGCGAAGCTATAAGCTGCTATGGGTGCCATTAGTATTTATATTGCTCGGTATTATGCAGCCGGTATCAACCTATTTCATGCCGGTCATATTGGAGAAGGCAGGAAGTTTGCCGGAGGGAACGGTTATCGAAATTCCTACGCCGCTTGGTACTGAGGTTCTTGCACAAACACTGCAGCAATTTGGCACACTAGGGGTTCTTGTTCTCGTGCTCGTTTGTATGGGGACGGTGTCTGGTGAGCGTATCAACGGCTCAGCATCACTTATTCTTGTAAAGCCTATTTCGGTATTATCCTACATCTGCTCCAAATGGACAGCTATCATTTTGCTTACCTGGGGCTCATTTATAGCGGGGTATCTTGCTTCTTGGTACTATACAGGCTTGTTGATCGGCGATGCTCCAATGGATAAGGTGTTTAACAGCTTGCTTATCTACGGTTTATGGCTCACCTTTGTAGCAACGATTACGCTCCTTTTCAGCTCGCTGCTTCGGAGTCCGGCGGCTGCCGCGTTCTCGGCATTGGGGGGAGCTGTCATTTTATCCATTTTGACGGGGCTGTTTCCTAAGGTACTGGGGTGGAGTCCAGGCGCATTAAGCGGTTTTGCCTATCAAGCCGCGGTATCAGGTATAGAAAATAATAGTCGATTCGGGTGGTCGATTATAATTACGATATTATGTATTGCAGCGTCTATTTGCTTATCAGCAACGGTTCTTCGCAGAAGTTCAGCTGTTGAATAATGTAATTATTCCGTCTATCAACTCTCTTCGATTGGACACCGCTATCATTTTTTAGTAGGATAGTAGTGAAAGAATCAGCGGCGAAGAAACAGGAGTTGAGGACGATGCTACAGCTAGGCACAAAGGTCGTCATTGTGGCTGACCAATATGAACAAAACCTGCCCATCGGGGAACATGGTTATATTATAGCTTACGACCGCAATGCGGATAATGTATTTGATTACGTGCTCAGAGTACCCTCTGCGAATCGTAATTTCCTTATTCCTGATGAAGATGTAGAACTTGAAGAGGTACTCATTCAAGATGAGGTTGACCGCATTGAACGTGAGGCTTTAATTGATTTTGCTCTTGCAACACATAATGAAGAATTGTTTAAACGAATTATGAACGGCGAAGAAGAAACGGAAGCGGAGCCAGAGAGTACGGCTACAGAGACGCTTAGCCCAGCGGACTTTATTCGTCAGGTTAATTTAAAGGCTTGGATTTAAATGAATAGCATTGAGCTTTGGACTGTCCTGTAAGTCACTTTGGTGACCGCGGAACAGTCTTTTTTTTGTGCCTAGAATTATAGAGATTTATGTGAGCTTGTGGTGATAAAATGGACGAAATGTTATGAACCGTGGAAGGGGCTGCTGCATTGCACAAAGAGAGCGTTAAAAGATTGATCAAAATAGCAGTATTTCTACTAATTACGATCTTATTGACAGCCAGCCTGCAAGTATTAACGCAATCTAACCGAGACTTGCCGCAAGCAAAGCGGGGAGTGCTGGATTTGTCTAATTGGAGCCTTGAGCAGGATGGCCCTGTTTTTCTTGATGGTGAATGGGAATTTTACGAAGGACAGCTGCTTTCGCCTGCCGATTTTCACCAAAACAATTCGGGAATTTCTTATTTATCTGTACCTGCTACTTGGACAGGGAAAAACGCTGAAGGAGGTATGGCTCGAAAAGGCTTTGGGACATATCGACTAAAGGTTCTGCTCCAAGATGAAAAGGAAGGTTTGGGTCTGAAAACAAGAAGTATCCGAATGGCTCATCGGTTATTTATTAATGGCAAATTGGAAAGCGAAAGTGGACAACCATCCTCGAGCAAAAAATTGAACATACCTGGAAATACGCCTTCTAGCGCTTTTTTTCAAACCGAAACGAGGGAAGTTGAGCTTGTTATTCAGGTATCCAATTATGTGTTTGTCACTGGGGGGATCGTCAATTCGATTTCGTTCGGATTGGATTATGATATTAGCAAGATGAATGGCAGACAGCTAGGCATAGGAATTGGACTTGTTTTGATTATGGGTATGTTCGGGGCGTATCATCTTATCTTTTATTATCTTGGACGGAGGAATAAAGCTTACTTGCTTAGCGGATTGTACCTGCTAATCTTGTCTTTAGAGCGTTCACTGAATGGTGAGAAAATATTTCAACAGCTGCTTCCGAACATTCCATTCGACATCACTTATAAGCTGCTTGATTTGAGCCAAGTTTTAAGTGCTATGGTCATTATTATATTTTTTTGTTCATTTGATGCCAGGTTATTGTCGCCGAGAAACTTAAAGCTGTTTCAAACGCCATTTATCCTTTATATTGCTGCTGTTTTGCTGCTGCCGTACAGCGTTCACATTAATGTAAAAGGTTTAACTTTATATTATTTAGGGCTGTTGGTGTCGTATATCATTTTGAAAATGGCTGTATTTTACATACGCAGTGAGAGTACTTCGTCTGAAGGGAAAGAATGGCTTCTGTTCATTGGGAGCGGCGTTTCTTTGATGGTTTTTCTCATATACGATGGTCTCTACTCGACGAATGTCGTAGACACTAATTTAGTGGGAACATTCGGTATTATCGGATTTATTGTCATTATAAATATTTTGCTCGCTGTAAGATTTTCGAATGCCTATGAGAAAACTGAAATACTCTCCCGTCAATTGCTCGTTTCCAATCAACTGAAGGATGAGTTTTTGATGAGTACCTCTCATGAGATCAAAACACCTCTGCACGGTATTATGAACATGACAGCTCATTTGCTTGAGGATGAGGATCATAATTTGCAGCCAAAGCAAAAACAAAATCTTTGGTTGATCAAGGATACTTCCACTAAACTATCTATGTTAATTCATGACTTAATTGATGTAAGCCGCTTGAAGCATGGAGAATTAAGGCTGCATATGTCAGTGGTGGATTTGCGAGTAGCCGTCCAGATCGTATTTGATGTGTTGCAATTTGAGCTAGCTGGGAAGTCGGTGCGATTAGACAATCAGGTGGAAGTGGATATACGGGTAGTTGCAGACGAAAGCAGACTTAGACAGGTGCTCTATAATCTGATTTATAACGCAATCAGGCATACAGAGAACGGCTGGATAAGGGTTAATTCGAGGTTGTTGGACAATAGGGTAGCTATCACTGTTGAGGATACGGGAAAAGGGATTCCAAGCAATAAATTTTTGAAGGTTTTCGAATATTTTGAGCAGCTGGAAGAAACCCTTCCGACGGATGGTTATATGGGAATGGGAGTTGGTCTGTACATTAGCCGCAAGCTGGTTGAGCGAATGGACGGCGAAATTCGAGTGGATTGGTCCGAGATCGGTGAAGGAACTCGTATGCTCTTTACACTGCCTAGGGCTTTAGACATTCAAGGCTATCGGGAAGCTTCGGCATCCTCAGAAAACGAAATGGTGCAGCGAGTGACAGCTGATCACGCCTCGCTCGACGTTATAGGCTATTATGATCGTACCATTTTAATAGTGGATGACGAGGCCTCCAATATATATAGCTTATTACATATATTAAAGCAGCATCGATACAATGTGATTACAGCATTTTCGGCTAAAGAAGCGATGTTCAAGATGGACGAGCATCCTCGTGTGGACCTTGTTATTTTAGATGTCATGATGCCGGGTACTTCTGGTATTGAGCTATGCCGTACACTGCGAGACCGCTATTCTATTCTAGATTTGCCCATTCTCTTCGCAACTGTTAAGGACACACCTGCAGATATTGCGTTAGGTTTCAGGGCAGGTGCTAATGATTATATAACGAAGCCATTTGATGGTGAGACGCTGCTTGCTAGAATCCAAACATTGATTGCAATGAAAACCTCCATTCAGGAGGCCATTCAAAATGAGCTAGCCTTTCATCAGGCTCAAATTAAGCCTCATTTTTTGTTCAACGCGTTAAGCAGCGTTATTTCCTTCTGTTATACAGATGGAGAAAAAGCAGCCTATTTATTGTCGATGCTTAGTCAATATATACGCTACATTTTAGATACGGATCGATCTAATTTAGTCGTTCCTCTAGACCGTGAGCTTGAATTGATTCATGCCTATGTTGAGATCGAAAAGGCTAGGTTTGGAGAGCGGTTTACTTTTATCTCTCATGTAGATGAAGGTCTTCAAGATGTAGAGATTCCTTCTTTATGCATACAGCCCTTTGTTGAGAATGCGATCCGTCACGGGTTGTTTGATAAAGAAGGAAAGGGCACTGTTTCATTAAAGATTAATGAAGGACATGGCTATATACAAGTAACCGTCGAGGACGATGGTGTTGGAATGTCGGATATTCTGCTTAGTCAAATAACGAGCGGAGAGAAGCGGGATGGGGGCATTGCTATCGCTAATATTCGAAAGCGGCTAGAGGCCATTTCTGGTGCTGCATTCACCGTTCATTCAGAGCAAGGGAGCGGAACAAAGATAACGATGTATTTGCCTTATGGTATCGTATAGGGTGAATAATCATGACGCAACACTTGGACGATATTTTGGATGAAGGATTAAAGGGGTGAAGATTATGTTTCGGGCTGTCATTATTGAAGATGAGAAGCCGATATTGGAATTGATGAAGGTTATTTTAGGACGGAATACTAATTACACCATTGTGGGAGCGTTCACTAATCCTATTGAAGCACTAGAGAAGATGGAAGACATTAAGCCCGACGTAGCTTTCATAGATGTGGAGATGCCTAAGATGAATGGGCTTGAGCTTGCACGGAAAGTACGGGCGTTAACGATACAGACAGAAATTGTTTTTACAACTGCTTACAAGAACTATGCTCTGGACGCGTTTGGGGTAGAAGCGATTGATTATATTTTAAAGCCAGTAACACCTTCAACAATTGAACGGGTGACAGAACGTTTAGTTAATCGGCAGCGCGCAACTACAATGGTCATCCCTCAAAAGGATTTATCTATGATCCAATGTTTTGGTGGGTTCGAGGTTCGCAATTCGGAAGGGGTTCCTGTACATTTTCGGACACGCAGGGCTGAGGAGCTGTTTGCCTATTTTCTGTGTCATTCGGGACGCAATATTAGCAAATGGCAGGTAATGGATTTGTTGTGGCCGGATATGCCGGAGGAGAGAAGCTCTTCCAATCTATACAATACAATTTATCTTATGAAGAAAATATTGAAAGAAAATGAACTCGGCATGAGCATTCGCAAAATGAATGATGGTTACATGATGGAAACGGGAAACCAAATGTATGATGCGCTAGCGTTCCAACGCTCAAATGTCTCTTTTGCCGAGGGGAAGCTGGATAGGGAGCAAATGGAGTATTTATGTGCGCTGTATCAAGGGCCGCTGCTGGATGGGAAAACCTATCTATGGAAAATACCACTGGAGGAAGCTTATTTTAAACAATACTCCACGATGACCAAAAAGCTAGTTGAAGATGATTTATTATCGAATGACTGGAATCAAGCGGAGCATCGCCTGGGCAAATATTTGGCAGTTTATCCGCTCCATGAAGAGATGAATCAGCTTATGATCGATATTTATGAGAGACAAGGGAACAGAGAGAAGATGCTTCGACTATATACGAAATATGAGAGGGCCAGCCGCGAAGAGCTTGGAATAGAGCCGTCTTTGGAAATGAAGAGCAGGTTATCTACGTTCTAGATTCATTAAAAATATAGTTATAAACAATTAGAGCAGAGGAGTGTCCACTGTTCTTTTTTTGTTTTTTCGACATGTAGCGACGAATTGTGAGATTTTGTTGAGTTCTAATTGATAAGATTCTTCCAAACATGGTAATAGCCAATCACACGGTGGGAGAGAGGTCAAAAATATGCTTAGTTTAGTAAGGTCCAAGAAGATAATCAGTATGATTCTATTCGCGCTGATGGTCAACCTATGCTCGTCATTGTTTATGGAGGATGGGAGAAAGGTAAATGCGGCTGGAGCTGGAGAAGTTTCTGTATTTAAAAAAGCGTATATCACAAGCTTTAGCAATGGTACTGTCGATGTTGTTAATCTAACAGATTTGACTGTAGAAAAGGCTAAAATCACGGTAGGAAACCAACCGAACAGCGCTGCGATCAACCCCAATCAGAAGCAGGTGTTCATAACCAACAGAGCAAGCAATACGGTCTCGGTTATTGATCCGGCGAAGGATGAGGTAATCGCGACCATACCGGTTGGAGTTCAGCCTCATGGCGTTGCCTTTAATAAGGATGGAAGTAAAGCTTATGTGGCAAATGACTCAGGAAGCTCGATTTCAGTTATAAATACAGCCTCGCTTGTTGAGGAGAAAAAAATATCCGTAGCTACGCCTATTGCGATGGCATTGGTTGGGAATGATCTTTATGTTACTAGTAGAACCGGAAAACTTACGATTATAGATATAATAAGCGAAACAGTTGTGAAGGAAATTACCATTGAGGGGGAACTTTACGGACTCTCGGTTAATCCCTCAGGCACAAAGGTTTATGTGGCTAACTTAGTAACTAATTTCGTAAACATAATTGATACGAGTTCAAAAACTCACGAAGCGGATATACTGGTTGGCAGCAAGACAACTGCAACAGAAGTTAGTCCTGATGGCAGTAAGATATTTGCAGCACATGGCTATAATGACTCTGTGTCAGTAATCAATGCGGCAACCCTTAAAGTGGATGCTACCATAAATGTTGATGCTAACCCTTACGTCATCGGCGTTTCCAAAGATGGTCTTCAAGCGTACACGATTAATTATGGCTCGAGCAATATGAGTGTTATTAATACAACGACAAATACGGTCGTCAAAACAATTGAGCTCAGTGCGGGTCCTTTTATGGTCGGAACCTTCATGGTTCCTGTTGCTGTTGCATTGGATGCTGAACCTTCTGAACCGTCAGAGCCAGCTGATAATCAAGCTCCTGTTGTGACAGCACTAACTCCAGTTAAGGGTGCACAGAATGTTGGTGTGGATACTAATCTTAAATTAACGTTTGATGAGAAAGTAAAGGCATTGGCGGGTAAAAAGATAACGATTTGGAAACCTCGGGAATTATCAATGATTAACGGACCAGATTATCCGATCTTAATAAGCGATGCAACGTTAGTAGAAACAATAGATGCAGGTGATTCGACAAAGGTAACAGTCTTGGATAATGTAGCAACGATTAATCCAGCAGCGGATCTGGAATATCAGACGAATTATTTTGTGAAGATTGAACGATCTACTTTTACGGATATTGCAGGGAACGGCTATGCTGGATTATCCGCTGATGTCGAAATTCATGATGGTCAAGTACAGGATACAGTTACCGAATCATGGCATTTCAAAACGGGTAAGGCAGCAGATACTGTTGGCCCGGTGGCGACAACATTTGTTCCAGCGAAAGCTGCTGTGGATGTTTCCATCAGTACAGACATGACATTAACGTTCAACGAAAATGTGAAGGCTGGAATAGGCAAGAAAATAAAGATTTTTGAACCGGGCAGAGCCACACCGGATGGAACAAATCCAACGGCTCCAATTTTGTTAGAAGAAATATCTTCAACAGATACGAGCAAAATAACGATTTCTGGGAACAAAGTTACCATTAATCCAACGAAAAACATGAAAAACAATACCTATTATTATATTCTCATGGATAAAGGTGCGTTTCAGGACATATACAATAATGATTTTGATGGCATGTTCCAATTCATTCAGTTAATGAACGAAAACGTAATGTATATGGGCGAGCCAGGAAAGATATGGTTTTTTAAAACAGAAGCTGCACCAGACACAACGGCGCCTATAGCTACTGGATATTCACCAGCGAATAATGCTCTTGATGTGGCGGTAGATGCGAGTTTGCAGCTGACTTTCAGTGAGATCGTGGAAGCGATGGCGGGCAAAAACATTAGCATCCGCAAAGCAAGTGATGATAGTGTTGTTGAAACCATTGCAGCTAACGATACTGCAAAATTGACACTAGCAGGAACTAAGGCGACCATTAAATTGTCAACTAGTTTAGCTAACGATACGGGCTATTACGTTCTGATTGATGATGGAGCCTTTAAGGACAAGGCAGGCAATACGTATAAGGGCATAACAGGTAAGACGATCTGGAGCTTCAAGACAGCAAAGCGAGTTTCGCCACTAACTGTCACGACATTATCTCCTATTGATGATGCTTCAGCAGTGGCCACTAACTCCGATTTGTTGCTAACTTTTAGCGAGAATGTACAAGTGATTCCGGGTAAAAAGATTTTTATCAAGAAGCAATCTGATGACAGCATTGCTCATACTTTTGAAATTAGCAGCATAAGCGATGTAAGTGTATCGGGTAATAAAGTAAAGATAAATCCTTACCTAATGGTATCGGATGCTCCAGGGAATTATTTGGAATACAATACTGCTTACTATGTTCAAATCGAAGCGGGAGCACTGAAAAGCACGACCAGTAGTGCATTATACGCAGGCATTACTGACAAGACAACGTGGAGTTTTACTACAGGTGCTGCTCCAGAAAAAAATGAACTGAAGGTTACCGCATACTCACCTGCCGGAGGGTCAAATAGTGTTTCTCAGAGTACAGCTCTAAAACTGACGTTTAGCACAAATGTTCAGGGAGTAAACGGCAAGAGCTTTGAAATTAGAAAGAAGTCTGACAATAGCGTTGTGCATAAAGTGAGTATCGGAGAAATGGGAGTCGATATATCGGGAAATACGGTAACGATCAATCCTCCAATCCTCCCGCAACCTGGCAATGGGCCTAAGGTCGAATATTTGGAGCCAGGTACAGAATATTACGTCCTAATTGCAGCTGGAGCTTTGAAGGATAAAGACGGAAACAGCTATGCGGGTATTTCTGATAAATTAGTATGGACCTTTACCACGGAGCCAGATTTGGAACTGGATACAGACGGAGATGGTATTCCAGACTCCATTGATCCAGACGATGACAACGACGGTTTGACGGATGAGCAAGAAGCAAAAATAGGTACAAATCCGAAAGATCCAGACACGGATAAGGATGGAATCAACGATAAGGACGATCCATTCCCAACGGATGCAGCTAAGCCGGGTACAGTAAACGGTGAGCTGGACACAGACGGAGATGGCATACCAGATTCGACTGATCCAGACGATGACAACGACGGTTTAACGGACGAGCAAGAAGCGAAAATAGGTACAAATCCAAAAGATCCTGATACTGATAAGGATGGAATCAACGATAAAGACGATCCATTTCCAACGGATGCAGCTAAGCCGGGTACAGTAAACGGTGAGCTGGATACAGACGGAGACGGCATTCCAGATTCGACTGATCCAGACGATGATAACGATGGATTGACGGATGAGCAAGAAAA